>DASXNN010000001.1:0-15169 GCA_036495045.1 Candidatus Udaeobacter sp.
GCTCATGATCGCGCCCATCATCGATTCGACGTTGAAAGTGGTGTGCGTGAGAAACAGCATCCATAAAATGCCGGCGAACGCGCCGGGCAGCGCGGTAATGATGATGAACGGATCGGTCCACGATTGAAAATTGACGACCATTAAAAAGTAAATCAGCACGGCGGCGAAAATGAGACCGAGGCCGAGTTTGCTGAACGCAGTGTTCATGCTTTCAACCTGCCCGCGCACGGTGATCGTGCTGCCGGGCGCGAGTTTCGGGCGAAAGTCGTTCACGATTTTTGTCACCCTGTCCGAAACGCGGCCGAGATCGGCGCCTTGCACGTTCGAGTAAATATCGAACACCGGCTGCACGTTGGCGTGACTCTCCACCGCCGGGGTTTCCGCGCGATCAAGCGAGACGATGTTACTCAGCAATTGCGGGTGCGCGGGATCTTTGCCGGCCAGCGATGTCGATGTAATCGCATCGACGGAATTGACCAGATGCTGCGGCGTTTGAATCGCGACCGGATAGTTGATTCCAGTTTTCGGATCCGCCCAAAAATTCGGTGTGACCTGCGATGTGCCGCTGAGCGAAATTAAGAGGCTGTTTGCGACATCGCGCTCGGTGAAGCCGAGCTCCTGGGCGCGCGTGCGGTCAACTCGCACACGCAGTTCGGGCGCGTTCGTGATTTGATGCACGCCGACATCAACCGCGCCGGGAACTTGCCTCAGGCGCCCCTCGATCTCACGGGCGATTCCGTAGTTTTTGGGCGCGTATCCGGCGATCTGAATGTCGATCGGCGCGGGAAGTCCGAAATTCAAAATCTGGCTGACGATGTCGGCCGGCTGAAAATAGAAACTCAAATCCGGGAATTGCGCCGCCAGTTTTTCGCGCAACGTTTTCACGTAAGCCGGCGTCGAACCGTGATGGTCCGGTTTCAGTGAAACCAGGATTTCGCCGTCGGCCGCGCTGATCGTTGAATTGTCGGTGAACGCGAGATTGATGGATTGCGGGGTGCCGATGTCATCGATCACGGTCGCGATATCACTCGACGGAACGACTTCGCGGATGACATCTTCAACCCGCGAGAAAATCTGTTCGCTCTCTTCGAGGCGCGTGCCGGACGGTGCGTTTACATGCAAGCGGAATTGACCGGCGTCGACCGTCGGGAAAAAGTCGCGACCGACAACAGGTAGAATGACGAACGCGCTCCCGACAAGGATCGCGAAGAGAACAAAGATCGTCCCGCGGTTTTGTAGCGACCATGCGAGCGCATCGACATAGCGCTGCCGCAGATTCTCGAAACGTTTCTCGAACGATTGCTGAATCCGCGTGAACAAATTGGGCGCAGGTTTCTCGCCCTCGTGACCGCGAATGAGATATTTCACCATCACCGGGACGAGCGTGCGCGAGAGCAAATAAGACGCGAGCATTGCGAACACGACCGCGAGCGCGAGCGGCGTGAACAAATATTTTGCGGGTCCGGTCAGAAAGACGACCGAGACAAAGACAATACAAATTGCGAGCGTGGAAACGAACGCCGGCACCGCGATTTGTTGGGCGCCGTCGAGGATCGCGCGCTGAATCGGTTTACCCAGCGCCAGATTGCGATGAATGTTTTCGAGTTCGACAGTGGCGTCGTCAACCAGAATGCCGATCGCCAGCGCAAGACCGCCCAGGGTCATCACGTTGAGCGTGTAGCCAAGCAGACTCAAGATCGACAACGACGCCAGAATCGACAACGGAATTGAAATCATAACGATGAACGTGCTTCGCCAACTGCCGAGAAAGAGCAGGATCATCGTGGCAGTGAGCAGCGCGGCGATGACGCCCTCCTTCACCACGCCATTGATGGCCGCGCGCACGAAAATCGATTGATCGAACAGTTCGGTCATCTCGAGCCCAGGAGGCGCGGCGGCGCGCATTCCGGGAAGAAGCGCTTTGATTTGATTCACGATGTCGATCGTCGACGCGCCGCCGTTTTTCAAAATTGTGAGCAGCACCGACGGATTACCGTCTTGACGAACGACATTTGTCTGGACCGCGAAACCGTCGCGGACATTGCCAACGTCGCGGATATAAACCATCGAACCGTTCACCTGCTTGATCGGAACGTCGTTTAGCGCGGCGACGGTGTCAGGACTGCCATTGATGTCGACGATGAATTCGCTCTTGCCGATTTTCGTTGTTCCGGTGGGGAGCGTGAGATTTTGGGCGTTGACCGCGTTGCTGACATCGAGTGGCGAGAGACCCTTCGCGAGCAAAGCTTGCGGATCGAGATCGACCATAATCTGGCGCGGTTTGCCGCCGTACGGAAGAGGAAGCGTTGCGCCGCGCACGGGCGCGATTGCCTGCCGCACGCGATAGATTCCGTAATCGTAAAGTTGCGCTTCCGTCAGCGTCTTGCTTCCAAGAGCTAGCTGCAAAATCGGTACGCTCGAGGCGTTGTAGCGGATGATAAACGGCGGTTGTGCACCCGGTGGCATACGACGTAAAATCGTTTGCGACACTGCCGTCACCTGCGCGATCGCCGAATCAATCCGCACGTTTGGTTGAAAGAAAATGCGGATGACGGAAACGCCGGCCAGCGTTTGCGATTCGATGTTCTTCACGTTATCGACCGCAGACGAAATGGTGTATTCGCTAAAGGTGGTGATTTGTTTCGCCATTTGATCTGGCGAAAGGCCGGCGTATTGCCAGACGACGGTCACGACGGGGATGTCGATCTCGGGAAAAATGTCGGTCGGCGTCTTTTTAATCGACGTGATGCCGAGCAACAAAATCAGCAGCGCCATCACCACGAAGGTGTATGGCCGCCGCAGCGCTAGTTTGACTATCCACATAAGGCGAAAGCTGGTTGGTTAGTTTCGATTTCGTCAGAGTCACGCGGCGCAAAGATGTCCAGGTGCTTGGTTTCGACCGGTTGCAGATTGATTGTCGCGATACGCGCTTCGACCAGATCAGGAAGAAGCAAATGCGGAAACAATGTCAGATCCCACGCCCGCGATTCTTCTTCGTCAAGGACGAGGTGGATGATTTCACGCAGCTCTGGATAAGCTTGCTCGTAATCTTGCTGGAGTTGCTGTTTCAGCTGCGATAGGGCGACTGAAACCGTCTGGAGGAAAACTGTTCTTGTTGGTTCGTGGTGTTGATCAGTTTTCATAGGGTTGAGTTTTTCGGTTTGAGTGGTTTATATTTGACCGGTCGTCTACAAGATCGGCAAAAAAAGAGAGCTCATGACGCAATGGCTGCTTCCGCGTGCTCCCTACGTTTCACGCCTAACAACTCTTCGGCGACGTGCCTGAAATCGCGAAGTAATTCAATGTCGTTTTGGATCCGCGCCTGGGCCACGGTCCCTTGATAGGAAGAGAAAAGAGCTCTTGCCTTTGCCACTGGATCGGATGTTTCAATGACTCCCTGCGCTGCACCATCGCGCACGGCAGAGACGAAGTAGTCCAGCTTGCGGTCCATGATCTCGTCGATTTTCTTGCGAACGATTTCGTCCTGTGTGCTGACTTCGCTTCCGACGCTGACGTAAGGACAACCAAGAATGGCCCCGCCGCATCGCTCGCGCACCTTTGATATATTCTGATAAACAAAATCGAAGTACCGGTCCAATCGCTCCAGTGGCGGGACTGTTGGAGAAAAAATCGAATCCATTTTCGCCCGCTTTTTTTTCCAATCGGCTTCCAATGCAGCGGCGGCGAGCTCTGATTTCGATTTAAAGAAATAGTAAAAGCTGCCTTTTTTTGCGTCAGCTTGTTCACAAATGGCATCGACTGAAGCAGCGCCGTAGCCGTTTCGCCACATGAGATCCATCGCGGCCTCCATCAGCCGTTCCTTCATGTCGCTTACTCTTGGCATATTTACCTTTTACTATATGTTGACCGACCAGTCAACTATTTGTTCAATTTTTTTTGCAAAACCTGTTCGTCGCAATCTTCGTGAGGTCAGCCAAACGCTGAGACCATTTTTGTGCGGTGGCGGACCTTCGTTTGATACCCTTGTGATATGCCGAGAACCAAGCCAATCCGACCACCCCGACGACCGACTCGCCGGAGGTTCGCAGCGGGTCGGAGACTCCTGCTTCTCGATCCTCAGCTCCAGCGCGTCGTTGAGTCTGGCCGACACCGACAGAACACGTGCTAATTACTGGGGTGACTTCGTCTTTCGGGCACAGCGTGTTGTTCCTCGAAGCAGGACTCCAGGTTCTTGAGGTTTACCGCAACGCGCGCCTGCGCGCCTCTTGGAGCGGCCCGGAGATATTGGACCGGCCACGAAATTGACTGATCGAGTTTACGCGCGGCTCGTAATGGCCAATACGGATCGCGCAGAAATTCGCGCGCGATGACGACTGCATCCGCCTGCTGGGTTGCAATGATGTGCTCGGCTTGAACGGGGGACGTGATCATTCCCACCGCGCCCGTCATGATTCCAGTGTCACGGCGGATTTGCTCAGCAAACGGAGTTTGATAACCGGGACCGACGGGAATTTCGGCGTGCGGCACGGTGCCACCAGAGGAGCAATCGATAAGATCGACATCGAGTTGTTTCAATGCGCGCGCAAGTTCAACCGATTGTCGAATGTCCCAGCCGCCATCGACCCAATCGGTGGCGGAAATGCGCACGAACAGCGGCGCGCCTTTTGGCCAGGACGATCGGACCGCAGCGACAATCTCGCGAATCAGTCGGGTACGATTCTCAAACGAACCACCGTAGGCGTCGTCTCGTTGATTACTCAACGGCGACAGAAATTCGTGAATGAGATAGCCGTGAGCCGCATGAATTTCGATCACGCGAAAACCGGCGTCGCACGCCCGCCGGGCCGCCTGTGCAAAAGCAGCGACGATTTCCTGAATGCCGTCTTTGGTCAGAGCTTGAGGCATCGGATAATTATCGGCAAAACGCAGCGCACTCGGCGCGACAACTTTCTTCCAACCTCCTTCGCTTTCGGGAACCGCACCGCTGCCTTCCCATGGCCGCCACGTGCTGGCTTTTCGTCCGGCATGCGCCAGTTGCATCCCAGCCACGGTCCCTTGTTCATGAATGAAACGCACAATGCGGGCGAGCGGTTCGATGTGCTTGTCACTCCAGATTCCGAGGTCCTGTGGACTGATCCGACCCTCCGGCAGAACAGCTGTTGCTTCGGTCAGCACCAATCCAGCGCCTCCGACTCCGCGGCTGCCGAGATGAACGAAATGCCAGTCGTTCGCGAAGCCATCGGTGCTTGAGTACTGGCACATCGGTGAGACGACCACACGATTTGCCAACGTAAGATCTCGAATCGAGAGCGGATCAAACAGGTGAGCCATAGATTCTACACGATCTCTAAATCGCGTCTCGCGGAGCGCAACTCCCTCGAAAGTAAGAGACCGCTCCCCCTCCAAAGTCGCCAAAATAATCATTGGTTTGCCACGGGGCGAAATCATAAAGTGCACTGTGCGTGAGGAGCTTTGCATGTCTGAACCAGACGAGACTTCCGAAAATATTGAACCGCGGTTGGAGTTTGGACGATCGACGCGCCGGACTTTTCGCTCTCGGCTAGGCATGGCGAGCCTCGTGGCTACCGCCGCATCGACTCCTGCGCGCGCAGAACACTCTCCGTAATCGTCGAAGGCGTCCACCGAAATGAACGATGCGATTCCTGTCACGCTGACGGTCAACGGAAAGAAGTACGACTTGCGAATCGATCCGCGGACGACTCTTCTTGATTGCCTTCGCGAACATTTGCGTCTGACCGGATCGAAGAAGGGATGCGATCACGGCCAGTGCGGCGCGTGTACGGTGCACATCAACGGCCGGCGCGTGAATTCTTGTCTGACGTTTGTTGCGATGCATCAGGGCGAAGAGATCACGACCATCGAGGGAATCGGGCAACCGGAAAACTTACACGCGATGCAGGCCGCGTTCGTTGAGCGCGACGCCTATCAATGCGGTTACTGCACCTCGGGACAAATCATGTCGGCGGTCGCCCTGCTAAAAGAACCGTGCGGAGCGGAACTTCAGCAGCGCGTCCGTCGTCTCCTTCGGCTTTTCTTCAAGAATCCAGTGACCCGTATTTGGCAAAACAATGACCGTTGGATTGTCTGCCACGAGTTTTGCTTGTTCGCCCAGTTCCTTGCCCAAGGACTTTTCGCCGCCGATCGACAACATCGGCAGCGTTGAAAACTAATGAAAGCGTTCGCATGCAGTCAATATTTGCGGCGCCACCGAAATAGCCGAGCTTTTTCTGATGCCGGATCTACGGCCGATCGTTCAGAGTTGCATCGACGCCAGCAACGCGAACGATGTGAAGTCGATCCTGTCCTGCTTCGCCGAAGACGCCGTCGTTCGCGATGAAAATGCAACCCATCGCGGCAAGATCGACATCGAACGTTGGATCATGACCACAATCGACAAATACAAATTCCAATTCAAACCGCTGTGCTCACAAGAACGCGACAACGAGAATGTCGTTAGCGTCGAACTATCCGGAACATTTCCCGCACGCCCCGTTACTCTGGATTATCACTTTGTCATCGACGTGATCCGTGCCGCCGCAAACGCGTGATCATCGCGCTGGCACGCGCGCGCGAGTTATGGCTCTGCTTCGTCGCTTTTCTCGTCGGCCCGCGATGCCTGACGCATTTGATCGTGCTCCGCTTCGGTGACGCCTTCTTCGAACATTTGGGCACTCTCGCTCCGTCCCTCGGCATCTTCGTCTTCTCCGAGGGAGTCTGCTGCTTGCCGTCCGCTCGAGCCCGGCACGGGATCCCAACCCTCCGATTCGGGTACGGATTCAATACTCTCTTCCTGCGAATCCATTTCCGTTTCTCCTGTCAGTTCACGTTTGGCCTGTTGATAGTCAGCCTCAGAAGGCTTGGAAGAAGGACGACCGTTAATCGCGGCCAACTCGCGCGCACGGGCTTCAACCATCTCAGACGTCACCGTCCCAATCCCACCTGTGTTCTCCATTATGATACCTTTATTCAGCGGATTTTTTCTCATAGTTTAACCAGCCTCCTATTCGTATTTACCTCGAGATTGCGCGACGAGCATTCAGGTGAGCCTCGTCGCGAACATCACTCATGATTCGATCGACACCCACTAACAGGCCGGAGATTTCAAAGAGCTGCAGCCGGGCTCGTCACCGACTCCGGAAATGTCCTGATCGGCTTCCATAGCGATATCCATAACCGGGGCCACCGTAGTAACCGTACCTGCCGTATCCATAGCCGTATGGGTATCCGCCGTATCCGTAGTAATCGTACGGGTAATAGTCGTAACCGTAATATCCGTACGGATAGCCCCAGCCCCACCACCCCGGAAAGCCGAAGCCGCCGATGAAGACATCATTAGAGAATCCGTGATGGCGCCCGCCAAAACGGCCATCACGAAAGCCACCGCTACGGAAACCGCCACCGGCGAATCGTCCCCCACGGAAACCGGGACCGCCGTGGAAAGCGCCACCGCGGAAGCCTCCCCCGTGGAACGCACCACCGCCAAAAGCTCCTCCGTGGAAACTACCACCGCCGATACCTCCTCCGTGGAAACCACCACCGCCCCCGCCGTGGCCGCCTCCGCCACCGCCGTGGCCGGCTGCCCATCCTGCGTGAGCGAGTGCGAGCGAGGTGATACCTATTAAACTCAGCAATTTAAACTTTTTCATATCTTAAAATCGTTACTCTTTGGTTTTGGAGCGATGGCGCAGCAGTGGGATCTTGTAGTCCTCCTTAAGAGTTGGTCCTGACTCCCTCTTTTGAGATGGAAGATTGAAACGATTCGGGGCCTCACGTATGCGTCGAGATAGAGAGACGCGTTAGGGGATTGTCCAGGGGCTCTGGCGAGTTATCGCTGTGGAAAGAGCTAAGAGACATAGTCGAAGAGCGTCATGAAACCATAGTCCATGTGCAATTGCTGGTGACAGTGGAAAAGCGTCAGTCCCGGATTGTCAGCAATGAAGTCCACCTCAGCTTCCTGGTATGCGCCCAACATCACAACATCTTTCAAGATTCCGGCTGTCGGCTTCCCGGGCAGACTCGTCAGCTCAAAACTATGGCGATGGAGATGGATTGGATGGATGTCGTCACTGGCGTTGCGCATACGAATGCGATAGCGCTTGCCTTCCTTCAGGTGAAATGAAGCCGGGATCATCTCGTCGCTCATGGGAAAGGCCGCGCCATTGATGGTCCATCGGTTAAAACCTTCCTCCGCAGCGTTGTCCTTCGCGAAGGTCATCTCGATCGTCTCGTCCGGCGAGGGGGCAGTCGCACCGGCCTTCGCGAAACGCGCGTAGTCCCAGTGAAAAGGCGCAGGGGCAATCCATTTCGGTTGTCCGCCGCGACCAGCGTACTCAACGACACTTCCCATCCCGTGCCGGCGATCATCGTCAGCGAGATCGCCCATGATCCAGACGCCCGGATGATTCATTTCCACAATGGCGGAGATTCGTTCCGCCGTGCCCAGCCACAGGACCGGCACCTGCGCCGGATTCGGAACGGGATTGCCATCGAGCGCGACGACCTGAAATGAGTGGCCCGGCAATGCAATGCTGCGAATCTCGGTAGCGCTTCCGTTTAAGATGTGAAACAGTACGCGTTCCCCCTGTTTCACGCGAATCGGTTCCCCGTGGCCAAGCATGCGTCCGTTGATTGTGAACGATCCGTAGCCGACCTCGTACCCGTGTGGCATGCCCTTCGCAATCGAGGCTTTCATTGCGGAGTCCCCCGCCTGTTCGAGCGATTTGATGCGAGTCGGCGGGGACAGGAAATCCATGGCCATGTCGCCACCGCGACTGAACGTGGGCTCGAATTCCTTTAGGACAAGAAAGACTTCGCGGTCGTACCTGCCCGGCTCCTGTCTGGGCTCTATGTACACCGGCCCCACTTGTCCGCTATATTGTCCAGCCGCGAGATTTGCGCCGGCGCGGTTGTGGGTGTGATAGAACCGCAAACCAGCCGGTCTTGGTGTGAACACAATGCGCCGCTTGCCATGCGCGGGAATAAACGGCGTTCCCTCCTCCGCGGCTCCGTCCACGTCAGTCGGGATCTTCTGACCATGCCAGTGCAACTGCTCCGGCGTATCGGTGTCGTTGAACACATCCACCATGACTTGCTGACCTTCTTTGAACCGAAGCAATGGCCCAGGGAATTGTCCATTGTAGGTAGTGACCGAAATAATCCGCTTCGGCGCAATCTCAATAGGAGACGTTTCGAGGCGCAGTGTGTAGTCTGCGGCAGCGGACTCGCTTGGCGAAACTGCTGGTTCACTATGCTGAATTGGCTCCTTCGTCTGAGCAAGAATGCCTCTCGGCCAGAGCAGAAATCCTCCGGCTATAGCGCCCGTGGTCTTCAAAAATCCCCGCCGCGACTTTGCAAAGCCTTTCATTGAATTCTCCCTGGAAGAATCTCTACCGAGCCTGCGTTGCAGCTTCTTCGATCAGAGCTGCAACTTCCTTCGGTCTGGAAACGTAGACCGAGTGACTCGCGCCTGCTACTTCGACCTTGTGACTCCTGGCTCGTTCGGCATACCACCGTTCGAGATCAGGGTTGATGGTTCTGTCCTTTGTCGCTACGAGCATCCAGCTCGGTTTACTTCGCCACGCAGCCGTGGTGATGACTCCTTTGAAATTGTCAGCTGCATTGAGGACTTGCGATCGCGCCATGAAAGCAGCCTGCTCCGCCGACAGATCGGCTGCGAAGTACTCATGAAACCGCGCGGGGTCGAGGTAAGTGAAACCGTCTGCTGTCTTCTTTATCGCAGTCGACTTGCTGAGATCACTTGGGAATCGCTTTCCGTCGTCAGCTTCATTTTCTCCGGCGTCCGGCATGTGGGCCGCGATGTAGACTAGACCGGCAACCGATGGATCCGTCCCGGCTTCGGTAATTACTGCTCCCCCATAGCTATGGGCGACCAGAATGCACCGTCCATCTTGTTGAGCGAGCACGCGCTTTGTCGCGGCGACATCGTCTTTAAAGGAGGTCTCCGGTTCCTGAACGATGCTGACGTTATATCCATCTTTGACGAGAATGTCGTAAACCCCTTTCCAGCCGGAACCATCTGCCCAGGCGCCGTGAACGAGAACAATATTGCGAACGCGAGGCGCTTCGTTCTGCGCTGAGAGCGTGCCGCAGGTCAACAGCAATACTACAATGCAGAGGGACTGAAAGGTTCCTCGTGCCACCGTCGCGCTACATTTTTTAGTATGCATGTTGTCTGCAAGCTACGATGCTGCGCATTTGTTGCCATTGCGCGTCCGTCGGATTTTGTCCTATCACGTATGAGAGAACGTGGCTTCCCTGTTTGGGGACAGAGAGTGTCCTGATTGAAGTTGGAAACGAGCATGCTAACGCATCAACCTGGAACTCACCCGTCAAGAGAGAAAGAATTCAAATTGTGCCTGAATCTTCTGAGCGAACCGTTGCCGCCACTAGCCTTACAGGCATCGGCGGAGTGATTCTGGCGGCGGCCGCCTTCACGCGAACGAGCATACCGAAGCAATTACTTGGGTTCCGCGGTCAGAGATTGCTCAGACGCGCCGCGTGCGCCGGCAGGTTTCGTTCAATCCCTGCGATCAACTCTGGAATGCTGATCGGCTTGGCCAGAAATGGATGTCCTTGGATCCGCAGGCCCGATCTTGTCTCGGCTCTTGTGACGAGAGCTGTCAAAAAAACAACCGGTGTTCTGTGCAATGTTGGATCGGATTCAATCCGCGCAGCGACTTCGCCGCCGTCTGTTTCCGGCATCGCAATATCAAGAAGAATAAGGTCGGGCTGGACGCGTTGCGCTGTTTGGTGAGCCCTGGCTGGTTCGTTCTCTTCCCAAACGGAGTAGCGCCCGGTCCTCTCCAGCCCGAGTTTGGCTGAGTAAGTAAAGTCGCGGTTGTTATCGATGATTAGGATGCGCGGTTTCTCTTTGATCTCATCAAAGGCTTGCGGGAGAAAATCCACTTCGATAGTTCTACTCATGATGTTTTGATTTCTAGATGTGTTCTTTATTGGGCCAGCATTCCTCCATCCACCACGAGGGAAGTGCCGGTGGTAAATTTCGCGTCGTCGGAACAGAGATAGAGAACCGCCGCGGCGATTTCTTCGCTGGCGCCAATGCGCCCGACCGGATGAAGAGACGTGAGGTAATCGCGCATCTCGCCCTCTTTTCCGGCGAAGCGATCGACCATCTCGGTTGCGACACCGGCGGGGGCCACTGCGTTAATACGGATATTTTGTTTGGCGAACTCCAGCGCGAGAGCCTTGGTCAAACCTTCGACCGCATGCTTCGACGCGGTGTAGATGCTGACCTGACCCATGCCAACGTGTCCGGCGACGCTGGAGGTATTGACGATTTCCCCACCGCCGTTTTTTAGCATGGCAGGGATTTCGTGACGCATCGAATTCAGAACGCCCCAAACGTTGATGTCGAAGATGCGGCGGTATTCGGCCTCGGTGGCCTGATCCAATGGGCCTATCCACTCAACGCCGGCGTTGTTAAAAGCGATGTCGAGGCCGCCATAAGTGGCGATGGTGAAGTCGACCATTGCTTTAACGTCGGCATCTTTTGCGACGTCCGCGCGAATGAACGCGGCGGCACCGCCGAGCTGTCGGATTTCTGCGACGACGTTCGCGCCTTCTTTTTCACGTCGGCCGGAGAGGACGACCTTGGCGCCAGCACGGGCAAATTCGGTGGCGGTCGTCTTACCGATGCCGGAGGTCCCTCCGGTCACGAGTGCGACTTTGTTTGAGAATTTTTTTGTGTTCATACAATTTCCTTTCGCTGTTGTTGAGTTTCCTAAAGGCGTTCCTCCTCCAGGCCGTAGGCGTCGTTAGGGCCGCGACTGGCTGATGATGCTGCACAGTCGGTCACATCCGCAATCGCTTTGGCAAGAACCGCGACCGGCAACGGTCTTTTAAGACAGGTTCGGGCGCCATTCGCATAGGCGAGAAAGCTTGCGTGCTCTGCCTTCTCCGAAGTCGTCACAACAATGGGCAGCCGTTCATAGCAATTGTGGACCGCGCTGAGCAGTGTCCTGCCGCGACAACCGTCATCGAAATCCATCAAAGCGAAGTCGAGCTCACGGCCGCGTCGCCAAGCGATTTGCAACCCGTCGCGGACATCTCGCGCAATGAGCACGGTTGTGCCTGTTTCAAAGAGCGCATCGCGGACTGATTGAGCGAAGTCACCGTCGCGCGTGAAGAGAAGAATCACTGGCGATTTCATGCCGCCTCATTCAATTTTCGCCCCCGTCCGCCTAACGAGCTGGAAGTGAGCGCCGCTATGGGCGCCCACCTCCATTGCTCCCCTCTCTCCAGCCAACCCATCCAATGTGGGATTCTCATCGAGTAATGGCGGATCTAATAATTGTCTGCGCCCGGCGGCACTCCGAGTGACTGCAGCGTGTCCGGCGAAAGACTCCCGGTTACATCTAGCCGGTTGTCGATCTGATACTTTGCCACCGCATCGCGCGTCGTCGGACCGAAAATTCCATCGACTGGACCGTTGTAATAACCCAGCTGAGCAAGCTGCTCCTGGGCAGCTTCGACCGTGGGATCAGCCACCGGCGCACCGTTATCGGACGTAGTTTTATAGTCCGGCTCAACGCCGGTGTAGTAACTGTACGGATAGCCACTAGCGGGCGCGGTGTTATAGTCCGGCTGAATGTCAGTGTAGTAATCGTACGGATAGTAGTCGCCGGCGTAATACGGCAGGTAATCCCACGGAAAAAATCCGTCATCCAGTCCGCACCAGAAGCCATTGTCAAAAACAAAGAACCGATTATGGAAGAAATGGGCATGCCGCCGGTCCCAGTCGCGGTGCCAATTTCCGTCATGACGTTCAGCGATGTGGTCCGTTCGCCCGTTCAATCCCCGGTGTGCAACTGTTCCAGGTGAACGCCCCGCTGAAGCGATGCCTGCACGATTAAACGCTACCGCCGGCCGTTGCCCAACAGGATTGCGTATTGAGATGAAACGATTCTGCGGCCGACTAGCCGCTGTTCTTCTGCCAATGGACGGAGTTACGAATCGGCCAACTCGTCCATTATAGACAGGCTGCCAATATGACGGACGCGCTCCAAATGAAGAGTAGCGCGGTACGCCGAAGCCAACTCCGCCTCCGCGCGCTCCCACTCCAAAGGATCTGCGCGCACCACCTAATACCGGGGCTGCTACGTGGAAGCCACCGCCACGGAAGCCGCCTCCGCCTCCAACTGGTCCAGCCCGGCCACCACCACCACCGCCGGCACGGCCACCACCGCTGAAGCCTCCTCCGCCACCGTGATAGCCATCACCTTGTGCTTGCCCGATCAAAGCCGCGCTCGCAAGCAGCGCGATCCAATATAATTTCGTTTTCATGATTTGGATTTCCTTTGTGTTGATGCTTTTGAATTCATTCTGTTAAACGGACAATGCCCTGAGCGATCGCGTGGTTCATCGCCGGGTGAAAATTCTTCGTTTCCTGCTCCTCTTGCAGTGCGTGTTTCGCCTGGAAACGTTCGACGATATCGATAACGCTGCGCCGTCTCATAAGTTTGGCGATGGCGGCGCCAAGTCCCTTCGCCTCGCTTGGCACCTCCGCAACTTTTTCTACAAGTTTTTCTGTCTTCATGGTTATTCCTTTCGTTGTCGGCTTTTTGAAGACCGTGTATGCGCGCCCCTGCGTTGAGTTAACAATCCACATAAGCGGGAAGTGGTTGGTAGCTTGGCATCTCGACCAAGCGATGTGGAACCCGGACCTCGTCGTGTTTTTTCGGCGCGGGTTGGAGACCGAGCTTGGCGACATGCGCTTCGACCAGGTCGGGAAGAAACAGATGCGGGAACAACGATAACTCCCACGCCTTTGCTTCTTCTTCGTCGAGGATGAGATGGATGATTTCGCCCAGGCCTGGATAAACCCGCTCGTAATCTTGCTGTAACCTTTGTTTCAGCTGCGTAACCGCGGCCGAAACCGTCTGGAGGAAAATTGTAAGTGCTGCTTCCGATTGATGGCCAGTTTTCATGTGGTTGAGTTTGTTGGTTTCCATTGGTTATATTTGACTAGTCGTCTATAAATTGGTTCAAAAAATTGCTATGAACTCGTTGCGTATGCGTGTTTCACACCCAAAACATCCCTTGCGACCAGCTTGAAATCGCGAAGCAATTCGACGTCGTTTTGAATTCGGGCTTGGGCAAGCGTCCCGTGATAGCAGGCAAAGAGCGCCCTCGCTTTGGCGTCGGAATCCGGCGCCACAATTAATCCCTGGGCATGTGCGTCCCGAATAGCGGACTCGAAATACTTTATCTTGCGATCCCAGATGCGGTCGACGGTTGCGCGCACGCCGTGGTCCTGCGTGCTTACTTCGCTTCCGATGCTTAAGATAGGGCATCCAAGGATCGAGCCGCATGCCTTTTGACGTTCGGCCAGACGGTCGCGCACATAATCGAAGTAGCGATCGAACCGTTCGAGAGGTGGAACTGTTGGAGAAAAAAGGGCGTCCATGTTCGCCTTGTTTTTGTTCCATTCCGCTTCCAGTGCAGCAGCGGTAAGCTCGGACTTTGATTTAAAGAAATAATAGAAGCTTCCCTTTTTCGCTCCGGCTCGCTCGCAGATCGCGTCCACCGAAGTGGTGCCGTAGCTGTTTGCCCACATCAAATCCAACGCCGCGTCGGTCAGGCGCTTCTTCATATCGCTTACTCTAGGCATACCGGAACATTGTCTATATAGACTAATCAGTCAAGTATTTTTGTTAAACAATTTATCGCGCTGATTCTGGCCGACCAGACCGCGAGCGGATCGCGAGTCATCGTCGTTCGACAGACTCGATCGGTCTGAAGTGGCGATTAACGGGCTGCCGCCCAAAGACAACGAGGTCGTGTCCGGTAGACGTTTGCACCAAGGTGTGGATGCCACGCGAAAGAAAGCGCTCTTTCCCTTCGTACCGCTCGCCGTCGAATATACCCGTTACAGTCCCAACGTCGCGCGCGATGATTTTGTACGAAGCCGGAATGACAATTTGGAATTCAAAGTGCTTCCCGTTTCACAAGAAAGCTGGCCGACGATGCGCGAAGCAGGCTGCTCGCGTTCGGGTTGAGCAGAATGAGTGGCGCAGAACCGATTCGAGGATTTTCGCGCTGTAGCAGAGCGTTGATTTCCCGGACTTCGGACAGGGAGGGCCGAAATTTTGGAAGTGACTGATTTGAAGAAGGCTTGAAGTCGAGCGTCGGAAGCACCGCCGGATCG
>DASXNN010000002.1:0-7173 GCA_036495045.1 Candidatus Udaeobacter sp.
TCGGTTTTTTCCGACGCGATTCACATCGCTTAATGGATATCCAGCAGTGCCCGATTTCGCGCGAAGAAGTCAATGGCGCGCTCGCGGACTTACGCGCACAAAAATACGTGCGCGATGGCCATTACACTTTGCGGGCTTCAGCCGGCGGCCGCGTTTTTTCCCAAACAAACGACGCCGTCGCAAATGCGTTACGCGATTTGATCGTCGATCTCGTTCCGCCGAGTCAGGAATTGTTGGTCGACGCCTATTGCGGCGCTGGCTTTTTCGCCAAGGCGTTGCTCGGCAAATTCGAGCGCGTAATCGGAGTGGATTGGGACAGATTTGCAATCGAAGCAGCCAAGCAAAATGCGACCCCCAAGGAAACCTACATCGCCGGCGATGTGGAAGAAGAATTGCAACAGGTAGGGGCGGTTCACCCGAACCGCCCGCTATTCGCGAACGACATCGATGCCAGGCGATTGAGGTCAATCGCCCCTACCACACTGATCGTGGATCCTCCCGCGACAGGACTTAGCGAAAACGTTCGCAAAGCCGTGATCAATCTTGCGCCCGAAATATTCATTTACGTCTCATGCAATCCGCCGACACTCGCGCGTGATTTGAGAGAGCTGCGGGATAAATTCACCGTCGATTCGGTCACGCCACTCGACATGTTCCCGCAAACTGCCGAAGTCGAAGTAGCGGTGCATCTCCATACTTAAGCGAGGAGATCACTGTTTCAGGCGTTAATAATTTTTTAACGCCTTTCGGTCGCAGTTTAATTAACACTCCTGTCAAAAGTAGCTGACGCTGGGAGTAGCTTATGAATGAATTCTTCGTCACAGCAACTGGCGTCTGGATTTTTTTCGTCGCGAGCGCGCTTTATGCGCGCTTCCGCGAAAGGAGGGCCGCTCGAAAGAGAATAGCCCATTGATATGACGGACTTAATCTTTGTGGGGACAGTCGTCGCGTTTTTTGTAGTGAGCGCTCTTTATGTGCGCTTCTGCGACCGGTTGTAAAAGGGTGCCATGGAAACAATCATCGTCGGCATCGTCGCTCTGTTGCTGTTCGCGTATTTATTCCTCGCGATGATTCGGCCGGAAAAATTCTAAGGATAGCCAATGCAAGCTTCAGGTTGGATTCAATTCGCCATTTACATCGTTGCGCTAGTGCTGATCACGAAGCCGATGGGGCTTTATCTGCTGCGAGTGCTGGATCTTAACGGTAAGACCTGGCTGGACCCGGTGCTGCGGCCGTTAGAGCGGGGGACCTATCGCGTGATGGGTGTCGACGCCAACAAAGAGCACGACTGGAAGCAATACACGCTTGCCATGTTGCTCTTCAGTCTCGTGGGTTGCCTATTCACCTACGCCATCCTGCGCCTGCAATATTTTCTGCCACTGAATCCTCAAAAACTCGCGGGAGTAAGTCCCGACCTTTCCTTTAATACGGCCGTCAGTTTCACGACGAACACTAATTGGCAGAGCTATAGCGGTGAATCCACCATGTCGTATTTCTCGCAGATGGTCGGCTTGGTTTTTCACAATTTCGTCTCAGCCGCGACCGGCATCGCCATTGCCGCTGCGCTTGTTAGAGGAATTGCGCGGCATTCAGGGAAAACCATCGGCAACTTCTGGGTCGATCTCGTTCGCGTCACTTACTACCTGTTGCTGCCGATTTGTTTGGTATTCGCAGTGTTCCTGGTCTCGCAGGGCATGATTCAAAACTTCAAGCCTTATACGAAGGCCACCCTGCTAGAGCCGATGAAAGTCTCTGTCGCGAAGGTGGACAAGGACGGCAAACCTGTCCTCGATGCAAGTGGAAAGCCGGTGATGGAGGAACAGACCGTCACCGAACAGAACATTGTGCAAGGGCCGATGGCCTCGCAGGTCGCGATGAAAATGCTCGGCACAAATGGCGGTGGATACGTCAACGCCAATGCCGCGCATCCGTTCGAGAATCCAACTCCTCTTTCGAATTTCATTCAGATGTTATCGATCTTTTCCATTGGCAGCGGGCTCACTTACTACCTTGGCCGGATGGTAAAAAACCAAAAGCACGGCTGGACCGTGTGGTGTGCGATGCTGGCGCTGTTCATCGGCGGTGTGCTGCTCTGCTGGTGGGCTGAATCAAGCGGCAACCCGATTCATCACAATCTCGGTCTTGCTGTCGCCGATGGAAACATGGAAGGAAAGGAAGTCCGTTTCGGCATCTTCAATTCCGCCCTCTTCGCCACGATCACGACGGACGCCTCCTGTGGCGCGGTGAACTCAATGCATGACTCGTTTACTCCACTTGGAGGATTTGTCCCGCTCTTCAACATTCAACTAGGCGAAATCATCTTTGGGGGCGTGGGCGCTGGCCTGTACGGAATGCTCGTCTTTGTCGTGCTCGCTGTGTTCATCGCGGGCCTGATGGTCGGCCGGACTCCAGAATATCTCGGCAAAAAAATCGAATCTTACGACGTGAAAATGGCGATGCTGGCTTTGCTCATTCTGGCAATCGACATTCTGGCTTTTTCTGCCTGGGCTATCGTCAGCAAGTGGGGCTTGGCCGGATTGAATAACAACGGCCCGCACGGCTTGAGCGAAATTCTTTACGCCTATACTTCAGGCACAGGTAACAATGGCAGCGCATTTGCGGGCCTGAACGCCAACACGCCATGGCTCAACACGACATTGGGGATTGCGATGTTGGTCGGCCGCTTCCTGATGATTGTCCCGATTCTCGGGCTGGCCGGCTCGCTAGTTCAAAAGAAAGTAACTCCATTGAGCGCCGGCACGTTCCCAGTTCACGGCGGCACGTTCTTTGTTTTGCTCATTGGCACGGTGCTTTTGATCGGCGCTTTAAATTTTCTTCCAGCTCTGACCCTCGGGCCGGTCGTGGAGCATTTCCTCATGCTGGGCGGAAAACTCTTTTGATTACCGACAATCAATGAAACCAAAAGCTCGCTCTCTTTTTGATTGGAACATTGTTGGTCCCGCGATCGGCGACGCGTTCAAAAAATTGAATCCGCGCCTGATGGTGAAGAACCCGGTCATGTTCGTAACCATGGTCGGCGCAGCACTCACCACTGTTGGCATCTTTACTGCCGAGTCGTCTTTGCGCGGCTTCGTGGCGCAGTTGGCAATCTGGCTCTGGTTCACCGTTCTTTTTGCTAATTTCGCCGAGGCAATGGCCGAAGGCCGCGGTAAAGCACAAGCGGCAGCCTTGCGCCGGATGCGCACGACTGCAATGGCTCGCCGATTGCGCAACGGCCATGAAGAGAAAGTTCCTGCCCAGATATTGCAGAAAGGGGACATGGTAGTTTGTGAAACAGGGGATGTGATCCCGGCGGACGGCGATGTTGTCGATGGAATCGCCAGCGTAGATGAGGCGGCGATCACCGGAGAGTCCGCGCCTGTGATTCGCGAGAGCGGCGGCGATCGCAGCGCAGTCACTGGCGGCACACGCGTCCTTAGCGACCGCATCGTCATCCGGGTTACGATGGAAAAAGGCCAGGGCTTTCTCGAGCGTATGATCGCTTTGGTAGAAGGTGCGCGGCGTCAGAAAACGCCTAACGAAATCGCGCTCACAATTCTTCTCGCAGCGTTGACGTTCATTTTCTTGCTGGTCTGCGTCACGCTAAAACCTTTCGGGATTTATTCGGGCACAGTATTCTCGATCCCCGTTCTGATTGCGTTATTGGTTTGTTTGATCCCGACGACCATCGGCGGGTTGCTGAGCGCAATTGGCATCGCCGGGATGGATCGCGTTCTCCAACGCAACGTCCTTGCGATGAGCGGACGCGCGGTCGAAGCCGCAGGAGACGTGGATGTTCTGTTACTGGATAAAACCGGGACAATTACGCTCGGCAACCGAATGGCGGTTGCGTTCCATCCTGCGCCGGGCGTCGAGCCCAACGATCTTGCCGCTTCCGCCCAGTTAAGCTCGCTAGCAGACGAAACCCCGGAAGGGCGTTCGATCGTCGTGCTTGCGAAAGAGAAGTTCGGGTTGCGCGCCCGTGAGATGCACGAACTGGAAGCGACATTCGTGCCCTTTACGGCGCAGACCCGCATGAGCGGTGTCGATCTCCATGCGAACGGCGCCGAACCGACTATGCGCATTCGCAAAGGCGCGGCCGACGCAGTGCGCGGGTTTGTCGAATCCGCGGGCGGAATTTTTCCGCAGCCAGTCACGAAAACCGTGGACGAGATCTCGCATCGCGGTGGCACGCCGCTCGTCGTCGCATCGGACATACTGACGCTCGGCACCATCGAGCTGAAGGACGTGGTCAAGGGCGGAATCAAGGAACGCTTCGTGCAGCTACGCAAAATGGGAATCAAAACGGTGATGATTACCGGCGACAATCCGCTCACTGCAGCGGCCATCGCTGCTGAAGCTGGCGTGGACGATTTCATGGCGCAAGCGACGCCGGAACAGAAACTAAAACGTATCCGCCAGGAGCAGTTCGAGGGTCACTTGGTTGCTATGACCGGTGACGGAACGAATGACGCACCGGCGCTCGCGCAAGCCGACGTCGGCGTGGCCATGAACACAGGTACGCAAGCTGCGCGCGAAGCTGGGAACATGGTCGATCTCGATAGCAATCCGACCAAGCTGCTCGACATCGTTGAGATCGGGAAACAGATGCTGATCACGCGCGGCTCGCTTACCACATTCAGCATCGCGAACGATGTCGCAAAATACTTCGCGATTATTCCGGCGATGCTGATGGCGACATTTCCTGCCATCGCTCCGCTCAACATTATGCATCTGCATACCTCGACCAGCGCGATTCTGAGTGCAGTCATCTTTAACGCGCTAATTATTATCGCGTTGATTCCACTCGCGTTGCGCGGCGTTGCATACAAGCCAATCGGCGCCCTGGCGATTCTTCAGCGCAACCTCCTAATCTACGGCCTGGGTGGCGTCATCGTCCCATTCATTGGGATCAAACTAATCGATCTCATTATCACTGCGTTCCACTTGGCTTGATGTAATGAAAGAATTCTTCTCCCATATCCGCGGCGCAGTCGTGTCGACTTTCGTCCTGGCAGTAGTCTGCTGCGGATTGTATCCGCTCCTTGTTTTTGGGATTTCGCAGGCGCTTTTTCACGACAAGGCGAACGGAAGCTTGATTGTCGATCAAAACGGCGCCGTGCGCGGCTCGCGATTGCTTGGACAGAATTTCGCCGATCCGAAATATTTTCATCCGCGACCTTCCGCGGCGGGCAATGGTTACGATGCCGCAAATTCCAGCGGCAGCAATCTCGGGCCAACCTCGCAAAAACTGAATGACACAATTAAGGATCGGATCGCTGCCTATCGTTCGGAAAATGGATTAGACGGGAATCAGCCTGTTCCGGCGGACGCGGTAACTGCGTCGGGCAGCGGTCTCGATCCACACATCAGCCTACGCAACGCCGAGATTCAAACTGCGCGCGTCGCGAAGGCACGCACGCTGAGCGAAGACAAAGTGCGGGAACTCATTCAGCAAAACACCGATAGCCGCGACCTTGGTCTTCTGGGCGAGCCTGGCGTGAACGTTCTGAAACTAAATCTCGCGCTCGACTCATCTGGTTCTCGGCCATGACGAAATCGAACGATCCAGAATCACCAAAATTTATTCCGCGATGATACATAGATTTAGAAAGTTTGTCGCAGATCACGGGCTTCTGCGTTTTGTCGAGAGAAAAACATACGTTTTCATTTTCGTCCCGTTCGATTCGTCTCAATTTGGAGGCGTTAAACGGGCTGAGGTTGCACAGCCATTGCTAAACGGTCACAACGGTTCGGTAACCGAGCATGAACTCCGCTCGAGCGTGCCGCAACGATCGCGCGACGAAGTGATCGGTTCGAGCGTGGACCCGTGTGATACTGACGCGCAGGAAGAACCCGAACTCGATTTCCGGCTGATGTGGACCTGGTTTCTGCCAAATCCGTTGTGGTCGCCGAACAAAAGTAAATCGAACTTTACGAATCTCTTTCGCTTTGGGCTAAATGGGTTCAGTGCAAACAAAACAAGGAGAAACAATTGAACACTAAGAAATGTCTGATCACGATCGTGTCGACGATACTTATTACTGCTGTGATTCACGCGCAGGAGGCGTCTGCAGATTTGACCGCTGAACAACAGTTTGCTCAACGGAAAGCCGAGCTGGACGCGCGCGAGAAAGCGTTAGATGAACGCGAGAAAAGATTGGCTCACAGAGAAAAAGCCACGGCAAATTCCACTCCGCGGTCCGGTGAGAAAGCAAAAGCCAGGGCGAAACAGGAACAAGCAACAGCTCAGAACAAGGAAGAACAAGCGAAAGCTGCGCGTGCGGAAAAGAAATTACATGAACCGTTTTTCGAACGTTTGGACGAAGCGTTCCTGGAACAATTGGGCACGCCCGCATACACGCCACCCGATCCCAACGCGCCAAACCCGCGCCGCATTCCGCCGGCACCATTCGATTCACCGCCATTTCCCAACGGCGATTGGCAAATCGGCGGCACAGCCGGCACAGCGATCATCGGTGATCCCGGTCAGTTGGCGCCTTATCCGCTGATGCAGGCAATTTATGAAGGACCGGGCGGCCAGGCTTGGAAAGACAGTAAAGTTCAAATTTACGGCTGGGTAAACTTTTCCGGAAACATCAGCACTTCGCATCCCTCGAACAAGAGCGAGAACGGAAACTTCCCGTTGGTTTATGACATTCGGCCGAACCGGATGGAATTGAATCAGTTTGTGCTCTATGTGGAGCGACTGCCGGATGAAAACCAAACCGATCACATCGACTGGGGTTTTCGAGTCGCAGCGCTCTACGGCCTCGACTATCGCTTCACTTTTTCACGTGGCTGGTTCAGCGACCAACTTTTAAAGCACAACAGTTACTACGGCTTCGATACGCCGATGGTCTATTTTGATCTCTACATTCCCTACATTTTCCAGGGAATGAATATCACCATTGGCCGAATCATTTCGGAGCCGGACATCGAAGCGCAGCTGGCTCCGAACAATCTCATGGCCACACACTCGCTCCTCTACGGCTTTGATGATTATTGCCACGAAGGAATTTTTACGACCACCAAACTCAATGCTCAGTGGACACTTCAGCTGGGAATAGATGGCGGCACGGACGTTGCCATCTGGCAGGATGACCCGGGTCGACAGGTAACCGGTGACGTGATGGTTCAGTGGATTGCGCCTAACCAAATGGACTCCGTTTA
>DASXNN010000003.1:0-10768 GCA_036495045.1 Candidatus Udaeobacter sp.
ATGCTTTCAATGCGGTGCGGATTGTGCTGAACAATACGTTCGAGCAAAAAGTGATCTTCGATCTGCGCAGCGATTTGTATTCTCATATTCAGTTGCTGCCGCTTCGTTGGTTCGACAATCGGGCCACGGGCGATCTGATGACGCGCGTGATCGAGGACGTCAACTCGGTCGAGCGCGTGCTGATTGACGGAATCGAGCAAGGTGTGGTCGCGCTGTTGCAGGTGGTGATCGTAATCGCCGTAATGTTTTATTTGAATGCAACCCTCGCGCTGCTGGCGTTGGTGCCGTTTCCGCTGCTGATCGCCGGCGCGCTCACCTACACCTTGACTGCGCATCGCCGTTATCGTTTACAACGCCGCGCCGCTTCAGCCATGAACGCGCTTTTGCACGATAATCTTTCCGGCGTCCGCCAGATCAAGAGCTTCGTCCGAGAGAAGGAAGAGCATGCGCGGTTCAATCGGGTGAGCGATCAATTGCGTCACGCCACGCTGGTGGTCATGCGGGTTTGGGCGATTTACAGCCCATCGATGTCGATGTTCGAGGCGTTCGGCGCGGTGCTCGTGCTTGGGTTTGGCAGTCACGCCGTGTTGACGGGCGCGATGCAGATTGGCGACCTGGTCGCGTTTCTTATGCTCACGGCATTTCTTTACGATCCAATCAGTCGGCTGCATCAGCTCAACCAACTTATGCAAGCCGGACGCGCCGCGGGTGAACGTGTTTTTGAAATCCTGGATGAACGAGTCGAGCCAGGTTGGATCGACAGAAAGATGTCAGCGCGAATCGCTGGCGACATTCGCTACGAGAACGTGAGCTTTAGTTATACCGAGGGGCTCCCTGCGCTCGATCGCGTTTCATTTCACGCGGCGCCGGGCGCAACAGTCGCGCTCGTGGGCGCCACCGGTGCTGGAAAATCGACTTTGGTGAACTTGCTTGTCCGATTTTACGAATTTATCGGGGGTGAAATTTATATCGATGGAAGGCCGATCCGCGAGTACGCCCTGCGCAGCTTGCGCGAGGCGATCGGGGTAGTGACGCAGGAGAGTTTTTTATTCAACGGCTCGATTCGTGAGAATCTTTTGATGGGAAAACCAGATGCGACCGATGTGGAACTATGGCGCGCAGTGGACGCAGCCAACGCGCGGGAATTCATCGAGAGATTGCCGGCTGGCTTGGAAAGCGTGGTCGGCGAGCGCGGCGTGAAATTAAGCGTGGGCGAAAAACAACGCTTATCCATTGCGCGCGCGTTGCTGAAGGATCCACCGATTTTGATTCTCGATGAGGCGACGGCAAGTGTGGACACTGCCACCGAGCGTCTGATTCAGGAAGCACTCGAACGCCTGATGTTTCACCGGACGTCGATCGTAATCGCGCATCGGCTCTCAACCATCGTGCACGCGGATCAAATCCTCGTGCTCGATCACGGCCGTATTATTGAGCGCGGCAGGCACGATGAATTGCTCGCCTTCGGTGGAAAATATGCCCGGCTCTGCGAGCAGAGTTTACTCGAGACCTTGCCACAGCCTGATCTGGAAGCGCCGCCGCAAATAGCGCCGTTACCAATTCCTGCTCCCGACGAGCAATTGTCTGTCTAGTGGCCCGTATCCTTTGATTGCGCGGCTCTTCCGTCAATCAGTCGGTTGGCGAAGCTGAAGGCGCGGGCGAAGGCGAAGTTGGAATTATAATGGTCTGCCCAGCCTGCAATTTACGCCCGTCTTCGATGTGATTGGCCTTTTGCAGTTCGTCGATAGTCACCTTGTACATTTTGGCGATGGCAGTGAGCGTTTCTCCGCGCGCAACCGTATGCGTTGTCCCGTTTATTGGGTGCAAGGCAGACTCGCCCGGTTCCGCAGCCGCAGGAGACGAAGGCGTATTCTCTTTTTCTCCGACCATCACGCCCGGGCGAATGTGAGAAACCTGCTGTTCTAACTTAAGGATTTCCTGCGAAAGCGCGTCGATCTTCGCGTTCTGTTCGTCTATCTTTTTTGCCAACGCTTCAAGTTGAAGCGCGTCGGATTTGAGAGGTTCGGGTGCAGGCGTCTGGGCTGAAGCTGCCGAAAACAGTGACAAACCGGAAAAGAGCGTCGCAAAGAAAATGGGGACCAGCTTCATTGCGCAAATTTTGGCATCGCCGGCTGTGTCTGGCAAGCTTCTGAGAATGAGGCGCCAACATGGCGTGCAGCTTGCCTTTTCCAATTTTTACCCTTAAATTTTTTCATGCCTGAGCGCATTCAAAAACCAGTCGATCCGGTTCCATGGGGCCCAAAGCAAGGCGATGGCGGGGGGCCGCGTTCGCCGGATGTCTCGAGGCCAGACACAAAAGATCTTTTAAAAAAAATGCGCAAGGTCGATCCCAATCAATCCAAGCGTTATCGCCAGCGCACTGGCCAATAATGGAGCCGCCCCTGGTGAGGCTTGACCAGACCTTTTCTGGCGCCGCCGACGATTTCCCCACGCTGCTACGACGCAAAGGGCTGCTTGGTCCAGCGGCGACCGTCGAGCCAGTTGGACCGGTAGGAAGGCTACAGCAAAGAAATTGGGAGCCGACGGAGGCAACCACAATTCTTGCGTTCAAATTTTCAGGTGGCGTACTCGTCTCCGGCGATCGGCGTGCGACTTCCGGCAACACCGTGGTTTACGATCGCGCCGACAAAGTTTTGGAAATCGATCGCCATTCGATTATGGCAATCGCCGGCGTGCCGGCGACCGCCTGGGAAATGGCACGCGTGCTCGAACATTCATTCCAATACTTTCGACGGACGCAATTGCAGGAAATGAGCGTCGATGGGAAAGTGCGCGCTCTTTCGAAGCTACTGCGCGACAATTTCGGATTTGTCATGCAAGGCGTCGGAATGGTGGTCCCGATTTTCGCGACCTACGATTCTGATCCAAAGCCCGAGGCACGACTCTATTTTTACGATGCGATGGGGGCACAGTTTGAAGTGACCGATTACGCCGCAACCGGATCGGGATCGCCCGCTGTGCGCGGCATTCTTTATTACGAAAACAATTGGGGCGCCAAGCCGCTGCAAAAATTGAGCGAGGACGAAGCGATATCGATCGCGTTGCGCGCGCTCGATACCGCCGCGGAATCCGACACGTCGACTGGCGGGGTGGATCGCGGTGGAAAAATTTACCCACTCATCAAGATCGTGTCGGGCGAGGGCATCACGACCTTGCCCGAGGCGAAGATTGCTGCCGTCTTCAAGAAAACAGTTGCATGATCGAGGAGCCGTATCGTTGGGTCGAAGCGATCGCAAACCGCCGCGAGTACATCGAGGCGCAGCTCGCTTCGGGCAGTCCGATCGCGGCGCTAGGTTATCGCGATGGCATTTTATTCCTTACGCTCGGCCGGGCGCGGCAGAAAATTTTCGAAATTTATGATCGCATTGCCATGGGGGCGATCGGTCATCCGGGAGATATTGAGCGGTTGCGAATGGCGGCCATCGAACTAGCCAGTACGGAGGGTTTTACGCGCTCGACGGCGGACGTTTCACTCCGGCGGCTGGTCCATTATTCGCTTAGCCCTGTCATGAAGAGTGCGTTTGAACAAGTTTATGGCGCGCCGTACCTGGCGCGGATGCTCTTTGCGGAAGTCGGAGGAAGTCCCCAAGAGGACCTGTTTCTGCGGGTGGAGTACGACGGCGAAATCGCAACTAGCGGTGCCAGCTTCGCGCAAACGCGACAGGACTTCGCCGCGCTGAGCGGGACACGGCAATCGAGGGAGCTGATGGAATCATTTCTCAAAGCCGAATATGCTCCGGACACCAGTTTTGAGGCGGCGCTAAAATCCGCGCTCGACGCGTGGAGCATCGGACACATGGCTCTGCAGACTGGCGACGCCAAGGAACTACCAGAACGAACGGCGGTCACGAGACATCGACTAGAACAGCTCGCCACTAGCGGAATCGAAGCAGGAATCCTTGAACGCGATCCGAGCAGGGGGATTCGCTATCGTGCGTTATTAGATACGGAACTACGCGCGTTGATTCACGATTAAAATATGGAGAAAAATGTTCGCCCGAAGAACACGAATGGGACAGGCGGTCCGGAGCATACTGGCCGTAATCGGGTTGTTCCTAATGATCGCATCTTTTGTCTGGATGCAACGGACGTCGAAACCGGAACCCGCAAGATTAAGAATGGCGCGACCTTCTGCAACGCCGGGGCCATTCGCGGTCGTAGTTCTTGATCCTGGACATGGTGGACAAGATTCCGGCGCAATGTGCGGCGGCGTGCTTGAAAAGGACTTGACCCTTGATGTAGCACACCGCGTCGATCGCTTGTTGGAGGCGGAAGGGATCGCGACCGTGATGACACGACTGGGTGACACGTACGTGTCCTTGGCAGAGCGGGCGGCATTCGCCAATCGCGTCAGCGATTGCATTTTTATCAGCATCCATTTTAACGAAGACAATCAACCGGTGTCGACTGGGGTAGAAACTTATTATGCCGCCCATCAAATCACTCCGGGATCATTCATGACTTCGTGGTTGCCTTTCTTGTGGCGAGCACTTTCCGAATCGCCGAACCTGGAAAGTCAAAGCCTCGCCGGGTTTATTCAGGAAGCGCTGGTTGCACGCACGCAAGCGCTTGATCGGGGGACAAAGGCCAAACAATTTTTTGTGATCGCCAATGTGACTTCTCCCGCTGTTTTGGTTGAGGGAGGATTTCTCACCAACAAAGAGGATAATTCCAGGCTGGCGAGCGAAGATTATCGCGAGCAACTGGCCGCAGCGATCAGCGACGGAATTTTACGTTATCGCGACGCTTTAAAGCAACGTCAATCAGCCGTAGCTGTAACTGCGGCAGGAGGGCGCTGAACAAGCAAAAAGTAGTGGCGTCAAAACCAAGATCGAGATGAAAGCTAAAGTGGTTGCGCTTGTTTTCCTCGGATCGGTTGCGCTGGTTCGAGGGGACCAGATGATCGAAAGCGTGCAACAGGCGCTGAAGGATCAGGGATTTTATTACGGCGAGATTACTGGGGACACCAATGCGAATCTAACGGCCGCGATTCGGCGCTATCAAATTCGCAATGGACTCCAGGTTAACGGTGAGCTGAATAGTGAAACGATCCGTTCATTGGGAATTAATTCTTCTGCGTCTGGACGGCCGGCAGTGAAGACTAGCCCATCACCAAGCCCTGGTTCCTCCGATGTCCGACAGGAATCGCCAGGCGTGGCTGCAGTGCCAGGGCAGCCGTTCTCAAACCCACTGCAAGATCGACAACTCTATCCATCAAGTCCCGTAACGCCTGGCGCTACGCCGGGAGCGCCTTTTGCTGGGACCCCCTACGAGGCTGCGCCTCCCGATGTGCAGCGCAATCTCGTGCTTTCCGCCCAAATCGCGCTGGCACGTCGCGGCCTCTATCGCGGTGAAATCGACGGAATGTACCAGCCGGCGGTGGAATTTTCGCTGCGCGCATATCAAGCGCGGACGGGGCTTCCCGTTACAGGCCGGTTCGACTTGGAAACCCTTGCCGCGCTCGAATTATTGCCGCGGGCAGGTGCACCGATCTTTAATCCATCCCGTCGCATCCGTCCTCGACCCGAGCCGCCAGTGCACGGCGAATGGGTTCCTGAATAGGGATCGAGCTTAGAATATTGATGGAATTGCAGTCACGCCTGCATTACGATTTTGCGCCATCGAAACGGACTGACTCTAGTTCGGCGAAGACTGTACCGACAAAAACTTGCGCTTCGATGCGAAGCAGGATTCGATCATTGTCGTCCGACACCCAGACTGTGGCGCGCCGAAATTTCCGGTGTGGCTCCAAATCGAGCTTTTTGCCAATTCGGTTAAGCTGCAAATCCATTTTTATAGCAGTGTAGTTGCCGGCTCGCACTGAAACTTTTTCCCGACCCAGCACCGTGATTGTGGCAAGATAGGCAGAATTCGCGGGATAAACGACGACGCGGTGGATACTGCGGTCCCTCAGTGGCTGACTCCGCAGATAAAGCATTGCCGAATGCAAATCGAACAGGTTTGGAAAACTAAAATCGCGGGTCTTTGTGATGACAGCGCTACCTTGGCCTTCTGTGCGTGCGCGAGTGACCCTGTTATTCGTGAACGTCAGCTGGGTAGCGATTTTTTTTGATCGATAATTCTCCGTTTGCCGGGTTTCGACTGGACGCAACGTTTCTGCATTAGCGAGTGCATGATGATTGACATCCAGTTTCCATAAGGCGCGGACAAAGCCGATCGTCCTTCCCGTTCCATCGAGCTGAAGTCGGTCTTGAGACGGTTTTGTAAAATGGACTTCTCCAGTGGCCGCCGTCAGTCCAGACCAGCCGAAACGATAGGTTGCTCGAAGAGGTCGAAGCTCCGGAAAATTGCCGGGTGGATCTTTAGTGAGCGTTGACTGCCAATTCGCGGCTGAGCCGAAGCTGAACGTGTGAAGCAGGAGAAAAACGATTGCACCCTGGGTTGAAAACCTAATCCAAAGGTGCGCGGCTTGAAACCGCTCATAAATCGTTGCCCGGCGAGGTGAGCACCTCCTTTTCACCTGGACGAAAAAACACTCGCGAGCTTTATCTCACGTGCATTTTTGAATTGTCGAAATTAAAACTAAGGTTTTTGAGCCTTCGCCGGAGTGGCGGATGGGCTCGTCGAGCTTTTCTCGCTTGAGATGGCGCGGCCGGGCTTGTTGAGAACGGTGATGATGTCACTCGTGAAATCGACATTGTCGTGTGAGTACATTAAAACAGGGACGCCGTTCAGGCTCATGCCGGATTTGTCGAACACCAGGTCCATGTTATTGGCTTTGACTTTTTCCATCACTATATCGGTGATTTCTTTTACGATACCCTCTCGCATGCGCATCGCTTGTTCTTGCAGTTGCCGTTCGCGAGTCTGACGGAACTCGTTGATTTCCCGCTCCATATTCTTGATGTTCGCGATCTTGTCGTCGCGCTCCTTCGCTTTTTGTGCTTTGGCGTCGGCACTCAGCGCTGGGGCATCGAGCTGCTTGTTCAGGGTGTTGATTTCATCAAGCGCCTTCTTATAGGACTCCGCACGATCGTCATACTCTTTCTTTGCCGCGTTTTTGGCATCGTTGATTTTCGCTTCAGCGTCCTTGGTCTTGTTGCATTCCTTGAATGCGCGTTGCATATCGACAGTTCCGATTTTAAGAGCGCCCTGGGCAAAAGCTACGACCGGAAACGCGAGCGTGAAAGCCAAGGCCATAGAGAGAAATTTTTTCATAAGACAGAGGTAACGGTGGCTGGAACCGCTTTAGACTGCAACCATTTATATTCGTTCAAAATTGATAACCGACATTGAAGTTAAACTTACCGCCGCCGCTGTTCCCATTCTTTTGAAGTGGAATCCCGTAGTCGATACGCAGCGGTCCAATCGGCAGATCAAGTCGAACTCCAACGCCGATATCGGAGGCGATATTATCGAATTGGATAGGAGGCTTCGTCGACCCGGGCTTTCGTATGGTCGTTTGCGTTTGTAGGCTGAAATCCCACGCATCGGGATTGACGAAACCAGTATCGTAAAAAATTGCCCAGCGCGCTTTCGCGACAATAGGACCAGTGAACTCGACCGTTGCTCGTGCCATGCTTTTGCCCCCCAGAGGTTCGCCGGTAAAATCCCTCGGTCCGACGTCGCGGTAGTTAAAGCCGCGGAGGTTGTTTGAGCCGCCGAGAAAGAGTCGATCGTAGATCGGAACATCATTGCCGCTACCCCACTGATTAACGGTCGCGAGTTCGCCGTTAATGACCAGGATCGTGTCCCACTTGAAATGGAAATACTGGGATCCCTCGAGGTCCCATCCGTAGATCTGGGTATCACCTCCGAGAAAACCGCCCGCAATATAGGGCGAAAGGCTCACTCGTTGACCGGTTCGCGTGAGCAACGGATTGTCACGCCGATCAAAAACAAGACTGGTGAAGATCTCGCTCTCTACAAACGAACCCTTTTGCGCCTGGATCAGCGGGGATGCGCTTGAGCTCACATTGAAAATATCGATATCTTGAAGGCGGTACCCCAAGCTCCCGTACATGTATGCATTGATCGGCTTGCGTGCCTCGACTGAGAACCCGTAATTGCGCTGATCATAGATTGTGCTCAGGTAGTCTGCCTCGCTATAGAAAAGTTGACCACTCAAAGACAGCTTCCGATCGAGGAAATAGGGTTCCGTCAAGTTGAGGATAAAGTCCTTTCGTTGCGTGCCATACTGAATGCGCAGTCTGAACTTTTGTCCTGCACCCGTAAAGGATGGCCAGTTCATCAAATCGAAGTTGCCTTGCGTGAGTTCCACGAATCCGACCAGCTGGTCGATCGTGCTAAAGCCCGCGCCAAAGCTAAGCGAACCGGTCCGCTTCTCTTGCACCAGAATCGTGAGATCTTTACGGCCGGCTACGTCCGTATCTTCCGGATAAGTTTCGACTTTCGAAAAATAACCCAGATTCTCAAGGCGTTTCTTGGTCGTGTCCACGCGAACGGTGTTGAAGACATCTCCCGGCGCAATGATCACTTCGCGACGAATCACCTTGTCCTTGGTGCGTGTGTTACCGACAATATTGACTCGCTCCAGGAATGAGCGGTCCCCCTCCTCTATTTTATAATGCACGTCGATCCGAGCAGGGCCGGCCGGTGTGCCTTCCGGCAAAATCACAAGATCGACAAAACCGCCGCTGCCGTAGGCATCCGCAAGCGCTTTCGCATCGTCGTGCAGTGCCTTCGGCGAATAGACGCTGCCTTCCTTCATCTTCAACAATGCGCGAATTCTTTCTTCCGTCGCTGCTTTCTCCCCCGAAATTGTCAACTTACCGACGTGATATTGCGTACCCTCCGCGATCACGATCGTGAGAACCATCGGACCATTGTGACTGCGTTCTCTGCGCACGTCCTTAATTTCCACATCGATATACCCGTGGTCCTGGTACCATTCGCGGATTTTGTCCAAATCCTGTTGCAACTGCACTTCGTCCAGTCGGCCGGATTTATCGATGAAGGAGACCAGCGTCTTGCCTTTCGTTTTCATCTGTCCGCGCAGCACTCTCTCGCTAAAATGCTCGTTCCCCTCGAAATGGATCCGGCGCACCGCCCCTTTCGCTCCTTCGTTGATCGTGAAAACCACACGCGAAGTCCCGCGCTTCTCGTCGATTGCATCGACCCGAAATTGAGCACTGACATCAGTGAAACCATGTGCCTGATAAACTTCGATGATTTTTTGGCGCGCTTCTTCCAATTGTTGCTCGTTTATCGGCTGGTTAAGCTTCAATTTGATTTCTTTGCGTAGCCTCTGTGCTTTGATGCGTTGGGCGCCATTAATTTCGATCTCACGCACGATCGAACGCGTCTGCACTGAGACAATGACCTTAACGCCGTCGCCTTCCGGTTCAGCGAAGATGCGAACGTTTAGAATGGCGCCCGTCTTGTAGAGAGCCTCAACATCCTGCTCAACCACTTGATCGGAATAGGGCTGGCCTACTCTGGTTCGCATTTGCGCGAGAATCCGCTCCTTGCTCACCGTCGAGGGCCCTGTGTATTCTACTTCGATTGACCGGATGATCGGAGCGCCCTGCGGCGCCTGGAGACTCTGGGCCCGGGCCGACATTGCGCCAAGCAGCGCGCAAACGGACGCGACCCAGATTGTAAACGGCAGGGGGCGCGTCCATCCGGAAAAATATCTCATAAGTTAAGAAGCGCAGTCTCGCGCAAACGAGCCCACGCAAGACAGGCGCCTATATCGGAAAGAAGAAGGCAATCGTCAAGGCGAGATTTTCCGTGGAAGCGGCCGGTTTGTCCACGAAGAACTCTTGCGCAGGTTTTAGTTCAAAAGCTCGTACCAGTTATTTCTTCGGCGCGGCTCGTAGCCCGCATCGCGAATCAGCGATTCAATCTCTGCGGCGTTGAGTCGAAATGTTGTTCCGGCGCTGCTCACGACATTCTCTTCCATCATCACCGATCCGAAATCGTTCGCGCCATATTTGAGTGCAACCTGACCAATCCCCGGCCCTTGCGTCACCCATGAACTTTGCACATTGTCGATATTATCCAAAAGAATCCGGGCGAGCGCTTGCGTCCGCAAGTATTCCGCTACGCCAGTTGCGTGCTTCACCTTCAGAACGGTATGCTGCGGTTGAAACGTCCAGCAGATGAAGGCCGTGAATCCGCCGCTGCGGTCCTGCTGTTCACGAATCCGCTGCAAATGCTCGATCCTGTCTTCAATCGTCTCCACATGACCGAACATCATCGTGGCACTCGATCTCAATCCGACCTCGTGCGCGACTTGCATCACTTCCAGCCATTGATCGCTGTTAATTTTCAGAGGCGAAATCTTCTTGCGCACGCGATCAACCAGAATCTCGCCGCCGCCGCCAGGAATTGAACCCAGCCCCGCATTCTTGAATTCAGAGATCACCTCGCGCAAAGACATGCGGAAAGTTTCTGCGAAATGCTGGAATTCAGGCGGACTGAATCCGTGAATGTTAATGTGCGGATATCGGTCCCGGATGTGGTGCAAAAGATCGACGTACCATTGGAATGGCAATTTCGGATGGTGGCCACCCTGCATCAGGATTTGAACGCCCCCCGCGGCCGAAAGCTCATCAAGCTTTTGATCGATCTGCTCGAACGAAAGGACGTAACGATCTTCATCTTTCTCGGTCCGATAAAACGCGCAGAACTTGCAGTACACATTGCAGATGTTCGTATAATTGATGTTCCGGTCCACAATGTAAGTCACGATCTCTGAGCCACGGCCATTGTACGATTTGGCCTTTGCCAGATCGCGCCGCGCAGTCGCTAAAATGCCCAG
>DASXNN010000004.1:0-3491 GCA_036495045.1 Candidatus Udaeobacter sp.
CCGCAATCATTTGTGCGGGGGCATAGCTCAGTTGGTAGAGCGCCAGCTTTGCAAGCTGGAAGTCAGGGGTTCGAATCCCCTTGCCTCCAAAGCTGAACACGTGGCGGCAAAGATCTACAATTTCGGATGCACTAGCGGGAGCGTAATCCCCTTACTTCCATGCTGCCGCGTGCGGCGGGTGAATATCGTGAACAGCGATCGGTAGACAGAATCGCGGGGAAAACTTGACCCATCACCAATCACCAATCACTATTCACTCGCTGCCGGCTGCGCCGGCAAGCGGGCCTGTAGCTCAGTTGGTTAGAGCATGCGCTTGATAAGCGCAGGGTCACTGGTTCGAGCCCAGTCAGGCCCACTACTTTCATTTTCGATTGCAGATCTTTCTGACTACAGACTGATGCGACTATTTGTAGCGCGCCGCGTAATCTTGTTCAGCGGCGGCACCCGTCCCTGGGACGAGAAGCAGAATCGCCAACAACGAATTGGCCGCAATCCTAGAAGCCATAAATGCGTATCTATGATTTCCTGGTAGCTCCGTCGAACTTTTTTGCCCCGCCTCCTGCAAAGGCCAGGCAGATCGCCAATCCAATCATCGCTCCGCAAATATCGATCATTACATCAATGGGCGACGCCGTCCGCGACGGGACAAACGATTGATGGAATTCGTCGGTCACTGCAAAAATCGCCGCAGCCAACCAGGCGAGCGAAAACAAGATCGACATCTTTGCCTGCAGACGGGTACCGTGGCGCAGCCCGCGCCACAACAACATCGCCAGGATTGCGTACTCAGTGATGTGTCCGAGCTTACGCACCACCACCTGAATCGTCGCGATGGTCGCTCCGGAGATTTTCGGGTCCAACCACTGCAAGAATGGGACCAGAAAACGAGATGTTTGCTCCGCCGACAGCACGTCCGTCGAGCCGACGAAAATCAAACCGAGCCAGATCAAAACCGGCAACCAATATTTGAGAAAAGATTTCATCCAGAGGTTGGAAGTCAAAGATCAGACGACAGTGTCTTTTGCGTTAGCCAATCTGCAATCTACAATCTTCCTTCTACAATGACAGCTCCCTTGACCTTCCAACCCATTTTCATGGAGCGAATGTGGGGCGGACGCCGTCTCGAGTCTGAGTTCGGAAAAAAGTTGCCGCCGAATACTCGCATCGGCGAATCGTGGGAAATTGTCGATCGATTGGAGGCACAGAGTGTCGTCGCGAACCCACCGCTCAACGGAAAAACGCTGCACGAACTCTGGAATCAGAATCGACATGACATTTTCGGCGACGTTCCCGAGACGCCGCGATTTCCGTTGTTAATCAAACTGCTCGATGCTCAGGAAAAACTCTCGTTGCAAGTGCATCCGCCGGAAGAAGTGGCGGCCAAATTAGGCAGCGAACCCAAAACAGAATTCTGGTACGCAGCAGCCGCTGATCCCGGAGCAGAACTTTTTCTTGGATTTCGCGAACCGATAACTCGAGCCCAGTTCAAGCGTGCGCTGGATAAAGGAACAGTCGAAGACTGCGTTCAGAAAATTCGCGTGAAAGCGGGCGACGCGGTGTTCCTGCCGGGGGGCCGGTTGCACGCGGTAGGCGGACGCAACCTGCTCGTGGAAATTCAACAGAACAGCGACACTACTTATCGCGTCTTCGATTGGAACCGTGTCGATGCAACCGGCAAGGCGCGACAGTTGCACGTCGATCAAGCCTTGCAATGCATCGACTTCACCGATGTCGGACCGTATTTGGTCGAACCCAACGGCGAAGTCCTCATCAAACACGAACTGTTTGAGATCGAGAAATGGAATCTCGATTCGTCGCGCGAAATCGCGCCGCTCGGTCAGTTCGCAATCGTCTGCTGCCTAATCGGCTCGCTCCGGTGCGCTAGTGTCGATCTTGTCCGCGGGCAATTCTTTCTCGTCCCTGCTTCACTGGAAACTCGGCAATTGCACCCGCAGAGCGAGAGAACAAGTCTCTTACGTATCACAATCCCGAGCTTTTAACTGGGAGGGACATGCTCCGTCATGTCCCGAATAATATGGATGCGACAGAGCGCATCACTCCACCGTTTCAGACCTGGATCCAGATCCGCCGGACAACATCGCGATTTTTCACCGGAATGGTGTTCATCTTTTGCGGCTCATTTTTTTCGTGACCAGTCGAGGCAAGATAAGTGCCGGCTCCGCACAAGAAAACGCAGAGCAAAATGATCGCGATCTTTGTCCTCCAGTTCATGAATTGGCTCCAACTACCTGATGCCTGTCACCCCGAAGCCTGTCCCAGGCGACGCAGGTAAGTAAAGCTGTAAATACCGGTGCTGTGCCCATCGGCCCAACGCGGTTGCAACGCATAACCGCCGACGATATCGAATCCGGTCAGCTGAAAACTCTCCGGCGAATACGTTACGTTCGGTCGCACGATGTTCCCGAGCACATCCGGCTCACCGCCGCATGCCGCGCAGGGGCAGGCGCGGCGAAGAAACTCCAAATTAAAATAGGATTCCATGCCGTCATTCCAAACAATCGCGAGTTCATTGCCGATTTGCTGGATGTTCGTCGGTTCCAAAGGCATGATGTCGATCCTAGCACTCTCAAACTGAAGAGACACGCGCCGTCGTGTCTCAAATATCTCGGCGCCGACTCCAATCATTCGCTCTTCGAACGGCTCCGCTCGCCAAAAATTGCGGTCCCAACTCGGGCAAGCGTCGCACCCTCTTCGACTGCCACGGAAAAATCATTCGTCATACCCATGGAAAGATGCGGGAGTTTCATCTGAAATTCAGTTTCGAGGCGGTCGCGCAATTCCCGAAGATCCACAAAATATTCACGCGACGCTTCCGCCTCGTTCGCCAGCGGCGGGATCGTCATCAAGCCTTCGATCGACAAACGGGGGAGCGCGAGGAGCGCTTCCATATCCTGGCGTAATTTATCAGGCCGAAATCCGAACTTGCTCCCCTCGCCTGCCACATTGACCTCGAGCAAGACGCGCGGATGCATTCCTTCCTCCTCCGCGATCCGGTTTATCTCCTGCGCCAGCGAGAGGGAATCGACGCTGTGAATCAGTTCGAACAACGGGAGCGCGTGACGAATCTTGTTCTTCTGAAGATGCCCGACGTAATGCCAGCGCAAATTGGAGGGCAGCTTGGGAATTTTTACTCGCGCTTCCTGCACGCGACTCTCGCCGAACAAAATCTGACCCCCTTCAATTGCTTCGCGCACTCTCTCGGCAGCGTGAGTTTTCGTAATCGCTACAAGCTCGATCTCATCCACCCCGCGGCCAGCTTTGACCGCAGCCTGTGCGACCTGTTCGCGCACCCGTTCGAGATTTTCAGCGACCGAACTCATGAGTCGTATAGGCGCTTGTGCCAAGCGCCTATTTACAAACTTCGGTGCTTGACACAAGCACCGCTACAACGCACAGCGCTTCGCCTGCCAATTTCAATTATTTCGGCAAGGGATGCCCTTGCCTTGGAGCGCTCCGGCCAAAAGGTCACG
>DASXNN010000005.1:0-8483 GCA_036495045.1 Candidatus Udaeobacter sp.
CGGCTAATAATACGTCATTCGCATCCATTAAGCAGATCGATGCGGGGCTTTTGAATGTTGGATACGCTGAAGCCGGCCCCGCCAATGGTCCGGTGGTTCTTCTTCTGCACGGATGGCCATACGACATTTATAGCTTTGTCGATGTTGCGCCTTTGTTGGCGTCGAAAGGCTACCGCGTGATCGTTCCCTATCTGCGCGGCTACGGTACCACGCGCTTTCTTTCAAGCGAAACGGTCCGAAATGGCCAACAAGCGGCCGTCGCACGCGATATCGTCGCGCTCATGGATGCGCTCAAAATCGAGAAGGCGACGCTTGCCGGCTTTGATTGGGGAGCGCGGACGGCCAATATCATCGGAGCGCTCTGGTCGGAGCGCTGCAAGGCCATGGTTTCCGTAAGCGGTTATCTGATCGGCAGCCCCAGCATGGTGCCGTTGCCGCCAAAGGCTGAGTACGCGTGGTGGTACCAATATTACTTTGCGACCGAAAACGGCCGGGCCGGCTACGACAAATACCGGCACGATCTTGCAAAGCTCATCTGGCAATTGGCCTCGCCGAAATGGAACTTCGATGACGCCACGTTCGATCGCACCGCGGCGTCCTTCGAGAATCCGGATCACGTCGCCATCGTGATCCATAATTATCGCTGGCGAATCGGCCTGGCCAAGGGCGAGCCCCAATATGACGACCTGGACAAGCGACTTTCGGAATCTCCCGTCATCACGGTGCCTAGCATCACCCTCGAAGGTGATGCCAGTGGCGCACCTCACCCCGAACCGAGCGCGTACGCGAAGAAATTCTCGGGCAAATATGAACATCGGACCATCAAAGGCGGCGTCGGGCACAATCTGCCTCAAGAAGCACCACAAGCTTTTGCCAAAGCCGTAATCGACGTCGACCGCTTTTAATCACAATTAGCAGGCAAACCTATAACTCGAAGTTAGTGAGACTGCGGCGGAACAATGAGTGGTTAGTGGATTTTTGTCCGAGAATAAGGAGGACCGAATGAATCGGAGAACATTTGTCATGCACGGTGCGCTTCAATTGATTTGTGTGTGTGCGATGGTCGTGACTTCCTTGCTGTTTCTCGTCGGTAACTTGTTTCTCTGCGCGCACGTTCAGGCAGAAACCCACATGCATGGTAATCGGCCAACTGACGATGCCGATTGGTCAGAACTGATTGCGAGCATGGACAAGATGCACATGGCCATGGGAGCAATAGAGCGATCCGGCAATAACGATGTCGATTTTGTGAGATTGATGCTACCGCACCATCAGGCGGCGATCGACATGGCCAAAACCCAGCTCTTGTACGGCAAAGATCCCCAGATGCGTAGACTGGCACAGGAGATCGTCACAGACCAGCAATTAGAAATTGAATTGATGCAGCATTGGCTGAAACAGCGCTAGTCTATGCAGCCAAAGGAAAATCACATGCCCGCTGCTAACACCGGGAAAGAAAACCAAAGATGAAAATGATCCGTTGGTTCTTGTCTTTCTGTTTACTGGTGCCTTACGTGACGGCACAACAAGCGCCTTGGGCAAGCAAGGATATTCCAATCTCCAGTCACGACCGAGTTTACACTGCCGATCAAACGTCGAATACGGTTTCGGTAATTGATCCGGCTGAGAACAAGTTGGTCGGTGTTATAAGACTTGGCGATCCTGTGCCGGGAGCGCTAAGTCCGCTCTACAAGGGACAGCTTCTCGTTCACGGTCTCGGCTATTCGCCAGATTTCAAGACTTTGGCTGTCGTTTCAGTTGGATCAAATTCTGTAACGCTGATCGATACGGCGAGGAATAAAGTCAAAGGAATGGTTTACGTGGGCCGCTCGCCACATGAACCCTTCTTCACTCCGAACGGACGTGAATTGTGGGTGACGGTGCGCGGCGAAAATTACGTGTCGGTGATCGATCCGGCGCGGATGAAGGAGACGCGGCGCATCGAAGTCGCCAATGGGCCTGGGATGACCATGTTCGGCCCAGACGGCAAATACGCGTTTGTATGTTCCAGCTTTACTCCAGAACTCGCAGTTATCGATGTCGCGTCGCATAAGATCATCAAGCGATTGCCGCAAGTGAGTCCATTTTCCCCTAACATAGCTGTTACTCCAGAAAATGACGAGGTATGGATCACGTTGAAGGACGTCGGCAAGGTTCAGATCTACAGTGCGAAGCCACCGTTTGACCAGAAGGCAGTGTTGGATACCGGGCCGATCACGAATCACGTAAACTTCGCAAACAATCGCAACGGAAAATTCGCATACGTGACCATTGGCGGCGCGAACGAAGTGAAAGCGTTTCGAAGAGGAACCACGCCGGAATTAGTTGCAACAATTCCGGTGGGAGAACTTCCGCATGGAATCTGGCCGTCCGGCAATGGCTCGCGGGTTTATGTTGCATTAGAAAACGGGGAACGCTGCGTTGCCATTGATACTGTGACTAACAAAGTCATCGCCAACATCCCGATCGGACAAACAACACAAGCTTTAGTCTACGTGCCGAACGCCGTTCCTAGTGGTGCCGGTACGGAAAATCTGATGCCGCTCGGCACAGCCGCTAACACAGTGCGGCTGCACCTGGAAGCGGGCGGAACCGCACTGCCAGAAGCTCAGGCATCGGTGGCAGTAAATTCACTCGGTCTATTAGATCTTCTTCAGATTGCAGCGAAAGGACTTGCTCCCAAAGAGTCATACCAAGTGTATCTGGCGGATTCCAATCACTCGCCATTTGGCAAACTCGAACCACTCGCGATCTTGAAAACAAATCCCGATGGCGCAGGCATCGTTCAGGCGATCGGACCGCTGAAGTTTCTTACAGGTAACGATCCAAACTCTTCAGCGTCGCAACGGTTTCTGATCGTTACCGACATCAAAGATTCGTCACAAGTCGTGCTGCGGCAAGCCGCTCCAGACAAAATTCAGAAGACATATCGATGATCTTGCGCATCTACACACAGATTCATGTGCTGATCAGCCTGATCGGGATTTTCACCGGCTTGATTGTCTTGTTTGGAATGCTTGGTGGCAAGCGACTCGACGGTTGGACCAAATGGTTTCTAACTACCACGGTGCTGACGAGCGTGACGGGGTTCTTTTTTCCGTTTCATGGCTTTACACCGGCCATTGGTCTCGGGATCATATCATTGTTGGTCCTGGCGATTGCGATCTATGCGCGTTATCCGCGACAGATAGTCGGGCGCTGGCGTTGGGTCTATATCGTCACTGCCGTGATGTCTCTCTATTTCAATGTTTTCGTCGGAATCGTACAGTCGTTCGAAAAAATTCCGGCGCTGAAAGCGCTGGCACCGACGCAGACCGAGCCTCCATTTAAGCTTAGTCAGCTCGTCGTGTTGGCGCTGTTCATCATGCTCGGCGTCGTGGCAGCAATCCGATTCCGGCCGGCGCCAGCCAGCGTATTTGATTAATTTACTTCTCGCTCAACAAAACGTGATCGGAAGAAAAGGGAACCGCGATGAGTGATACGACATTGGCGATGCCGTTGACGCTGACAGAACGGATCGACCAGATATTCCCGATCTTAACGGTAATTCAAACTGCGCGGATCGCCGCGCATGGGCGCACGCGTCGAATTCAGCGGGGCGAGGCCTTACAGGAACCCGGAGATCAACTGCGGTTTTTTCTCGTGACTGCAGGTAAGATCGACATAGTTAGCGTCTTTGGGTCGAGCGAAGCGCCTATCGTCACGCTGCAGCCTGGCCAATTCACAGGCGAGGCAAACATGCTCTCCGGCCGGCGCGGGTTTGCTCGCATCCGCGCAAGCACGGACGGCGAAGTGATCGAAGTCGAGCGCGAGCAATTGCTCTCTCTCGTCCAAACCGATAGCGAACTAAGCGAAATATTGATGCGCGCATTTATTCTCCGGCGCGTTGAGCTCATCGCGCATCAGGTCGGCGACGCTGTGCTGGTCGGTTCGAGTCATTCTGCCGCGACTTTGCGCATCAAAGAATTTCTGACGCGAAACGGCTATCCGCATGCGTATGTCGATCTTGACCGTGATCCCGACGTTCAGGCTTTGCTCGATCGGTTTCACGTGAGCCTAACCGACATCCCGGTTGTGATCTGTCGCGGCGAGTCTGTTCTTCGCAATCCGACCAATCGGCAAATCGCCGACTGTCTCGGCTTCAACGAGGCGATCGATCGAACGCACGTGCGCGACCTCGTAGTCATCGGGGCTGGACCATCGGGCCTGGCGGCCGCTGTTTACGGCGCGTCGGAAGGACTGGATGTGTTGGTGTTGGAATCGAATGCGCCGGGCGGGCAGGCTGGCTCGAGTTCGAAGATCGAGAATTATCTCGGTTTTCCGACGGGGATTTCCGGTCAGGACCTTGCCGGTCGCGCCTATACGCAAGCGCAGAAATTCGGCGCCCAAATCTTGATTGCCAAATGCGCCAAACGCCTCGCCTGCGACCGCAAGCCATATGCGATCGAACTGGACGACGGCGGACGTGCGCCGGCACGCGCCGTCATCATTGCGACCGGTGCGGTCTATCGCCGGCTGTCGCTCGAGAACGCGGCGCAATTCGAAGGCGCCGGCATTTACTACGGCGCGACTTTTGTTGAATCGCAGCTGTGCCACGCTGAAGAAGTGATTGTCGTGGGCGGTGGAAATTCCGCAGGTCAAGCGGCCGTGTTTCTCGCGGAGACATCCAAATGCGTCCACATGCTGGTGCGCTCGGACGGATTGGCGGCGAGCATGTCCCGCTATTTGATTCGGCGGATCGAAGAAAATCCGGCGATCAATTTGCGAACGTGCACAGAGATTGTCTCCCTCGAAGGGAACGAGCATCTTGAGCGTGTGGCCTGGCGCGACAATCGCACCGGAAAGATCGACATGCGCAACATCCGTCACATTTTCGTCATGACCGGCGCTGTTCCGAATACAGAGTGGCTCGGTGGTTGCGTTTTGCTCGACGCGAAGGGATTCATCAAAACTGGCACCGACCTATCGCGCGACGACCTGATGACTGCTCATTGGTCGCTTACTCGATCTCCGTATCTTCTCGAAACGAGCTTGCCCGGAGTGTTCGCGGTTGGCGACGTGCGTTCCGGCAATGTAAAACGCGTTGCCTCAGCAGTCGGGGAAGGATCGATCGCCGTCGCATCCATTCATCAGGTGCTGCGCGAATAGCGACGAGACCCATGCCTTCCTGTGCACATATTGAGGCGATCGCGTCAATTAGAGAACCGCAACGTCGCGAATGCGAAGAATGCGTGAAGATCGGCGACGACTGGGTTCACCTGCGAACATGTCAGACGTGTGGCGTTACCCTATGTTGCGACAGCTCGCCGAACCGCCATGCCAGCAAACATGCACACCAGAGCGGGCATCCCGTGATTGCGTCGGCGCAGCCGGGCGAGCGCTGGCTATACTGCTATCCTGACAACGCCTTTGCGGAATATTGAGTGAAGCAACGTATTTGTCGATCTTCGTGATTCGACCCGCGAATTCTTTACTTCGGTCGAGAGACAAACGGTCCTTCGAAGATGCTCTCGGTTACTTTGCGCCGATCATTGGGACTTTCGCGCGGCCTTAATTTCTCGGGCAGCGATTCCTTACGACCTGGTCTGCCAACCGCTACCATCGCTTCGACTTGGAATTCATCAGGTATCCGAAGCTCTTTGCGCGCGCGATCGTAATCGAATCCTTCCATCCCATGCACCACTAGACTCTGATGAAACCCTTGCAATGCGAAATTCTCCCACGCTGTTCCAGTGTCGTACGAGTGCGTCACTGACGGTCCGTTGTTGTAATCGAACATCTTTCGCGAAATGAACACGACGAGGACGGCCGTGTTTTCTGCCCACGCCTTGTTCGCATCGACCAGCAGATCGAAGAACGTCTGCCAATGTTCCGTACCGCGAGGCTGAGATCGAGTCCACTCGACGCTCGAGCTTCCTTATCTCAAGCGACCCCGAGGAAAACTCAAAGTTTCTGAAATGTCGGCCTGCGAAGGCTTGAGAAAGAAGTAGCCGATGAATTAACGACCGAAGTCCCGTTAGGTGATGTATATAAGAGCGCTACTTTCCTTCATCGTTAGCACGACATCGTTCGCATCATCGCTCTGGGCAGGCGTCGCGGCAGCGGCCGAACCTCGTCTTCAATCCAAGCAATGTGCCGACGGGAATCGAGACTGCCGATATGCTGTCCAGTTTTTATTCGAAGGCATTCCGACTATCAGCGAAAGAAGAACAAGATGTCGCCTCTGTTGCGGGAAACTGAAGGACTAACGAAAAGCCAGGCCGCCTGAAAATTAACGAAATTGACACATGACAAGCACCACGAGAAGCCGATCGAAAGAGAATTTCCCCGTCCGCCCGGAATGGAGAATCGACATGCGCGTGTACGCGCGTTGATCCCGCCAGGGCGCGCTCACTCGCTCCGGTGAAGGACCCAAGAACGTATAAAAGCACAAACAATTTGGCTCAAGTATTCAGGCTTTTGTGACTCGCTCGGCTAAGCCAACCGCCCTTAAATCCAGCCCGCCGCAGTCCTGTGACAACAGGCGGGCAACCTCGCATGATGTTCCAGAGTAGGCCTGTCCGGTAGTTCTCAACCATCAGCACGATCGGCCCCTGATCGATTCCAAAGTGATACGGCGTGACCCACCAGCCAGTCGGGCTATTTTCGACAACAAACGATTCATTGAACGATGGCCTGAAGCCATATTTTCCCGTCATTCCCAATTCCATTTGCGCAAAGTGCTTCACAGTCGGAATGACGATCTCAGGGGCAAACGGTAGCGATGCCAGAACAACCCATGGCGCAACGGTGCCGTCCTCGGGACCGAATGGCGCGCCGCGAGCAACATAGTCGAAAAACTGGCGTTCGACGCCGTTGACCACACGCTTCACCCAACCGGGCCCGTCGCATGCTGTGAATCCCCAACAGTGTTCGCCGTAGCCGACGAAATTCATGGGATTGCGAATCGCATATTCCTGTTGCACAAACGTCGCCTGCCGGCTGTTCTCAAAGTAGTCGCTGCCGCGCGCTTGCATGAATTCGTCGCGAATGCCGCGAAAGTCGATCCACATGTGCGACAGTTGGTGCGTGAAGAGAGGCCCACAGTAAAGCAATTCACGGTCGTAAATTTTCTTCCACTGGTAGGTCACGCAATAGGCGCGATAACTCTCGGCGGGTAATGGATGTGTCGGCGAACCAAGTCCGAGGATGTACAACAGCAAACCTTCATCGTAACCCTGGTAGCGGTGTGGAATGAATCCGTTCTCCGGCCGCCACCCATGGGTAACAGTCGCTCCACCATTCCGGGCCCAATTCCAATCTGCCCGGCGGTAAAGCGCATCGGCCAATTTTCTGATCTCGGCCTCATCTGCCGTGTCGCGGTCGAAATAGGTCGCTGCTGTTAAGGCGCCCGCAAACAGAAACGCCGAGTCGATGGTGGAAAGCTCACACTGCCAAACGCGTCGGCCGGTTTCGATGTCCAGGAAATGGTAGAAAAAGCCTTTGTAACCCGAGGCGTCCGGCTCTGGACCTTGCGGACATTCGAGCAAGTAACGCAGTCGTTTCCGGGTAATCTTGGCAGCGAAATCTCGGCGTAAGACTTCACGCTCGACGACAACCGGAATGGTCGCCAGCGCCATGCCGACGGCTGCAATACTAACCGGAGCGTTCGGGTCAGTCTTGTCGCCGACTAGTCCATTATCCGGATTGGTTTCGCGCAGATAGTACAGAACGGTGGAGAGTTGCAGGAGACCTAGATCTTTGTCGGTGAGCAATTGATTGAAATCATTGCCCGTGCCATCAGTGTCAGCCATCGGTCAATAGTTCTCCTTCAGCCCAAGCTCACGCGGACCTCGTGAGTTTTCGAGTCGTCTGTTAGCGGCACGATGGCGTCCGGCAATCGTTGCCCGTCCAACTCGACTGATCGGACGCCGCGACCGGTGCCGGCCGAGTTGTCCACCAGGATTCGATACGTCGCGGAACCATGGCGATACTTAAGTTCAAATCCCGGCCAGCTTGGCGGGATGCATGGCTCAACGCGAAGCGTATTGCCCCGCAATTGGAAACCCAGAATCGTTTCAATGGCGACGCGGTAGAGCCAACTCGCTGAGCCGGTGTACCACGTCCAGCCACCGCGGCCCGTGTGTGGCGGAGCGCCATACACATCGGCGCAAGCAACGTAGGGCTCAACTTTGTAAAGCTGAACCTGTTCAGGTGTTGTCGCATGGTAAACAGGGTTGATCAGGTTCCAGAGCTCCACTGCACGCTCGCCGCAACCTTGCAACGCCGTCGCCAGAGCGACCCAGGTGGCGGCGTGGGTGTATTGACCGCCATTCTCGCGAATACCAGGCACATATCCTTTAATGTAGCCTGGCTGAAGGGAGCCTTTGTCAAACGGGGGATCGAAGAGTTGGATCAATTTGTCGTCGATACGGACCAGTCGTTTTTGAACCGCGTCCATTGCTGATTGAGCGCGTGCTGGGTTTGCCACACCGGAAATGACG
>DASXNN010000006.1:0-6643 GCA_036495045.1 Candidatus Udaeobacter sp.
GCCAGGAGTTTCTCTTTATCGATACTGCCGGAATCCGCAGACGCGGCAAACACTCGAGCTCGGTTGAAGTCTTCAGCGTGATGCGCGCGGAACGAAGCATTCGCCGCGCCGACCTCTGTGTGTTAATTGTCGATCTTACGACAGGCGTTACCGCGCAGGACAAACGGATTGCAGGCCTGATTCAAAAGGCGCGCAAGGCAGCGCTGATTGTTTTGAATAAATGGGATTTGATCAAGCCCAGGCGGAATGAAAAGAGGATCATGACGGAACTCATCGATGAAGCGCGGGAACGTCTTTTCTTTCTCGATTACACGCCAGTCTTGGTTGCATCTGCACTAACTGGAGAAAACGTCGATAAGTTATTTGCGCTCATCGAAAAACTTCGGCGCGCCGCACAGGAACGCATCGGTACCGGGATTTTAAATCGATTGCTCCGGTCGGCTCTTGCCGCCAACCCACCGCCGATGATTTCCGGTCGGCGCCTCAAACTCTTTTACGCCGCGCAAGCCAGTGGTAATCGCCAAGCAGCATTAGAACCTCCGGAATTTATCCTCTTTGTAAACGAGCCACGCTTGTTGAACGAAACTTATCGCCGTTACCTCGAAGCGCGTATTCGCAAAGCGCACCCCTGCCCCAGCCTTCCCATCATTTTAACCTGTCGTCCACGTCAGGAAAAGCGGGGAAAGTAATTGTCGATCGATGTTCGTCGCACCGCAGTTTGATCGAACATTATCCTCGTCGGGCCTGTCTCATCACACCGTATGAAATCGACGCAGGAAATCACTCAGGAAGTGCGGGAGCTGGGCCAATGGATTCCGCCATTGCGCCAGCAGATTGGTCATGTCGTGGTTGGCCAGAAATATTTGGTCGATCGCCTTTTGCTCGGCCTGCTCGCCAACGGTCATCTCCTGCTCGAGGGCGTACCCGGGCTGGCCAAAACGCTCACGGTAAAAACGATGGCCGCTTGTATTCAAACCGGTTTTCAACGCCTGCAATTCACGCCCGATCTTTTGCCCGCGGATTTGATCGGCACACTCATTTATAATCCGCGCACCGGCGAATTTACGACGAAGCTCGGGCCCCTTTTTTCGAACTTAATTCTGGCGGACGAAATCAATCGAGCGCCAGCAAAAGTGCAGAGTGCCTTGCTCGAAGCGATGCAGGAACGTCAGGTCACCATCGGTGAAAAAACTTATCCGCTTTCCGATCCGTTCCTGGTTTTGGCGACGCAAAATCCGCTCGAGCAGGAGGGAACCTATCAATTGCCGGAAGCGCAACTCGACCGCTTCATGTTGAAGCTGAATATTGGTTATCCGCAAAAATCGGAGGAGCGACAAATTCTTGACCTAATGGCGACTTCAGCACCCGATCTGCGAGTTTCTCCAGTGATTGACCCAAAGCAGATCGTCGCGGCACGGGACGTGGTGAACCAAATCTATATCGATGATCGGGTGAAAGATTATATTGTCGATGTTGTCTGGGCGACACGCGAGCCCGCGTCCTACAATTTAAGCTTGGAAGGACTTATTCGTTATGGCGCTTCGCCGCGCGCGACCATCTATCTCGCGCTTGGAGCGCGCGCCCACGCGTTTCTGAACGGCCGCGGTTACGTCACACCGCAAGATGTGAAAAGCATCGGCCCGGACGTGTTACGGCACCGCATCATCGTTAGTTATGAGGCCGAGGCGGAGTCAATGACGAGTGAAATCATTATTGAGCGGATTTTTGCAGGGCTGCCCGTGCCGTGACGTTGTCGATGGAAGAAGAAAGACATACTCCTGCCGAGATCCTTAAGAAAATCCGAACGCTGGAAATAAAAACGCGAGGCCTCGTCGAGACAGCCTTCGCCGGCGATTACCACAGTGTTTTCAAAGGTCGGGGAATGAATTTTGAAGATGTGCGCGAATATCAGCCGGGCGACGAAATTCGCGCGATTGATTGGAACGTAACGGCGCGGCTAGGCGCCGCGTATGTGAAAAAATTTACCGAGGAACGCGAGCTTACGGTGATTCTAGTTGTCGATGTGAGTGCATCAGGAAATTTCGGAAGCACCACACAATCGAAACGCGAATTGGCGGCGGAAGTAGCGTGTCTACTGGCGTTCAGCGCGATCCGGAATAACGACAAGGTCGGGCTGATTCTTTTCACCGATCGCGTTGAACTTTTTATTCCGCCGAAGAAAGGGCGCTCGCACACGCTGCGGTTGATCAGGGAGATTTTGTTTTTTAAGCCCGAGGGACGCGGCACAGAACCGGCGCTGGCGCTCGATTACCTAAACAACATCGTAACGCGGCGAGCAGTCGTGTTTTTCATCTCGGATTTTCAAGCGCCCGACTTCTCGCGAGCGCTTGCCGTAAGCGGACGACGGCACGATTTCATCGCGATCCATGTCCGCGACGAACGCGAAAGGGTGTTGCCAAACATTGGCATCATCACGCTGGAAGATGCCGAGACCGATGAGCAAATCGTGATCAACACGGCCGATCGCGGAACGCGCGTGCGTTTCACCGATCTGGCCAGCGAACACGAAACCGATCTGGCGCGCACGCTGCGACGGAACAATATCGATGCGATCGCGCTACAGACTGGAAGGGATTATTTGCCAGCCCTGCGCTCGTTCTTCAAACAACGCGAGCGCCGTTTGGCTATTCGCTAAATGACGATGTCGATCTTGTTCGTGTCGATCCTAGCGGCGGAGGATTTTCACGATATTGCGCCACCAGTGGATTATTCGTTGATACCGCCATGGCTGGTTTTTGCCGGAACGTTTCTCGCGCTAACAATCGTTGGCTTGGTCATTTGGTTAATCGCGAGACGACGACGGCGACCGCAACCGCCTCAGTTGCCGCGGGCCCGCGCACTCGAGGCGCTCGAGCGGATGCGGGATCAGATCAATCGGCTGAATCCGTATCAATTCAGCATCCATGTGTCGGACATTCTTCGTCGCTACGTGACCGAACAACATGGGTTGCCGGTCACCCGCCAGACATCGGTAGAATTTCTAAACGCGCTAACTGAGGCGCCGCAGTTTTCAAGCGATGAGAAGTCGTTGCTCGAAGATTTTCTGAACCGATGCGACTTGATCAAATTCGCGCGCTATGAAGCGACTTCAGCAGACAGCCAGCTGTTGCTCGAAGAAGCAAGCCGATTTGTAAAAAGAGGTCAACAACTTGCAACTGTCTGATTGGTGGCCGGCCAACACTGGGCTGACTTTCACGCGCCCGTGGTTGCTTCTCCTGTTGCTCGCGATTCCATTGCTCGCGTATTTGCGCGGCAAACGCGGACCAGCTGCCGCGTTGACGTTCTCCTCGACATCTGCTTTGCGCGTCATTGGAAAGCAAAGCGCCGCGCGCGTCGGAAAGATTCTTCGGTCCCTGCTGTTCGCATCGCTGGCGATTTTCGTCATTGCACTCGCACGTCCACAGCTCGGCAAAAGTCTCACGCAAGTCGAAGCCAGCGGGATCGATATCATGCTCGTGCTCGATGTCTCCGGGTCGATGTTGACAAAAGATTTCACCATCGGCGGGCAGGAGGCAACGCGCGTCGATGCGATTCGCGAAGTCACGCGGAAGTTTATCGAAGGCCGACCAAACGATCGTATCGGAATTATTGCTTTTGCCGGGCGGCCATACGTGGTGAGTCCAATGACATTGGATCACGACTGGCTTTTGCAAAACCTGGAGAGAGTGCGGATCGGATTGGTCGAAGACGGGACCGCCATCGGATCGGCCATGGCAGCGGCGGCCAACCGCCTTAATGACAAGCGCTCAAAAAGCCATGTCCTTGTCCTTTTGACTGATGGAGAAAATAACGCCGGCAAAATTCCCCCGAATACTGCCGCCGAAGCAGTCAAGGCATTAAAGATTCACTTTTACGCCATCGGCGCTGGAATCAATGGGATCGCACCGGCCCCAATTTTCACCCAAAGAGGGCCCCTCACCGACGCGTTGGGGAACATGCTCTACGAAAACCAGCGCGTGGAATTTAACGAAACGGGTTTGAGGGAGGTCGCGAAAATCGCAGACGGAAAATTCTTTCGGGCGACCGATACCAAATCACTCGAGCAGATTTATAGCGACATCGACAAGCTGGAGAAATCGACGGTAAGCGTCAAAAAATATCAACAATACCGTGATCTCTTTCCACTCTGCCTGATGAGCGGTTGCGGTTTACTGCTCGCGCAGATTTTATTGTCGCAAACCGTCTGGAAGAAACTGCCGTGAAGAAGATGTCGATCTTATGAGCTTTGGCGCGCCGCAATGGTTTTGGGGATTATCCTTGATCCCTGTTCTCGTCGCATTGTTCATGCGCGCCGAAGCTCGCGGCGCAAAACGCTTGCGCGAGTTTGTTTCAGCGCGTTTGCTGCCACAGCTTGCCGGAACGGTAAATCGTCCACGGCGCATGCTAAGGTTTGGATTGCAATTGCTCGGCCTCGCTCTGGCCATCATTAGTCTGGCGCAGCCGCGCTGGGGTTACACGTTTGAAGATGTGAAGCGCAAAGGGCTCGACTTGCTGGTCGCAGTCGATACGTCGCGCAGCATGCTTTCCAACGACGTGCAGCCTAACCGGCTCGAACGGGTCAAACTGGCCGCTCACGATCTCATCGATCAGCTGCAAGGCGACCGTATTGGTCTGATTGCTTTTGCTGGACGCGCTTTTTTGCAGGCGCCGCTCACGATCGATTACGACGCCGCAATCGAGTCAGTCAATGATCTCGATACGAAGACCATTCCCGAAGGCGGCACAAATATTTCGGCGGCTATCGCTCTTGCGACGCAAAGTTTCGGCAAAAGCGCGGTGGGAAATCGCGCGCTCGTTATTTTCACCGATGGCGAAGAGCTGAGCGGTGATGCCGTTAAAAGCGCCAAAGCCGCCGCGGATGCAGGTGTGCGTATTTTCACGACCGGCGTGGGAACTGCGTCCGGTTCGCTGATTCCGATCAGCGGCGAGGATGGTGAAACGAGCTTTGTTAAGGATTCAGCAGGGCAGGTCGTAAAATCGAAGCTGGACGAAAAACGATTGCGCGAGGTTGCGCAGGCGTCCGGCGGATTCTATCTCCATCTGGAAAACGGACCGCGCACGATGCAGCAGCTTTTCACGGAAGGCCTTGCAAAAATGCAAGCAGCCGAAATGGACGTGCGTCTATCGCGCCGGCCGATTGAACGCTACGAATGGCCGCTCGGCGCAGCGCTAACCACGCTTGCCTTGTCGATCTTGATTGGCGAACGGAAGCGCAGCCGGGAAAGAGTTTATGCTCGGACACCGGCAAAAATCGCAACTGCGGCTGCAGCGTTGTGGCTCGCCTTTTGTCAATTCGCTTTCGGTGTTGCTCCGGGGCTGGACGCATATCGCGATGGAAAATTCAGCGATGCTTACAGCCAGTTTCAGCAGACATTAGAAACTCATCCCCAATCCCGTGCGGAGGATAAATTACAATTTGATTCCGGCGCAGCCGCTTACAAATCGGAAGAATACGGCAAGGCGCTGGAGTCGTTTAGTCAGGCTTTGCTCTCGCCCGACAACGGCTTGCAGAGCAAGAGTCATTACAATCTGGGCAACACCCTCTACCAGCGCGGCGAGACACAGAAGAATGACGACAAAAAGCTGAGCGATTGGACTAATGCACTCGATCATTATCAGCAGACGCTCAAGCTCGAGCCACAAAATAGAGAGGCGAAGGAAAATTACGATTACGTAAAGAAGAAGATCGACGACCTGAAGAATAAGAAGCAACAACAACCGCAGCCGTCGCCTTCGCCATCACCCCAGCAGAAGGATAAACAACAAAAGCAGAATCAACAAAATCAGCAATCGCCGCAAAATCAGCAACAAAACCAACAACAACAACAGCAGCAGCAGCAACAGCAGGAACAACAGAGTCAGCAACAGCAAAAAGACCAGCAGCAACAACCACAAGACCAACAATCGCAAACCGGGAGCGGTAAAAATCAAAAAGAGGAGAAGCAGAACGACCAATCTCAAGCAAAGAACGAGTCGCAGCCATCCAACCAAGAACAAGACAACAAACCGTCGCCCTCTCCTTCGCCGGATGGGAAAAAACAAAATCAGAACCAATCAGGTGAAGGCGAACAGCCCTCTCCCAGCCCCGGCGACCACGGAAATGAGATGCCTTCGCCATCCCCCTCTCCCGGAAACGGCGAAGGATCGGAGGAAAATCCAACGCCGTCCGCTACGCCGACTGAATCGCCGCAGAAAAAATTTGCTGGTGAAGTGAAGGGAGGTGGGGAGGACGAATCGCAAGAACCCGCCGACAAGAAAGGGCAGAGTGCCGAGGCTGAACCGGAAAAGGAAGGGCAAATGAGCGAACGTCAGGCCGAAGCGCTTTTGCAATCGATGAAAGACGAGGAAGCGCGGGTCCAACTTGATGAACGCAAGGCGACCCGGCGTGTCTATAACGACTGGTAGCTAGTGCGGGGGGTTGATGCTTGATTGTTGATAGTTAATTGGAGATGTCGATGCACACTTCACGGATCGGACTTGTACTGATCGCGCTGATCGCGGGGCTGGGAACGAACACCGCATTTTCAGGGTCACCGAGTGTTACTGCGGTTCTGGGTAATTCGGAAGCCGTGGTTGGACAGACGGTCCAAATGGAAATCAAGGTGACCGGTGCCAATAACGC
>DASXNN010000007.1:0-1517 GCA_036495045.1 Candidatus Udaeobacter sp.
AAATATTTTTGCGCGCCGGTGCGATGCTGCTCGTTGACAGCGATCGTTCCGTTGTCGCGGACCTCAATGCCCGGGATGGTGCGAAATAGATCCGTCACAGGTTTCTGACCGATGGCGCGGACGACCATGTCCACCTCGATCGTGAATTCACTGCCAGGAATCGGAACGACTTTTCCACGTTCCCGTCCGTTGCCCTGCTCGAGCCGGGTCCGCAGGCACTCGATCGCCGTAACTCTGCCTTCTTCTCCGACGATCCGAATTGGTTGTGTGAACCAGTGGAAATGGACGCCATCTAGTTTCGCGATGTCGTACTCGTAGCCGAATGCCGGCATTTCTTTTTCGCCGCGCCGATAAATCAAGTGAACGGAATCCGAGCCGAGCCGCTTTGCGGCGGTGACTACGTCGATCGCCGTGTTCCCTGCTCCGATGCAAGCAATGCGACGACCGACTTGAACCTCGGAAAACGAGCGAAACTTGGTCGCCTCAATAAATTCCATCGCACCGCAGACGCCGATCAGGTTTTCGCCGGGCAGCGCGAGATCCCACGTCTCGCCCAGGCCTACGCCGATGAAGATCGCGTCGAACTCGCTTTCAAGCTGAGCAAAGGGCACATCGCGTCCGATATCAACCTTTTGCCGAAATTCGACGCCGAGCTTACGGATCGGTTCAACTTCGCGAAGCGAATCATCAGCGCGCAGCTTGTACGCGGCAATCCCATAGGTATTCAAGCCGCCGGGCACTTCGTTGCGGTCAAAGATAGTTACGCGATAGCCGGCCTGTGCGAGTTCGGCAGCGCATGCCAGCGATGCGGGCCCGGCGCCAATGCAGGCAACTCGTTTCCCATTCTGGGCGCCGGCATGGAAAAGCTGAATCTTGCGATCGAGCACGTAATCGACGGCGTGGCGCTGCAATCGGCCGATCTCAATCGGCTTTTGTCCCTTTTCGTGCATAACGCAGGCGCCTTCGCAAAGCACTTCGGTGGGGCAGACGCGGCCGCAACTGGCACCCAAGATATTTGCTTCCAGAATAACGCGTGCCGAACCTCGTAAGTTACCGGTGTAGATTTTCTTGATGAACGTCGGGACGTCGATATGCGTCGGACAGGCGTGAATACAAGGAGCATCAAAACAATAGAGGCAGCGAGCCGCTTCGATCGCCGCCTGGCTTGGCGTCATCGGCGGGACAAGCTCAGCAAAATTCTTTTCGTATTGGTCGGGAGAAAGAACCGGAGCGGTTTCGCGTAGAGTCATAAGCTATTTCATACCAATAATCGGAATTTTTGGAGAGGCTATTCTAGTGCGATTGCTCCTGTATGTCTCCATGTTCCTTCCGGTTCTTGATACGGACTAGTAAGGACCGGCTGCATCTTGGTGCACAAGATAATTTTGGCTCTCTAGTAAGATGCCAACGAGTCTGAAAGCGGTGTAAGCTACACGCCCTGCGGTGAGCAGGAGGAAACGTTAGTCTATGCGCTTCGATACTGTGATTCGCAACGGCACGGTTGTTACTGCAACAGA
>DASXNN010000008.1:0-45493 GCA_036495045.1 Candidatus Udaeobacter sp.
TCTCAATCCACCACGGAATCACGGGCACTGCTTCCAAGTGATGCTTAGGGGTCTTCTTAGCTTTCCGATGCCGCTTTGATTGCTTATCTTTCATGCCAAAAATTTCTGCCCTCTATCCGGAAAAGGCGTGGCATGTCGTGGGGGGATGAGGTTCCGGCGTGAGTGGGGGCCAGAGAAAAAGAAGGCTCAGATTACAAGGCCAGCGCGCTGACTTGGATCGCATCGACACATCTTCGCATTGCCGAAAGCGACTTCAACGAACAAGCCTGAACACCCTTGAAATCAGGCGACTTGTTCTGGCTTTGCGTTCTGACCAAGGCCAGTTGTCGCCGTTTTTACCGGCGTTTTACCTATGAAAATGCTCAAGCTAAGACCAACGAAATGCGGGTTCGATTCCCGTTGCCCGCTATTGATCCGGCGCGATTAGCTCGCGATTTCGCCAAGTGAAGCCAAGCCCAGAGTAAATCGTCAGTGCGACGGTGATCCAGACGAGGATCGGTCCGGCTTCATCCCACGCCCGCAGCCACCAGGTCGAGGTTGCGCTCGCGTATCGCAGCTCGGCGACCGAAAGGAGCGCGAGGAAAAAAATTACCGTGATGATCTGCCATGATGTTTTGTGTTTGCCGAGACGCTCAGCGGGAAGGATGCGGCCTTTGGCGCTAGCCATCATGCGCAAACCGGTGATCAAAAAATCGCGCGCCACCACGGCTGTAGCTGCCCAAGCCGGGACGGCTTTCAAGGGCACCAATGAAATAAACGCAGCCGCCATCATGATTTTATCGACGAGCGGGTCCATTAACTTCCCAAAATTGGTGATGATCCCGTAACGCCGGGCAATTTCGCCATCGATAAAATCGGTCAGCCCGGCAACTAGAAAAATCACAAGCGCAGAAGTGCGCGCGTAATGCCAGGAAGAATTTAGCGCAAGAACAAAGAGGATAGTAAGCATCAGCCTGCTCAACGTGATTCGGTTCGCCCAGTTCATGCCGCTTGTCGCGCCCGCCTGTGGCGCCGAAGCCTTGGCGGAGACGGATCGATCTTGTATTTCGGTCGTTTCCAAATCGGAACCTTCCTCTTCAATTCGTCCACAATCCACTTGCTCGATTCGAAAGCAGCCGCGCGATGCTGCGCCCAGACTTGAAGAGATAATGATGGCTCGCCAGCGCGCACGAAGCCGAGTCGATGATGAATCGTAACCTTCTTCAATTGAAACCCCTCCGTCGCGGCCTCCGCCACTAATTGCAATTGGTGCTCGGCCATTGCCTGGTGCGCTTCGTAATCGATGCCCTCGATCTTGCGCCCATTCTCAAGCTCGCGAACAACGCCCCAAAAAACGACAACGGCGCCGGCCCCAGGATCGATGTCATTTTCTGGCGCTTTAAGCGGCGCTTTCGTCAATAAAACTTTGCAACCCGGATTTGCCATGCGTTCCAAATGCCCGTTACAGTGTGGTTCCCTCTCTTTTGAGGCGTCAGACAAGAAGATACTAAAATGACCCCGAATCAATGTGATATTGGCCTAATCGGTCTGGCTGTGATGGGTGAAAACCTCGCCCTGAACATGGAATCGAAGGGATTTTCCGTCGCTGTTTTTAATCGCACGACTGAGGTCACGGAGAAATTCGCCAGCAGTCGCGGCGAGGGAAAAAATATTCAGCCGACGCGCACGGTGGAGGAATTCGTTGGCGCGGTCAAGAAGCCGCGCAAAGCGATGATCATGGTGAAAGCCGGTGCGCCGGTGGATGCGGTCATTGGACAGCTCGCGCCCTTGCTGGAAAAAGGCGACGTCATCATCGACGGCGGAAATTCTCTTTTCACAGACACCCAACGGCGCGGCAAAGAATTGGAGAACCGCGGAATTCATTTTGTAGGCTGCGGCGTCTCCGGTGGCGAAGAAGGCGCGCTTAAGGGTCCGTCCCTCATGCCGGGCGGCTCGCGCGAGTCGTGGGAAATCATCGCGCCCATTTTTCGCAAGATCGCGGCGCAAGTGGATGGCGAACCGTGCTGCCGTTACATGGGACCGGGTGGCGCCGGTCATTACGTCAAAATGGTGCATAACGGAATCGAGTACGGCGACATTCAATTGATCTGCGAAGCCTATGCCATCCTCAAAGACATCGTGGAGATGGATGCTGCGCAACTAGCCGAGACTTTTGCAGAATGGAATAAGGGCGAGCTCGACAGTTATCTCGTTGAAATCACGTCCCAGATTTTCCGAAAGATCGATCCCGAGACCGGCAATCCGCTGGTCGATATGATCCTCGACAAGGCTGGTCAGAAGGGAACCGGCATCTGGACGCTTCAATCCGCCATCAGGCAGTCTGTCGTGATTTCGACAATTAACGCCGCGGTTGAGGCGCGTGTTATCTCGTCGCGAAAAGAAGAGCGCGTGGCTGCGTCGAAAATTCTGCCGCAACCGAAGGCGCGAAAGTTTAAAGGCGATCGGACGCGTCTCGTCAATGCAGTGCGCGACGCGCTTTATGCGTCCAAAATCGTTTCCTACGCGCAGGGAATGGATCTTCTCCATGCGGCAAGCAGTGAATACGAGTGGAACCTCAACCTCAGCGACATCGCCACCATCTGGCGAGGCGGTTGCATCATTCGCGCTAAATTTCTCAATCGGATTGTCGAAGCGTACCAGCGCGACCCCGCCATGCACAATCTCCTGCTTGATCGCTATTTCACGAAGATCATCCGGAAGATGCAGCGCAATTGGCGCGTCGCTGTTTCGACAGCCATTAAGCACGGCGTAGCGGTCCCTGCGTTTTCGGCGTCGCTCGCTTACTTCGATAGTTATCGCCAGGCGCGTTTGCCTGCGAATCTCTTGCAGGCGCAGCGCGACTTCTTTGGCGCACACACTTACGAACGCATCGATAAGCCGGGCATCTTTCACACCGAGTGGATCGAATCGGATCAAAAACCAGCTGAAAGACCAACCGAACCTAAAACGCCAGCGCCACATCACGCTGAAGAATAGAGAAGCGCGACCGTCCCGGTTGCGACGGGTTGTAGGGCGTCTGTGTCAGACGCCGCACTCTCGGCGTTTCACAGAAACGCCCTAGAAATTTAGTGAAAATCGTGCGACTCGCTTCCCAGGAGTTGCTCGCGGGCGAGCGGCCTGATATCGCGCGTTTTGATTAAAACGACGCTATCGGAATTTTGCACTTCCCCTTCGATTAGCAGAAATGCTTCTTCGGTAATTAAAAGACGAAACCGCTCAAATAAATTTGGATCGACAATCGCATTCGAAACACCGGTCTCATCTTCCAGACTGATAAACACAAATCCTTTCGCTGTGCCGGGACGCTGACGGCAAATCACGTTTCCGGCGATCTGAACGGTTGCGCCATGTCGCGCATGAATCAGATCGGCGGCGGGCCAAACATTGAGCAAACTTTCGCGCAATAGTTTCATGGGATGCGGTCCGGTAGTCAGATTCATTGTTTCGTAATCCGCCCTTACCCGCTCCGGCAGTGTCATTCGCGCGAGCGGCGATTCTTTTTGCAGATCGCAGGCTGTGCCCCTGCCGTTTGCGGCAGCTTGCCCCAAACTTCTCTGTTTTTGGTCACGTGCGAGCATCCTTCCATCCGGCAAGCTGCCGGACCCGGCAAGCTGGCAGCCTCCGCTCCCCAGAAGATCATCATAAATCGTTTCCTCGACCCTCCACATCGCTGCGCGCCGATGCTCGGCGAAACAATTCAGTGCGCCAAGTTCGGCCAGCGTGCGCAATTCGTCTTTGGAAAATGGAACGCGCCGTTTGAAATCTTCGAGCGAACCAAATTGTCGATCCTGCCGCTGCCTGACGAGTTCATCAGCGTGTTCCTGCCGTAATCCGTTCACCACGCAAAATCCTAATCGAATTGTATCATCGGAAACGACCGCGCAATGCCATGTCGATCTTTGCACACAAATCGGTTGAACTTTGACACCGTGCCTGCGCGCGTCTTTGACAATCGTGGCCGGTGTGTAAAACCCCATCGGCTGATTGTTGATGAGGCTCGCGTAAAACTCCGGTGCGCGATGCGCTTTCAGATACGCACTGCCATAGGCGAGAATCGCAAAACTAATCGCGTGCGATTCGGGAAAACCGTAAAGCGCAAATGAGCTGATCGACTGAATGATTTTGTCGATCTTGTCTGGCGCGATGCCTTTGCGCTCCATCGCGGTCCGGAGTTTGGTGCAAACTTTTTGCATCCGTTCCTCGGAACGATGAAAACTCAATGCGCGCCGCAATTCCTCGGCTTCATTGCCGGAAAAATCGGCCATAATCATCGCGATCTTGAGCATTTGCTCCTGAAACAGTGGGACACCCAACGTGCGCCCGAGCACCGGTTCCAGACGTGGATCGAAATATGTAATCGGTTGGCGTCCGGCGCGGCGCGCGAGATACGGATGTACCATGTCACCTTGAATCGGTCCTGGACGAATGATCGCCACTTCGATGGCAACATCGTAAAAACATTTCGGTTTCATCCGCGGCAGCGTCGCCATTTGAGCACGGCTCTCGATTTGAAAAACACCGATCGTGTCGGCTTTCTGCATGATTTCGAAAGTCGCTGGGTCGTCTTTTGGAATGTGGGCAAGATCGAGCGGGCGCCCGCGTTCACGGCAGAGCTCAAACGTATCCTGCATCACCGACATCATCCCGAGCCCGAGCAGATCGACTTTTACGATGCCGAGATCCTCGCAGTCATCCTTGTCCCATTGTGCGACGACGCGTTCGGGCATCGATGAGTTCTCCAGCGGCACAAACGAGCTCAGTTTATTCTGACAAATAATCATGCCGCCGGAATGCTGGCCGAGATGACGCGGCAACCCGTAGATCGCGTGATACAGCCGAACAAATGCCGACATGCGTGGATGCTCTTTGGACAAACCGGCCTGCTCGATTTGTGATTGCAAATCAAGCGTGTGCGGGAAATCGCCGTTTGCGAAAAGATGCGAAAAGCGATCCAGAATAGTTGACGAGAAATTGAGCGCTTTGCCGATTTCGCGCGCGGCGCTCCGCCCGCGATAAGTAATGACGTTCGCGGTCATGGCGGCGCCGTGTTTGCCATAGCAGCGATAAATTTCCTGAATCACACTCTCTCTTCGATCGCCGCTCGGAAGATCGAGATCGATATCCGGCCACCCTTTTCGGTTCTCGTTTAAGAATCGTTCGAAGACGAGATGACTGCTCACCGGATCGACCGGCGTGATGCCGAGGCAATAACAAACAGCGCTGTTCGCAGCGCTGCCTCTACCCTGCACCATGATGTTGCGTTCCCGGCAGAAATTGACGATGTCCCAGACAATCAAAAAATAGCCTGGGAACCTGAGCTTGCTGATGAGTGCGAGTTCTTCTTCGAGCTTTCGTTTTACCGCGGTGCTGATCGCCTCATAACGCTGTTGCGCGCCGAACCAAACGATCGCGCGCAAAAATGAATCCATCGTGTGACCGGCCGGCACCGGGTATTCGGGAAATTCGTATCCGAGGTTCTCCAACGAAAACGTGAGCTGCTCCGCTAGGCGCGACGTGTTTTCAATCGCTTCGGGTAAATCGCGAAAGAGTTCGCGCATTTGCCGCTCACTCTTTAAATGGCGTTCGGCATTTTGCGTGAGCAATTTTCCTGCGGCATCCAAATGCGTGTGCTCGCGAATGCAGGTGAAAACATCCAGCACTTCGCGTCCGTACGGTTTCGCGTACTGCACGCCATTGGTCGCGAGAAGCGACAATCGAGTTGCTCGGGCAAGATCGATCAGATCGCGGTTGATCTGCTCCTCTCCGCGCAAAAAATGCTGCTGAACTTCCATAAACACATTCTCGCGACCGAATGTATCGATTAGGAACTGCGCGCGAGCAGCAGCATTCGCCAACGCGACAAGCCCCTCCGAAAACTGCGGCAACTCACTCCATCGTACCGCGCATTTTCCTTTCTCGCTGCGCAAATGCGCCTGCGTAAGCAATTCGCACAAATTTTTATAACCGGTGCGGTTTTCCACCAGCACTGGCAACAGAGCGCCGTCTTCCATCGACAATTCACAGCCGATAATCGGGCGCACATTATTTTCTCGTGCCGCCATCGAAAACCGTTGCGCGCCGTAAACGCCGTTACGATCAAGGAGCGCCATCGCCGGCATTCCAAGCTCAGCCGCCGTTTCGGCTAATTGCTCCGGGAATGAAGCGCCGCAGAGAAAGCTGAAAGCGCTGCACGCATGTAATTCAATGTAAGACATTTTAACGATTTAACGATTTAACGATTCAACGATTGAACGAATCGCCCGCTAATCGTAAACACCATCGATCTCCCAGATCTGCCCACTCTGGTGACAGCGCACCAACACATTGTTCTCCAATTCCAAATCCCATTCACTCCGCGACCAAATCTTTTCGTCCCACCAATTTCCGGAGGCGCGATAAGGACCGCGCTGTCCGGAAACTGCGCCGCCCATTTGTGCGCTGCGGAGATGAATCGGTTGTTCGTCTGCCAGCAAAACTGATGCGGCAATATTCGGCCGAAAACGCCGCAGAGCTGCGCCTGATTGCCAGTTTATTGAAATTGGAGGGACGCACTCCGTCGCGTCCGACGAATAATGGGACGACACAGAGGTCGTCGCTCCAAATTCCCAGGAAAATGGTTCAAGATGAAATGCATCGGGCCGGTGTGTTTCCTCCAAGACTGGAGTGCCCACACGATCGCTACCTAGTAAAGCGACCAATCGAGCCAGCGTCTCATAGAGCTGGTTTGGATCGCGCAAAGATGTTTCGAACAAACCAAATTGTTGTCGCGACGGTTTCCCCGGTCCGACTTGCAATGAAACACCAGTAATCGGGTATTCCGATTTAAAATTCTCGAGATATGTGTGCAGCATCCGGAACAAAAGATCGACATCGTTCGTCGGTTGCGGAATTTTGAAAACGCGTTCATAAATCTGTTTGTTCGCAAAAGTGATTCGCAGAGTCAGTTCTTTTATGACGTGATAGACTGCGCTCAGCCGTAGCGAGAGCTGCTCCAAAAAACGGCGCTGTATAAAGAGGAGCGGCTCGGCCGTTTCGATTTCATTTTCGAACTCAAAGCTTTCTTCGAATGATTCAGGTGGTCGGACGAACTTGAGTGGCCGACTCGATTGCCCATTCGCCCGTTCCCACATTCGGACCGCTTCAGGCCCAAGACGCGCGGCAAGTTCTTCCTTATCCAGCGCCGCAAATTGCCCGATCGTATGGATTCCCCACTTGTGCAGAATCGGTAAGATCTGTTGAACCTCAGCTGGTCGATCGTTCGCCGCGGATTCCGAAGATCCAGAGCGCTTCATGCGCTCAATTTAAAGTCCAAGTCGAACATGTTCAAGTGAACATTAATGAGGTTAATTTAAATTATTTTGACGGGACATTTCGGGAGCGCCTGCAGAAATGCGCGCCCGTACGGCTTGTTCACAATCCGATTGTCGAGGATGACAATGATGCCGCGATCGCTTTTTGTTCGGATGAGGCGGCCGACACCTTGACGCAGTTTTAGGATCGCCTCCGGTAACGAATATTCGGTGAACGGATCGCCTCCGCGTTCTTCCACTAACTCCAGTTTCGCTTCGATCAGCGGATGATCCGGCACGGCGAAAGGTAGCCGGGTAATAATCACATTGGAGAGCGCTTCGCCGGGAACATCCACACCCATCCAGAAACTGTCGGTTCCAAAAAGCACGCTGCGTCGCGTGGTCTTGAATTGTTCGAGTAGCTTCCCGCGGGGCGCGCCGCCGCCTTGGACAAGAAGATTGAATTTCTTTCGCGCAAAAAATTCCCGCATTTGATCGGATACCTGCTGCATGCCGCGATAATTGGTGAAAAGAACAAAGGCGCGTCCCTCAGTCTCCTCGACAAAGTGCGCGATCCAGTGTTCCAGCGCTTCCTCATAACCTGCATCGCGTGGATCAGGCATTTTCTGCACAATAAAGATTTTCATTTGCGTCCGAAAATCGAATGGACTCCCGAGGAGTAATGGCTCGGCGTCATCTGCCCCGACGCGTCGCCGCAAATAAGCGAGATCAGGTCGCCCGACCGAAAGCGTCGCGCTCGTCATAACGCAGGAGCAGTCTTCGCGAAAAATCATGCGGCGCAGCACCGGCGCGATGTCGATCGGCGCCGCATTGAGCGAGAGGAACTGCGCGGTCTTGCCGGTGCGTTCGACCCAATAAACGTGTTCACGGGCACTTTGTTCCAGAAAGATGGCAATGCCGTCCCGCGCATCACGAATCCGCCGGCCAAGCTCCTGCAATTCGGCCTTCAGAAATTCATCATCGGCACGCTTGATGACCTCGCTGATCCGCGCCTGTAAGGCGCTCAAATGTCCCGTAATCGAATCTGCTACGAGCTCTGGTCTCCGGACACGAAACTCGCGTCCTTTCCGGAAATCGGAGCGCCCTTCGATTGCGGCAAAAAACTGATCCGCTCGATCAACGAGATCCGCGGCCAGTCTCACACCGGGTGCGTCTCGCATGACCGTGAATAGGCCCTTGCGCGTTCGCGCGTTGTAGAGCCGTTGAATTGTCGATCTTAGCCCGTATTGCGAGATACCGATGCCGATCTGGCGCGAAGCGACTTGCTCGACCGTGTGTGCTTCATCGAAAATAATGAAGTCGTTGGGGAAAAGGTAGCCGCTTTCCCGCTCTTCCTGTTGATCTGGGCTTCCCAAAAGCATGAAGAGCAACGTGTGGTTGATGACGATCACGTCCGATGTCAGCAGCCGTTTGCGCGCCTGTTGGTAAAAGCAGATCGATTGCCCGCAACTTTTCGTCGTGCAGATGTGCGGCTCGCTGCAAACCTGTGCCCAGACTTTTGGATCAGGCTCAACCGACAAATCGCTGAGCGAACCGTCGCGGGTCGTACGCGACCACCCGGCGAGTCTGTTCAGCTCATTTTGCTCCGGCCCGGTGAAAAGTTCATTTTGCTGCTGAAGTGCGCGTTCCAGTCGTCGCGGACAAAGATAGTTTTGCCGCCCTTTCATAAGAGCCGCTTCGAATTCAATCGGCAAAATCTTCTTTAAAATGGGGATGTCTTTGTAAAGAAGCTGTTCCTGCAAGTTGATTGTGTGGGTCGAGACGATTGCTTTTTTGTGCTGCTCGAGCGCAAACAAAATTGCCGGAGCGAGATAGGCGAGCGACTTGCCGACGCCGGTTCCGGCTTCCACCACCAGATGTCGCTCTTCTTCCAGGGCTCGCGCCACCGCCATTGCCATCTCCTGTTGTGGCGGACGAAACTCGAAATTCTTCGCCTTTGAGAGCTGCCCCTTCTCAGAAAAAATTGCGCGAATTTGTTCGACAAATTCGGTGCCCAGAGAATCTTTCAACGCGATCATCGAAATATAATCTTAATCTAATCTGTGAGACTCCTCGATCGCTACGTCCTCCGCAATTTCTTGCAGGTTTACTTGTACTGCATTGCGGGCTTTATCTCGATCTGGCTCATTTTCGATATTAGCGACAACATTTCGACATTTATTGACGAGCGGATCGGTCTTCTGCTTGCCGTCCGGTATTACGCCACGCAAGTCCCGCAAGTTTTCATTATTCTTCTGCCGGTGTCGCTCCTACTCGCACTACTCTTTACGCTGGGGCGAATGTCGCGAGCGAATGAAGTTGTGTCGATGTTAACAGCCGGCATAAGTCTCCCCCGGGTCTTGGTCCCGTTGATCGGAATGGGGCTGCTTACGGTAGCGGCGAGCATGGCGCTGAACTATTCCCTCGCGCCGCACGCCGAGCTCGCGCGCAAGGCCCTCCTATCCGAAGCCCGTGCCCGGCCAAGTCCCATGATCGAAGGACAAATTTTTCGCAACCGAACCGACGACCGGACCTGGTTCGTGCAGAATTTTCGTCACGGCAGCAATTCGTTTAATAACGTGCAGGTACTCCAGCAGGATGCGAACGACAATATTGTGACCAATTACCTGGCGACCCGCGCCTTTTATCGCCTAGAAGCGAAAGTGTGGGAGCTCGAGAACGCAAGAGTGGTTCACTATGACCACACCGGAAATATCATCGACGAGCAGATTTATCCCTTGCTGCGGGTTGAGCATTGGAGCGAAACGCCTTTTCGGCTGGGAAGCGCAAACGAGCGCGCGGAATTTCTCAGTTTGCCGGAATTGCGCGAATATCTGCACTTCAACGCCGATTTCCCCGACGCCTTGCTCGCGCCATTCCGCACCCATTTTCAATATCGCCTCGCTCTGCCGTGGACCTGCCTGGTGGTTGTTTGCATCGCGGCTCCCCTTGGGATTGGCTACTCACGCCGTGGTGTCTTATCCAGCGTCGCCGCGGCAGTTATCCTCGTTTTCTCAATGAATTTTCTCACGCACCTTTTTCTTGCCCTCGGCGAAGGGGACCGCATCTCTGCGTGGACAGCGGCATGGACGCCGAATCTTGTCTTCGCCGCAATCGGCCTTTATTTGCTTTATCTGCGCGCTTCAAACCGCGAAGCGCCCGGCTTTCATCTTTTCACCGCGCGCCGTATAGTCGCGCGATGAACCCGCTGCCAAACGAATGGGCGATCAAGCATCGCGCCGACGCCTGTGCGGTCACGCACCGGCCGTTCGCGCCAGGCGAATCTCTCTATACCCTGCTTTTTCATGACGCTGACGGTTATCGCCGCGAAGATTTGAGCGAAGAAGCCTGGCTTAACCGGAATGAGAACATTCAGCCATTTTCATTTTGGAAATCGTGTTACGAACCTTTGCCGCCGCGATCGCCCGAGCCTCTGGCCAAAGAAAGTGCCGAGCAGCTTTTTCGTCGTTTGATTTCATCAGAAAGCCCACCGGCGAACGCATGTTACGTCCTCGCCGCCATGCTCGAACGCAAACGTGTCCTCAAACAAATTAAGACCGAAGAAGCGGCGACAGGTCGCGTTTTGATTTACGAACAGGCAGCGACCGGCGACGTTTTCATCGTGGCCGATCCGCAATTGCGGCTGGACGAATTAGAGAGCGTGCAGAACGAAGTCGCCAACCTGCTCCAAACTGCCGCGCATCATTGAAAGATCGACATGTTCTCCGCGCTACCCTGGTTCTCCAATCGCTTCCCGCTCTATCTCGCGCCAATGGCAGGCGTGTCCGACAAGATTTTCCGGCAATTGTGCAAAGAACATGGGGTGGATATTCTGACCACTGAATTCGTCTCCGCCGAAGGGATTTTCCGACGGAATCAGCGGACGCGCGAATTCCTCGATTTTGATGAAATTGAACGGCCCATCGGCGTCCAACTTTTCGGCGCCGACCCCGAGCATATGGCGGAAGCCGCGCGCCAGGTGATTGATTGGGTGGCTCCGGATTTTATCGATCTCAATTTCGGTTGCCCGGTCAATAAAGTGGTCGTGAAAAATGGTGGCTCCGCGCTGCTGAAAGATTGCCCCAGACTGGCGAACGTCGCGGCCGCGGTGGTTCGCGCTGTGGCGCCGATGCCGGTCACCGCGAAAATCCGCATCGGTTGGGATGCAGATTCGATTAATGCGCTCCGCGTCGCCCGCATCCTCTTCGATGCAGGAATCGCCGCAATCACAGTGCACGGACGTACCCGCGCGCAGGGTTACGCTGGCGCGGCCGATTGGGACACGATTGCTGAGGTGGCAGCGGCCGTTTCAATCCCAGTTATCGGAAACGGCGATCTCGCCAGCGCGGCTGACGTTGCGAAACGATGTCACGAAACTGGAATTGCTGGCGCGATGATCGGCCGCGCGGCGATGAGCGCGCCGTGGGTTTTCAGCCAGACGAAACATTACCTCGCAACCGGCAAAATTCCCGATCCACCTGAATTAGCGGAAAGATGGAACCTGATCCTGCGGCATTGCCAGCTCGCTGTCAGGCAACGGGGCAGGGAAGAAACGGCGATGCGATCGATGCGCGCCCGGCTGATGGCCTATTCACGAGCGATGCCTGACGCGAAGCGGCTACGCGAAAAATTTTCGCACGTCTCCAGCGTCGGCGAAGTTGAAAGGATTGCGGAAGAAAATATCTTGTGTAGCGAAAACGAAATCAGCCAGGAATGCAAAGTTCCTGTTCTGGTTGCTAATTGATTCATTTCAATGACGACTGAATCCTCAGAAATCAATTACAAGATCGGCAACGAACGCTTGGTCAAGGTGACCGAGGCTGCCTCACGCAAGCTGGCCTTGCTGCTTGAGGAAAAAGGAAAACCAAACGGCGCACTGCGCCTTGCGGTGATTGGCGGCGGTTGCTCCGGCCTTCAATACACGATGGATCTCGTGGATGGCCCTGCTGAGCGTGATATTCTTGTTCCAACTTCCAATGTCCGACTAGTTGTCGATCCAAAAAGCGCGCTCTTTGTCAGCGGTTCGGTGCTCGATTACAGCGCGGACCTGCAGAAGGGCGGCTTCAAAGTCACCAACCCGAACGCGGTCGCGCATTGCTCCTGCGGCGAAAGTTTCGCGGTTTGAATACAACTGACTCGTATCTGTTCACTTGAACTTGCGCGGTCGGCGAGTTCGGCGATCATAAAGCATGCTGACCGATCGTCAGAAAAACGTTCTCGATTTCATCCAAAGTGAGCAGCGGGGCAAAGGCATCACACCGAGCACCCGCGAGATTCAAAAGCATTTTCGGTTTGCGAGCCAGACCTCGGTGATGCAGTACATTGCCGCACTCGAGCGCAAAGGCTTCCTTAGCCGGCATGCGCGCAAGGCCCGCGCGCTAATCACACCGGTGCAGAAAGTTCGGATCACCGATGTCCCGATCTATGGGCAGATTCCCGCAGGCATGTCTGCTTTGAGCGAGCAAACCATTGAAGGACACGTTTCTCTCGACACGCACTCTGCCAATGTTTCGAAAAACGGGCGAATCTTTGCCTTGCGGGTGCGCGGCGATTCGATGATCGGCGCACACATTGTCGATGGAGACATCGTGATTTTAGAGGACCGCAAAGACGTGCAGAACGGCGATATCGTAGCGGCTTTAATTGATGGTGAAACAACTTTGAAGCGATATGTGATGGAACATGGCCGGCGATATTTAAAAGCAGAAAACCCGCGCTATCCGGATCTGACGCCAGCGCGTGAACTCAGAATTCAGGGGGTAATGGTGTCGCTGGTACGGAAACAGGGGCGAAACCGTCATTAATGTTCGCTTGAACATAATTTATAGCGGTGCCATCTTTTCCAGATGGCTGCGAGCGGTAAAATTCATGACTCGCCCCCCGACTCGGCACCAGGCCGGGCTGCTCGTTTAGGTCATTCGACTCCCGCCGGCGCCATTGTCGATCTTCGGAAACTTCTTGCCGAACGTTTTCCACACCCACCTTTCTCCGCGATCACGCGGTTAATTACAGGTTTATCTTTTCTCGATCAAGCAATCGGCGGCGGCCTGCCCAAAGGGGCGATCACTGAATTGACCACCCCGCAAATAAGCGCGGGAAGTGCATCGCTCATTCAGGCGCTCCTTCAAGTCGCAAATCGCGATCAGTTTTTTCTCGCGTTGATCGATGGCCGCGATTCGTTCGATCCTCAACCACTCGGTAATCCACTTTTACGCAATCTTTTTTGGGTGCGTTGCACGACAGCTCTCAAAACGATCAAGGCGGCCGATCTGCTGTTGCGCGATGGCAATTTTCCACTGGTGATTATCGATCTTGCCCTCAATCCACCAGAAGACTTAAGAATTCCGCAGACGACCTGGTATCGTCTGCAGCGATTGGTCGAACCAACTTCGACGGCATGTCTGGTTCTGACTCGCTGCAGCATGGTGAGCAGCGCGCAACTGAAAATTGTTCTAGAAAATTCCTGGACGCTTGAAAGTTTCCAAAAAGCAGACGTGATTTCGCGGGTGAAAATTCGCGTCCAACGATCGCATCTACATCAGCTTGGAAACGAGAGGGCGAAAACGAACTGATGTTTGCAACACTTTATTTACCGAAGCTTTATTTGCAGGCCGGAATCCGTCATCAACCGGAATTGCGCTCAAAGCCGGTCGCGCTGCTCGATGATAATGAGAAAAGAGCAGTCATTATTGAACTCAATGAGCCTGCTGAAAAGGCTGGCCTGCGCACAGGGATGACGCCGAGCCAGGGGCTGGCGCGATGTCTAAGCTTGATTGTAAAAGCGCGGGCGCGTCGGCAAGAAAAATTAATCGATGAAATTCTGCTCCATTATGGATTCACGCTTTCCCCGTATGTAGAAGCCACTGCACTGGGCGTTTGCACGATCCAATTTACCGACGATCGAGATCTTACGCCGAAGGTTTCGCGTGTGATCGAACAGTTGGCCGAATGTGAAATTATTGCCCAAGCCGGAATTGCACCTACGCCAGATGCAAGTTTTCTCGTCGCGCATTTGGCGCGGCCCGTTTTAGAAATCGAGAATGCAAAGAATTTTCTCGCACCGCTCCCCATCGAGACGCTCGCGACCGCGATTTAACTACTCAACAGTTATCGTCTCACTGCGCCCCGCGGGTGTCCGCTCGATGAAGATGCGATAAACAAAACCGCCGAGCGCTCCCCCGACGAACGGTCCAACCCAGTAAACATAATGGTCATGCCAAAAATTGGCTGCCACCGCTGGGCCAAATACTCGCGCGGGATTCATCGCCGCCCCGGTGAGAGGGCCTCCGAACAAGATGTCGAGGGTGATGGTCGCCCCGATGGCAAACCCTGCCAGACCGCGCGCACGTGGATCCACTGCCGTGCCATGGACCACGAATACAAGAAAGAAAGTCAGAATTCCTTCCACTAAAATTCCCTGCGCGGCGGTGAGATTAATTGCAAGCTGCGGGGTGCCAGTAACAACGACATCGCGCCCGAACAAACCGAGGCAAATCAAAGCGGCCGCGATTCCACCAAGAAGTTGAGCAATCCAGTAGCGGAACGCCGAAGACCACCTCATATGGCCGCCACAGACCAAGCCGAAGGTCACGGCCGGATTCAATTGGCCACCGGAAATATGCAGAGTAGCCGAGACAAAGGCCGCGATGGTGAGGCCGTGAGCAAGGGCGACAGCGACGATGTCGTGCCCGGCGGTTTTGATTGCGCCGATCCCGACGAAGATAAGGGCGAATGTTCCGATGAATTCGGCGAGCAACGGGCGAAGTTTAGCCATGACGTAATGCAATCAGATCGGTTTCGAGTTGACAACAGGGTTCGAATCCGCGCTTCCCGATAGGGTCGCGGCCAAAGAGGCGCGAACGAAAATGTCGATCTAACCTCCGGCGTAATTCGGATATCGCTCGCGTAGTTGCCGGAACAGCCGATCTGCCTCGTCGGCTTTACCTGCGCGTTGATATGCCGATGCGGCTTTATCCAATGCGCGAGGAGTAATGGCTGGATCATCGTAAAGCAAAGCGACACTCATGAACGCCTTGCCAGCATCGTCGAAATTTCCGCGCTCAAGTTGGACGTCACCCGCCAGTAAACGCGCCTCAGCATTCACGCGACCCTCCGGTTGCAGCGCCATGATCTCCTCAGCAATCTTCTGGGCATCGTCTGGTTTATGCGCGCCGATTTTAACTGCGCCGAGCGCGAGCAAGACTTTCGCCTTTCCCGCCGGATCTTTCGCTGTCTGTAAATATTTGCCAAAAGCATCTTCCGCTTCTGTCAAATTTTTCAGTTTTGTGGCTGCATCTCCGAGATAAAACCAGAAGTCCGGCTTCACGCTTCCGCGATTGTCGATTTTTCCCAAGGCATTCAAATATTTTTCGGCCGTTTGGTAATTTTTCTCTTTGAAATATTCGATCCCGAGCCATTCAAGAACCTCTGGCGGTGGATTCACGTTCGGACTGTTGGCCATGAAATTGTTCACCTCTTTGGTCAAAGCGGGCCGATCTTTTAGATAGAACTGGCACAAAATCAGTCGAAGCGATGCGAGGTTATAATATTGCTCTTTATTGAGTTGACGTGCGGCATTGAGCGCAGTCATCGCGGTTTTGTAGTCCTTCGCTTCAAACGCCGCCTTGCCGATGTAATATTGCGCCTGGGCCGCAACCGAACTCTTGGGAAATTCTCTCAGGAACTGGCGAAACGTGTCGACCATGCCTTTCCCATTTTCCTGTTGCCCAAGAATCAACGCCTTCAATTGCAACGCGGCCTCCCGTTCATGCGCGGTGGGATATTTTGTGATAATGAGGTTTAAATCGGAAAGGGCGGCGTTGTAGTTTTTACCCTGTTCATAAGCTAAAGCGCGCTGAGCCAAAGCGGCAGGGACCTGTGGGTTGTCTGGAAATGTCTGGATGTAATATGTGAAAGCTTCGACGATTTCGGGAGTATTTTTCGTCTGCAGGTAACACAGGCCCAGTTTATAGGCCGATTCGGCGCGCAACTTTGGCGAAAGCTGCGAAGCACGCAGCTCGGCATAAATCGGCACTGCCTCGGTATAATTCTGCTGTTTGTAGAGCGCTTCCGCCTTCAAAAGCTTCACCTGGTCCGCGCGTTCGCCAGTAGGATTCGTCTTGAGAAACTCTTCCGCCTCCGCGAAAAGCGCGGCTGGATCGGAGTTGTAGATGTTGATCAATCGTTGATACGCCGCCTCCTTCGCTTCCTCTCGATCCGGATATTTCGCGATAATCTGGCGATAAAGTTCTTCCGCTTTGTCGGCGTGCCCAAGTTGCCGCTCGCTGTTTGCGGCAAGCAACATCACTTCCACCTGGGCCGCTTCCGGAAGTTTGTCCTGCTCTTTCTTGTAATCGCCCAGCAACTGCGCGTACTGGCCGGATTGGTATTGCAACCGGCGTAATCCCACCTGCGCGATGGCACGGAATCTTCCGGCTTCTGGAAAGCTTCGGCCCTTTTGCAGTAAGTTTGTGGCCCGATCGACCATCGCCTTATCGATCTTGCCCTTATCCGCTTGCACAAGGTCAAGAGCAATTATGCCGCCGCGCACAGCCGCCTCCGCTTTCAAAGCCGGCTTCTGTGCTTCATTTGAGAGAGCTTCGTATTGCTTTAGCGCATCGATTTTCCTGCCCCGCCCAATCAGGATGGCTGCTGCCGTTAAGCGCGCATCTTCGCGATACGGATTAGGATTTCCAGCCTCCGCAACCTCCTGATAAATATCACCGGCTTCATCTTTGCGGCCGAGAATTTCCAGGCAGCGCGCTTCGAAATACCGCGCGGACAGCGCCACTGCTGATTCCTTTGATTTCGCGGCGGAACGATGGAAAAGCGGAAGCGCCGCAGCATAATCCTTCTGCGTAAAAGCCATCTCGGCCAGCGCGTACGCGGCGGCCCCGGCAAAATCGCTATCACTGTAGTCACTGAGGACTTTCTGGAAATTTGTGCGGGCGCTCGATGAGCGGTTTAGATTTCGATAGCATTCGCCAAGCGAAAAATAAGCGTTCGCCCGGCCGGAGCGACCCGAATAATCGTCGAGATATTTCTGATACTCTGGGATAGCGAGGTCGTAGAGCTTGCGTGTAAAGAGTGCGTTCGCGTAATCGAGTTGGCGGCGGTCAGACCCTTCGCTTTCCCGGGCTCCCGATTCAGAGAACTCGTCCGTTGGGCGACGAGTAACCGGCGCGGGCGGTTCGTCGAATGGGAGGGCCCGCGCAACCGGCGGCTCTTCCACCGGCTGAGCCCGACGCACCTCCGGCGGCCATTGAGCGAGGCCGCCGTCCGCAAGCCCAAATAGCATCGCCAATCCGAAAAGACCGGATGCGCTGCGGGTTATTTTCATTTCGCTGTCGCGAAAGCTACATTCGTGATTCCGGCTTCGCTGCAAATATTCAAAACACCGATGACGTTTCTATAAGCGCCAGCTTCATCGCCGCGGATCACGACAGCCTGTTCGGCGTTAAGCTGAACCAGGCCTTTGAGCAGTTCGCTCAATTCAGCAGCGCTTAACGTGCGGCGGTTCACGACAACATTTCCGTCGGCTTTCACATTCACAACTACATCACCAATCGGTGAAGCTTTCTCCTTCGCGGCGGAAGCTTTCGGCACTTTAACGTCGAGTTCGTTCTCGTTCCGGGCTGCGTTCCACGTCAGCAAGAAGAAAATTAATAACAGCAGCAAGACATCGACCAGCGGCGCGAGCTGAATACCGGGATGATGCAGAGGCGCGTGACTACGCAGATTCATGTGATGCGAAAGACGATGTCGATCTTGCGGATTGTTAGCGCGATAGGCAGCTAAAGTTCATCCTCGATCAGTACGGGCGTTCGCTCGGTTCGTTTGCCGTATTGCAAAGAAAGCAAAGCTAAAACGTGCGTCGTGGCAGCTTCCAAATCTGAGATCAATTTTTGGGCTCGGCCGCGAAAAAAAGCATAGAACATCATCGCCGGAATGCCGATGGCGAGGCCGGCGCATGTGTTCACCAGCGCTTCACTGATGCCTTGCGAGAGAGCAACGTAACGAGCTGTCCCAAGCTCGGAACCAAGCGCCGCGAATGAGTGGATAATTCCGAGAACAGTGCCAAGCAAACCAAGCAGCGGCGCGATCATTCCTATATCGGCAAGATAGATGACGCGATTGTTAAGACTGGCCGCGACCCGCGTTCCCTCCGTCTCGGCGATCTCGCGAATCTGCTGCAAATCCGCGTTCGGATTTTTTGTTGTGAAATCGAGCATCTTTTGCACGACTCGGGCGATCGCCTCGCCGTGCCGATTGGAAACGGCAAGCAACCCAAGATAATCGCGTTTGCGCAAAAGCGCATCTGCCGTGGCCATGTAACCACTCGAGACCACGGCCCCGCGCCGAATTGTCATTACATAAACAATCACGAGCATGACAAAGAAAATCGAGAGCAAAAAGAGCAGGATCATGACAGGCCCGGCTGCGATGAGCGTGTCCATAATCGTTTTCGAATGTATCTCGGGGACGAGGGTTGGCGTCGCACTCTGCGCGAGCAACGGGGTTGCGCCTGCCAGCGTGGCAAGCACCGGGAATGAAATCTTCATGCCAGGAATTTTGTTACCATAAATGGAGCGGTCTTATGCAAATATGCAACTCAGAGACTAAACACAAACCAACCCGCCGGGTTGCTAAACAAATTGGTCGCCGTCAGCCCACCGTCGGACCCGGAAAACGTGGCCCGTTTGAATTTCCGGATCGAGTTCAACGTAATTTTGCCGGCCGCGCCACGTGTAGCGCGCGTCGCTGAGCAAATCGTGCACTTGATAAACGTCGCTTTCCATCTGTCCGAACTGATCGATCGGCACATTGACGTAAGAATTCTGTTTCCGATGCGGATCAAGATTCACGACGACGAGAATGATATTGTCGCGAGCGGGAGTCATCTTGCCATAAAAGAGGATCGCGTCGTTATCGGCGTGGTAAAATCGCAAGTTATCGTAAAACTGGAGCGCCCGGTTTTCTCTTCGGATTTTGTTTAACTGCGCGATCCAATCCTTAATGTTGCCGGGCGCATTCCAATCGCGCTCTTTCCATTGGTATTTTTCGGAATCGAGATATTCCTCGCGTCCCGGTAGAGCCTCGTTCTCACACAGCTCGTATCCGCTGTAAATGCCGTATAGAGTTGAGAGCGTGGCGGCGAGGAGGACGCGAATCATAAACGCGGGCCGGCCGCCATCCTGAAGCACAAATGGTAAAATATCCGGCGTGTTTGGCCAAAGATTCGCGCGAAAATATTCGCTCATCTCAGTCTGTGTCAGTTCCGTGAAATATTCGATGAGCTCACGTTTCGAATTTCGCCATGTGAAATAGGAGTAGCTCTGGTTGAAGCCCGCTTTGGCCAACGCCTTCATCATTTTTGGTCTGGTGAACGCTTCGGAGAGGAAGACTACGTCGGGATATTTGTCACGGACGCCGCTCACCAAATATTCCCAGAAGGCAACCGGCTTTGTGTGCGGATTATCGACGCGAAAGATGCGCACCCCGCGCCGGGCCCAAAAAAGGACAATGCTTTTCATCTCTGCCCACAGCTCCCACCAGTCGTCGCAGCGGAAATTGAGCGGATAGATGTCTTCGTATTTCTTCGGCGGGTTCTCGGCGTGTTTAATGGTTCCATCCGGGCGCTTGTAGAACCAATCGGGATGCTCTTTGACGTAAGGATGATCAGGTGAGCAATTGATCGCGAAATCGAGGGCAATTTCCATTCCGCGTTTTCGCACCTGTTTTTGAAGCCAGTCAAAATCGGCGAGTGTACCGAGTGACGGCTCGACCGCCTTGTGTCCACCCGCTTCGCTACCGATTGCCCATGGCACACCCGGATCGCCAGATTCACAGGTGATTGAATTATTACGACCCTTGCGATTTCTATGACCAATCGGATGGATTGGCGGAAAATAAATGACGTCGAACCCCATTGCCTTAGCGTGGTCTATCCGTGGTAAACAATCGCGGAATGTTGATCCACGATCGCCGCGGCCTTCTGCTGAACGTGGGAAAAATTCGTACCATGCGCCGATTTGCGACGCTGGACGATCGACGATAACGCGCGGAGCTGGTGCGTAATCGGTCGCGTTGCCGCGGTCCGTGTAAGTTGCCATCAACACCTCGAGCTCTCTGGATTGTGCGATCTCGTTAATCTCGGCGTTACCGGCTTTGCACATTCGCCGGGAGAGCTCCACCAACCGCGTAGAATCCGCGCGATCGCGCGCTCGCCGGGAGGCGGCCTCGAGCAAAGCGGCGCCTTCCAGTGCTTCGCTTCGCAGCTCAGAAATGCCAGCGCTGAATTTTGCAGCGAACTCCTGTTGCCATCCGCGAAACGTATCGGTCCATGCCTCGACCGTGTATTCGTAAATGGCGATATCGTAGAGGGTGCAAACGCCACGCCAACGGTCATTGTCGACGTACGCCATGGGTGTTTCCCGCCATCGTCTTTCCCCGAGAACGCGCCACTTCAGGACAGCCGCAACCACATCGTGCCCGTCTTTAAAAATGTCCGCTTCGACGACGAGATCTTCACCGACGATGCGCTTTGTCGGGTAGCGACCGCCGTCAACCAGCGGCTCTAGGTTCTCTATGACCGCCGAAGGAAAGCCCCGAGACATGGGCCTTGAATCACCCGAAATTCTCTATGTGGCAAAGGAGAAATCGCGATGGCCGGACCAAGATACGCTCTGGTGTTACGCTGCGAAGTAAAAGGCGCACTCGTAGAGGCCGGAGTTGCGAAGCATTTCCCGGCGAACGCGGGTGCCGAGAACAGCTTCGAACATATCCTGCTCGAGACGGCCGATGATAGGATACTGCTCGAGCAAATTCATGATCGGCGAGTGGCATTCGAGAATATGCGGACCGCCTTCTCCTGACGCAGTGAACTGGGCCATGCATCCCTCGCCATCGCGCACGCGGGCGAGCCATTTAGCGCGTTCGGCCACAGTTTCCCTTTTTACCTTTGCCCTGAGGGCCGCAGTCTTTTTTTCAAAAACGTTGTAAAGAAGCTTCTCCGGTGCATTTGGCCCGTAAATTTCCTGGATCGATTTCAGCAGCTCAACCGTGAATTGATTGCTATCGGTCGGAAACAGATCGTGGGTGCGACGGGTAAGCCGGTAAACCATTTCGGGCCGGCCCATTTTCTGGGGGCGGCGCCAGGTATCCAGATACCCATCACGCTGGAGCGTGAGGCAGTGCTGCTTGATGCCCATGTAGCTCATTTTCATCTTTCCAACGAGCTCGTTAACGGACATGCCTCTGGTCCTCTTGAGCGAGTTAAGGATTTCCAGCCGCTGGGTGCGGCCAATTTCTGCGATTAAACGTTGATTCATGGCTGATAAAAAAAATGGAAGTGGAAACTTTACACGTTGCGCTCTTTAAAATGCAAGGGATTAAAAATTACGCAACTACCGAAAGGGAAGGAGACTACAAACCAGATATGCGGCGGCAAGAATTGACCAAAAGAAGCTTCCCTTTGAACGGGTCGCCCTACTTTAATGAAAGGGAAGCGGAACCAGTTCCACCGGAGTTGACACTGCTGCGTCAGAATCCTTCGAAGCGAAAGCATCCAGATTAGCGCCGGGCGTATTGAAGCCGCGTTTGACATACCCCAGCGCAATTTCTTTCCCAAGTCTCTCACTACGCACTGCGCTTGTGATCCACCCCGCCTCTTTGCCCTTATCGGATGCGCGAGCGAGTTTCATTCCTGGCAGAAGCGGCGCATCGTGCAACGAAATCAAGCCGCACAATCGCTTGTTCGTTTGGCCCGACATCTTGATTCGTGAAATCACTTCCTGGCCAATGTAACAACCCTTCTCGTAATCGACGGTGCGCTCTTCCAGGTTCGCCTCAATTGGAATGATCTCTTCCGTCAGCTCACGGCCCCAGCGAGGAATGCCGTATTCAATGCGAAAAATCTCGGCCGACGCGGCATCGAAAAAGCGAAGCATTGACGATAACAGTTGCGAAACAGCATCATGGAACGCTGAATCTGTCCATATGTCCCAGCCCGCCTCAGCAAAACGGCGCGTGGACACGAGCCGCCAGCTGTCCTTTACGTCCGGCGCGGCACGCGATAAGACGTGAAACATCGACCATCGATCAGTGACGTCCTCAATCTGAACATCGTCGGCGATGACATAGCGCTCAAGCCTAGCGCGGAGTGCTTCTCGAAGATCGGGATCGGCATCAATCCAAAAGCAGTCGGGCGCGGCGGAAAGAAAAAGATCAGCGTTCAACTTGCCCTTCGCGTTGAGCACGCACGCTTCAATTGCAGTTGATTCAGTAGCCTTGCGCGCATCGTTCGTAATCTGTCCATTCAGGAAACGGACACGGTCGCTCCCCGTAATCCGAAGCTTTGTGCGTTCCGAGAAATCAAAGAACGCATCGTCGCAGGTCGGAGGCGAGACCGTCATTCTTCTTTGGATGCAGGCTGCTTTAGTAGTTGCCGGCCGCGGCGCAATAGCTGGCTGAGAAAGCCGCGACGCAGTTGTGTTTTTTCTTTTAGCTCTCTGCTCGGCGAAGTCGGCACCGCAACATCTCCAGTTCTACTATCGCCATTCTCTTGCGTGGGTCCTGGCTCTTCCAAACCAGCTAAAGACGTCGTGGAATCCAAAGCCGGGGCGGCTGAGCCTGCCTCACGTTGTGCGTCCGGCACGGCTGTTTGGGTCTCTTCCTCAGCAGCCAAACGAGTGTCGGGAAGATATTTCCGCGCAACTGCAGAGTAATCGTCATCGCCGTGTCCCGATTGCAGTTGCTCAAGCAGTTGGTCGCGCGCAGCGGCGGTCACTCCCAGGTCAAGATCGTGGGACACGCCAAGTTGATTGGCGATCTTCATGTCTTTGAGCATATGCTTGACGGAAAAGTGGGGCTCAAAATTCCCCTCGATCATTTTCGGCAGTTTCATTGCCAGAGTTGTGGAATAGCTGGCATTGCCTTGCATGGCTTCGACGAGCCTGTCGAATGGCAAACCCAAAGATCGGACCAGCGCCAGGGCTTCCGCCACTGCTTGTACACTCGCTGCCGTGACCATGTTGGTTGCGATTTTGATCGCGGTCGCCTGGCCGATCTCGCCGATCTTAATAATCTGTTTGCCACTTGCCTCGAGGACCGGACGCGCGTCCCGTAACGCCGCATCACTTCCGCCCGCGTAATAAACCAGTTCGCCTTTCTCCGCCGCAATCTTACTGCCGGTGAATGGAGCTTCGACAAAACGCGCGCCGCGACGTTCGACAATTTTCGCGGCAGCACGCATTGAATCGGGAGCAATAGTGGAATGCGCAATTACGATGTGCCGCGATCCAAGCTTTTCGCTCAAGCGCTCTACGGTCGCTAGCAAAGCCTCGTCATTAGAGACAAAAATCTGCAAGAAATCACAAAGCTCGGCAAGTTCCGCCGGCGAACCGACAAAATTTGGAACCGGACGCGGCGTGCGGTTCCACACGAAAACCTGAAATCCTTTTTGGCGCAGGTTCGCGCTCACCGCGCGGCCGATAATTCCGAGGCCGATTACTCCAATAGTTTTTCGAGTTGAGCCGAACATACGAAGTCAAACGTGCTGGGGGGCTGGTCGATACTTCCGCGAACGTCAAACTGCGGGCAAAAACGCCCGGAGGCAACGCAGAAGTTTGTGAATTCCAAGTCGAAGCCTAGAGCGGGCGTACAATTTCGGTCGGCGCAAGAGATCTGCAGTCAACCTCTGCAATGCTGCTCGGCGGTTTTCATTCTCAATCGCAAGCCAGATTTCGGGTTGCACCTCTTCGAAAGTCATCTCGCGAGCAGGCTTGAAATCGGTCAATTGAATAATGTGAAAACCGAGGCGGGTGCGAATCGGCTGACTGATTTCTCCGACGCGTATTTTGACGACCGCGGAAAAAACCTCATGGCATCCGAGATTCAGAGAAAAACCCCAGATCGCCGCCGCGGATCTGAGTTGCTTCATCTTCCGATCCCGCCGCGGCAAGTTCACCTAATTTTTCGCCGTGTCTTATTCGGTCAGCCAGGACGTCGATCACTTTCTCCTTCGACTCGACCATCTCCTGTGGTGTTTCGGGCGGCGCGGCCAGAAAAAGATGACTGGCGCGAAACCGCGCGGGTTGGATGAAGTTTCGCTGGCGCCTGTAATAAAAGGTTCGACATTCATTTTCCGTGATGTCGCTCGGCGATGTCATCCGCTGCTCAACCCACTCTCGCGCGCGGAGATCTTCGACTATATTCCACCGAAGCGATCTGACACTTAAACCACTCGCCCGTAAGACAGCTCTCCAGGTTTTTCATCAGAAAATTGCTCGCGCAGCAACTTTAGCTCGCTGTCGAGCTTAACTTCGGAGATTTTCTCATCCGCCGCGAGACATCGGGCCACCGAATCCAAAATCAAGCACGTCAGGACCTGGTCCTCACCTTCTTGTAACGTTGTAACCGTGGTAAGTTTTTTAACGCTCTCCGCATCTTCTTCCGGTCGGTCTTTCTCATCGATGCCGTTTGCGTATTGCCATTCGGCGAGAGAGCGCCGCAAGTCCGCTTCATAAATTCCCTGGCCCTGCGCAAGCGCGAGCAGATGGCCGCGCTTAAAAAGAATTCCAGTCGCGTTACGGAAAACAGGCAAACGAACGAGCAATTCACCGCAGATAACTCAAGCGGCGCAAGCTCCTGTGATCGACAGCGCAATCAAAAGTCTGCGTTTCACTTCAGCGCAAATTCAGAAAGGTAATATGCGGCCACCGAACCAACGATCTGCAGGCTTTGCGCGCTGAGCTTATCCATCGTGTCACCGGCGGTGTGCCACCACGCGAAATCAAAATCGATCACATCGAGCGTTGGAACCCCGATCGCATTCAACGGCGTGTGATCGTCAATAAGTTCGCGATCCAGGTAAGTGAAATAGCTTCGTAACTTCAACGCCTCGGCGGAGGCAAAAATATCTCGCGCCATTTCCGCCGGCGAATCCGTCGGCAAAGTAACGTCAAGAGAACGATCACCCACCATGTCGAACAAGAGACCGCCGCGAAATTGTTTAGGGCCGGCGCGTCCAAGCTTCCTGGTAAAGTACCGGCTTCCATACAGGCCGTCGGTTTCGGAGAACTTTTCATACGCCTCCTCGCCATCGAAGAACACCAGCTCGGTCTTGGCGGCGAGATTTGGGTGCTGTCCAAGCACGCGCGCCAATTCCAACAATAAGCCGGTACTCGAACCACCATCGTTCGCTCCAACAAAGCGGATGGTGTCGAACGTCTTGGTATCGTAGTGAGAGCATAACAAAAAAGAGGGTGCGGTTTTCGTTTGCGTGGAAAATCGCGCGATCAGGTTGACGAACCTGACCTTGCCTCGCGGCGTGTCGTCCGTGAACGCCTGACGAGTCACCTGCCAACCAGCGACCCGGAGTTGATTGTCGATGTAATCCCTCGATTTTTCGAGCGCATCCGATCCGGGCTGGCGCGGACCGAAGTCAACGAGCCGCTGGACATGAGCCAGAGCTTTCTCACCGGAGAACTCTTCCCAAACCCTCGACTGCGACGCGTGCGGTGAATCCGCGCGAAGGATCGAGACGACAAGGGCAACAAGGATGAAAGGAACAAACGCGGACGCATGCAATCGCCGAACGAAGTTGGAGGCGCTCATACTCTTATGCTGTCATCCTGCGCGGAGTTTCGCAGGACGAAACGCAGTCGAAGGACCTGACTATTTCTTCTTAAAATGTTTTAAAACCAATCAACGCTTCAACGCCACGGAGCGCTGCGAAGTGCGGGCCGGTTCAGCTCGCGCTTGGCGGCAATCCTAATGCGTTCACGATCCGCTGGAGATCGTCATTTCCGTAATATTCGATCTCGATCCGTCCACGTTTTTCGCCGTGATGAACTGTCACGTGGGTGGCGAGATGCTCCTGTAGCCGGTTTTGTAAATCTTCGATTGCCGCGGATGTAGCGACTTGTTCGGCAACGCGCTGCTTCCGCCGGGATCGGCCGATTCCGAGTAGCCGCGCCACCAGCCGTTCCGTGGAACGGACCGTGGCGTTACGTCGCAAGACGGTTTCCGCGGCCAGGAGTTGTTCCTCTGGCGCTTTTAATGCGAGCAGCACTTTCGCGTGACCGACCGAAAGCAAATCCTGCGCGAGCCAGATTTGGACCTGTGGATGCAGATCCAGGAGACGCATCGCGTTAGCCACCGCCGCCCGACTCCGCCCAACTTTTAGCGCGATGTCCTCCTGTCGCATTCCAAATTCGTTGGCCAACCTGGCGTAGCCCTGCGCTTCTTCGATCGGGTTTAGATCGGCGCGCTGCAAGTTTTCGATCAAGGAAAGCTCAAGCACTTCCATGTCACTCGCGCTCCGAACGATCACCGGCACCTGAGTAAGACCGGCCTCCTGGGCTGCGCGCCAGCGGCGCTCGCCCGCGATCAGCTCAAATCGCGCGCCGACCTGCCGGACGATGAGCGGTTGAATGATACCGTGTTGCCGGATGGAATCGATCAGCTCCTGCAACGCGTCACGTCCAAAATCTTTGCGCGGCTGCAGCGCGCTGGGGACAATGCTTACGAGATTAATCTGGTGAACTCTCTCGCCCGAATCGGCGACATCTGCTCGTGGCGCGGCCGCGGGAGTTCCTATGAGTGCGCCGAGACCTTTGCCAAGACCGGACCTCGCCATGCGGCTGAGGCTACCGGAACAGCCCGTCTAACGCAAACCGCAACGACCGTTTTTGGAGCGACGAGCTCTGCCTCGTCCAAAATTTTTTCCGGCACCAGAACCAACGGCGCGCCGTCGGAAGCTTCAGAACGTACCGCTCATTACCACGGACGCTACAGAGGCGTTGCCAGCGAATGGCATTTGTATGCCGTTGCCCAAAACACCTAAACCCACCTGGCCCCGCGTCCTTGTTTGTTCAATCGCGCGTGCTTACCAGATGAGCGTCACACTGCCGGCCAGCGTTAGGCTCGGATGGCCATTATGGATGCGGATCGTGTCCACGGTTGGGTTCACCTGGATTTCCACGACGTGGCCAGCGTCGATGAACATGATGTGGGCTGGCGGTGAGGAAGTGCCTCCAGAGGCGAAGGTGGTAGGGACTCCCCCGTGAGATTCCACGCCGGTCCATGCCATGGCGGTGGCGGGAGAATGTAACAAACTCACATGGCCTGAGCCTTGAAAAGGAGTCGTGGTGCAGCAGCCCATGACTAGCACAGACGTGTTGGTGGCCGGCGTGATGGCCGCGCTGTTTGCCCCAGCGGCAAGGCTGTATGTGATCTTGACCGCGTTCGGCGTAGTGATCGTCTGCGTTGCATTCGCAACGACTATTGAGGTGATGATGGCGGCCGCAGCGTAGACGCTAATCACTGCGTCTTGTGAGCGGCTGAAAAACTTCGCGTAACGCTTCGTTTTACGCAGATAAACGGACGTTTCTTGTCCGTTCCGCTCGCTTTTCTACCGATGTGGACGGACGGCTCGAAGATGATCCGGGGGAAAGAACCCGCAAATCGCCTAGCGAAAGTAATCCCCGAGAAAAGCCCGAGGCATTAGCTGCCTGCACGAAGCTCCCACTTGGTGGCGTGGCATGCTATGCACGGCTTAGTTCCAGGCGCTGGAGCTGTGACGGGCATCTGCGCGAACTGGCAGATCGAGAAGACGACACTGAGAACAAAGGCCGCGTAAACTGCAATCTCGAGAACGCCGCGACCTTTTTCTTCCGACCGGACCAGTAGACCGTAAGTGGATTCGAATTGGTTGTTCGTGGTATTGGTTGTGTTCACAACAGCGCTTTATGCATACCGCATGCCACCAAGTGTGGCTCGGACGTAAGTCGCTGAATATAAAAAGATTGAGTCGCCATGAGCATAGCTAACACGTAGCCTAGTCGTTCCGCGATTGGGATTTACCGTTGCGCTTTTGGGACGCCCGGCGTCAATCCGGCCGCGTGATCAAAGTACGTTGCGGTTCTGGCAAACGGATTATTGACCATAATGCATCGCGACGGAAAGCGTTTCGTTGTGCGTGCAGATGAAGAGCTGACCACGTTTGTGGATCTGGAATCAGTCGTGAAACTGGACTGAGACAAAGACACGAACTGGCTCTTGTTCGATCCGAACGATCTCCAGAGATTTGCTCAGCAAAAAGGAGGCATGATGAAAAACGGAGAGGAAAAGTCCTAAAACGTCTCTGTCGTTCGTCGTATTATTGCGGCAGCAGAAACTCAGACAGAGAAAACCCATGAAAACTGAAGAGCATCTCGAACCGACAGCGGTTTTCATTCAGAGAGTAACCGCCGCCGTTTCGGAACTGAAAGACCATCTGCAACAGGATTACGAGCGGACATATCCCAGCCTGGGCGAAATCATCCGCATTGTCCTCGACGAAGAGGAAGCCAAAGCGTGGGAGTTATCATTTTTTCCGCACTTGTTCCTGCCCGACATGGTGGAAGCGCACATCGCCAATCTCAATCTGCAGCCGGTCGAGACGAAGCCTGAAGATGTTTTCGAGCGGCACGACTTCAACAAATTTGAAACCGATCAATCTGCCTTCGCGGCATGTGCATAGGAAGGCGAACGGTTTTCACCATGAGCAAGGAAAGCGTTTCGTTGTGCGTGCGGACGAAAAGCTGACCGCCTTCATCGAACTTGAATCGGCGATTTGCCCTCGCTCTGACGCAATCGCGGATGGGCGGTTTTTTATGTAAGCATTTCGGCAGATACGCCAAAATTGTGATCAGATTAGGACAATACCCGCCTGTGGTATGACGGGCCGAATGTCGTTGGCGAGACGCACGAGCACGCGGGCGATTTTCGCGAGTGGTGAATCGTTTCGAGCTACTCAACGCAGAAAAGAAAGAAGACGGGCGATTCGCGGGTAAACGAACGAATCGCCCGGAGACCTAAACGCAGTGTTTTTAATCTCAGTGCCGATCCCTTCCACGCGGATCGGCGATTGTATTGTGAAATTCGGGTTCGCAGAGTGTCAAGCCATTTTCCGTAACAAGCGAGTAACAAATGCTGACCTTGTTAAATGCGGCTCCGTGCGTTTTGATGCGAGAAGGTGTTTGGATCTCCAAGTCCGAAAAAGAACACGCAGCCAAGCAGCCACGTCATTTTCCGGGCGAAACGACATGATCGGAAGCCGATTCCGCTTCCTGAATGCCGAATAATTCGGTACAATTCTCGTTAGAGCGTAAACCAACCACACCATCATTTGAAACGACCTTACGACATAATTCTCGCTGGAATTGTAATCCTGCTAGCCGATCTCGCGGCTGCGGCTAAGGGTGACGAACAATCAACTTCGCCATATGCGACCGCGGCGGATCTTTTCAAATATGTAATGAAGCTGCGAGAGCAGGCATTGCTTAAAGTTGAGCCGCCAACGCGCCCTGAGATACAACGTTTCCCATGGAAAACGAATATCGTGACCACGGTGTTTTGGGTTGGAGAACCGGCCGGAGCTAATAATCCGGTGTCGAACTTCAGAAGCTCCTGGGACGTGAATTGGACAGGCAATTACGGCGGACTTGACAACCCCGATTCGTCGACCCGACGCGACTATATTCCGGTGGCGTTTATCCCCCGCCAGAATCCCTTCTATTGTGCGCTGCCGTACAACGATGTCATGCAAGGCCAGTTTAAACCGGAAGCGCCGCTTGTTATCCCATGGTTCAAACAGGCCTACACGGGACCTGGTCAATCAGTGTGCAAGGATCGCTGGGTTGCTATTCGAAAGGAAAATCGCACCTGCTACGCGCAATGGGAAGATTGTGGCCCATTTCGCACGGATCATTTTCAATACGTGTTCCAAAATGAACGGCCAAAGCCAAATCTGAACAATGCGGCTGGGTTGGATGTTTCTCCCGCAGTCCGCGATTACCTCCGACTCCAACCGACCGACACGACCGATTGGCAATTTGTCGAAGTGGGCGACGTGCCTCCGGGCCCGTGGCGAAGCTACGGCGAAAATAATCACTTCGTCATTGGGCGCCGCCAAACGGAGAAACGCCTGGCCGAGAGGATTTCGGTAAGTGCGAAGCAACATGACTCCGCCAATCCCGCCGCGACGACACCTGCGGAAAGCACCGCTACATCTCCGGCGCTTTCTGCATCTCCGTCTCGAAGGCGGCATTGATCTAATTTCCGACACGCTGGCGCTTGGTCGCTTGTGGTATGGCGAGCCAAGCGCAGTCAGCAACGCAATCCACTATGCAAAGTTTTTCAGCCGCTCACATGCTGCTGTGATTCCCGTTTACGATGAAGCGGGCAACCCGATTGAGACGCACGAGCACGCGGGCCAGTTCAAAGAGCGGTAAGCGGTTTGTTGAAACAGCTTTTTCGGCTTGCTCTCGCCGGGACTCGTCGCTAAAAACATTTGCCACGAAATAATTGGGGACGTTTGAGCATGAAAACACAAATCCCAAACATCAATGTAGTTCGATCCGCCTGGCGTCGAGTCAAAAAGGACATAAAGGACGCCATAATTCGTGACCTGCAGCCAGTAAAAGGCGTCAAAGGTGGCGGCGGTGTTACGGGCGGGTCCACACCCACCACAGGCGGCACTGGCACCACAGCCCGTCACTAATAAGGATAAAGAGTCGCACTCTCGTTCGATACGCGAAAGACACAACCCCAGCTCCAACCGGCCTTGCTGAGATTGTTTGTTCGAATTGAGTGCTTATCAGAGGAGCGTCACGTTACTGGCCAGCGTTGCACCAGCGCGAATGTGGATAAGGATCGTGTTTGCCCCTGCGCTTGCCACTTGGATTGAAAGCCAAATGAAAACAAACATGCTAGCTACGAGTCTTCTGCTCAGCCTTGGTCTGTCGGTCGCTTCCGCCGGCCAACCGAATCCCCGTTTTTACGGGAAATGGGTCGGAGTGGAAACTTACGAGATACCGGGCCACGTGGGGCCCTACGGCCAGCGAGGTGAGCTACCTGTCAAAAAGTCCGTGGTGATTGAGATTGGTGATTCTGGGCAAACTCTAGCCTTTGGGCAAGGACTCCTGCAGGGGCGCGTTGAGATTTCTCCCAAGTGGGGAGAGAACACCTTAGAGTTCAAAATACGCAGCAGTCCCTCGTTTCGGACTCATGGCAAACTAGTGCTGTCAGCGGACGGAAATACTTTGACAGAAACTGCATTCGCGCTTTTAACCGACAGGCCCCTTGCGGCCACCTGTAATATTAGCGGGACATTTCATCGACAGGGGAAGAAATAGAGAATCCACGGCGGAGACGCAGCCCCAACGCCAACCGGCTTTGCTGAGATTGTTTGTTCGAAATCGCGTGCTTACCAGACGAGCGTCACATTACCGGCCGCCGACACGGCTAGGCCATTGTGGACACGGATTGTGTCTGCGCTGGCCACCTGGATCTCCACGTAGTGGTTAAAGTCGATGTACACGATGTGGCCCGTGGAACCGTGTCCACTTGTGATTGTGGAAGCGATATTCGCAGGCGATTCCAAGCCGACCCATCGCATGTCGGTACTGGGAATGTGTATCAGACTCACCTGACCTGCTCCCGCCGTAGTATTAGGCGTAGTGCAGCAGCCCATCACTAGCACAGATGTGTTGGTCGCCGGCGTAATCGCCGCGCTACTTGCGCCAGCCGCAAGGGAATATGTGATCTTGACTGCGTTTGGCGTGGTGATCGTTTGTGTGGCGTTCGCAACGACCATGGAGGTGATGATTACGACAGCGGTAGCCAAAAGGATGACTAGCGGTCGTGAGAATTTCTGTATTCGCATTCTAACAGCTTTCATTTTGTGTGTGTGGGTTCCTTTCTGTTTGGGGGTTCTTTGTCTACGCTTCCTCGTGTAACGTTTTTCGCTGCCGGAGTCGAGCATGATCAAATACTCGGAAATCATCGGCGACAATCTCAGCAAAGCCGGATGGAGTTGGGGCCGTGTCTCAGCCTTGGCCTGCAGTGGGCGGACGAACATAAACTGAAGCGACACCGGTACGCTGCGTTTCACGCGATGCCCGACACAAATAACTAGTTGACAGATTTACGCGGTTTTCATTAAAACGCTTTCTGCTAAATAAGGGAAGAACGTCTATGAATTCAGCTAACCATCTAAAAATCATACTTTCACTGTTTATCCCGCTGGTCTTCGCCGGCGTTTTGAAGCTTGCGTCAAGGCGCTCGATCCTCTGTTTGCTCCTCCTCGCTTTATTGAGCGGTCCGTCCAGTCGCGCGTTCGCGCAGTCGGCACCTGTCGACCTGTGGCCTGCCAACACTCAGCTCACGATTAGGGACAAGAGCACGCTGAACTACAGTATCACTGCGCGGACCGGGTACTTCGAGGTCTACGTCGACTCCAACAACAATGCGACGTGGGCGCACGCTGTCGCGCCGTACGCAATACACACGGGTGGGAAGATACGTATCCACGGGTATTTGGCGAGTCCACTTGTCGGCGGACCGTATCCGGCGATCGTTATTGGTCACGGCCACCATGGGCATGGGAGCCCTGACGAGGCGATGCTCCTGGCAGCGTTCGGCTACGTCGCACTTTCGATCGACGGACCCGGTCAGGGCCTTTCTACTGGACCACAGGACACGGATCAGGGATGGATTTCGGTCGAGAAAGTCATGAATGTGCCGGCCCCTTACGTGAGCTACCTGTACCATTACACGTACGCGGGAATGCGGGCGTTAACCCTTTTCGAGAAATTGTCAGGTCTCTTCCTGAACCCCTTCCGCATTGACCGGACGCGTTTGGGTGTGATCGGGGCCTCGATGGGGGGGCAGTTCACCTACTACATTAACGGGGTAGACGATCGAGTGAAGGGAGCAGTGGGAATCGCGGTGGCGGGTGATTGGCGGCCCATCGGGTTCTACCTGGCGCCTGGCTCTATCACGGTCTCTACTATTACACGCGGAACGGGCTGCAAAGCGGACTGGACCACCTTAACACCGTCTCGAACTACTGTACCGATCCGACACTTACCACATTCCTGAACTACTTTGATCCGATCGCCTATGCACCGACGCAGCATGGACCGCTGCTGACGATCATCGGCACACACGATCAGTTCTTCACCGTACCGGCCATCAATTACACCTACGACCGAATTGCCGGTGCAGGAGCCAGCCCGCGATTCCTGAAGCGGATTATGATGAAGCCGAACGTGAAACACGGGGTCGAGACGAATGGGAATCTTCTTTATACATATACAAGCCTGTATGACGTCATCCAGGGCATCGACTCATGGTTCAAGTATTGCTTCAAGAACGGGTCGGTGCCCCCCGGCACGCCGACGGTTCGCATGGAAGCGAAACCGACCACGATGGTCTTTCACGTGACCGCTCCTGCCGGTGGGAGTGCAATAAATCAGGTGAAGCTCTATTACGCCTCTCAGATCGACACCAGGCCTTCGACGGTTTATGATTTCGGCTACGTCTCCCTGTCGTGGAACGGCCTGGAATACGTGGGAACGATTCCGATTGGAAAGCTGCCGTCGGCGGGACCGCCGGTCACTCCAAACAATATCATCTACCTCGCATCGGTTAAGGACGGAGCCAACTACACGGTGACGTCCAAGCTTTACTACCGGTCGGGCGTGATGGCGTTGGGCAGGGTTTCCTGCCGATTATCGAGCACTATCCCGGGGATACGCTGCCGGTTCCGCCTCCGCCTCATTGCCCTTGATTGTGGCGAAAGCGATCTCGACATCAGGCGCGGCAAGCCGAACCGGAAGCACCCTGCTCGCGAGTGTAAAAGCAGCGCCTCGCCTTGGAAAGATTGTGTCTCAGGCCTAGATGGGTACTGGGAACAATCTGTATCGCTGACGCACATCGCGGCGACGGAAAGCGTTTCGTTGTGCACGCGGATGAAAAAGGTTTAATTGGCTCAATCTTCGCCCGCTCCAGCTCAATCAGGTAGCTCAGCGGAAGCGCTTGCGCGGTCATCGCCAGAATCAGCGCAGCAGCGGCAGCCACCGTCTTCACCGCGAAACGCTCAGGGGCCGTCGACTTCATCGATTGGTTAGATTATCAACCAGGGGACTTGTCTAACGTTCCCATTCTCATCGACTCGAAATGCAAAAACATCCAGACTCTTAGCGCCTGTGCTGGTGTACACAAAAACCTCGTACCTCTTTCCGCGCCTCAGGCGCAACGGTCGCTGACTTTCTTTTAGATCAGTATATTTCGCGCCATAGGTGATGTAACGGAGGCGCTGTCCTCCTTCAGCGCTCCATATCGCGCGTGTTGAACCATCTGATTGCTCCTCTCGCACCGTCACGGCCGTGACGGTAAACTCTTGGCGCTGACGAAATGTGTCGCAAAGGTAAAACACAACACCCTGTTGAAGACTGCCAACAGGGACGACGTCAATAACAGGTTGGAATATCGAGCATGATGCGAGCAGAACTATGCCCGCTGCGATAGCGGATGTTGAAGCCCACAAGACGTAACGAGAATTATACTGCATCTTGCAATCTGTTTCTTGCTCCATAGAGGGAAGTGTCTGTTAAAAGGCTGCAGGATGGCAAGACTGTTCACCACTCCTTGGAATCGCCCTTGTGCTCGTGCGTCTCGATCACGTTTCCCGCTTCATCGTAACGCGAATCACTGTATCATGTCAGCGGATGAAAAGCTGACTGCGTTTCTGGAACTGGAATCGGCGATTCGCCGGTCACCAAGCGTCGATCAATAAGTGAGACTACCCTAACTAAGCTACCTGCAGTTGCGATTCCGGACTGACTTTGAGCTTGCTGCTTCGCATGACGACCCAATGCGCGAAGCCTCGAATCCTTTCAATCTTCCATCTCAAAGGAGGGAGCGAGGATCAGTCTTAAGAAGGATCGCAAAATCCCTCGGATGCGCCGTGGCTGCAAACCCGCACGATAACGATTTTAAGGTATGAAAAAGTTTAAATTAGTGAGTTTAATAGGTGTCACCTCGCTGGCGCTCGCTCAGCCAGGATCGCGCTTCGCTTCGCGATCGGAGGAGGAGCAATGAAATACAACATCAAAGTCATCAAATCGGTTTGGCGCAGGGTGCGCAAACCAAGTCGAGCCACTCTCGAAGCGATCTGCTTGAAAAATGTGGTTTAGACCGAAGTGTTCTCTGAAAGGGACATTCGGCCGAACAGGCGGATCTCACAATGGTTGCTAATCTCGGCAAAGCCGGTTGGAGTTGGGGCTGCGTCTCAGCCATAGATTCTCGCGGACGAACGATCTTCGTTGCTGACGCGCATCGCGACGACGGAAAGCGCGTTTCGTTGTGCGTGCCGATGAAAAGCTGACGGCGTTCCCCCTAAAGGAATAGGACTATGGTCTAATAAGCGAAACTGTCGGCAACACTGTCAAACCTCAAAAAGAAAGGGGTTATGAAATTCGTTAGCCTCAGAACCAAACAGGCCAATCGCCGATACAGGTTAACCAAACCATCCTGTGCTACCGATGAATCTCTTGTGGCATCAACGGTGCCGCCTCACCAAATCCACGCCTACGCCGAGCTTCGGCAACAGATTCACGACGATCTGCGGCTCCAACATCCCGAAGGGATCGAGCCAAATGGGGAGTCTCCCATCTGTGATTCGTACGAAGCGCGCCTCATGGAAATGCTCGCCAAAATGCAAAGAAAGGAACGATGTCTATGAGGGCGATTGCGGCTCGGTTCACGGATAAATCCGTTAACCTCGACGATGCCGAGGAGCGTCGGGTTTTGACCATGCTCGGAGTCATTTATGAGGGCGGCTCCCTCAACGGCAAGAGCGCCGATTTCCCTACACGCGACCTCTCCCGCGTCGTAATTGGCTTGCACCAGCGTAATCGGCATTTCTTTGAAACTTATGAGCGCACGATCTGCATCGATATTCGCAGCCAGCGAACGGTTTTTCGGTATGCCGGCCTCGCGTTTAAATCCAACAAATCCAACTACAGCAGTTGGTGGAAGCGGCTGCTCGCGGTGCCTCGCATCCGCAAAGTGAAGGCCATCGTAATATAAAATTTTCTGCTCACGATGCTTTGCGTAGCCAATTGATCGCAGCCGCCTGCACGATGAGAGTTAATAACAGTAGCGGTAAGGCAACCCCTTTTCTTGCGCTCACAAATGTCGAAGAGCGTCCGAGATCAGGGCCTGAAGTTCAGGGACGCTTGCTGAAAGCGAGCCCGCGAGTTCACGCGCACGTTGGAGCTCAGAAGCTGATTTTCTAAAATAATCTGCAATTCGAGGCGAAAAGAAAAGTCTGTATAGGAAGCAAACTGCATCGAAAGCAGATAGCACATGTGAAAACCAGATGTCATAACTCTTCGGGAGATAACGTGGCACATTGTCGCGACCTTCTTGGAAGTCATATATATCCAGCCCTTGTGCATGTGTCTGATGCGACAGGAATGCATAGACTGGATTAATCTTCTCAAAGATCGTGACTCGATCGACAGGTATTAGCTTGTCGTGCCTCGCAGCTAATGCTTCAGCGAGGTCGTTCGTTTTGGCAGATGCATTCCTTTGCCCTTTGCGCCATCGTTCGTAACGTCCAGTGGGGTGACCATAGTGCGCTGAAAAGAAAACTCCATGAACGGCAATTTCAAACCATGCCCTGAGAATTGTGAGCGCTTGCCGAAAGAAGCCACCGTAAGCCAAGTAGATCGAAGCCAAGAGGTCAGTTTGAGTCTCCAACCACAGTTCACTAACGGGATGATTTCTAGGCAATTCACTCCAAAGCGCAAAATTCACAATCGAGTCGGCACTTATCAATTCTTGAAGCACTGTTGTCTCAGTTGGCCTCGCTTCTAAAGCGTGGAATCGCGCAGCGTCCTTGTGGGACGTATCGGTAAAAACCCAGTCAAACGTCAAAAACGGGTCATCCTTTTCCATCGAGAGTGATTGTAAGCTTAGCCGAGCGAGCTTCGCTTTTGTAAAAAATTTCGCGTACGAAAACCAATTTTAGTAAAAGACCCCATCGCTAGTTCACCACTCTTTAAACTCGCCTTTGTGCTCGTGGGTTTCGATCACGTTGCCAGCTTCAGCGTAAACGCGAACCACAGCATCACAGCTTTCGCCTCGTCAACTCCCGGCGCTTGCGTTATTCCGTTCGATGACACGAAAACTTCAAGGCGCAAGGCCATCCGGCTATGGAGTAGAGATGACGATTTTCTTTTCCGCCCGCTCGATCAACCCTTTCTCAATCGTTGGCCATTCATCGTGTCCTTTGCCGCCTTTTTGAAGATCGCCAGCGGTAAAGCCAGTCGGCGCGAGGTCTTCCGCATAAATAATCATCAATTCACGGCGCTTTTGTTCGTTCAACAAATGGACGAGCCGCACCGACATCATATTTTCTGGTAAAGTGTAACCTTTCGCTTCGATTAAAGCCTTGAGATGTTCGCGATCTGAACTCGTCATCTTGTCATCTTTGCCTCGGGTGAAGGTATCAACAATGAACTCAAGTCTTCCTATAGTCGCTCGCCGCGTTGAATCATATTGATACCTCAACTCCGGCCTTGTTGAGATGTAGCCCTCAAATTGAATCCAGTAGAGCTGCGCTACTTTTCGCTCACTATCCGCTTCAACGAATCCGTGCAGCTCGCAATCGGCGATGTCATACAGGAGCCACCGATCTGCTCCCACATATTGCACCGATTTCGGAAGCTCGATCCGCACCTTCGGTTCACGCAGCGAAACGATGAAGTTACTTTCAACCTTGCGCTCCGGGACGTCGCCGGCAGGACACGCTACGGCTATCAGAACAAGGAGTATCGCGAATCCGCGCATCAGTGAGAGCTTACTTTTTGCTAAACTGATTTATTGGGGGATTACAGGAGCCAAATCGCGGGTTTCATCTTTGGACTGGGCTGGTAAGCGTGCAGAAATCGTCGATGACATCATGGCCGGATCATTCACCATCCGGCAATCAAAAACGATTCTAGCGCGATCCTAGAGGCGCAAGACCATTCTACGGTTCTTTGAAATCGCCTGCTTACCAGATGAGCGTCACATTACCAGCCCGCGTAGCACTATAGCCATTGTGGATACGGATCGTGTCTGCGCTGGCCACTTGGATGTCCAGTAAGTGGAAGCTGTCGATGTATACAATGTGGGTTCCCGCTGCGGAACTTACGCCTCCCTCGGTGATGCTCGAGTTGGGTGTAGCTTCCAACCCAACCCATAACATGCCGACGCCGGGGGGCATGCTGCAAAGTCACCTGAGCTACTGAGAATTGGCCAGGCGCGTTGGTGGTGCAGCAGCCCATAACCAGTACCGCCCGGCCATTGGCTGGTGTAATCGTTGCGCTGTTAGCCCCCGCCGCAAGGCTGTATGTGATAAAGGCTGCGTTGGGCGCGGTGATCGTCTGCGTCGCATTCGCCACGACCATTGAGGTTATGATGGCGATAACGGTAGCCAATAGGATGGCTAACGGTCGTGAGGATTTCTGGATTCGCATTCTAATAGCTTTCATTTTGTTTGGTTCCTTTATGTGGATGTCTGTTGTATTGATCCAAGTTTGATCTGGGGCGACTTGCGCCAGGCGTTGTCCCAGCGAAAACCCAGGCCCCGGAGTCTGGAAGTAACCTCGCCAGCCTGTCAATAAGATAGGAAAGCACAATATTACGTTGAAGTAGGGTGGAATCTGACATCAGCAACCAACAACCTCTGGTTCGAGGTAACAGGTGTCCTTCAGTTCGGTGAGAGGCGCGACAGCGTCCGATTACATGTCCCCATCCAGAAAATGGCAGACGCAACGCCAATATCGTCGACCGAATGCACGTCAGGCGTTTACCCGGCATAAAGAAATTGCCGTGTGGAATACGTCCACTGGTTGACTAACCGCCGAATGTCAAGTGACAAAAGGCCACCATGAAAAAGACTTCCTCACATCTCACCTCCGGACGCGCCGTACTCGGCGCGTTTTTATTAATTTGCGGGCTCGGCCTGCTTTGCACTGTCGCGTTGGTCGATATCTTTGCCACCCCAACGCCTTCTATGGGCACGGTCGGTCCGAGTCCGGGCGGACCATCCGCGACCTGGCGGCAGGGTTCGCCGACGACCCCCGGAGGCAACGCCAACATGGAATCGTCATGTGTTGAAAACGTCACCTGTGAAACTTTCACGGTCACCGTTTCCGGTACTCAATCTAATTGGGCTGGCCAGCGGGTGCAGGTTCAATTGAACTGGCAAAGCAGTGCAAACGAGTACGACATTTACATTCACCAGGGTGTGAATACCAACACCAGCGGCACGGGGGCCAACAGCGGCGCCTTGGTAACCTCGGCGATGAATGGACCTGGTCTGACGAATCAAACGGCGTTCATTGACGTCGCACAATGGGGCACCGGCACCTTCACCGTTCACGCTGTTTATGACACTACGCCAGTAGCTACCGATGCATATCAGGGAACAGCAACCGCAGTTCCCGAAACACCCGCCCCGCCGCCGCCAGCACCCAAGGACACGGGCCCAAAAATTGGTTATGAAAACTTTGAGGCCCCGGGCGTTCTTACACAGGGAACGGCTACAAGCTCGGGCGCGTTCACTGTTGAGTACATGGGACGCGGCGCGGGCGAACCTTCGATCGGTGTCGACTGGAACTCAACCTCCAACTCCGTCGGCGGTATGACTAACTTCCAGTCCGATCTCGAAACCTTGTTCGTTTCCTGGAACGAATCTTGTTCGCCAACTATTCCGAAAGCAACATGGGTGAACCGTCGTGCGCCGACCTCGTTGTTTATCGATTCGGATCCGATTGGCTTTACCGACAGGCAGACAGGTCGTGTGTTTGCTGCGGAGCTCACACTGCTTTCACCGACGTGCAAGACTTCTTATACAGACAATGACGGAATTACGTGGGTGCCGAGCCAGGGTAGCGGCCTCGCGTCAGCGGTGGACCACGAGACTATTGGCGGCGGACCTTATCATTCACCGCTTAACCTTAACCCGCCTTCACCTGTCTATCCGCACGCGGTTTACTATTGCTCGCAAGACATCGCTGCAGCTTTCTGTTCCAGAAGTGACGACGGCGGTCTGACCTTTGGTCCTTCAATCCCCATCTATAATCTGACGGCATGCGGCGGACTGCATGGACACGTCAAAGTCGCGCCGGACGGGACAGTTTATGTGCCGAATCGAGGATGCGGCGCGGACGCCGCCGTTGTCGTATCGGAAGACAACGGTACGACGTGGGCAGTTCGCCAGGTCCAAAACAGTTCGGTAACGAATACCGCCACCACAGATGATCCAGCTGTAGGAATCGATAACAACGGCACCGTTTATTTCCTGGGCGCGATGAATGGCACAGCCGCGATGGTAGCTACTTCCACTAACAAAGGGCAGACCTGGTCAAACATCTATAATGTTGGGGCTGCTTATGGTGTAAATAACGTGGCGTTCCCAGCTGCCGTAGCCGGAGATGCCGGACGCGCCGCGGTAGCTTTTTATGGTGCAACAGGCGGGGTTGGAGATTCCAACGCAGACGGTTTTACCGGCGTCTGGCATCTCTACGTCGCGCACACCTTTGACGGCGGTGCACACTGGACGACTAGTGATGCCACACCCACATTGCCCATGCAACGAATGGGTCTGTTGCGGGGCGGCGGCGGCCCAATGGACCGTAACCTTCTCGACTTTTTCGACATCACCATTGACCGCGATGGTCGAGTTCAGGTGGGCTACGTAAACGGCTGCTCGGGCGGCCCCTGTGCACAAGCGCCAACCAATGCGGACGGCTCAACCGGCGTCAGCGGAAATGCCTATACCGCGACGGCGTCAATCGCGCGGCAATCGAGCGGGCGTCGGATGATTGCAGCCAAAGATCCGGCCAAGTCGACGTCCGTGCCCGGGATGCCGTTTGTTACAGAAACTCGCATCGGCAACGTAGTTCGCCTTGCGTGGAATGAGGCTGACACCGGCAATTCTCCGATTCTAAAGTACCAGATTCTGCGCGGAACAGCCAGCAACAGCGAAGTGTTACTCACCACCGTTCCCGGAACTCAAACAAGCTATACCGACAACACTGCGACTGACGCCACGCAAACCTACTATTATAAAGTGGCAGCGACAAATGCGATCGGTTCATCATGTGCCAATAATGAGATCGCTGCACCTTTTGTTGGCGATACCTGCGCGGGAGTAGTCATTCATCGAAATCTACCCACGCATCCGGAAAGCACGGGTGGAACAGTCACCCAGCCCCCTCTTCCGCAGTACTTGATTGACTACATTGCCGTGGGGGAACCGCCTTCGACTAACGAGTTGATGTTCAAGATGAAAGTGGGCGCTCTGACTCCCGTGCCGCCAAATAGCCGGTGGAGGATGGTCTGGAATTCCGTCGAAACACCCGACGAACAGTTCTATGTCGGAATGACTAGCGACGCAAATAGCAATGTCACTTTTGAGTACGGTACAGTTGCCACCGCTTCGCTCGTTGTGCTTGGCGTTCCGACCGAGAACCCGCTCGGAGCAGCCGACGCTGGGAGCAATTTCAATGCAGACGGGACGATCACCATCTACATCGACAAATCGAAAGTTGGAAGTCCCCAACCCGGTGATCTTCTAGGGGCAGTAAACGGCCGCACCTTCAACACCGGCGACACGCCGCCAGAGACGCTGGAACGGTCAAACCTTTTGATCGATCACACCTTCGTCAAAGGAAATACAGACAACAGCTATCCGCCAGCGACTTATACGGTTGTGGGAAATACGATTTGCTCGTCCGGTAACATCGAACCTGTGGACGCAGTTTCCCAGAAGAAACAAGGAAAGGCGGGCACGTTCGCTGTCGATCTTCCACTCACCGGCAAGCCCGGAATTGAAGATCGTTCTGGCGGTAACGGCGGTAACTATCAGGTAGCCGCTACCTTCACCGTACCGGTCAAGGTGAAGCAGGTAACAGTGACACCGGGTGCAGGCGGAACGGCTTCCGTAAGCAGCTTCGGTGTTCGTAACACGCAAGTGACGGTGAATCTGACTACCGTGAGCGACGCGCAAACGCTTACCATTAACCTCATAGGTGTGAGCGGAGGGACCAGGAGCGGGAACGTCGCGATTCCGATGAGCGTCCTGATCGGCGATACCAACGCCGATGGCGTTGTCAACGCGACAGATGTTAGTCAGACGCAGGCTCAATCCGGCAAGTCCGTGACGCAGTCGAACTTCCGCGAAGATGTCAACGCGGACGGTGCAATAAATAGCGCCGACGTCGCTCTCGTGCAGAGCGAGTCGGGCACCGCCCTGCACTAATCGGAACTGGAAACGCGGAAATTTTTGTTGGCAGAGCTTCAAGCGCTCGAGCGCTTTTCGCGCCAGCGCTTTCGACTTGTTGATCTTGGCCTCTTCGTTGCCTGGACCACCCAGGCTCCGATTGCGCATGGCTTCGTTGAGACCTCGGGTAACGCAGTCGGATGCGTTTTTTACCTAACCAACCTCGCCGTATCAAAGATAATCGAGTTGCCGCTCGTGTTTGTCCTGGCGCCCGACAACTTCGGTGTTTGGATTCCGTAGGCGCGACTTCTACGCAGATGGGCACCGTGACAACAAAGAGAAATCCTTGACGCGCCATTAATGGCTTTGCTAAAAGCAGCAATGCAAACCATGAAAAAACACTTCACCCTTCTGATATCGGCCGCATCCTTTTTTGCGTTTCTGACTTTCGCGCCCGCTGCACCGGGCCAGACCACCGACCCGGCAGCGAAGTTGCAAGCCTTATCGCAACAGCTCAAGCTCACGCCACAACAGAAGATGGAGATGCTGCCGATCCTCAAGGAAGAGGGTCCAAAAATCGAGGCGATCAAGAACAATACTTCGCTTCCGCCAATGCAGAAAATGAAGCAACTCCGAGCCATCCACAGCGAAAACGCGCCGCGGATGCAGAAAATTCTGAGCCCTGCGCAGTATCAGCAGTTGCAGAGCATCCGCCAGCAGGAGATCCAGCAGGCTATTGCGAAAAAGCGCGCCGGAAGGGCCTAGCTAGATCGCGGTACAGCCTGTCTAACGCAAACCGCAACGGGCTGGATTATCGAACGCGCGACTGCGTCCAGTGAAAGGGATCGAAGGATGTGACTCGCAGTACGCGAGACGCTGTTAGCCACAATTTGCCGTTCGCTAACGCAAAATCACAACGATTTGTTTTGCTTGTACAGCGCTTTTGGCAAGCGCGAGCAACAAGACTTTGTCGCAGGGCGGCTGTTCTGATCTACTATTATCCGGTGAACCGGCCGTATTTCGGCATTCCTGGGACCCGAATCGGCGATGCGAGGTCCCGACTTTGGTTCTTGACAGGCTGGCGGCGCCTCTTCCAAACTCCGCGCCTATTAAGCGAATCTGAATCAGCGGCACGGTAAAGAAGAGCTTCTCTCGGTGTCTTTCCCCCCGCTTTCAGGTCTGTGCAGTCGCGCTCAAAAACTGAGAGAAAGAAAGGAACCGCTAATGCATCAGCGAATATTTAAACTTGTAATCCTACCGATCCTGCTCGCCTGCTTTGCACTTTCGCCGGTTGCGGAAGCGCACCCAACCCCACTGGCAAAGCCAACCCCAACACCTGTGGTTTTCAGCTTTGTTTCCGGCAACATCTACAGCACGAACTATGGATCGTTCGATATCATTGAATACAGCTCCAAAGGAGGCGCTTTGGCCTCGTTAACCCTCTCTTCTACCTTGGGTGATGGTCTTAGAGGGATTGTATTCGGACCTGACGGCTTACTTTACGCCGTGATGGTACGCGGCTCGGGATTTGCCGTGCTCGCGCTGGACAGTTCGGGTGTCGTCCACAAGACATATTCAATGGATCCTCTCTACGTTGCTGGAAATATCTCTTATGGGAAAATCGCAGTCGACTCCACATATATCTACGTAGCTGGCGCAAATGAGTTGATCCGATTTACACTAGGTAGCGGCGATCCCGGAACCTCCATCTATAGCAATAACCAGGTCTTCGATGTCAAAGTTCTTCCGAGTGGCCATCTGCTGGTGGCATCCGCCTATGCGGTAGATGAGATCACAGATGCCGGCGCGTTTGTGCGCAACATCCCATTGTCCGGTGCTTCCTTCGTCGACGTCCGAGGCATCGAGTATGATCCCGCTAAGAACAAGCTTTTCGCTACGGAACTGGGGTACACAAATTTTTACTTCCAGCTCATGCGCATTAATGCCTCAACGGGGGCCCTTGAGAAAAGCGTGACGTTCAACTATGCCGACGATCTGTTCCTCACACAATCGGGCACACTGCTTGTAGGGAGCAGAACGGAGACCCCGCGAATGTATACGGAGAACCTTAACAGTGTCGGGACGGTGGGTATTAGTCAGCGTATGTTTGTGACCCAGTACATCGCGCGCTAGCTCTTTGGGATGCGACGGGACGCGCATCGCGACAACGGAGAGCGGTTCATCGTTAGCGCCGACGAAAAGTTGACGGCGTTTGTAGAGCTTGAAAGAGTCACGCACAATGAGATCCAGGACGAATTGCGGAAAATCAATTTTCGCGCGTAACTTAGTTAAAATCGAAAAGAAAAATGAACGACGATCTAGTTAAATTGCTAAAATATGAACTCGGAGATTCACCGAGTATTGAAAAAAAAGCGGAACGTCTCGCTCAACGATTTTATGAGCCCGGCAACTTTACGAGCAAGAATAGAACGATATATCACGCAGTTCTCTCCCGGCTACTGGAGGAGCCTAACCAGGGGCTGAATGCGGACGAAAATCGGCTTGCCGAAATTTTCATGGAATTACAATTCAAGGCTAAATGCGGCACACTTTGTGAGATCTCCAAGGCAGGGCGTTCCAGGATACGTTACTTTACCGCTGCCCTGAAACGGCAGGATATGCCAAGGTAGGCTTGCGTTTTCGTCGGCTGCCGCAGACTGATCTTTAAAAGGGGTAAAGGATCAGTCCTCACTTCTGACACAGGTTCCTGGTTTGCAATAGAACAGCCTCGTTGCTCGCCTGGTGGGGGTTCACGAAGTCCAATCCCCGTCATGATCATCGCGGCGTCGATTTGATTTCCGACATTTTGCCATTCAGTCGCCTCTGGTACGGCGAGCAAATGCAATCAGCAATGCGTTCGGGTACGCGAAATCTCTCAGCCGCTCACGTCACGCTGTGATTCGCGTTTACGATGAAACTGGCAACGTGATCGAGACGCACGAGCACAAGGGCGAGTTCAGGAGTGGTGAGTTCACTTTTGCCCCGAAAACGCCGCGGCTGAACTGATCTTCGAGTTTCATCAAGGGACGTTCATGCCCCCGTAATACGGTTCCGGGGGAGGTGGCGCTGGTCTCCTGGGCTCGTCGTCTTCAAT
>DASXNN010000009.1:0-3339 GCA_036495045.1 Candidatus Udaeobacter sp.
CCGCGCCGACCGGCAGCGGAATCTTCAATTGAGCGAATCCGCGCACTATCGGCCTAAACAGATAGCTAAGCAGCAGCGCAAGAACGATCGGCAGCAGGATCGAGCGCATGAAGTAGATGGTGTAGAAGACTGCCAGGATAAGCAGACCGGTAAGGGCGATCGATCTGACATCGAAAGGTCTCCGCAACAGCCCTGCGATGCGTAAGCGGGCACGGGATGCGACCTTCCCCGCTTCACCCTCGTCATCGGAAACGTCACTGGCCGATTCCACCTTTACCGCAGGCAAACCCATGTCCAAGAATCGGATGGCACCTTACATCCACGCGTCCCAATCTTCTGCTTGCGAATGCTACCCGAGTGACGGCTTAGCCTCGTTCTGCTGATCGTATTGCGTAGCACGGCCTGCTCGAATGATCAGACGAAGTCTACGGCGCTCGGCCTCCACCATCGCAATTTTTATCAAGACTTCGTCAGTTGGCCGCACCCAATCCATCGGAATCGCTTTACAATTTTCCGTCGGACAAATGATGCGCTGCGGCCCGTTTCCACGTGTGTCCCCAATCGTCTGGATTTCCCGCCCGGTAATGATTTCGCCGCAAACGAGGCAATAACGTTTCTCATCTAGGGAGTGCCATTGCCGGAATTGATCGAGTCGTTGCAAGATCTCCAGTTTTTCTTCATCGGATAATTTGATAGGAGAGACGAGTGCCATGGCCAAAGCATGCTGTTCTATTAATTGTCACACAATCAGGCGAACAGCGGATCGGCGTATCGGTCAAAATCCTAGCTAACTTCTTTGCCCCAAAAATCGCTGCGCAAAGTCGTGAGAGGAATTGCCGACGCAGGCTTCCTTATATGCACTTGTTATCGATTGCCGCGCGGAAGGCGGCTCCAGTCGCGCTTCTTTATCATACGACCCCAAGATTTCGCTCGCGCTCGCGGTGTTTTTGCTTCAGCATTCTCCCATGACCAAACGCGCATTCTTTGCCGTTGCGGGATTTCTTAGTCTGTGCGTTCCCTTGTCCGCCCAGCAGACATATCGCCCGGATCTCTTCAGCGCGCTAAATAACGCCATCAGTCTTCCGGCGCTGTCGCTCTCAGATGGACAGCGTTTCTCTTTCTGGGGCGCTGTTGCCGCACCATTTTCACTCAGCTGGATGGAACCGACGCCGCCTGATTTTCTTCCGGCCTTAAGCCCACTACCAGCGCAGGCAGCCACTGCCCCGGTGGCATATCCCAAGGATTCATCCAAAGAGGTCGTGGATGTGCGGAAGCCCAATCTTCTTGATTACGCCACCGGAGAAGTGAGCGTTTTGTACGGGAGATCGACCGGCAAATTCAGTGGCGACCTTGAGCAGGCATATATTTTCAGCGAGGTCGGCAATGATAAATTTCACATTAGTGTCGGTGCTGCGTACGAGAATTCGAACATACGCTTTTCGCGTTTCGGCCATTAACGCGCGGTTTTTCGCACACAACGCAAGATGAAGATTCTCACTTTTATAATCTTGTGTTTCGCGTCAGTCGCGCTCGCTGAAGACTTCAAAGCGATTGATGGGAAAGAATACAAAAACGTCACGGTAAGTCGGGTCGAACCCGACGGGATTACGCTCATAAGCAAATCGGGAATCTCGAAAGTTTACTTCACCGAGTTGCCCAAGGAGGTTCAGGAACGTTTTCATTACGATGCCGCGCAGGCGACCGCATATTCGGCTGAACAAGCTGCCAGTCAGGAGGCGTTCCTGACGCAGCAAGAACAATTACGCCGAAAAGCGGCCGAAGAAAGAAACAAATATTGGACCGGACAAGACCCGCTCAAAAAGCAGGGCGAAAATCTTCCGGCGCCCGCTCCGATCATCGCTGGTCGCGGCCAGCAAGTCGAGGTGATCAGTCACGGCGCGCAGGTGGACATCGCGCAACATCTCGCACTCGGCAACGTAACTGTTGTCGATTTTTATGCGGACTGGTGCGGCCCGTGCAAACAGCTCTCACCAAGCTTGGAGCTGATGGCGCAAACCGATCCGGAGATTGCGCTGCGCAAGATAGACATCGTCAATTGGAACACGGCGGTGGTGAAGCAATACAACATCCGCTCGATTCCGCAGGTTAACGTTTACAACCGTGGGGGCCTTCTCGTCGGCACCGTTGTCGGGGCGGACGCGGCAGAGGTTAAGCGTTACGTAGCGCAAGCGAAAACCGGCGGCTGACGCTCTAAAAATAGCAAGCAGAGATTAGGAAGGGACGAGTCAGAGCATCGGCAAAGGTTCTTTCGACTTTGGCGATGGAAATTCACGGTCGATATCTGCGAAGTCTTCGTCGCTTAACGTAGTCTCGACCGCGCGCGCATTCTCGCGGACGTGAGTTTCGTTGCTCGCTTTCGGGATGGCGATAACGCCTGGCTGCCTGAGCACCCACGCAAGCGCGATTTGCGCTGGCATGCAGTCGTAGCGCTTGGCAATTTTCTTGAGCGTCGCGTTCTCCAGCAGGCCGCGACCGTGCCCGACCGGAGAATAAGCCATAATCGGAATCTTGTTTGTTTGGCTCCATCGGAGGAGTCCAGATTCGATTTCCCGATGTTCGAGATTGTAGAGGACCTGATTGGCGGCGCAGGCCGAACCGTTTTCGATCGCGAGCAATTCTTTTACATCGTCGATATCGAAGTTTGAAACGCCCCAGCGTCGAATCTTTCCGGTAGATCGAAGTTTCTCGAAAGTTTCTACGGTTTCGGTCAGCGCTACGTCGCTACGCCAGTGTAATAAATAAAGGTCAATGACCTCGATGCGGAGTCGCTTGAGACTGCGTTCGCATGCTTTCGGCAATTCCGTGCGTGACGCGTTGTGCGGATACACTTTCGTGACAACGAAAACGCGGTCGCGCTGACCGTCAATCGCGTCCGCCACCACTTTTTCCGCGCGGCCTTCGCCGTACATTTCCGCGGTATCGATCAAGGTCATGCCGAGATCAATCCCCAGGCGCAGAGCTGCGACCTCAGCCGCATGCGATTTCTTGTTCTCGCCCATCCGCCAGGCGCCTTGACCCAGCGCCGGAACAATTTTTCCATCTGATAACTGCACTGTTTTCATCTGAATTCGCTTAATGAGGAAACCAGGAAAGCAGCAAATCCACAGATTTCGTTCTGTTCGGCGACCGCCTATGATTAATATCGGGCCGGCGGGATTTGAACCCGCGACCTCTTGAACCCCATTCAAGCGCACTACCAAGCTGTGCTACGGCCCGATTTGTGACAAACTATTCACCAACCTCGGGCAAATCGCTACCAATGAGGACAGCTTCCAAAATCTCATATCCCTTTACGTGCGGGTTGGCATTTTTCCGCGT
>DASXNN010000010.1:0-4654 GCA_036495045.1 Candidatus Udaeobacter sp.
ACTGATCGCGCTGATCGCGGGGCTGGGAACGAACACCGCATTTTCAGGGTCACCGAGTGTTACTGCGGTTCTGGGTAATTCGGAAGCCGTGGTTGGACAGACGGTCCAAATGGAAATCAAGGTGACCGGTGCCAATAACGCCGATCTGCCCGCAGAGATTTCCGTAGACGGGCTGGAAATTCATCAGACCGGGACGTCGCGCCAGTTCGAAATGCATAACCTGACGACGAGCTCGAGCACCGTTTACATTTATACAATCCTGCCGTTAAAGGCTGGCACATTCATAATTCCGCCTCAAATGATTCGCGTGGGCAGCAGTTCACTGCGCACGCCGGCTCTGAAGCTGAATGTTTCCGATTCGGGAAATCGGTCGACCCGCTCCAATCAAACTGCGCAACCCGCAAACCCGAACCAATTAGTTTTCGCCGAACTGATTGTTCCAAAGAAAAGTGCTTTTGTCGGAGAGATTGTGCCGGCGGAGATCCGGCTCGGATTTGACCCCCGCGCCCATCCAAAACTGATCGATGGTCCGGAAGTCAGCGGGCAAGGATTCACGGCCCAAAAATTGCAACAGGGTGGAGAAAATCTCGAGACGATCAACGGCAGAACTTACGATGTCGTCACATTTAAGACGGCGATCGCTGCGGCGCGGGCTGGAAAATTTGACCTCGGCCCGGTCAAGGCTAAAGCGCAGGTGCTAGTGCCGCGAAGGCCTGAAACCCGGCGTTCCCGTTCGCCGTTTGATCTGTTTAACCTCGACGATCCGTTTTCGGATCCATTTTTCTCCGATCCTTTCGGCCAGTTCGGCGAACGCCGCGAAATAGAGATCAACAGCGATCCGGTGGCTTTTGAGGTAAAACCGTTGCCGCAAAACGCGCCGGCCAGTTTTTCGGGCGCAATCGGGAACTTTACGATGACGACTGAAGCAAAACCAAAAAGCGTGCAGGTAGGCGATCCAATTACCGTCACATCGACAATCTCCGGACGTGGCAATTTTGATCGCGTCAACGCGCCCGCCCTGGAGGATGAGCACGGCTGGCATAAATATCCGCCGTCTTCCAAGTTCAAGCAGGATGATGAGGTTGGAATCAGCGGCACAAAAACTTTCGAAATGGTGCTTTCGCCCAATGAAAAGAAGCAAAGCATTCCTCTGCTCGCATTTTCCTATTTCGATCCAGTGAAAGAGCGTTACATGACGCTCCACAGCGATCCGATCGCGATTACTGTTCAAGGCGACGCTGCGCCGGGTCCCTCCATTGCAGCCCAACCAGCGTCACCGGCGCAGGCTGCAACGACAGCTGTGCCGGCGAAACCGCAGGATATTTTATATCAACTTACCGAGCGCGGTCGGGTGCAATCGTTCACGCTGCTTTACGCGCGTCCAACTTTCTGGACGGCGCAGTTGATTCCGCTGCTCGGTTTACTAGGACTTGCTGGATGGAAGATTCGACAAGCCAGAATCGGCAACCGCGAGGCGCGGCGGATCGCCGCGTTGCAGCATGAAGCTGCTGAATTGATGCGCAAGTTGCGGCGCAATGATGTGTCGCCGCGGGAATATTACGCCGAGGCTTCCAGGATTGTTCGTGTAAAGGCTGCCTTGGCACGTAACACCGATCCAAACACGATCGATGCAGAGACGGCGGCGGACACGTTTGGACTAAACGGAGATTCGCGCGAACGATTGAAGCGATTGTTCGAACAAAGCGACGAATGGCAATACAGCGGCGCCCACAATGGTTCGGAACGGATCTCTCCAGAAAACCGCCACGACGTGTTGGAATTGCTTGAAGATTTGCGCGCATGAAAGGCCGAACACTTTTTGTCGATCTTTGCTGCGCAGTGATTTGCACCTTTGTTGCCGCTTCAGCCTTTGCACAAACAGAGTTTGCCAAGGCGACTCAGGAATATGCACAGGGACATTTTAAGGAAGCGATTGATAGCTACGAGACGCAAGCGCGCGCAGGACAATGGAGCGCAAATGTGTTTTATGATCTCGGCAACGCTTACTTTCGGACGGGCGATTTTGGCCGCGCGATTTTGAATTATGAGCGCGCGCTTGCGCTGGAACGGTATCATCCCGAAGCCGCGGCCAATTTGCAGATCGCGCGCGATGAGGCGCGCGCACTCGAGATGCAGCAGAGCTCGCCAGAACGGTATCTGCAATTTGCCAGTGTCAATCAATACAGTATCGTCGCAGCGATTGCCTTCTGGCTGGGCGCTTTTTGTACTGTCGCCCTGATTTTGGCGCGTCGCCGATCTGCTCGTTTGATTGCACTGTCGATCCTGTCGTTTTCAGTTTGCGCATTGGCCATTTTTGCCGCCTACGAAATTGACCATGGCAACAAAGGCCGCGCGCTAGCGATCATCACCGGCGGCAATGTGCAAGCGCGACTTGCGACCGCCGACACGGCCAACAGCGTTTTGGCGTTGCCTCCCGGAAGCGAAGTCAAAATTCTGAGCACGCGCGGCGACTGGATATACGCAGCGCTGCCAAACAATCTGCGCGGCTGGATTCCCGCGAAGAACGCCGAGCCAGTGCGACTGCTGTAGTCGCTGCCGAGTTTCGCACGAGTGCTTTGGAGTGCGGGAGTGCCCTGCCACTTCGTCTCGACGCGACTCAAACAACGTCAGTTTGCGTGATTGGAGATTGCCGCTAGAGAAGTTGTGTGAATCCAGAGATGGAAATCGCCACCGACGAGAAAGCCCTCCGGATCAATCTAGACGCAGTCAAATATGGGACCTTCGCTGAAATCGGCGCCGGCCAGGAAGTAGCACGCCGATTCTTCCGCGTTGGCGGCGAAGCCGGCACGATCGCCAAGACCATGTCCGCCTACGACATGACATTCAGCGACGCGATTTATGGACCGGCGGACCGCTACGTCAGCCGCGTTCGTCTCCAGACAATGCTCGCCCCACGAATATAATCTTCTCGTTGAACGGCTGGATGGAAAATTCGGCGCTGAGAAGACGTTCTTTGTTTTCGCCGACACGGTTGCGGCGCGCAGTTTCAAGGAGCGCAATGAATCGCATGGCTGGCTAGGGGTGCGATTTCAGTCCCAGCCACGCGGGCAACCAAGCGAGATTATCATTCACATCCGGTTGCTCGACGAAGGAAACGTCGAACAACAGGAAGCCCTTGGCGTGATCGGATTGAATCTCCTTTACGGAGCTTTCTATCATGCCCAGCCGGAGAAAGTGATTTCATCGCTCCAGGAAAATCTCACAGCGGGACAAATCGAGGTCGATATGATCAAGTTTTCCGGGCCCCTCTTTCAAAGCATCGATAATCGATTGATGAGTTTGCAGTTGGTCAGCCACGGTCTGACGAAGGCGGTGATGTTCAAGGCGGATGGCGATACGGTTCAGCCTGCTGAAGTCTTCTACAAAAAGGCGATCCTGGTTGAGCGCGGGAGTTTTCGACCTGTCACCTACGCCACAAATGATATGCTAGATGGCGCGCGCGGCGTTTTTCTGCCGCAATGTGAATGTTCGCCTGAAGACCTTGTCGTCCTCATGGAAATGACGCTCGAAAATCTGCTCGCCGGCGGACAGCTTGATCATGCCGATTTTCTCGCTCGCGTAGATATTCTCGGCGCGCTGGGACGAACGGTTTTAATCTCGAAGTTCCGCGAATATTATCGGCTCGCGGGATATCTCTTTCGTTATACAAACAAACCGATCGGCCTCGTCATGGGCGTGCCTAGTCTGGTCGAGATTTTCGAGGAAAAATACTACACAAACCTGGAAGGCGGAATCCTTGAGGCAGTCGGCAGAATGTTTAAGGGAGGACTAAGACTTTATGTCTATCCAATGATAGATGAGGCAAGCGGTAAGACCATCACCGCAACACAAATCGAAGTCGCACCGAATCTTCGCTCGTTGTTTCGATATTTGATCGACAATCAATGCGTCCAGGAGATTACCGATTATCATCCCGAGTATTTGCGAATTCATCCGCCTGATGTGCTTGCCAAATTGCAGTCTGGAGACACCAGCTGGGAGCGAATGGTTCCCCCGGAAGTGGTGCACCTAATTAAGAAGCGCGAATTTTTCGGCTACCGCAGACCAATTGCTGCCTAGCCGGTTATCAGGTTCCCTCGCTTGAATGAAAATTGCAGTTGCTCAGATTTCGCGTTCCCTCGGCGATCCTGAAGCAAATCTTATTAAGGTTCGCGATTTTTCTCGTCTCGCCAAAGAGGGACGTGCCGAACTGATCGTTTTTCCGGAAATGATTGACACCGGTTACTCGATGCCAGCGATCCGAGCGCATGCCAATCATTGGACCAACGGATTCGTTCGTGGACTTCAAGAAGCCGCCAGAAAGCTTTCGATTACAATCGTCGCCGGCGTGTCCGAGCGAGATGGCGCATTAACTTACAATTCCCAAGTGCTTATCGATTCGAACGTCGACATCGCGGCGAAATATCGCAAGACTCATCTGTATGCGGTCGCGCCGATCGAAGAATAGACATGCTTTGCTGCGGGCGATGCTTTCGTGAGCTTTGCGCTCGATCCGCGGCGGAGTCGTGATTGCAGCTGCATCGGCCGACCCCGAAGAGCTCATTCAGGCTGAGACCCCAGAAGATGCGGTGAAGTCTGTGCGAGGCCAGATGGAAGTTTTCGCTCACCGGCGTCCGGATGTTTATAGATAACG
>DASXNN010000011.1:0-10258 GCA_036495045.1 Candidatus Udaeobacter sp.
AGCAAGAGATTCCTCGACTTCGCTCGGAATGACAAACAACGGCTAAGCGGGTGCAAGACGGGTGGCAGAAGATTTTAGCGGTTTCAGCGCGGCGTCGAACCGCCTTGCGTATCTCTGGCCCGCACGAAGCGGAGATTTTCCGCAGCGTCTGCGTCATCTGGTCGCAAACGCAGCGCCTCCTTGAATTGTGCGATCGCCTCTGAAGTCTGCCCCAGTCGCATATAAACGACGCCGAGGCTGTTGTGAACCGGCGCCTTGGGATCGAGGCGCGCGGTTTCCAGGTAATGTATTTTCGCCCCGTCCAAGTCACCTTTCACAAAAAGCGCCCTGCCGAGGTAGTAATGCGCTTCAGGGTGTTTTGGACTGTGCTTTAGCGCGGTCTGAAACTCTGTGATCGCTTGGTCCATTTTTCCCGCACGGAAAAGGAACATCGCGTAATCGTAATGAACCACGCCGGATTTGGGAGCCAGGCGCGTGGCCGTTGCGTACTCCGCGCCCGCCTCATCTTTCTGACCGAGGCGTTCGAGAGCGTAACCATATTCGGAATGAAATTCGCCATTGCGCGGATCACTGCGTAAAGCCTGCTCCAGCTCGCCGCGTCCTTCACTCAGCTGCGATTGCGCAATGAGAACCTGGCCCAGGTGGTAATGCACTTCTTTCTCGTTCGGATTGAGACGCAGAGCGATCCGGTACTGTTCTGCTGCTTCATCAGGATGATCCGCTTTGTATAAGGCGAAGCCGTACTTCCAATGGGCGCGCGCGCTGTTGGGTAAATCGGACGCCATCCGAGCTTGTTGCTCCACTTCTGGCGTCTTGGTCCGAGTTTGCCCAATCCAGAGCGCGCCGAGTGGAATCACAAATACCGCAACCCATTTTAAACCGTGCAACAGCCAACTGGGCAGAAATTCGCGCGATACCGCCGACACGTTTCCGCCGGCCAAGCCGAGATGTTCGCGCGTCGAGCGGTCGCGTACTTTCCAGATGAATCCGTCGTAATAGAAATGAAGAAGACCCGATGCCGCCACCACACCAGTGAGCACACGCTTGATCGTCTCGACTTCGAGACGGGAATTGAAATAGGCGAGGGAACCGTAGGCAAAAACAAGCCCGATATACAACCCCACCAACGAACCGCTCCGCCGAAAAACAAAGCGCATGAAGCCGCCGATCGAACTGTCCTTTTCCACACGGCTGCGATTGTAAATCCAGACGAGCGAGAGGTACTGCACATCGTGAAAAACCTCGAACAACGCGATCCCGGCCAGAATGTTGGTGACGCCGTTATTGCAATACCACCAAAATGCAATGCTCGTGACCAGCAGCGCGAGCTTGACCGGATTGGGACGTTTCCCTTCCGCCCACATCCGGGAGAAATTAAACAGGAACAAAACTGAGATCGCGATGGCGCCGCCGAGCATTATTTGCTGTGCGTTGTGGAGGAGCCAGGGCGGAATGAAGGGCCCGCCGCTGGCGTAATACGTTTCGAGCGTGTCGGCCATGCGTTGGGGGGAAAGAAGGATCGCCGTTGCGAACCAGGCGGCACAGGTCGCGAAGTCGAGGCGACGCGTCAGCGCAGCGAATGAGCCGGTCTTCGCGTCGTAGATTCGACAGAAGCCGTAGGTCTGCATCATCCCATGCCAGACCCCCCAGAAGAAAACGACGAGAACGATCCCCTTCAGATCCCACCAGTAAAAAGCTACGCAAACACCGAGCAAAAAAATCGGCGCAAAAATGAAGCGCCAGCGAAACCGTTCGAACAGGGCGCGATCTCCGTAGGCGCGGATCATTCCCGGGAGGTGGTGGCCCATTGCGCCAAATGCTGCCACGAAAACGTAAATGTCTTGCGCGCTCCAGCGCGCCTGTGCCAGTAAGAACATCGGCACGAGAAAAAGCGGCGTCCCGACGTAAAGAATCAGGTCGCGCCAACTATTCAGAATCCACAGGGTCTTTTTCGGCGCGGCGATGGGCGCAGCAGGAACAGTTTGCGGTCGTGAAAATGCGGTGACGTGCTGCATGCGCCTGAGGGCAAGTGTCCTTTAACTCGGGGGAAAAATCAACGCTGCACTATGCGGTTGCCTGAATCTGCAAAAAGTATTTCTGTGAGGTCCACTCGGAGCGGGAAGCGACTGACAATTCGAAGACACCGGCCTTTAAAGTTCATCGCGAAGAATTTTGAAAACGGTCGTGCTATCGACTGTCCCTTGCAATGCCTCCGTGCCCGGGCCATTGCCGAATGCAACGACATCATCAACCGTGCCGAGAGCGGATTTCGCGTAGAGCGCGGCCGGTTCGAGCTGTTGCGCGGCTGGTTGCTCGGTGTGATTCGTATCCAGCTTGCCCGGTATCTTCGCTGCGCCATAAGAGCCGGCGCCATTTGGACCTGTCGCCCAGGTAATCCATGGTTGTCCGGCAGAATTGAGTCCGAGCAGCGCGATGCCGCTATCTTTAAGGAATGGGAAACCATTCAAGCTCAACCCGCCGATTGCTGCATCCCCGCAAACAATGATTGTCGATCCTTGGCCAGCGTAGCGTCGTGCTGTGGCAACGGCGTGGTCTAATTCAACCGTTTCGCCAAGCGCTCTTTCTGCCTTGTTTTCCTGCGCCGATTTGCGCATTAAACCTGCATCGACTACGAGCAGATATCCGCCAGGATTGTACTGAAGTAATTCAATCGCTCGACGCACCATGTCGGAAAGACTCGGTTGCTGGCTCCGCTCTTCGACTTGATTCGCGAACGCGAGCTCTATGCTGCTAAAAGCCCCGAAAAGTTTCGGCCGGCGCCACGCAGGAATTCCTTCAAGCTCGGCCCGTGTGCGCACGATATCGAATCCATTGCGACGCAGCTCGAGTAGAAGATCGCGCCCGTCCTGTCTCTCTCCGGCCTTTGTGGCAGGAAGGAACTGCGCGACACCTCCACCCATTGCGATGTCAATCTTGCCCCTTTCGACAAATTCTGCGGCAATGCCGTCAACATCGTTTGGATCAACCGGATGCGCATAAAACGCTGCGCTGGTTGGCGCAGTGAGTTTTCCATCTGTTACCAGACCAGTGGCCCTTCCGTACTCCCGCGCCAATTCAATGATGCTCGTAATTGGTTTTCCGCGGCCATCGACCGCAATAGCACGATTAGTCACTCTCACTCCGGTCGCAATCGCAGTTGCGGCGGCCGCCTGGTCCGGAGCGGCGAAATCTTTTGAGTAATTAGTTAGCAAAGCCAGATGACTCATCGAATCGAGATTCAAATGTGCGTCGGCCCCGCCGGCATAGGCGCGTGTTGGAGCCAGACGATTGGGGGACAGTCCCTCCCCGATAAACAAAATAATTCCGAAAGGTTTCCGAATGACCCAGTGCTGAAAATACAGGACGCCAAGCCCGGCAAAAGCGAGGAGACACAAAAGCGCCAGTAACTGGTTACGCCACTTCACGAGGCGATGTAGGCGTTCAGCCTGTGCATTGTCAATCCCGATACTCGGGACTTGTCGATCTTCCCAATCACCGGCAAAGTGCGCCGCATATGGCGGGCCCAGTCATGCTCATTATTCGTGATGGCTGGGGTATTAATCCCGGCGGTTGGAAGGAGCGCGAGCAAAATGGTGACGCCACCCTTCTCGGCCGAACGCCGTTTCACGACAAGTTGTATCAAGAATACCCCGGCGCCAAACTGAGCGCGAGCGGAGCTGACGTTGGACTGCCCGAAGGACAGATGGGTAACTCAGAAGTTGGCCATCTCAATTTGGGCGCGGGCAGGATTGTTTATCAGGACCTCACTCGAATTAACAAAGCAATCGAGAATGGCGAACTGACGCGCAACGAAGTATTGCAGGAAACGTTCGCCGGAGCGCGGGGTCATCGCCTCCATTTGCTTGGACTGGTTTCCGATGGTGGTGTTCACAGTCACTACTCGCATCTAATCGCACTTGCGAATGCCGCGCGAGAAGCGGGCGTTACCGAAATTCTCGTTCATGCCTTCACAGACGGACGTGATGCGTCACCCACGGGTGGCGCCGGTTATCTAAAAACATGCACAAAAGAGTTGCAGAAGAGCGGCGCCCAAATCGTCACAGTTGTGGGCCGCTACTTCGCGATGGATCGCGATCGCCGCTGGGACCGGACGAAAAAAGCCTGGGATGCAATTGTTCTCGGTCGCGGTGAATTCTGCAAATCATCACCATCTGCCGCGGTGACTCGGCAATATAACGACGGAAAAACCGACGAATTCATGCCACCGCTTATTTTTTCATACCCAAATGAACAGCGTGTGCATGATGGCGATACAGTCTTGTTTTTCAATTTCCGGGCCGATCGCGCCCGGCAATTGTCGCAGGCCTTTTTGCTAAAGGACTTCGACCGTTTCGATCGCGAAGTGTGGCCGCGGGTCCACTTTGTCTCTCTCACCCAGTATGATGTCAACTATCCTTCGCCGTTCATTTTTGCTCCGGCAGAGTTGCCGCAGATCTTGGGCGAAGTTGTAAGCGCGGCTGGCAAGTCGCAACTCCGCATTGCCGAGACCGAAAAATATCCCCATGTGACTTACTTTTTTAACGGCGGAATCGAGCGCGCATTCCCCAGCGAGGACCGAAAGATTATCCCGTCGCCAAAGGTAGCAACCTACGATCTCCAGCCGGAAATGAGCGCCCGTCTGGTCACGAATGAAGTGCTCGCGCGAATGGCAGATTATGATTTAATCATTCTCAACTTTGCTAATCCGGACATGGTCGGACACACCGGAGTTCTAGAAGCCGGAATCAAAGCCGTGGAAACGGTGGACGAGTGTCTTGAGCGCATTGTTTCGAAGCTTCTCGATCTTGACGGCAAATGCATCGTCACTGCCGATCACGGAAATTGCGAACAGATGCGCAATCCAGACGGCTCACCGAACACTGCGCACACAACGAACCTTGTCCATTTTATTTACGTGGCCAAGGATGCGGGACAGTTCCGCTGCGAAGATGGGATCCTCGCCGATGTCGCGCCCACGCTCTTGTTTCTTCTCGGGCTTCCACAGCCAAAAGAGATGATCGGGCACAATCTGCTCGTACCGATTTCGCGAAAGAACAACAGAGCTTAGAAAGATCGACAACGTTTGATGATTACGTCGTCAAACGTGATTTTTAACTGTCGATTCAAAACTCGCGTGCCGGCGATGGCGATGCGTTGCAAAAAGCGAATTCGGTCCTCGGCCGTTGTTTCGTGCCAGACCGGATTGCGCATGATCGTGAGCGTGCCATTGCGTTCCACAAGCGCGCCCCATCCGACCGGAATCTCCGAATCGCGGAACAGCTCGGCAGGCAAGACGAGAAAAAACAAATTGGCACAGCGGTAGCGCATCAATTTGTCGAACTTCGTGCAATCGTAGAGACGATTTTGCAGCACGCTTAGCCGACGCAAAACGCGTGTATATCCACGGTGGCCGATCGCCGTAAAATCGTGTGAGGTGAATTCGGGAAAGAGCGAATCGTTGATGCGGAGATTGGGATAATGCACTCGCAGATTGTTTTCGAGGACCTGACGACGCTGGCAAAGCGCGTCGAGGAGTTTGCGAGCGCTCTCGCTGTGGCAATTATCCTTTCGCAAATCGCAAAGCGCTTGCTTGCATTCGAAAATCGCTGTCGATTCATCCTTTTTTGGCAACGGTCGATACGCTGCGATATCTGCGCGATATCGGCATCGCGGCAAACTGACTTCCATTGCGCAGGCCGAGTAGCCATGCGATTGCGCCCAGAGGAAAGCGAGCCGTTTTAGCCGGGCATGTCTCGTTGTTTCACCTCGGCCATTATTCATTCCCGCGTCCATGTCGCCAGTTCGCGCGCCCAATATGTAATGACAACGTCTGCTCCAGCGCGTTTGAGCGCGGTCATGGTTTCGAGAACAGCCGCCCGTTCCTCCACAATCCCTTTCTCGACAGCCGCTTTGATCATCGCGTACTCACCGCTTACATGGTAAGTGGCCATCGGTTTGCCAAAACGCTCATGCGCGCGCCACAAAATGTCGATGTACAGCAAGGCGGGTTTCACCATGACGATGTCCGCTCCTTCATCGATATCCTGAGCAACCTCGCGCAAGGCTTCATTCGGGTTGGCGTAATCCATCTGGTAAGAACGACGATCGCCAAATTGCGGCGGGCTTTCCGCCGCCTCGCGAAAAGGGCCGTAGAAAGCCGAGGCAAATTTGGCCGCGTAACTCATAATCCCGATTTGATCGAAGCCGCCGGCGTCGAGTGCCTCGCGGATGGCGCCGATCCTGCCGTCCATCATATCGCTTGGTGCGACCATGTCCGCGCCGGCCGCCGCGTGCGAAAGCGCGGTTTTAACCAAGAGATCGACCGTCTGGTCGTTCAGGACGTGGAAATGGTCGCCATCGATCCGTGTGACGCCGCAATGACCGTGACTCATGTATTCGCATAAGCAAACATCGGTAATGGTGACGAGATTGGGGCATTTCGATTTAATCGTCCTTAGTGCTTTTTGAACGACCCCGTTTTCAGCGTAGGCGCCACTTGCTTGGTCGTCTTTTTTTTCCGGAATCCCGAAAAGCAGGACCGCCTGCAACCCGAGATCCTGAGCGCGCTGGGCTTCATCGACAATTTCTGTCAACGAGAGTTGAAAAACGCCGGGCATGCTCGCGATCGGGCGCCGTCGCTCCACTTTTTCGCTTACAAAAAGCGGCAGAACGAAATCGTGCATGTCCAGTTGCGTCTCGCGGACAAGATTGCGGAGAGCAGGGGAACGCCGCAAACGGCGCGGGCGATGTACCAATCTTCTCATGAGCAAAGCGTACCCGTTCGATGGAAACGCCGCAAGCTTGACGGGGAGAAGCGTTCCATGTAGCGCCCTGCTTGGCATTCCGATATGAAACGTCCAGTCCCGATTCGCACGACCGACTATTTGCTGGTCGATATCAGCAACTCGTATACGAAGTTTGCTTTTGCATCGACAAAGCGGATTTCGGCTCCGGTTCGGATCGTCACCAACAGACTTTCGAGCGCTCTATTCTTGCGCTTCTTGAAACAGCGAAGGGTTCGCCAGGTGATGGTCTCTTCGGTCGTGCCAGAGAAAAATTCTGTAATCTCTAAAGCTGCCGGAAAAACTGGAGTGCTCTGGCTGGATTCAACGTTGAAACTCGCGGTTGGGATTGATTATCCCGCTCCGGAATCAATTGGAGCCGATCGCCTGGCGAACGCGGCGGCAGTCGCAGCGCTTTACGGTTGTCCTGCCATCGTGGTGGACTTCGGGACTGCGGTGACTTTCGACATTGTTTCCGCTGGCCGCAATTACATTGGCGGAGTGATCGCGCCGGGGCTCGAAGCGATGACCAATTTTCTTTACCAACGAACCGCCCTGTTGCCAAAGCTCTCTTTGAAAGAACCACGACGCGCGATTGGCAGATCGACAATCGGGGCGATGTTGTCTGGCGCAGTATTCGGTTATCGCGGGCTCGTCCGCGAGATTCTTGCGCGGATCAGGGCGGAAGAATTTCCGGGCAAGAAACTTCACATCGTGGCCACAGGCGGATACGCGCGACTGATCGCAGCGCAGTTGCCGGAGATCACCGCAGTTCGTCCCCATCTCACTCTCGAAGGGCTGCGGATTATAGCCAATCTCAATTCATGATTTTTGGCTGGATAAATTAACCTCTCCTCGCGCAGTTGTATTGAGCACGATTTCTGCGAAACTGGGCGGAGCCGATTGGAAATTTGGACTTGTCATCGTGATTAGGAAAGCTTCTATCGTTACCCGCATGAAAATCTGGAAAATCGCTCCGATCGCAGCGCTCGCGCTCAGTTCATTTGCAGCAGAAAACGTCGCTCCGACGAAAACGGAGCTGGAGGAGATGTACAACAAAGCGTTCCACGAGTTCGATGCGAATAACTTTCCGCAAGCGTTAAAGGAACTCGACGCGATCGATGCACGCCAGCCCGACGTGGCGGCGTCCCAAAATTTGCGTGGCGTGATTCTGATGCGCCAGGGTATCTACGATAAAGCGGAAGTGGCCTTGCTGGAAGCGGCGCGAATCGATCCGAAGTTTTGGAATGCCCGCTTTAACCTGGCCGAAATTCCGTTCCTCAAAAAAGACTGGGCAGAAGCGCGCAACCGCTTTGAGAAACTCCTCTCGAGCAGCCAGTCCGATCTGGCAAGCGAAGCATCGCAACTTATTCAATACAAAATTCTTTTGACTTACCTGCTCGAAGGAAAGGAGAACATGGTTGATTCCATTTTGGCCAAGTTGGAGCTTTCGCCCGATACGCCAGCTGTTGACTATGTAAAAGCAGCCGCCGCGCTCCAACACAAGAATGGAAAAGAAGCAAAAGACTGGATGGCGGCAGCAGAGAAGAATTTTTCTCCGCAGCTGAACAAGCTTTTCGCAGAATCATTGTACGAGGTCGGCTGGCTGGAAAAGCCAAGTGGACAGGCGCGCGCCTCGCTACCTCTTACGACGGCTGCTGAGCGCTCGGAAAAAACAAAGGCTGTAGCGCGTTCAAAATTTGAGCAAGCGCAGCAGGCTTTGCGCGAGCGCGACTTCGCGACTTCTGCCAAACTGGTCGACGAAGCCGATCAGGCGGAGCCGAATCAGCCGGCGACGCTCAATTTACGCGGCGAAATCTTGATGCAGCAGAAGCAATTTGATCAAGCCGAGGCCGCCTTCAAACGGGCAGCCAAGCTCGATCCCAAGTTCCGCGAGGCGCAATACAATCTCGCGCAAATTCCATTTAAGAATAAAGACTACGCCAAAGCGCGGGAGCGTTTCGAAGCACTGTTTAAGCAGACTCCAGGAGGAGATAAGAACCAGGCGGCACAGCTCATCAAATTCAAGATCTACATGACGCTCTTGTTGGAAGGAAAGGAGAGTCGAGCGCAGGCGATTATGGAGCAGTTCCAGTTCACCGGGGATACGCCAGCGCTCTACTATGCCCAAGCGGCGTGGGAATTTAAACATAGCAATCCAGAGAAGGCGGCCGACTGGACCGCATCAGCGAAAAGGATTTATTCGCCGGCGCTCAACAGCGTTTTTGCTGATGCTTTTTATGACGTTGGCTGGATGCAAGGTCCAGAAATTGCGGCAGCGCCCGCACCTGCGCTTGACACAACGAGTGTCATTGCGTCGCAACCCGAGGGGGCCCCGGCTATTGAGCCGAGCCCTATTCCTGATACGGTTGTTGCCGCGAACAACCGGGTAGAAAAATCGAAGGACGAATCCGTTGCTTCGTCGGCCCCAGCAGCGAACCTACCGATTCCTCAAATGGAGGCCACGAGGCCGGGAGCAACGGCCGAACAGCCTGCTGTTCCAGCCTCGACTCAATCAGTTGCAACGGGAACAAGCGTTAAGCCAGAGGAAACGCCGGCAGCTCCGGTTTCGGAATCTACTTCTACTGTAGAATCTGCAACTGCAGCTGCGCCCGCTGAAGCGGTAAGTGCTTCTCCTGCGAGACAAAATGAACAGCCGGTCCCGGGGCAAGCACAAATATCCGGCGCGCCTGCTACCGGGACCAGTCCCGCCGCGGTACTCGCTTCGGGCAGGATCGCCGAAGGCTCGCAGCCCCGTGTTGGAGGGATAGTGAGCCGGCAGACGTTGCTTTTTGGTGGTTTGCTGTTGGCCGGCATCTTTCTTTTGGCGTGGGTGGTCGTTCCCGAGTTTCGTCGCTATGCATTCAATATTCCGAATTACTGGCAGGCCAGGTCTGGCACGGGGGCGCGCGCTTTTGAACCGGGGATCGCGTCGGCGGAAAAGGCAATTGCGCTGAGCAAAAATCTTTTTGGCGGCCCTCGCCAGGTTTCGCTAAAATTAACGGCGTTGCGGCAGACAACCTTGTCTTTGGCGAGGCCGAGCGGTGCTTTTGATGGGTTGGCAGATTTGAGAGAGAAAGCCTTTAAAGCGCCCGCTTATCAAAAGGATCAAAAGGCGGAAGCAGATCGTCAGGCACTGCGGGAGGACAAGCCAATGTCTCGGGCCTCGACCGGTTCAGTTGTCGCACAACCGGCTGAGGTTTCAATTCCGCCAGCGCCAATGCTGGGTGAAATGGCTGCGGTCGCTGAGGCGGGCGCAACGACCGCTGCGGAGCGGGTAGGAGAGCCCCAGGTCGAAGCGATGGACCAAGAGCAACCGATTCCGCAGGTGCCGGAGCCAGCAGAAATGCTCGGTGAAATGCCTGCGGTCGCTGAGGCGGGCGCAACATCCGCTGTGGAGCGGGTAGGGGAGCCTCAGGCCGAAGCGATCGACCAAGAGCAACCGATTCCGCAGATGCCAGAGCCAGCGCCAACGC
>DASXNN010000012.1:0-3079 GCA_036495045.1 Candidatus Udaeobacter sp.
TTCGACTCAACCGCAAAGCATCCGGACTGGCTTGGCGGCGATGTCCCCGAGGTTCAGAAGTTGGCTCCGCCGAGCGCTTAGACAATAGATACCTTCTGGGATAGCCCGAAAGCGCGGTCGGACCACGCCACCACCGAAATCTTTGCCGTCGACGTAACGCCGATGATCAGGCAATTGCCCGTGCTTGGTTTCATGATCGAAGTGCATTAGCGCCGATTTGTAATCGAAACTGTATGAACGAATCTGAAATCCACCAAAACTGCTTGCCCGGGATCAAACCGTGCGTTATATTGCGAACGATTACTTTTACTTTCGTTATCTTTGGTTTGTCGGGCAAATCTGGCTGGAGGTAGTCTTGTCGGCTAAAAGTAAAGCAACGTATCGCTCGTTTCTGATGCTGTTCTTGTTTGCAGCGTTGAGTATAGCTCAGACTCCAACGGTGGCCGCGAATCAGGATCCGGCGCAAATCGGTTACAAGTCTGCCGTTGGCGCTGACGAAAAGAAAACTCTCCTATTGAAAGATTTTCATCCCGTTCCCATGCTCCACGCTCCGGCGCACAATATCGAACGCGCCAAATATTACGTAATCGATGTCCACAATCACATCAATGATGCGCTCGGGATTGACGATCACATGCCACCCCAAAAAGTCATCGAGATCATGGACGCAACTAACGTGAAGACGGTCGTGATTCTGACCGGAATGTGGGGTGAGAAGTTACAGAAAGTAATTGACGAGATGGTGAAGCCGTATCCCGGGCGGTTCATGGTTTTTGCGCAGATTGACTGGAGCAAAGTTGATGACCCGAACTTCAGCGCCGAGATGGTTGCGCAACTCGACGATGCCGTCTCGCGCGGCGCGCGCGGATTGAAACAACTCAAGGATCTGGGACTGACGGTGAAGGACAAGGCGGGGAAGCTGATCGCAATCGACGATCCGCGAATCGATCCGGTCTGGGAGGAATGCGGACGGCTGGGAATTCCCGTGTCCATTCACGTGAGCGATCCAGAGGCGTTTTTTCATCCCGTCGATGGCTCGAACGAACGCTACGAGGAGCTTACCGAGCATCCGGATTGGAGTTTTTACGGACCGCAATTTCCGACGAAGGAAGCGTTGCTGGCGCAGCGCGATCGCATGTTTGCCAAACACCCACATACAACTTTTGTCGCGCTGCACATGGCGAACTGGCCGGAGAATCTCGACTATGTTTCGCATCTGCTCGACTCGCTTCCCAACGTGATGGTTGAATTTGGCGCTCGCGAGGCTGAGCTAGGCCGCCAGCCGCGGCGCGCGCGCGAATTTTTCATCAAGTATCAAGATCGAATCATGTTCGGCACCGACAACGGCATGGACACGGCTATGTACCGCAATCATTTTCGCTGGCTCGAAACCGCGGATGAATCTTTTGAATACTGGGGCTATCCGGGGCAGGGTCGCTGGGACATTTATGGAATGGACCTGCCGGATGCAGTGCTGGAAAAGATCTATCACAAGAACGCGGAGCGAGTTTTCGGGCAGTTTCGCGGCGCGACGCTGGCGCGGCCGAAGTAGTTAATTAGCGAGGGACCTAAACGATCTCGACTTGAATCCCGTTCTTTTTCATCGCGGCCAGGTCCTGCTTCGGAATGCCTTTGTCGGTGATCAAATAGTGAACGTCGGAGGGCGGCGCAATCGAAGAAAGAGTCCGGCGGCCAAACTTGCTGGAGTCGCACACCGCGACTACAACTCGCGAAACATCCATCATGGCGCGATTGACCTTGGCTTCGAGCAGGTTCGGCGTGGTCAGCCCATGCTGTACATCGAAGCCGTCGACACCCAGGAAGAGAATATCGGCGTTCAATCGGTGCAGCGTTTCCTCGGCGATGGGGCCTACGAGCGAAAACGAATTTTTTCGCAGAGTTCCGCCGGTGAGAATCACGTCGAGAGAAGATCCCGAGAGTTCAGCGGCAATGTTTACCGCATTGGTAATGATTGTGAGGTTTTTGAATTTCCTCAACGCCCGCGCGATTGCGGTGGTGGTGGTTCCCGAGTCCAAAATGACTACTTGCCCCTCGCGCACCATTTGAACCGCGGCTTCGGCAATTTGCAGCTTTTCTTTGCGATGCAGCTTTTCTTTCTCCCGCAGGCTGGGATCTTCCAGGGCGCTCTCCCGGGAGGGAAGTGCCCCACCGTGACTGCGCTGAATGCGGCCGTTGGCCTCAAGCGCATCCAGGTCCTTTCGGATCGTGACCTGCGAGGTGCGGAATTGCCGGGCCAAATCCACGACCAGGACACGGCCGTCGCGGTTGAGGATTTCCAGGATATGTCGGCGTCGCTCTTCGTTTAACACAGAATTAGTCGAACCTCGTGCTCAGACAGATGCATTTTACACTTGACAGCAGGCCGCATGCGAAAGTAAAAGTCTTGAAACGAAATGATACGAAAGTATGCGCTATCGACGCTGACCGCAATTGTAGGTGCGTTGTTGCAGTTGGCCACTCCCCATGCGGTTGCGGCACAGGCTGAATCCAAGCAGGATTGGACGCACTATGTGCGCATCGGCGCCTACGGATTACGGAGTGACAACGCCGAACAGATCGTTCGAAGCGCACAGCAGGACGGCGTATTTGGTATTGAAGTGGACAACGACATACCGGGGCGTTATGAAAGCTTCGTCCATCCTGAGGAGAAGCTGAAGGCGATTCATGATGTCGCCGAAAAGGCACATGCAGCGGGCAACAAGGCGTTCGTCTACATTGCCGGAACCGAATGCATTACCGCTCACGCCGATCAGACTCCGCACACGCTGGCGAAGGAACATCCGGATTGGCTGCAAAGGAAGCGCAGCGGCGAGCCGGCAATCTTCGGCGGCGGCACTGCGTTCTGGATCGCGAAAGGCGATGAGGATGTATGGATCAGTCCGTATGCGCCGGCGTGGCGTAAGACATACATGGAGCGAGTTCGGCAAATTGCGGCCACGGGCATCGATGGAATTTATGTGGACATTCCTTACTGGATGACGCATTTCGACGGCTGGGAAGATACCTGGGCGAGCTTCGACGATTACACGGTCGCGGCGTTTCAGAAAGAAACGGGGCT
>DASXNN010000013.1:0-3794 GCA_036495045.1 Candidatus Udaeobacter sp.
TAGACGCCGCCTTCGAGCACACGCCGGATTGAGGCGAGCACGCTCTTGCTCGTCTCGCGCTTCATGACGTAACCGCGCGCGCCCGCGCGCAACGCACGTTCGGCGTACAACGCTTCGTCGTGCATGGAGAGAACGATCAACCCAACGAGCGGGCATTGCTTGCCCAAGTCCTTGACCAATTCTAATCCTGATTCGTTTTTGAGAGAAATGTCAATGAGGGCAACATCGGGCTGCGCCTGGATGATTCCGGCGATCGCTTGGGCCGAATCTTCTGCTTCACCGCAAACGACGAGATCTTCCTGTCCGTTTATGAGATTAGCGAGTCCCTCGCGAACGAGCGGATGATCATCCACTATGAAGACACGATTCTTGCGTGCGCCCGTTTCAGAAAGCTCGGGACTCATGCGGTAAGACCCAAATCATTGCGACTCAAAATGTTTGACCTGGCACGTTGCAATCGTCCCCCTGTGGCCATTTCGCCGAACATCGAACGTCGCACCGCTCAATATTGCACCATGTCGCATCAAACGCAGCCCGAGTCCTTCAGATCGCGGCTTGTCAGGAAATCCGACTCCATCGTCGATGATTGTGAGGCAAAGTTCGGGGCCATCCATTGCGAGTCGAATATCAATCTGTTTGGCAGCGGCATGTCTGACCGAGTTTGTCACGGCCTCATTGGCAATTCGATAAAGCTGGTTCGCAATGGTCGAATCGTGGATCCGAATTGACTCGTCGCCATCAAAAATGCAGTTGATCCGGAATCGTTCCCTTATATTCTCGGCGAGATCCTGCAACGCCACAATTAACCCGTCCGCCTCCAGTTCTGGAGAGAAGAAGCCACGGGCGAGATTCCGGGTGAGATCGATCCCTTCCTCAACATAGCGAACAAGTTTTTCTGCTTCGGCCACTTCCGGTGCCGATCTTGCGGCAAGTTTTTCCGTCAATGCTTGAGCCGTTAGAGCCGTGCCAGTCAGGTGCTGTCCCAGTCTGTCGTGCAGATCCTGGCCCAACCGGTGCCGTTCACGATCTGCTACTCGTGCAATCTCTTGATCGAGCCGCCGTCGCTCAGCCATCTCGCGTTCGAGGGCCGCCGTCCGTTCATACACGCGTCGATCAAGTTCACGAATGAGTGCTCGTAACTTCGATAGCATCCCTGCGAAAAGCGCATAGGAGGCAAAAGCCATCCCAATGTTCCAGAATCCAACACGCGGGATTCCAGCCGCAAGATCTGAAAGCACCCATACCAGGACGCAGAGGACGACTATCGCCAAACCGAAAGCCAGGTTGCCAAACCAAGCCGCCAACGAAATGGGTAGAAGGTAAAAGAGAAGCAGGGAGCGCTCGTATCCTGTTAAATAGTCGGCATATCCAACGACCAAAGTAAGAATAAAGCAGGTGGCCGCCAAAGACCTGCGGGAAAATGTGAGGCGCGGGAAATTCCGCAGGCTGACTATAATCCTGTCAAACACGGTTCGGCGTAAATTTTTGTTAACCAGCACTGATTCACTTTGGCAGAATCTCCGGCGTGATTGCGATCACAGATGGAAGTCACAAATGATCAATAACATTATCACCAAACTCGCTGCATTTGATTTCGGTCGCGCCTTCCATCAACCGCGCGAAATCGTAGGTGAAGCGCTTGCTCGCGATCGCGCCCTTTAATCCTTTGACAATCAGATCGGCGGCCTCCGTCCAGCCCACGTAACGAAACATCATTTCGCCCGAGAGAATGACCGAGCCGGGATTGACTTTGTCCTGGTTCGCGTATTTCGGCGCGGTGCCGTGGGTCGCTTCAAAAACGGCGTGACCGGTGATGTAATTGATGTTTCCACCGGGCGCGATCCCGATCCCGCCCACCTGGGCCGCGAGCGCATCGCTCAAGTAATCGCCGTTCAGATTCAACGTCGCGATGACGTCGAAATCTTCCGGTCGCAGCAGCACCTGTTGCAAGGTAATATCCGCAATTGCGTCCTTGATGACAATTCCGGCGCCCGGCTTCTCCATCGGGATTTTGCACCACGGTCCGCCATCGATTTCCTTGGCGCCGAAGTATTGCTTCGCGATCTCATAACCCCAATCACGGAATGCGCCTTCGGTAAATTTCATGATGTTGCCTTTGTGCACGAGCGTCACACTCCTGCGCCGATTCTTGATTGCGTAGGCGATCGCGCTGTGGATCAGGCGCACACTGCCCGCGCGACTCACCGGTTTGATCCCAATCCCTACACAAACATCGTCGCCTTCCGGTGCGCCGACTTCTTTCCAGAAATCTGCCGCTTTTTGCTTCGTGCCGAAACGGATTTTGTCGAATTGCTTTGGAAATTCTTTCTCAAGGAAATCGAGAATCTTTTGCGCCTCTGGTGTGCCTGCCGCGTACTCGATGCCCGCGTAGATGTCTTCGGTATTTTCCCGGAAGATCACCATGTCCACTTTCTCCGGGTGCTTGACGGGCGAGGGGACACCTTTGAAATACTGCACCGGTCGCAGGCAAACGAAAAGATCGAGAAGCTGTCGCAACGCGACGTTGAGCGAACGAATGCCGCCGCCAACCGGCGTCGTCAGCGGACCTTTGATACCGACGAGAAATTCACGAAATGCTTCAACCGTATCATCGGGTAGCCATTCATCGAATTTGTCCTTCGCAGCCTGACCGGCGAAAACTTCAAACCAGGCGATCTTCTTTTTCCCGCCGTATGCTTTTTCGACCGCCGCATCGAAGACGCGCACACTCGCAGCCCAGATATCCGGTCCGGTGCCGTCTCCCCGAATGAAGGGAATAATCGGCTGGTCTGGGACCCGCAATTGTCCCTTGTCGATGGAAATTGTTTCGCCTGGTGGCGGCGCGATGTTTTTGTACGGCATAAGGTTGCCACTGTAGTGGCGGCCGTCCTCAGCCGCAATGTTGTAGCGGCACGCCTGCCGCCTGCAATGTTTTCAACCGCGGATTACCCGACTTCGTTCGGTACCTACCGCTGCGTGTAGCCGATTTTTCTTGTCGAAGAAACGGGGTGCGTTTGAAATAGGTATTTCTCTTACGCAAAAGAGAATCCGGAGCTTACCGGGCTCTACCCTTAAGAATTAACCTCTTTCATAGGTAGATTCGATTTTTGGCCGTTTTCAGAGGTAGGATATGCGCCTACAACTTTTTCAGACGTAGTCCGGCACGAATTGTTTTTGCCAGCCGCCGGCGGATTCTTTATTTTACGGTTTCACCTTATATTTTATGGGATCCAGGGGCGACTCGTCAGAACAAAAACTCATCGAACTGATTTTGGAAGACAGTCGTGCGGCCACGCTGGCGCGGATTATCGATCATTCAGATTCAAACAAGGATCGTGAGCAATTGGTCAAGAACCTGGGAGCAATCGCGATTGTCCAGGATTACCTGGGACTTAGGAAACCAACCGGTGACATTCCAATACCGGACCCTGGCAAAAAAGACGATCCACCAGAATATAAGGAATCCGTTCGATAGGTGTCGAAAGCACACCTTCACGCTGCAGCCTGATCGTAAAACGCGAATCGCAGCATCGTGTGACCGACTGTAAAACTTAGCGTAGCCGACGGCGTTCGTGATCGTGTCAGGATCGCCATACCACAGCCGACCGAACGGGTGCACGGCGGAGATTAGATCAAAGCCGCGCTGATCTTTGCGCGGGCGGACTTCGTAGATGTGCATTTTCGCCGCGATACCAATTACACCACGAGCAACTCGGAAAACCGTTTCCTGATTTCTTCGGCACAACGCTCCAGGCTTAGCCGAGCTTCTTCGCGAGATTCCTTTGTGGATTCCT
>DASXNN010000014.1:0-10560 GCA_036495045.1 Candidatus Udaeobacter sp.
GGCACGATGTTTCGTGTCGATCTTCCGGGTCAACGCAATGTGCTTGCGCATATTTCCGGTAAAATGCGCAAGCATTTCATCCGGATCGTGCCAGGAGATAAAGTATCGTTGGAGCTCTCGCCCTATGATTTGACCAAAGCGCGGATCATTTTTCGCGAGCAATAATGTGAAAGTGCGTGTTTTGCTGGGTCGGGCGGTGGACTCGACCGCTGCTCCAGCATAAGCGCGATCAGTTTGCGAATTGCGTTTTCAAGTAGAAAAGCATTTGTTAGCTGTCGCGTTTGCTGAAAAGCAGAAGCGCGCGGATACTGAGCGAGAAAAATTAACTGGAGATTAGCAATGCCTGAAGAGAATAAAGCAGAACAAACAGGGTCTGGTATGACAGATGCGCACGACAAATTGCAGAGCAGCAAAACCCACGCGCGCAAAGCAGCCGAGGATTTGCGGTCCGCGGCGGGGGATTTGAAGTCCGCCGCCGGTGCAATGGCTGGAGAATACCGCGGCAAAGCCGAGCAAGCCTGGGGCGAAGCGCGTGGCAAGGCAGAACAAGCCTGGGATGATGCGAGGGACCGCGCTCGTACGTTTCAAGAAGACGCAGAACAATACGTGCGCGAAAACCCGACCAAGGCGGTGTTCACAGCGCTGGGAATTGGATTTGTCCTAGGCCTGATTTTCCGACGTTAGTCGCTGCGGCGAATGATCGGTCAAGCCACTCGGTCCCGCAATCCCGCGGGGCATGCCGGTTTGCTGAAAAATCTGCTGGCACTGGCGAGCGCACTGACGGATTTTTTCGACAGCCGCTTTACCCTTCTGGCCAGGGAATCGAAAACGGCGCTCGTGCAATTACTGGTACTCGCGATTTGCGTGGGTCTGGCGCTAGTTCTTTGTATATTTGGCGTTGTCTTCCTAATCGCAAGCGCGATCGTTGGTCTGGCCCATTTCCTCGGGATTTCGTGGGTGTGGACCGCACTGATGGCTGCCGGAGCGCATTTTATAATTGCGCTGGCTCTGCTCCTGATCGCGCGCAATCGAATGACCAAGCCGCTCTTTCACGAGACGATATCTGAATTGAAGAAAGATCGCGAATGGCTGAAAAATCTGGACGCAACAGATCAACCGGTGAGCTGAGAGCGGAGATCGGCCGTTCACGTGAGCGTGTGGCACGCGATTTGCGTGGCCTGCAATATGAATTGGATTTTTCCGGAAAGCTGCGGAGATCGTTTCGAGAGCAAACAGTTTCCTGGCTTACAGCCGCAGCCGCCGTCGGCACCCTGATCGTCCTGTTGCCAGTGCGAAAGAAAAAAATCTACGTCGATGCAAAAAAGGCCGGCAAGCGCCAGAAGAAATTTCTCGAAGCTGGATTTATCCTGGGTGCATCGAAAATCGCGGCAAGCGTGCTTCGGCCCGTGATTGTCGATTTTCTCAAAAATCGATTGACCGATTATACAGGCCGGTCACGTGCACCGAGAACGTAGAAGGCCGTCAACGTGACATTGCCAGCGCGATTCAACCTGTTCCTCGCCACCCTCCATGGAGAATCGAACCCTAAAACTGCTTCTAATAATTTGTTTTCGGATTTACGCGTCCGTCCCTTCGCATAATCATCTCGACTGCATGCAATGATTACAAAGGTTCCAGACGTTCCAGTCAGATCGCATCCGTTGGGACACGTCGATGACTATCTCGAGATCGGGCAAAAGGCCGGCGCGTCCGACGTCCATCTGGCTGTGAACGCGCGGCCCATCTGGCGGTTGCATGGGACCTTGGAGCCGATCTGGCCCGACGCACCGCCACTAACCGGCGAGCAAACCGCGGCCCTAGCCGAAAGTTTTGTTCCTGATGTGTACAAAACGGAACTCAACACCCGCGGAGATTCTGATTTTGCGTATGCAAACCAGTTCGCCCGCTATCGCACCAGTGTAGTCCGGCAGCGGCTCGGGATCGAAATTGTCTTCCGCGTGATTAACGCAAACGTGCGAACGATGGACGAACTGGGGTTGCCCGAGCATCTCAAGTTACTCACCCGCTATCAGAACGGCCTGATTTTAGCCACAGGCTCGGTCGGTACCGGTAAGTCGACGACGCTCGCGGCGATGATCGAGCAAATAAATATGGAGCGGCACGATCACATCATCACCCTGGAGGATCCGATCGAGTACATTATCACGTCGAAAAACTGCCACGTGTCGCAACGCGAGGTCTTCACGCACACCGAGTCTTTCGCTAGCGCGCTGCGCGCTTCACTCCGGGAAGATCCTGACGTCATCATGGTTGGCGAGATGCGTGACTTGGAAACGATTTCACTCGCCATCACCGCATCCGAAACCGGGCACCTTGTCTTGGCGACACTGCACACCAGTAATGCGTCGCGTACGCTCGATCGATTACTCGATGTCTTTCCGTCCGATCAACAGGAACAAATTCGGGTGATGGTGAGCGAATCCTTGCGCGGGGTCATCAGTCACCAGCTTATCCCGAAAAAGGATGGCACAGGCCGCATTCTTGCGCTGGAAATTCTTACTAATACGCCTGCTGTGGCCAACGTTATTCGCGAAGCAAAAACATACATGTTGCCCGGCATTATTCAGACCGGTAAGAAACAAGGAATGCGCTTGATGGACGATACGCTGACCGATCTTTATGACCGCGGCCTGATCAGCGCGGAAGAAGCCTACGCGCGAGCTGATCAAAAACAGACGATGCGCCAGTATCTCAAAATCTGACCTCTGACACTTGGCTTTTAAATGGCCTATCTCGATCAATTTCTAAGTGTGATTGTCAAGCAGAGCGGATCCGATCTGCACATCGCCGAGGGAGAACCGCCGAAAATGCGAATGCATGGCGATATCATGCCCATCCGCGCGGAACTGGTGAAACGCGAGGAAGCCGTGCAGATGCTGAGCGAAGTTTGTGGTCCGCAGAATTGGGAAATTTTCGAACAACGGGGCGATCTCGATTTCGCTTACGAGATGGACGAAGCTTCTCGCTTTCGTTGTAATTATTTCAAGCAGTCGAACGGCTACGGCGCGGCTTTTCGTCTGATTCCCACCAAGATTGCTACACTCGAGGAGTTGGGGATTCCTGTGGTTGTAAAGGAATTTGCCAACCTGCGCGGCGGCCTTGTCCTTGTTACAGGCCCAACCGGTTCCGGCAAAACGACGACGCAAGCCGCGCTCGTTGACTACATCAATCAAAACTTTTCCAAGCACGTCGTGACAATCGAAGAACCGATCGAATTCGTGCACGACAATAAGCGAAGCACGATCACGCAGCGGGAAGTGCCTGGCAATTCGGCTTCGTTTGCCGCTGGGCTCAAGGCGGCACTGCGCCAGGACACCGATATTGTGCTGGTGGGGGAAATGCGCGATCTCGAAACGGTCTCCCTCGCGCTCACTGCGGCCGAGACCGGCCTTCTCGTGTTCGGCACGCTGCACACGAACAACGCTCGCAAAACGGTTGACCGTATGGTGGACGTTTTCCCAGCCGACCGGCAATCGCAGGCGCGCGCCATGCTTGCGAACTCACTTCGCGGCGTTGTTGCACAATTGCTATTAAAAAGAGTGGACCGGCCTGGCCGAATCGCGGTAAACGAAATTCTGATGGCGAATGCCGCCGTCGCTGCAATCATTCGTGAAGGCGCGACCCAAAAGCTCCAGGACGTGATCGTTTCCGGCAAGGCGCAAGGGATGCAATTTATGGACGACACCATCTGGGCGTTGCTCGAAAAAGGCATTGTCTCCGCGCACGAAGCGTTCATGAAAGCGATTGATAAAAATCGGTTCAAACCATTTCTTTCGGCAGAAGAAGAAGCCCTTGGCAATGCCGCCGGCGCGGTTCCGGATGATGAAAAACGGCTACCGGGCAATTTTGTGAAACCCCTCACCGCTCGCGCGCTTGCCAGAAGAGCTTAAATAGCGACCCAGCGGCCGATGCTAAGCGCTACGGGGCGCCAGGGTGTTCAGAAATCAGAAGAACCGCCGTCCCACTGAGTTCGCCAGAGCGGAATCGATCCAGCGCAGTGTTTGCTTCCTCGAGCCGGAAGGTTTCGGTTTCTGTTCGCACCGGGACGCGCGGCGCAATATCGAGAAATTCCTCGCCGTCACGACGAGTCAAATTAGCCACTGAGCAGATCGCGCGTTCGCCCCAAAGTTCGACGTAGGGGAAGGAAGGGATATCGCTCATGTGAATTCCACCGCAGACGACACTGCCACCTTTAGCCAGAGCCCGCAGTGCGGCGGGCACAAGTGCCCCGACGGGTGCAAAGATGATTGCGGCATCAAGTTTTTCCGGCGGCATTTCGTCGGAACCACCGACCCACGCTGTACCTAATTTTCTTGCCGATTCCTGACCAGTTTTGTCGCCCGGTCGCGTGAACGCAAAAATTTCGCGGCCTTCGTAAATCGCAATCTGGGTAATCAGACGCGCGGCATTGCCAAAGCCGTAAATGCCAAGCCGGTGCGCGTCACCGGTCTTTCGATACGAACGATAGCCAAGCATTCCCGCGCACAAAAGCGGGGCAACATCGACATCGTCGTACTGCTCGGGCAAGTGAAAGCAAAATCGCGCGTCGGCGACAACGAACTCGGCGTAACCGCCGTCGATCGTGTAGCCGGTAAACTTTGCGCGATCGCAAAGATTTTCGCGGTTAGACCGACAATAAACGCAGTCGCCGTCGGTCCAGCCGAGCCACGGAATGCCGACGCGGTCGAGAACCTTAAATTTCGAATTTGCTTCTTCTCCGACCTCTTCGACACGACCAACAATTTGGTGACCTGGTATAAGTGGCAACTTTGGATCCGGCAATTCGCCATCGACAACGTGAAGATCGGTGCGGCATACCGCGCAGGTTGCGATTCGCACAAGCAGCTGTCCCTTGGCCGGTCTCGGTGTCTCTACATCTCGGAGTTGGAGCGGCCGCCGCGGCTTATCCAGAACCATCGCGCGCATGGGCTTCGCCACGTTAAAGCATTGAAAGGTTAAACAGTTAAATCGTGGATCAATGAGCGCCCGCTGGTTCAGGTCGCATCTCTCCCCTCGCGGGTTCGCCTTCGTGATGGGTGTGTGCGCTGCGGAGAAATGGAACCTTGTCGAGCACGTGCTCCTGAAACCATTCGAGCCAGAGATAAATAACTGGCGTCACAAAAAGCGTAATCAGTTGGGAGAAAATCAGACCGCCGACGATCACCAGACCGAGTGGGCGACGTGATGCGGCGTCCTGTCCGAACCCAAGCGCAATTGGCACTGCACCCATGAGCGCGGCGAGCGTGGTCATCATGATCGGACGAAACCGTTCCATACTGGCTTCGTGAATGGCCGAGCGGAGGTCCCAACCTTCGTCGATTCGTTGCAAGGCAAAATCGACAACCATGATCCCGTTCTTCTTCACGATACCTAACAACAGGAAAAGTCCGATCACGCTATAAAGCGAGAGCACTGAGTGAAAGAGATACAATGTAGCCAATCCGCCCACTACTGCAGGCACGATTGCCGGGAACAAGACCGTGAATGGATGCACGTAGCTTTCGTAAAGAATTCCCAGAATTACATACATAACAAAGACCGCGGCGAGCAGCAAGAGAGGCAGAGAACGGAACAGCTGCTGGAACACGAGCGTTTCTCCCTGGAAAATACCCTGCACGGTGGGATGTTGCGGATGGATTTGTGCGAAGGCGTCCTCGATGAACTTGGTGGCATCGCCGATGGCGACATCTGGTAACAAATTGAAGTTAAACGTGACGCTAGTGAATTGGTTTAAATGGTTCACAGCTTGAGGGCCGATAACTTCCTTTGTTGATGTGACAACACGCACTGGGACGAGACTGTCCATGTTAGCTGTGGTGGTGGCTATGGTTCCCCCACCCGAGCCACTCGCGCTGAAGCTGCCGCTGGTGCTGCTGCGGACATAAAGGTCGTCCAAGTCGTCAGGGTGCGCCCGCTCCTTGTCTTTGACTTCGAGAATGACCTGATATTGGTCGTCCGGCTCCTTAATAAGATAGACATAGTTTTGCGAGTAAGCGTTACGCAACAGGCTTTGGATTGCCGAAGTAGAAACGCCGTAGGTTGCGGCGCGATCCCGGTTGATGTCGATCTTAAGGTTTGGCGTGTCGTGGTAATAATCGGAGCGGACGCTGGCGAAGCCTTTGAACTGCTGAAGTTTTGCCATCAACTGGTCGGCCACGGCATAAACGTCCTCCGGGACGATGCCGCTAATCGTGTAGGCGTACTGCCCCTGAGTCTGGCTCGTGGCCCCGACGCTGATTTGCAGCACGGGACTTGGCGTTAGCACCGCAACGATGCCGGGAACAGAACCAAGCGATTTTTGAAGCCGCAAAATGATTTGATCGACAGGCGGACGCTCGCTACGCGGCTTCAGAAAAAGAAACAACAGACCCTGCGACAATGGGGTGCGCGAGGAAAAACCAGCGAGTGTGAAAAATTGCCCGACGGCTGGATCTTCTTGGAATTTCTTATTGACCTCCGCCTGATACGCCCGCATCTGCTCGGGTGAAGAGCCCTCCTTGGCGATGAATACGCCGCGAATGAAACCGCTGTCGCCCGGTGGCAACAACGTGAACGGCAAATGGGCAAAGAAAAACCACAGACCAAGAATACAGGCCAGCACAATCGGCACGGTGAGCCACGCGCGATCGAGAAACCAGTCGAGCGCGCGACCGTAGGCTGCGATCACGCGTTTGATGAAGTTGCTGGTGTGCCGTTCCATCCAGGCGCGTTTGTGACCGGCTTTGCGCTCGCCCAAAATGCGCGCGCACATCAACGGCGTGAGCGTCAACGAGACAAGCCCCGACGCGAGAATGGCCACGATAATTGTAACGGAGAATTCGCGGAAAATGCGACCGAGCAGCCCGGGGATGAAGACGAGCGGAATGAAAACTGCCGCGAGTGAAAGCGTCATCGACAGAATGGTGATGGAAATCTCGCCTGCGCTGTTGAAGGTGGCTTTGAGAATCGACTCGCCGTGCTCGGCCCGGCGCACGACGTTTTCCAAAAACACGATCGCGTCATCTACAAGGAAACCGATAGCCAGCGTAAGCGCCATCAACGTGAGATTGTTAATGGAGAAATTGAGCATGTACATCACGGCGACGGTGAGTAGCAGCGACATCGGCAACGCCACAGCAGGAATTAGCGTGTCCGTCGCGCGGCCGAGAAAAACGTAAATGACGCCCACTACCAGCACGAACGCGATGATCAACGTCCATTTCACTTCATTCGCGGAATTGACGATGGTTTGTGACCGGTCGAATATCGGCGTGAATTTGATCGAGCCCGGAAGGCTCGCGCGTAGCTCCGGAAACAGCGCTCTTACAGAGTTGGCAACCTCAACTGCGTTTGCCCCCGCCTGCCGGTTAACCGCGAGCACGACCACCGAGCCGGGCGGCTTAAAGCCGCGCATCCAGAAAAAGCGCGAGATGCGCTCGTCCTGTACGCTTTGGCGCACATCAGCGACGTCACGAAGGTAAACCGGCGACCCGTTTGGGTTGCGTGCCACGATCAACCCGCGATAACCCTCAGCCTGATCGATCTGCCCATTGGGTTGCAGCACAAAGGTACGATGCGCGCCGTCGAATTGGCCCGCACCAGAATAGACCGTGCCCGATTTAATCCCGCTAGCTAGATCGTCCATGGTCAGGCCGCGAGCAGCTAGCGCCGACGGGTCAGCCTTGATCCGAATCGCGCCTTGCACGCCATAGATGCTCACCTGCGAAACGCCCGGCAGGATGTTGATGCGCTGCGCAACAGCGGTGGACGCGTACTTATACAGGTCCCAGTCCGTGAGCGTATCCGACATCAGGCCCAACAAGTAAACGGCCTGATCGTTCGGGTTCGTTTTGGTGAACGTGGGCGGACTCGGCAAATCCAGTGGCAACTTGCCTGTGGCGCGCTGGATTGCTGCCTGCACGTCGGTCGCGGCGTCGGTGATACTTTTGCTCAAAACGAACTGCAACGTGAACGATGTGTTGCTCTGCGTGCTGTTGCTGGTGATGATGTCGAGTCCGGGGATTTGCAGAAACTGTTTTTCCAGCGGCGTGGCGATATTATTGGCCATCGTGGTGGGATCCGCGCCGGGGTAAGAACAGGTGACCTGAATTACCGGGTAATCGACGGCGGGCAAATCGTTGACGGCGAGCTTCCCATAAGTGGCGAGGCCCGCGACGATCACGGACAATGTCAACAGCACGGTCATGACTGGCCGGCGGATAAATGGCCCGGAGAGACCTGAGCCTTCGATCGAGACTAACTTTGCCGTCGGCTCAGACAAGTCCTCGGCAAACGATTTCGATCTAAAGCGATCCCTATCTTTTACTTCGCGTTCGCCGTCATGTTGCTCCGCGTCATTCATTATCACATAGCGCTTTTTGAATTGGCCGACTGCTTAGAGTTGCCGGGGCTTGGCGCAGCATACGGTTGGGGCGCTACTTTCGCTCCCGGCGCAAGCGCAAGCTGGCCGGTCACTACTACGGTCTCGTCGGGTTTCACGCCGCTCTCGACCACGGTGAGGTCGCCTTCCTGCCGTTGGCCGGGCTTTACAGGGCGAAGATCGACAGTGTTATCGGGCTTCACTACGAAAACGAACGGCCCACTTTGGCTGACCTGGACGGCCTCTGCCGGGACAAGCGTGGCGTTCTTGAGGGTGTCTAGGATAAAGCGGACGCGCACGAATTCCGAGGGCCATAGTGCGCGGTCGGGATTAGGCGTGACACCACGGGCTTTCACGGTTCCGGAGCCTGGCTGCACTGCGTTGTCAATGAAGTAAAGATCGCCCGTGCGTGGCACGATAGAACCATCTGCAAGGTAAGTTTGCACTTTCACATTTGGTCCGCCGAGATATTTTCGTACAAGCGGAAGATCGTTCTCAGCCACAGTGAAATCGGTGTAAATCGGGTCCAGGCCTAAAATGCTGACAAGCGGGGGAGTCGAGGGTCCAACCAAGTTGCCAACGTCAACGTTGCGCAGACCGACTCGTCCGTTGATCGGCGATTTTATGTAGCACCAGTCGAGGTTCACCTGGGCAGACTCGGTGGCGGCCTGAGACTTCTGCGCGTTCGCCACGGCCGTGTCGTAGTCCTGCTGCGATATCACCTTTCTCGCTCGTAGGTCCTCCTGTCGCTTCAGGTTCAGCTGGTCTAGTGCGGCTTGTGCCTTCGCCTGGTCGAGAGCGGCTTGAAACGGGCGCGGATCGATTGTGAAAAGCAAGTCGCCTTTCTTCACGTCGGAGCCATCCTGAAAATTACGCGTGATGATTACGCCGCTGACCTGTGCCTGCACCAGCACAGTCTCGTAAGCCGCGCAAGTGCCGATTTCATCGAGGTAAACCGGCACATCTTTTGCGACGACTTTAGCTACGGTCACAGGACGCGCCGGCGCCTGTGCCGGTTTCAAGGTGCTGACACCGCGCTGAAAGATGCGCAGCAGAACCAAAACAGCCAGCACGGCAAAAAGCACGTAGGCCCAGCGGGGAATCGATTGCGCTCTCACCCGTCGAGTTTTAGCTGCCTTCGGCGCTTTACTCATGACGCGACGCTCTTCTTCTTGCACGATGTTCATTTTTCTGCCGTAGACGTTACCGCGAACCGGAATTTCGCCAGTGCGCCATTTCCGTTTTTCTTTTCCGCTTTTTCGTAAATCTGCGTGAGCACGCGCATGCAAGTACGCAGGTCCGCCGCCGAAATATTTTCCAGTAACTCATGGCGAAGTTTTTCAGCTTCAGCGCTGATTTGAGAAATCACATCCTGCGCCCGTTGGCCGAGCAGCACCATCTTGCAACGGCGATCGTGTGGTGAACCCCTGCGGACGATCCAGCCTTCTTTTTCCAGCCGGTGCAACAGCGTTACAACACTGGGTTCTTCCACACCGAGCCGTGCTGCAATTTCCGCCTGCGTGAGTGCGTTAGAAGCGACAGACAAATGCAAAAGCGTCCGCCATTTTGCCTGGCTTAAACCCATCGGCTTGAGCCGCTCGTCCAGCTTCAGCCGCCAGGCGCGAGCAGTTCCGTGCAATAGCGGACCAATCGTTTCCCAGTCGGATTTCATGGATTGAAATTAGTTAGCATGCTAACCAATTCCGTTTTGGGATGCTGTCAACGTCCCTTTAGAGGCGGGCCGACCTCAAAGAGAACCATCTGCCGTTTGTGCAAATCCTTTATGCGGGCGAGTTGATGCACACACCTTGGCGCCCATTTTTGTGTAGTTATCACCTCCTGCTCGCTTTCGGTTCGGACGAGAAAATAATGTGTATTCGCCGGCAGCTTCGTGATCTCGGTCGCATAGTTCAACGGCGCTTTCACGTAGAAGAACACCGGCTGATAATCCGGATTCACCGCGTAAAGCGTCTCGGTCGCGGGAACGATGGCGTTGATCTCTGCGGCGGCCTTTTTTACTTGCTGTCTGTTTCTCAAAACGAGCGCAGCGAACGGATAACCTATTCCACCGATCACGAGTCCAAGCCCGACGAAACCCGCGACCACCTTTGCCCAAACTCCCTCCCCTCCCGGTCGAAGTTTATGAGGCCAGTCCAAGGCATTGCCGGCATAGCTCATCG
>DASXNN010000015.1:0-19128 GCA_036495045.1 Candidatus Udaeobacter sp.
CGCCGTCGCGCGTATACGTGGGCTGGAACACAGCCTCATGCCAATAACGCACGTCTGTCTTGGAATGCCTTCCTCCCGTTCGCGGTCTCGATAGCTTGGACACTTCTTGGACAGTATTTTCGATCTGACGTGAGCTTTTCTGATCCAAACGAGAATCAATCAGTCGACGCTTTTCCATCGTGTTTTACTATGAAGAGTGGCTCACATTAGGTCAATACGGAAAATGTGAGAACACGTCAACCAAAAAACTTCGGATCAGAAGGTTGGGGGTTCGAATCCCTCCAGGCACGCATTTTCCCAGCCGTATGAACCGTTCGCGCCAGGAGCTGGACAGCACAGTTGTCAATATCGAGCTCACTCTCGTCAGCATCATCCAGGGGGTTGCGCTCTTTTTCTTAACAGATAATGCCCGCTCTATTGTGTCGGAGCGACACTGGAACGCCTTTCTTTATATCGCCGCCGGACTGTGCGTGATCTTTATTTTCTGGTCGCGATCCATCATTCACGCCCTCACTTTGGTCAAATGGCCGCTGGAGTTTGGACATAACTTTTTCTACATCGGTTGCGCGCTTGGTGAAGCCATCCTTTTCAGCCGGCTCGATCGTCCACTGGCGTGGTTTCAATTGAGCGCGGCTTACGCGGCAGTCGTTTGGCTGCTTTTCGTCTATGACATGCGACTGATTCGTGCGCGGATGGCGGAATCGAGCGGCGATGCCGATCGGACCCTTTACGAGCGCGCCAGGGCCGATCAACTGCTCAACATTTGGGTGCTTGTCCCTTTGCTTTTCCTTCTCAATCTCGGGTCCGCGTTCGCCATTTGCAGCCGGCCTGATTTCTTTATCGCTCGCGCGGGTCACGTTTGGCTGATCGGCGCGCAACTCGTTTCGTTTGTCGGGTACCTCTTCTACGTGGCCGGTTTCTTCCGCGTCATTGCGCCGCTTGTCCTGCGGAGCCGTCAAGCGGACTGATGACAAAATTTTCAAGACCGCGAACAACCTGCGCGCTGGCGTAGTCTGGGCGAACACCTTCAACAAATTCGATCCGATAAGTCCATTCAGCGGATGTTAACGAAAGCGGCTTCGTCCGCGAAGGCGCCTGGCATCTTTGCATACGTAGTAAATGTCGAGACTAGGGCAGTGACGATCGAAACGAAACTCAGACTACTTGGCGACGACGATGTCTCCGCTCTGAACCGGACGCGGTAGATCAGCCCACTCAACCGTAACATTACTGAAATTCACTGGGATACCCGCACACATTAATGGATCCGGCTTATCGCAGACGTGAAAATGCAGATGTGGTTCGGTTGAATTTCCCGAGGAGCCAAGCTTGCCGATAACTTCCCCCGACTTGACGTTATCTCCGATATGAACCCGCACACTGCGGGGTTGCAGGTGTGCATAAAGCGAATACTCGCTTTTGCCGTGATCGATCATCACATAATTGCCTGCGATCGCCGCGGTGCCCTTCGCTAGCCGATTCCCCTGATCTTTCTGGAGACGTGCGAAGTAAGCCTCCTGGCTTTCATCCGGCCGTTGCATTGCGGTCGCATCTTCTGGTTGATCGTTCACTGCTCCGACAACGCGACCGGCGGCAGCTGCAAGCACATCGGCCCCGTAACCGTAGTAGTCCTCGAAGCGAGTTCCTGCACCTCGATGGGAAAAGCCTCCCTCTCCCAGTTTTGCGATGTCAAGAGCGAACTCTTCCGGAATTGCCCAGCGATGCCCCGTATGGAGTGACGCCCCGTTGCCTACGAACCATACGCCGCGAAGCGGAAAGACGTACGTATTCCTCGCGAAATCGGAATTTACCGGCAGTGTGCCGCTTACTTCCATTGTGCCATTTCCAGCGTCGCCGTGAATACGAGCGCGGAGCGTATCGCGTGCACCGCTAAAGGCGAACACCTGTGAGGTGACAAGCAATGCCTGATCTCGATCCAAAGTTGGCCCGGCCAATTTGACCGGAGGCGGAATCAAAGCTCCGCCACAGAACTGAAACGCGACCTGCTCGAGCACGCCGGACGCCTGCAATTTCGCGCCGCGATCAGCGAAGCGCTGGATTGCTTTAGCATCGAGTTTTTTTGAATCGATAACCTGGCCAGTCTGCAGCAGCTCCAATTCGATGGCATTAATCTTGAATGCCGCGGAGCCATGATTGACGACCGCCAGATTCTGCAGCACGAGACTTTGAATCTCCCGCCGGCTTTCTAACGGATAGGTTCGAATCGTCCCTGCTGGACAAAAGCGAATTTCGACAGAGGGATCAGTCGCCGCTGCCGTCAAAGAAAATGTCAACGCCAGAATTGTGGCGCTTAGGAATCTCACTTTATCGACTGTTGTTTTCACAAAGTAGTCTAACGAGATTAAGATCGGTTTGCTCAGACCGATGGTTCACATTCGAAAGCTCCATTTTGCCTCCACGTCAACCCAGTCGTGCCCTTGCTCAGCAATAACCGTTCTAGGAATAGGGGGAAACTTCGCAGCACGAATCATTCGTGTAGCTGTCTCTTGCGTCCATGGATCCGAGTTCGTAGAGATGACTTTGAGGTCTTTTACGCGGCCTTGCCGGTCAAGCTGGAATGTAACTTTCACCGATCCTCCCTTCAGACGCTCACGATGTTTTGCGAACTCCGGAATAACGGCTTGAAATGCAATTTCGCTGACCTGCGATTGATATAAGGACGTTGCAGGCAGCCGCGTCTCTGCTGCAGCCCCACTTTGCGCGATCGCCTGGGCGCAGCATATCAGCGGGATGATGACGAACGGGCGTGCACGCATAAAGTTTAGCGAGAAAGAGATAAGCCACGGCTAGCGTTGAACAACATTACAGCGGGAGTGCATAAGCGCGAAGACGCGAATCGCACTAGGGAAGCCGGGCACCCAGATGAAATCCGGAGTGTCGTGGCAAACACTCTGATCGTACTCCGTAATGGGGACGTTAGCTTCATCGACTGGTTAGGCTGTACGGAATCTTCTAATGCGACGCTCGACGTGATGCGAGGAAAATTCGTGGCTCTCTGAACTCGCCGTTGTGCTCTTTACTTCGTCGAGCCCCCGCTCTCCGTGTTCTGAAAAGACGTGATTAGCCACTTCCCGTCAGTTTTGACCATCGTCATCGTGGTGATTTCTTTCAGAACAGGAACGGCCTCTCCCCTGGGACGACTCCCACCAGTCACGTCCCACGTAGCATGGACAAGTGCAACATCGGGCGTTGAAAAACGAACTTCTGCACCGGTAAGAGTCCGAACGGCAGTCTTTAATCTGCTCTGAAACAGTTCCGCCTGCCGCTGGACAATCTCCTGCGCTCCTTTCCATTGGACACCGGTGATGTTTACGTAGTCACAGTCTTCAGTGAAGAGACGACCGAAGGCGGCCATGTCATGGCTGTTCCAAGAAACTGTGTATTCGGCGAGAACATTGCGCACAGCACTTTCATCGTTATTTTCGTAGTTCGTGCCGCTGTAATAGCTGCCGTAGTAACTCCCATACGGGTAGCTATATATGTAACCATAGCCGGGCGACTCATAACCATAGCTATAGTTACCATACCCGTATCCGTAGCCGGGATAGAAGGGTGGATAGGAATAATTAGAATATCCGTAGGATCCGTATGGGTAGTAGCCCCAGTTCCAGCCCCACCAAGGACCCCACCACCATGGAGAGGCGAAGTCGCCGATAAAGATGATTTCGTTGAAATGCTTGAAGCGACGAAAGCGATCGTTTCGATTAAAGTCTCCATCGTTGAAACGGTTAAAGCGTCGAAGGCCCAAGGCTGAATTCATCATTGGAGCGGCGTGCATTGGCATTCGGGTAATCGAACCTGGCATCGGAGCGCGGTGCATTGGCATTCGGGCAATCGAACGTGGCGTCAAAGCGCCGCGCATTCTCACCCGGGACATCGAATTACCCTGCCCCGTCATCTGCGCCGTCGCAATCGAGGCTGCGAAAACGCACGCTACCGCGAAACCAAGGAGAACGAATTTTCTCCAGTTCATAGCGTTATAGGTTTCTAAAGATTGAAACCCACGGGATTCGAAAGTTGCGGCACTGGACAAGGCAAAAGTAGCCACCTCGTTATCTTTAGTCTCTGTGAAACTATCACACCCCGCGATGACAATCATTTGCTGCCTCCCCAGTTTACCGGTCGAGATATTTTGGCTTTGGCTCGCTCCTTTCCAGCGTTATATCTGCGCCTACACTACGACTCGAGATGGGCCGCCTCAACTCGCTGCCGCCTTGGGTCAAGAGCCAGGCGATTGACTATGATCTCACCCGTGCGTGCTTTCGTGCCGGCAAGATTCGGACCCTTGATTCAAGCGGCAGCATAGAGCGCATCATTCCATTCGATGAGACGGATCGAAAATTGTGATTGAAATTGATCTGTATCAAGTTGGGCAGCAGCTGAATTTCAGAGCAGCCTGATTACGGCCATCCACAGGGCTATACCCAGGCCGAAGATGATGTGATTGAACAGGCTTATACGAGCCAGGTGAGCATCACCCGGCGCATCCCGTCCCAGCCAGCCCATCCCCTGTGATGGGAACATGAGAAACCAGGGGAAGACCGTGGTGGCCGTTCCGTAGAGGATGGCGCTGAGAGCTGTCGCCGTCGCGTGCGCCACAACCAACAGGCCAAGGTACACAAGGGTTAGCACGATGCCGATCAAATAGTGCGCGGCTAATCCCAAGACTAGTTCTCCTCGCAAGGGCGGCGTCTGCAGGATGTCCGTGTGCCTGAACATGCCTCGCAAAAGGTAGCCGATCCAGCGTCCGATCAAATCAGGACCGGTTCGGCGCGGCCCCCGGCCGGCGATGCCGAGCCGGAGAGCGATCACGGCCACGACGTCCATGGTGACGGTGGCAAGGATACCCACAATCAGGCCAACGATGAACAAACGGCTTTCCATCGTACGCTATCTCGCGGTTGGCTGCAGCGCCTTCCATGAGAAGGCATTCAAGTTGAAAATGAAATTCATTTCATTTGGGTGGGCTGCGCTTTGGGATCGGGCTTCCATGCGGACTCGGTGTGGTGGTCCAGGTTTAGATCCAATTTAGCGCAAAAAGGGTGGAACGTTGCCATCTGGTTATCGAAGTCTTTATGCTTTCGCGCGATGCATCGCAATCGTTCCGGATCGTTTGTCCTCGATTGTTTGTCAGTGAGGAAAGGCCTCATAGTGACTGCGGTTTTTCCACAGGCTTAAGAGCAGGACGGCCAGTTTGCGCGCCACCGCCACGACAGCCCGTTTCCTGGCGCGCGTGCTACCATCGGCCGCCAACATCAATCCATATGCACGCAGAGCGCTATGGGGACCAAACGGTCCCAGGATGTATTGCGCGGCACTGACCAGCAGTCGGCGCAGGTAAGGGTCACCTCGTTTCGATATGCGCAGTTGTGGATCGCTTCGTCCGCTCTGATCGCGTCGCGGACACAAGCCGACGTAGGCGCCCACATCACGCACATTTTCAAAACGCTGTGGATCTTCGATCTTCAAAACAAAATAGAGCGCAGTGAGCGCTCCTACTCCCGGGACCTGCTGCAGCCAAAGGGTCTGCGGATATTTTGTCCGGGCCAGAACGTTGATCTCTCGCTCGAGCACGGCAATGCGCGTGCTCAGCTCGGCCAGCGCTTGCACGCTTGGGGCAATCATCTGCTGCACCCCTTCGGGCAATCTCTCCATGGCCACCTTGTGAAAACGTTCGCTCGAAGGATTACACACTGCGTAACCGGAGACTCTTCAGACTGAAGCGCACCGAATTGATCAAAGCCACGCGCGCCCGCACCAGACTGTCGCGCAATTTAATACGCAACAAATCTTGCTGCGCTTCCTCGCTTCCATGGCGCACCGGATAAAGCAGCGCGCGATCCATCCGACCGATTCGCGCCAGCATCACCGCATCGCGCTGATCGCTCTTGCGCTCATGCTGATAAATTGCCCGCACCTTGCGCGGATTGGATACAATCACTTCCCAGCCTAACCCCTCCAGGTAACGACTCACCCACGGACTATGCGTTCCCGCCTCCATCACCGCCAATTGCCCCGCGATAACGGGCAGTGAGCCTTGCCAGAGAAGCTCGATCATTGAGAAGACTGCCTCCCTCGATCACTTCGCCTCTGCCATCCAGCGCACAAAACCGGTGCCGCCGCTCTCCCAAATCCAATCCTATCGTAACCTCACCGTCCTGATGTTGTTGCTTCATAGACGTCAAGCTTACCCAAGCACACAACGCTCAGGCGCTCTCCGCCTTCTCATCTAATCTGGTTAGACGGTCTTGGTGGTGATGGTCGAAAGCATGGTAGCTATCAGCTCTTCGCCCGATTCACGAATGGCGCGCACCTCGCCGCTGCAAAAGAAGAGTCTCTTGCCAGCTCGCAGAACCGACGCGGTGGCCAAGAATCGCAGACCGTCGGCCGGTGCGAGCAAGCTAATCTTGAACTCGACGGTCAGGACCTCGGCACCGCTCGGCGCGAGAGTCATGGCCGCGTATCCGCACGCGCTGTCGGCAATGCTGCTGATCACCCCAGCATGGACATAGCCGTGCTGTTGGGTGAGCGCGGGAGAGAAAGGCACCGCAATGTGGACGCGACCCGGCTCCACAAGCTCGAGCGACGCTCCGAGCGTCTTCATAAAGGCTTGGCGCGTGAAACTGCTTCGAATTTCGTCTGGAGTAGCCAAAGCGCGTTACCGTCTAACGAGACAGAGATCAGCCACTGCTGGCGAGAGCGCGCGTGGTTTGCAATGGAGATGTTTTCAAAAAGGAAAGCGAGGCCTGCGCCGGCCAGCGGTTGGCTGCATCGATTTGTTAGATGGGTTTGCGTTGTATATCAGACTTCGGTCCAAGCGTTCGGGAATTTTCGGGCGAATCACGGTGCGCGCGAGACCCACTGGGCGCGCCAAGCAGGAGCCTCGAAGGGATCGGCGAAGTATTGCGTCTCGTGCGACACTTTTCCATCTCGAAACTCCATGACACTCACGGTAAAGGCACGTTTGCCGCCGTAGTTAATCACGTATTCGCTAACCCAGAGGTTACCTTCTCCCACGATTCGCCGGACAGAAAACCCCGATGGCCTCCCCGGGTGGTGGCTACGCAGCGCCTGCAGATTGTGGCGACCGTGAATTATCTCGCCTGACTGTGGGTACTCGCACACAACGTCGTCGTGGTAGATTTCGTGTTCGGCAACTTGGTCACCCGCGGTGGAGGCAGCCCAATGTCGATCTAGGGCCGCGCGAATTCTGTGCTCTTCCATAATTAGTCTCCGCTCATGAAGCAGCAGTTATAGTAAACAATCTAACGAAAAAGAGATAAGCCACGGCAGGGTGCCGTCGCTAGCATGCTGGACTCATTTCGGAATGGGACCGTTGGCTTCATCGATAGGTTAGGTCTCCTTTGTTGCATCTTGCTGCCTTAGTCGAACGGCTTGAAAGGCTTCAGGATCGTAACGTATGACAGTCTTGATCTTAGCGACCGAATCTGCGCCATATGACTTGGCCGTCCGGTGCGAGGCCAAGCTCGTAGCCGTGGCCATTGACAGTCCCATACGTCGCCGGGAGCCAAATGACCTGTCTGGAGTCAAGTGGATTAGATGCATTCACGAATGCGATGATGCATAAGCCGATCACGATCCCGAGAACGATGTTTTTCATATGCGGACGATGGCATAGAAGCGTGAGACACGTCGAGACCTAACGAGAATTCGGCCAATTATTGCGTCTTTAAAGGCGTATTTCGGGGGCCTAATCCACCTTGAGTTTGACTTGGGGCAAGGCAAAATCGAACTCATGGTTGAAATTTTACGTTCTAAAACCGTGTAAAACAAACCCAAACGCTCGATCAGGTGCGCGACGTGATCCGTTTAGCATTATTTTGCTGCGCACCGAGCAGGCAAACACAAATCGGAAGTCAGAAGTCAGAGGTCACAAGTCAGAGGACAGAAAACAGAGGTTCTATTGTTCGATGTCGACCTTGCTATCGAGAAAGAGCAAGACAAAGGCGATTCCGAGCAATGGTCGCAGCAGCGTCTGGATAATCCCGAGCAGGAAACCGGCGAGGTTAAACATTTGCGACTTTGAGCTCGTTGTCAGCGCCTGAATCAGAGCCTGCGGATCCTGTGAAGTGGTCAGCTCGTGAAAGTAATGCCGCAGCGTTGACCATTCCGGGCCAAGCGTGATCGCGAGGACAAACGCAAACCAGATTGAGGCGATAAACGCGGCACGCCACATCGGCCGCTGAAACCACGGCAAATCGCGCCCGCTGCGAGCGAGGTTCTTACTTTCGCGCAATGAATCGAGGGCGCGGGCATTTTCCAGCACGGCAAATTGTTGCCAGAAAAGAACGTTGATGAAGAAGCGGCCGAATAACCAGACTTGAAATGCGAGCAACGCGAGCGCGAGCAAGGCGGAGAATAACGAAGGCGGAGTAGTGATCAGCATCACTGCGATGCCGAACGCAAAAACCATCAGCAGAAGGAAAACGCCATAGACGAACAGGCAAAGGCCGGCGACCCGCGGCCAATATCTCACGACCTCGTTGAGCATAGTCAGAAAGCCCGTCCGCCGTCCGGCCGCTAATTGGACCGTCAGAATTTGGATGCCAGCGAGGTAAACCGGCCACAAAACGATTGTGAGCACGAGCATGCAAAATCCAAAGGCGCCGGCCGCGAGAGTGCGAAGATCGAGATTCGGATTGGGAGCTGTTCCGATCAGTGCGCCCGTTAATTGGCTGAATATAGAAGGCAGCAGAGTGAGCAGAGTCAGGCCAACGAATTGAAAAAATCCTGTCCGATAAATACGAACCGTTTCGATGAGGACCTGTGCGAAACTGCGACGTGTTTGCAGGGACGCTCGCCACGGCGAGCGCCCAGCGGCAAGCGCAGCCGCTATGTCATCAGATTCGAAGAGACCGGGAATGTCTGCCGCAGTTTCCCAAAGATCGACATCGGAATTGGCCCGGCGCGCTTCATTTTTTGGAAGCAGCCGGCCCTCTGTTTTCCATTCGAGGAGAATCTCAATATCCACGGGACCGTACTCCTTACCCTGCACGCGAATGATCCATTCTTCGGCCATGCAGTGACTTAACCGCGAATTGCGGCAAGCGAAAGTAACGTAATCGTCCCGCTCGCACCCGTTCCAAACGCAACCCCGACGGTTGCGCTACATTGCGCGCTTTGGATACTGTGAACGCGTGAAGTTGCTCCTCATCGACGGTCATTACTACGTCTATCGCTCGTTTTTCGCGATCCAGAACTTGTCTAATTCCCGGGGCGAACCGACAAACGCGATCTTCGGTTTTACAAAAACTGTTCGCCGGATGCTAAAGGATCTGAAGCCGGAACTGGGCGCGGTGGTTTGGGACGAAGGTTTGCCGCAAAAGCGAGTGGAATTGCAGCCAGCCTACAAAGAGACGCGCAAGGAAATGCCGACTCCGATGATTCCACAACTCGATTTTGTCCAAAAATTGACGCCACTGCTCGGCTTCAAAAACATTTCGCTGCCGAACACGGAGGCTGACGATCTGATGGGTTGCTATGCACTCGCTGCCCGCAAACAGCGCGTGGAAGTGGTGCTCGCCACGAACGACAAGGATTTATTTCAACTGGTCGGGCCCGGCGTGAAGGTTTACACGACGGCCAAAGCCGATCTCGCGTCACCGAAAGATCAATTTGCGCTTCTCGGCGAGCCGGAAGTGACCGCGAAATGGGACATTTCCCCGAAGCTGATCGGCGATGTCCTGGCTTTGACCGGCGATTCTGTGGATAATATTCCAGGGATCGGCGTCGGCCGCAAAACCGCAGCGTCGCTGATTCGCGAACACGATGGATTGGACGGCTTACTGGCGAACATCGACAAGGTAAAAAATCAGCGCACACGCGAAAAGCTGGCCAATGCGCGCGAGCAGATTTTGCAGAACCGGAGCATGGTCGAACTCGACTGCGACATGAAGCTGCCGGTGGAAATCGAGGAGCTCAGAATCAGACCCGATTACCCCGCGCTCCTCGCCGCGCTGGAGAAGTGTGAATTCAAATCCCTGCTCCAGGAGATTCGCGACGAGGCGGCACAAATGGCGGCATCCCAGCAGTCCGAATTCGGCCTTCAGGTGTAGGAGCGGCTCCTCAGCCGTAACTCGCTGGCTCCACGCTCGCCACGGCGAGCGCCCCCTCCGTCCAATTTTCACCCACTTTTTTCGTAAATAATTCGAACGCGAGCCAATTCCCGCTGTCCAATTGAACAGGTTAAGGCGATTCGGGTGGTTGCACGTGTTCTTATATTCGTTGTTTCTCCTTAGCGTGCGCTGCCCGAATCATTTTTTTGCCTGATCCAGTGACCCAACTTCGAGGTTGCCAGGTTACTAGCGCAAAGATCGAGAGTCGTCGACCACCTGTTGGCTGAAGACGCGGTCGCCTTTTGCGTTTATCGTGGCGGTTTCCATGCCAATTTGAAAACCTGCGCGCGTGGACGATGCATTTATGAATTTGAGAGAACCAGCTCAAGCCCATGAAGCCTGATCGCTATGACCCAATTACTGCCGCGCTCAAGGAAGACATCGGCGCGGGAGATATTACGACCGAATTCTTTGTCCCGGACAGTTTGCACGCCAGCGGGCGCATCGTCGCACGGGAAAAGGCGATTGTCGCTGGTTCCGGAGCGGCGGCAGAAGTCTTCCGCAAGTTGGACCCGTCAATCGACGTTCAAATTGTTCGGGGGGACGGAATCGAAGTTGCCGCGGGGGACGTGATCATCGAAGTCCGCGGATTAGCACGTTCCATTCTAAAAGCAGAACGTGTGGCGTTGAATTTTTTGCAGCGTCTCTGCGGCATCGCAACCCTGACGCGCCAATTCGTTGACGCTGTCGGAAATCACTCAGTCAAAATTCTGGATACCAGAAAAACTACCCCCGGCTTGCGAGCATTGGAAAAAGCCGCCGTAGTTGCCGGCGGAGGAGAGAACCATCGGTTCGGTTTGTACGACATGGTGCTGGTGAAAGATAACCATCTGGCAACTTTCGAGGGACTTTCCAGCCTCGCCGATCGAGTTCGCCAGGTTCGTCAGGAGCGGCCAAACGTCTGTATCGAAGTGGAGGCAGATGATCTGGAAAAGGTCCGCGCCTTTGTCGAAATTGAGGGTATCGATGTCATCCTGCTCGACAATATGACAACGGCCCAAATCCGAGAGGCTGTCGCGCTTAGAACCGGCAACATCAAATTCGAAGCGAGCGGCGGAATCACTTTGAAAAACGTGAACCGCATCGCGGCCACTGGCGTGGATTGCATCTCGGTTGGCAGTCTGACGCATACCGCGCGTGCAATCGACCTCGACTTGGAAATGACGCATGTCCCTGGTTGAAACTTCGGACTGCCTGGTTGCGGATGAGCTGCAAGCAAAACTGGGCCGAAGCATCATCGGCCGCGAAATTATCGTGCTCGAACAGACCGGCTCGACCAACGATGCGGTTTTGGAAATGGCGCGAGATTCGAACGAGGGTCTCGTTCTATTTGCCGAACAACAAACCGCCGGGCGCGGCCAGCGCGGTAATCGTTGGGAATCGCCTGCCCGAAAAGGTCTTTGGTTTTCAATCTTGTTGCGGCCGAAGATCGATATAAACCAATCCGCCCAGCTTACCGCCTGGGCGGCGGAAGCTGTGTTCGATTCCATTCAGAAGGAATTTTTGCTGGAGACGTCCATCAAATTGCCCAACGATATCCAGATTAACGGAAGAAAAGTTGCCGGGGTGCTCGTCGAGATGCGCGCCCAGGAAAAAAGGCCGCATTTAGCAATCGCCGGTATTGGAATCAACGTGAATCAGTCGCAGCAGGATTTTCCAGAGAAACTGCGAGACCGGGCAATTTCGCTGGCCGTGGCTTTGGGCCATCAAGTTGATCGTCAGAAGTTCGCCACCGTCCTTCTGCGTGATCTGGATCGCAGCTACAGAGAGCGCTTTGGCTGATGCAGGTCAATCGTTAAAAAGGGTTACAAAAAGTTTCTGCGTTACAAAAAGACCAACTCAGGCGAGACCGATGTAGCTCTTGTAGCGATGTAACGTTTTTAACTTTTCATCCGCTCTGCCCACCAGTCCCGATAGAGCTGTGGTGAAATCTCCGAGGGCTTGATCTCGCTGCGCCCGCCCCAGAAAACGTTTGTGTAAGCAACCGGGATACCGGCCGAATAAAGATGTCGATCTATCGCCGCTTTGTGTTCGAGGAGCAGTTGTTTGTCGGTGCCGTGCGCAACGGCCATGATGTTGACGTTCTTGAATTCGGGGCCAGCCTCGCGCCAGTAACAGTGAGTAAGAATATGATGCCGGCCGACTTCGCCTCCGGCTTCAATTTCGCGACCCGGCGGCACGGCCCAATGAAAAAGTGCGTTGAATCGCGTGACACGAACGCCGCCGACCGATGGCTTGACGTGCTCCAGAAACGTGGAAAAACGCCCGATGATTTTTCGCGCGTTCAACTGCTCGGCGACCCGATAAAATTCATCCAGCGAGACACCCGCTTCTTTCGCGCGCCCCGTCCACGGAGTTGATTGAATTTCTTCGGGAGTGAATTCGCGTTTGAGCGTGAGCAAAACTTTCCACTCGTCCTCGCTAAGATCGACAACCTGCACTGGAATCATCGTCGCCGGTTGGTCAGCCTTGCTTCCGGGCTCGATTGTTTTCCGGCGCACGTGTCCGACGCCAAGAGTGAAGATCCCTTTCGCCGGCATCAGTCGAAAACGCTCCGCGCCGACCTTTTTCGAGAGCAATTCACAATGTTGCTGCAGCGAAAACCCATGCGGCACTTTTACCGTCGTCCACAATTTATAATCCGATCCGGCAGTGACGCTATCGGTCGAGCGAAGAACCACGTGACCCGAAAAAGGGTCACGTTGAAACATCCAGTCGAAAGCCTTGTCGATTTTTTCCTCTGGGACTTTCCACGCAACGAGTGCGCCATCGGCAAGATTGGTTGCGAGCAGGGTTTGCCGGACGCGGCGAATTGTTCCCGCGCGTAGCATGGCCGCGATGCGCGCCATCACAAGATCGGCATCTACGCCTGAGCGCTCGGCGATTTCCTCGAATGGTTCGCGCACGAAACCCTCTATCTTGTCCTCCGAAATCGCGAGAACCTTTGCGTTGCTGGGATCGTCGTGCTCCACCGGCAGCATGGGCATTAATCCGCCCGTCGCTTCCGCTTGTCCAATAGCGGCTGCGCCGCGCGAGGAACCTGATCGATTGAATCAGCTTGCCACTCCGCTCTTAAGTCGTGCAGCAGGAGAGAATCGCGAGAAAATGACAGCTGGAACCGAGAAGCACGAACAAATGCCAAATGAAGTGGCTGTAGCGCAGGCGTTCGTTCACGAAAAAGATTACGCCAGTGGTATAGGCGACGCCGCCAGCTACCAGCCAGAAGACTGCGGGAAACGGAATCGCCAGCGTGATTGGCCGAATCGCGATTAACGCCAACCAGCCGGTGCCAAGATAAAGAGTCATCCCGAGTTTCGGATGACGCGACGGCCCGCGCGTCGTTTTTAAGATCACGCCGAAAATGGCCAGCCCCCAGACAAAGGTGAGGATGGTGGAACCCCACAATCCGCGAAGCGGGCCTAGCGTAAGCGGTGTATATGTTCCGGCAATCAACAAGAAAATCGCTGAATGATCCAGCGTTCGCAAAATAGTTTTCCCGCGCGTTTCCGGCCATGCATGGTAGAGCGTCGATCCGAGATATAAGATCGACATCGTGATGGCAAAAATCACCGTGCCGAAAAAGAAGCTGGGACTGCTGCGACGGGCTTCCAAGAGCAGAATCGGTGCGCCGATTAATGCGGCGCACAATCCGATTCCATGGCTAATGCTATTTGCCAGTTCTTCGCCGGCGGATTGCGTCCGTTTCGCTAAAACGCGCAAATCACGGCTCATGTTCATGATGCCGTATTATGAAAAACCTCGGCGCCAATTGGCAAGGAAAACGCATTTCTGTGGAAGTTGCCGGTTTCCGTTCGATTTTGCTTAGGTCAACGTTTCGAGTTTCACTTTTGCGATCATTCGGTGTTGGACGTTGAGCGTTGGGCATTCGACGTTTCATCGACATGACCGAGGCGATCTTTTTCGACGCGGTTGGCACGCTCTTTTATCTCACCAAGACAGTCGGCGATCATTATGCGCTGGTCGGACGTGAGGTCGGCTTGACTCTCGATGCGCAGCAGCTCGATCGCGCGTTTTTCACGGCCTGGAAACAAATGCCTGCCCGCGCCGCCATTGATGGGCCCCGCGAAGATGACGACAAAGGTTGGTGGCGCGAAGTTGTCGATCTTGTGCTCGATCAGGTAGTACCTTCGTTGAGGGAACTTGATCGTGACAATTTCTTCGAGGTCGCCTACGAACATTTCGCCGAAGCCGGTGTCTGGGAGTTGTATTCGGAGGTCATAGACGTTCTGCGAAAATTACGGCTGCGCTTTCAGCTCGCGGTGATTTCAAATTTTGACGGACGCTTGCGATTTATTCTCGAACATCTAGGCATCTCCAAGTTTTTCGAGCACATTTTTATTTCGAGCGAGATCGGCGCCGACAAACCCGACCCGGAAATTTTCCGGCGTGCGCTCAAGGTTATCGATTCGAAATCAAATCAGGTCCTCCACGTTGGAGACGATCCCGACCGCGATTGGAAAGCGGCCAGCGCGGCCGGGTTGGCGATCTTTCGTTTGGATCGACCAAAGAATTCGCTGTCCGATTTGTTAACGATTTTGACCGCGAATGGGGACGAATGAACCCGAATCGATTTGGAGCTGTAGCCGCGGGGCTGCAAGTCGCGGACGTCCGCGTCTCACATAGACGCGGTTACAAACCTTGCGACGGCGCGCGTTCTGGATTAGAAAACGTTTCTTGCAGCCGGGTCGGTAGCTCAATCGGTAGAGCAGCGCCCTTTTAAGGCGTTGGTTCCGGGTTCGAGTCCCGGCCGACCCATCACTCTAAAAACGCGTTTTTCGTAGGTGAAAATGGCCTTTTACTCAAATCATATGATGACGCGTCCAAACGCACGATAACGCGATTTTGCTTGTAGAAATAGCAATAGTTGCTATTCTCGCGGAATGGCTAAAGCACCGTTTCGCATCAAACCGTACAAGCACCCACGGTTAAAATTTGTCGTCCGATCCAAAATTACCGGGAAATGGAAAAGAAAATTCTTCGAGACCAAGGCCGAGGCCCAGACATACATTCGGCTGAAGGAGATTGAGCTCCTCAACCAGGGGAAAGAAGGCGCGACGTTTCCATCTTCGCTGCGCGTGATGGCGCAGGAAGCGGACGATCGCTTGCGACCTTACGGAAGGAAAATTTCGGACGCCGTCGATTTTTACGTCAAGCACCTGGAGGCGACAACGCGTTCTGTTCCGCTCATCGTGGCGATGAATGAATTGATCGAGAACCGAAAAGCGAGCGGTGCCAGCGTGCGTTACTGCAATGATCTTAGGTTGCGCATTAGTCGGTTTTGCAGTGACTTTCCCGAGCGGAGACTATCCGAAATCTCGACCGGCGACGTGGACACCTGGCTCGCCAGTCTTCAACTCGCGCCCGTAACCCGCAACACATTCAGGCGGGATCTCCGCACGTTGTTTTCTTTCGGAATGACTCGCCGATACTGCGCGGAAAATCCGGTTCTTCAAACTACGAAGGCAAAGGAGACCGACGGCGATATTGAAATTTTGAGTGTGGCGGAAACAGCGCGACTGCTCGAATCCGCAGCTGCAGAGACCTTGCCGTTTTGGGCAATCGGCGCGTTTGCCGGCCTGCGGCGCTCAGAAATCGAGCGGCTTGATTGGGCACAGGTCGATTTCGAATCGGGGTTAATCGAAGTGAAGGCGCGACACAGCAAAACAGCCACGCGGCGCCTGATCGTGATGCAGCCGAATTTGCGTGCCTGGCTCGCGCCCTACCGTGCGAATCGTGGAAACGTTTGTCCCGAGAATCTGCGGGTTCGCATCGAGGCAGACCGCGACCGCGCAGGCTTGCGCGAGAATTGGCCACCTAATGCCTTGCGGCATTCATTCGGTTCCTTTCACCTTGCCCATTTTAAGGATGCGCCCGCACTGGCGCTACAAATGGGGAATACTCCCGATGTAATTTTTAGGCACTACCGCGAGCTCGTGAAGCCGAAAGACGCGGCACGCTATTGGCAAATCAAACCTTCCGCTTCCGCCGGTCGGAAAGTTGTAGCTTTTCATGAAGCGTGGCGTCCCAAGGGACCATAATGTGCACCTCTCCCTCGTGGTGCACTACGCGAAACTCGTGGCCGTTAATGTAAAACGTATAAATGCATCGCATCGGACGCCGTTGGTTCACGAAAAAAGGGATGCGGTTTTCCAATATGCCGAATCCAAGAAATGGAACGAATTCTGGGATGCATTGTTTTTTGTAACGAACCTTCGTAGCAGCTTTCCATTTAGGGTTCTCATTTGCCTGCCATTGCGGCGAGCTCCGCAGTTCTGGACGGATTTCTCCGACCGTCGTTTCACCTTCTTCGACTGTAAGGTCATCTTGCATCAAGGTGTTAATACGCGACTCCAGTCGGTGCTTATCTCTCTGCGCGAAGATGAATTTGTTGAATTCCAATAACACGGTTCGAAAAATGTGGGAACTGTGTTGTCCCGCGCTATTTCTTGCAGCCGCCTCAAGCAAAACGCGTAAGGCGTCTCGCGCCGCCTCTGTTAGTTCAGTAATTTGCTCGTCATTGTATTGATAGTCCTGCCAGTGTTTCCATGATTGTGTGGAATATCGTCCGCCATTATAATCTCGCGGTCCCTCGTTGGATGAAATCGTCCAAGGGGCCGCACCGGTGAACGCTCCGATTGTTTCGGCTAAATCATCGCTGATCGGCGCTCGACCAAGTTCGATATTCTCGACAGTCGCCTTGCTGACACCAATCGCCGCCGCAAATTTTACCTGAGAAAGACCCGTCGCCTTTCTTACGGCTCGGAATCCGGCAGCACTCGCCTTCCTCATGGGCATCGTAATTACGGTTAAATCTGCCGCTAAGCAAGCCGTTTTTATTGCCGTAAGTTACGGCAGTTATAGGATGGCAACCTTCAAACGCGCCACCTGCCCGCTAATGGCGCGGTCCGTTTTTGCCACTCGGCGGCAGAGGTACTCGCACTGTGCGGCGCATCGCTTCATCGTAAACGCGAATCACAGCATCATGTGAGCGGCTGAAAAACTTTGCGTAGCCGGACTGCATCGCGCCGAGGCGTCCGCGTCATCGAAAGCGATTCTTGAACTAGTAGATGCAACTAAACATCTTCGAGAATCTCTCTCCGGGAGTGGTTCGCAGCGGGAGCAATGCAAAAACGCGTGCTTTTTTTCACGGGCGGCTCAGTTTGGATAAATGCTGGCTATCGCACACCCACTCTGATAATCAGTCCCCACCATGAACAGAAACATCTTCTACATAATCGGAGTAATTGTCGTTATCGTCATCGTGCTCAAAGTGCTCCACGTGTTTTAGCCTCAAGGCTAGATATACTTCACGGCGCGTAAACCACGGTGTGCGTGACTGGTGCTGTCTACAAGGTTGTATGTTTGTGACAGCTGTCACTTTCCTCTCTCTGGATTGCTATCATCGTGAACGCGAATCACGGCATCATGTGAACGACTGTAAAACTTGGCGTAGTCGACTGGATTGCTGATTGCGTTTGTCTCGGCATTACCACAGGCGACCGAACGGGGCAGCAAGTCGAAGGAGCGTTAAGGCCTCCATACAAGCCTAAGTGATCTCATCCTTGGTGAGGCGGACCGTGAGAGATTTCCTTATAGGCAATTACAGTTTTAGGTAGCCGAACTTGAATGCCGCGTACATCGCCCCGGCACCAATCACGAGCCCAATAATGAATTCCAGCATTTGTTTTAGTCCTTTGCGTCTTAGAACCAACCATAGCATGAAACGCGAGTGGACAAACGGCGATCCTTTCCATGAGCGCGAACCGTGAGTTTCGCTGAGGTGAGCGCCAAATCGCGCGTTTGGCTCACTAACTACCAATCGTCCATTCCCTCTGATCCGTCATGGCCGCACATGTTCTTCAGTTGATTTTTGACAGATAGCAGTCGCGCCTTCAGTCCTCGAACACAATCAAGATCAAGTTTATCGGATAGCTCCCATTCTTTGAGCAGGGCTTTCAGTCCCACAATGCGCTGGCATTTTTTAATTACTACGTCGCTGTGGCCGTTATCTCGAATGGTTTCCATACCATTTCATTGCGCGGCGCGAGATGTCATCGGCTTTCTTCGTTCTCTTGGACCCGCGACGAAAGTTACCAAGGAACAGACGCCCGGTGCGATGAAAAACTTTATCACTCCTCCAAATCGCCAGCGTGCTCGTGCGTCTCGATAATGTTGCCGGCCTCATCGTAAACGCGGATCACGGCATCATGTGAGCGGCTGTAGAACTTGGCATAGTCGATTGCGTTGCTGACAGCATCTGGCTCGCCGGACCACAGGCCTTGCCCGTGAACGACTCGTACAAGGAAATAATCGGGCGAATACCGATCAGCGGGATTATTCCTCGCCCTTGTAGTAGTCGGTCTCAGTGCCTTGCACGATGATGTAATCAGGCCCTTCTTTGCTGACCGCCCACTTGCCGCTATCGGGGTAATAACATGAGTCGTGGCGCGGGTTATCGGCGATCACGTAGTAGGCGAAATCTTCGGTCCCATTGTTTGAGAGTTCGTGGGCCTCCCCCGGCCCAAAGAAGAAGGCGTCTCCGGCAGTGACTTCCGATGTGCCATCCTTGTCGCGCACACGTCCCCGCCCCGAAATAACTAGATAAAGCTCGGATTCGGCCCCATGGGAATGATAGGGGCAATACGATTTGCCAGGCGGGATGCGGACGAGGGTGAGGTCAAACGGATGGCGTTTGGCCAAATCGAGGGAATTGGGCTCGCGGCCGAGGGCAATGGAGATTTCCTTGATGGTTTTGCCATACTTCCCACCGGGAGATTGACGTTGCTCTGCGGGAACATGAGCGAGGTTAACTTTTTTCATGAGGTCTAACGAGACACAAGATCAGCGACCGCGACGATGGAAAGTTGTTCGTTGTTTAGTGCAGTTGTTCAATGACGCGGCGGCGCGATAACTGGAATGTCTTGCATTTGCGTTTCGCGCACTTCCAGCG
>DASXNN010000016.1:0-18986 GCA_036495045.1 Candidatus Udaeobacter sp.
CCCGCGGAATGGGAACCGCACGCAGCGACCTGGCTCTCGTGGCCGGGCCGAGAAGGGATCAGTTTCCCCGATTCATTCGATCGCGTTCTGCCGGCTTTGCGCACGATGGTGGAGGCGCTCATCGAATCGGAGCAAGTTTACATCAATGTTTGCAACGACGCGCATGAAGCAGAGGCGCGCGCAGTCCTGCGTGGGTTGTCGATGGAACGCGTCACGTTTTATCGGGTTCCAACAAACGAGCCGTGGTGCCGCGATCACGGGCCGATTTTTCTGACCCGGAATGCGGAGCCAAAACTCGGGATCGTCGACTGGGACTACAATGCCTGGGGCGGGAAGTATCCGCCGTGCAATCTCGATGAAGTCGTGCCAACCCGTATCGCACAGATACTCGATCGACCGGTTTTCTATCCGCGCATGATTTTGGAAGGCGGCTCGATCGAAGTGAATGGCGCGGGTTCCCTGCTGACCACCGAATCATGTTTGCTGAATCAAAATCGCAATCCCAATTTGGGCCGCGTCGAAATCGAGCGACGCCTCCGCGATTATCTTGGCGTTCAGGAAATTCTCTGGCTCGGCGAAGGCATTGAAGGCGACGATACCGATGGTCATATCGACGATCTCGCACGTTTTGTTTCGGAAAATACCGTCGTCACGGTCGTGGAGAAAAGTCTCGAAGATAAAAATTACGAACCGTTACAGGAAAATCTGGCGCGCCTTCGTGAAATGAGGATCGGCAACCGAAAGATCGACATTATCACCTTGCCGATGCCGAAAAAGATTGTGCGCGAAGGTCAGCGCCTGCCCGCGAGCTACGCCAATTTTTACATCGCGAATTCATGCGTGCTCCTGCCCACATTCGCCGATCCAAACGATGAAATTGCATCGTCGATCTTGCAAAGCCTTTTTGCGGACCGCCGCGTCATCGGAATCGATTGTCGCGAATTGATCTGGGGGCTGGGCACATTCCACTGCCTCACTCAGCAGCAGCCTGCCGTTTAATCGCGCTGTCATCCTGAACGAAGAGAAGGACCTCACAAAGACACGCTGAGCTTCATCCGGCCAGCGGCTAAAGGTGTCGATCCCGCGGTCCCTTACTTCGCTCGGAATGACATGTGTTGGGCGTTCTGCTTTTAGTCCGCCTTGGCCCCAGGCTTATAACCGCTTTGCAGAATCGCGTCGTGGAGATCGGGCGGGTGCGTCTTGCGCGCGTCAAATGTGACGATGACCCGCTCATGACCGAGATCAACTTTCACACTCTTTACGCCTTTGAGTTTCCGGAGCGGCCCGCGCAACTTTCGCACGCATTCGTCGCAATCTTCGCCCTCCGTTGCGATCTCGATTGTTTCCAGGATCGCGTGATCGGCTCGTTCGGGATTAAACGGATCGCTCGGGTCGGGATCGTTGGGTCGGGCAGGGTCCATCGTTTCTTTATCTAACGCGCGACGATGGCTCTGCGGCTGTCTCGCGCGCAATTGATTCGAGTACACGCCAGACATTTTCTGCCAAAATCTTCTGACCGGCGGCGTTGGGATGAATGCCATCCGACAGATTCAGCGAAGGATCGCCTGCCACGCCCTCGAGGAGATACGGCACGAGTGCGGCGCCATTTTTTGTCGCGAGCTCGCCAAACATTTTGCCAAAAGCGGACACATAATCGTCGGCCCCGTAATTTGGCAGCTGCATTCCCGCGATCACCAGGCGGACAGCGGGATTTCGCGCCTTCACTCTATCGATGATCTGCTGAAGATTGTTTTGAATTTGCTCCACTGGGACCCCGCGAAAAGCATCGTTAATTCCAAGCTCTAGGATGAAGATGTCGATCTTGCGTTTCAAATGGGGCGGAAGGCGTTCCAGGCCGCCCTCGGTCGTACCGCCAGTTGCGCTGGCATTGGTCACTTGAAGATTCAGGCCGGCGGCGCGCAGTTTGTTTGCGATCAGCGCAGGGTAAGCTTCGCTGCGTTGGAGTTGAAATCCGTCCGATAAACTGTCGCCCAGGACGAGGATCGTTTTCATTCCTGAAGAGGTGGGCGCGGCGCTCAAGGCGGCTTGCGCGCACAAGATCGACAATCCGCCAATAAGGTGAGCGAGGAACACTTTCGACATTCGATCTTTGCTGTTTGCTGTTCGATGTTTAACAGTTTAACGATTCAACTCTTCTACTCTTCCTTCTATGGCAAATTACGCTATCAACGGATTCGGTCGTATCGGGCGCAACGTGCTGCGCGCCATGACGCAAAAACAAGTCGATCGAGTTCGCGCGATCAACGATCTGACTGACACAAAAACACTCGCCCATTTGCTCAAATGGGATTCGGTCCACGGCAAGTTCGACGGCGAAATCGATTATGACGACGAAAACATTATCGTGCGCGGCCACAAAATTAAGATTTTGAAGGAGCGCGACCCGGCAAATTTGCCGTGGAAAAAACTCGGCGTCGATGTTGTGCTCGAATCGACCGGATTCTTCACCAGCCGCGAAAAAGCCGAGCTGCACTTGAGCAAAGCGGGTGCGAAACGAGTGCTGATCAGCGCGCCCGCGAAAGGACCGGACGTAACGATTTGCATCGGCGTAAACGACGATCTCTTTGATCCGGAGAAACACGTGATCATTTCAAATGCGAGCTGCACAACGAATTGTCTCGCACCGATGGCGAAGGTGTTGAACGACAACTTTGGAATCGCACACGGATTCATGAGCACGATTCACAGCTACACGAACGATCAGCGCATCCTCGATTTTCCACACGGCGATCTCCGGCGGGCGCGCGCAGCCGCGATGAACATCATTCCATCGACGACCGGCGCGGCCAAGGCGATCGGCGAAGTTATCCCAGACTTGAAAGGAAAATTGAATGGCGGTGCCTACCGCGTCCCCACGCCGGACGGTTCAGTGACCGATTTCACCGCGGTTCTCGAAAAAGATGCGACCGTCGATACAGTCAATGCTGCATTCCAAAAAGCTGCTTCCGATAAAAGCTACAAGGGCGTAGTCGAATACAGCGAGGAGCCGCTCGTTTCGCAAGACATCGTCGGTAATCCGCACTCGTGCATTTTTGACAGCAAACTCACGCTGATGCTCGGCAATCGATTCGTGAAAATCGTAGGCTGGTACGATAACGAGTGGGGCTACAGCAACCGTTGTGTGGAAATGCTGGAACTGATTTCGAAATAGACGCGAGCAGGAGCATAAGTGATCATGCCGAAACTCACGCTGCGCGACCTCGATGTGCGCGGAAAGCGTGTCCTGGTGCGGGTCGATTTTAATGTGCCCGTCGAGACGCGCGGCGGCAAGATTCACATCACTGATGACACGCGCATACGCGAGAGCCTGCCAACGATCAATTACCTGCGCAAACACGGTGCGAAGACGATTTTGATGGCGCACTTTGGCCGGCCGAAAGGAAAGCGCGTCGAAAAATATTCGCTTCGCCCAATCGGCGATCATTTGCACTCGCTCATCCATCAGCCAGTCATTTTTAGCCACGAGACGGTTGGCGAGGTGCCGGAAAAAATTATCAGTCATATGGAGAATGGCGATGTCGCTTTGCTCGAAAACGTCCGCTTCCAGCCGGAAGAAGAAACAAACGACTCAAAATTCGCGGAGACGCTCGCGAAACTTGGCGATCTCTATGTGAACGACGCTTTTGGCGCGGCGCATCGCGCGCATGCCTCAACGACGGGCATCACAAAATTTGTGGAGAAATCGGCAATAGGTCTCCTGATGGAGAAGGAGCTGAAGCACTTGCGCGAGGGGCTCGAAAAACCAGCCAAACCGTTCGTCGTGATTTTGGGCGGGGCGAAAGTTTCCGACAAGATCGGGGTTTTGAAAGCGTTGATAGAGAAGGCTGACACCATTTTGATCGGCGGTGCGATGGCCAACACATTTCTTAAGGCAGAAGGGATCCCGGTCGGGGCGAGCCGCGTTGAATCGGACAAGATCGATCTGGCGCGCGAAGTTCTCGATCTCGCGAAGCAGCGCGGAGTAAAATTTTTGCTTCCGATTGATGCCGTAGAAGCCGAGGAGATTCGCGCCGGCGCGCCGATCCGAAATACGAGCCGGCTCTCGCCGCAACATGGGATCAGCGATGGATGGCAAGCGGTTGATATCGGTGCCGCGACGGTTGCGCTTTACCAGGAGGAACTCGCGAAAGGGGAAACGATCCTATGGAATGGGCCCGTCGGCATTTTTGAAATTCCCGATTTTGCAGAAGGAACCGTCGCGATCGCGGAAGCGCTTGCCCAGTCGGGTGCGACGACCATCATCGGCGGCGGCGATTCCGTTACTGCGGTAAAACAGGCCGGTCTCGCCGATAAAATGACATTCATCTCCACGGGTGGTGGCGCTTCCCTGGAACTACTCGAAGGGAAAGAATTGCCCGGCCTGGCTGCGTTAACGGACAAAAAATAATGCGCAAGAAAATCGTCGCCGCCAATTGGAAGATGAACATGATGCAGGCGGAATCGGCGCGCTTTGTCGAATCGCTGCTGCTTGAGATTGGCGACATGTCCGATGTCGAAGTTGTCATTGTGCCGCCGTTCACGGCGATTGCGAGAGTGATGGAGGCACTTGGCAGTGCTCAAAACATCAAGGTCGGCGCGCAAAACATGCATTGGGAACGGAGCGGCGCCTTCACCGGCGAGATCAGCGCGGCGCTGCTACGCGATTTATTTGTGCATTACGTGGTGCTCGGGCACAGCGAACGCCGCAGGCTATTTGGTGAGACTGATGAAATCGTGAACCGTAAAGTGCGCGCCGCGCATGAAGCGAGCTTGCGTCCTATCGTGTGTGTGGGCGAAACGCTCAAGCAACGCGACCGCGGCAATGTCGATAAAATCCTGTCGATCCAACTGCGTGGCAGTCTCGCCGGTCTGGATCCGAAGGAATTACAAGAAACGGTCATCGCGTATGAGCCGGTTTGGGCAATCGGTACGGGCCGTAATGCCACGGCTGAGCAAGCGCAGGAAGCGCACGTCTTTATCCGGCACACCTTGCGGGCGATGGCCGACGATACAACCGCTGAACGCGTTCGCATTCAGTACGGTGGCAGCGTCAATCCAGAGAATGCGCGCGAATTGATGAGTCAGCCCGACATTGACGGCGCGCTCGTTGGTGGCGCGAGCCTCGATCCGCGCAGCTTCGCCCAAATTGTAAACGCGGCCCGCGACGAGCAATAGGTAAGCCGCGACGCCAGCCAGCTGGCCTTATCAATTACTTCTTAATTTCCAAATAAGTGCGCGATTGCACGTGGTTCGTGCCGGGCTGCAATTCTTCGACGCGCATTTGTTTGAGGAACCAGCGATTGTCGATCTTTTGAGCTGAGACGACTTCAAAACGTTTCGCGAGCTGGGCGTTCCAGTCGTAGCCCTCCATCCGCATGAGCGCGCCGCTCGCCTTGTCAACCCACAAGAGCACATTGGAATACTGCGACTCGCGCGAGGACGCGCGTAATTGCAACTTCCAGCAATTGCGAGTGCGGACATTTTCCTCGCCCAAGACACGCGCGGTCTGCCAGTAGAGGAATTTAAATGCGAGATCTTCGTAGGTAAGGCTGGTGCCGCGGATTTTTTGACTGAGCTTTCCCGCCGCAAATTTTTCCGTTCCGGCATCGGTGACGAAGTCGAGGCGGGAGCTGCTTTGGCCGAGACGCAACTGCAAAACCTCGTCAGGATTAGTAAACGAATAGCGAATCAGCGGCCCGTTTTGCGTGAGATGAAACGGGATAACGATCTCGTTTTCGCGAAGCTGGCCTTGAAGATCGATCTGCTGTCGTGCCTCAACCATTCGAACCGAAGCCAGAATTTGCTGTGCAGAAGGTGGAGGTTCGCCGTGGGCTAACGTGGGGAGGATCGTTGAAGCAATAAAGAGTTGGAGCGCTGGACCGACCGATAACCCAACCGTGCAGGGGAATAATCGCTTCATCGTTTAACGCTCTAACGCTTTGACGACACTGTTTCAACGTTGCTCCATTTGGCGCTGCTTCTTATGGTGAGCCCGACCGAGCATGGATCAGACGCTTTTTTATCTCATTAACCAACACTGGACGAGTCCGGCGCTCGACTTGTTCATGGCGGCGCTGAGCAGTAGCGAGATCTGGAAGCCGTTTTTCATCGCAATCGCGCTTGGCGCGCTTTTTTTTGGCGGATTCAACGCGCGGGCGTTCGTTGTGTGTTTGGTCTTTTCTTTGCTGATCTCGGAGGGGATCACGAGCATTTTGAAGTCGGCCATTGATCGTCATCGCCCCAAGCAAGTCCAAAGCGTGCGCATGGTCGAATTGCAAACGGCCCGCCCGAAATTTATGACGTTGTTCAAAAAGCCAACCATCCGGCTTTCCGATCAATCCGATCGAAATCGCTCTGGGCCATCATTTCCATCGGGGCATGTGACGAACAACGCGATTGCTGCAGTGTACTTGACGTTGTTTTATCGGCGTCGGGGTTGGCTTTATTGGATCATCGTGGTAGCTGTCGGTTATTCGCGAATTTATCTCGGCGCGCATTGGCCAAGCGACGTGATGGCGACGCTGTTTCTGGCCACTGGCGAAGCGTTGCTCCTGCTCGGATTATTTGAACTGATCTGGAGAACAGCCGCGCGAAGATGGGCACCGAACATTTACGCCCGCCATCCCAGTCTGATTGGAAATTTAAGATCGCAAACCGGAAACTCGCGCCACTTCCGATGAGCACAACGCGCGCAGTCTGGTTTTTTGTCATTGCGCTGACGGTGATTCGAATGTCGCTGTTGGCGACGACCGACCTCGAATTTGATGAGGCGCATTACTGGATGTGGTCGGAGCGGCTGGCGCCGGCTTACTTTAGCAAAGGGCCAGGCATTGCCTTCGCCATGCGCGCGAGCACGGCGATTTTCGGCGCGAACGAGTTCGGTGTGCGCTTTTTTAGTCCGGTGCTGGCGGCGGGCACGAGCCTGCTCTTGTTTTATTTCGCGCGGCGATTGTTCGGTCCGGCCGCCGGATTATGGGCAGTGATCGGCTTGAACGTTACACCGATTTTCAACATCGGCGCCTTTCTCATGACGATTGATTCGCTATCGGTCTTTTTCTGGTTGGCGGCGATGTTCACATTCTGGCTCGCCTTGGAACGAAGCCCGCGTTTCTCATGGCATTGGCCGCTCACTGGATTGCTAATTGGCCTTGGGTTTCTCTCCAAATACACGAACGCGCTTGAGCTGGTTTCGGTTCTGCTCGTGATCTCACTGGCTCCCCGGCTCAGACAAGAGTTTGCGCGGCCCGGTTTGTATTTGCTCTTTGGCGTCTTCGCTCTTTGCACAATCCCGCCGATTGTCTGGAATGCGCAGCACGCTTGGATTACGCTGACGCATCTGCGCTCGCGCGGCGGCGTTGAGCAGGGCTTCGGCATCCATCCCCTCGAGGTACTTTCATTTCTCGGGGAGCATTTTTTGGCCTATTCGCCCTTCCTGTTTCTGGCATTGGCCTTGGCTGTGATCGCGAGTTGGCGGCGCGTGAATCAGCAATTCAAGGTGTTGTTTCTAATGTGGTTTGGATTGCCGGTATTCGTCTTTTATTTTCTCTTATCGATCAACAAAAGCGCCGCGCCGAATTGGGACGCGCTCGCTTTCCTCGGTTTCGGTTTGCTCGCAATTTATTTCTGGTGGGAACGTCTCGAAAGGAGCTTGATCTTGCGACTGTGCGCCGGCTTTGCGTTGCTGGTCGGGCTAACCATGAGCCTAATCGCGCTGGATACAGACTTGCTCCGTACCGCAGGTTTTGACTTGCAGCGACCTGACCCGAGCGACCGGATGCGCGGCTGGAAAAGCGCTACAGGAGCGGTCGAAAAAATGCGCGCTGATCTCGAGGCGCAATTAAAGGATAAATTGTTCCTCATCGCGGATGCTCGCGATCGCGCCTCGGAAATCTCTTTTTATCTCCGCGATAAACGGCCAGAGGGCCCGGGCCATCCACCAGTTTACATCACAGAGTCGCAGGACATGGTAAATCAATTTTCGTTCTGGCCGCGGTACGACGAATTCGTCGAAATAAAACCAGGCACTCCTCGTCCGGAAGGCGAAGTTTACACCGAGGAGAACGGGATTAATCCATTCGCTGGACGCAACGCGCTTTTCATTCGAGAGGGCGAGAAAGAGGGCGTGCCGCACAATATCCGGGCTGCGTTTCAATCGACGGAATGGGTTGGCACGATTGAAGTTCGCCGTTATGGCAAGCTGCTCCGCATCTGGCAGGTTTTTCTTTGCCGGAATTATCGCACCCTTCCGCTATGATGGAGACGACAAACTCGCCGGCAGTTTCTGTCATTGTGCCGCTTTTCAATGAGGAAGAGAACATGTCGATCTTGCAATCGGAGTTAAAGTTGGCACTCGGTGGAATCGATCATGAAATCATTTTTGTCGACGACGGATCGATCGATCGCACGGTCGAGCGAATCGTAGCTGCGCCGAATATTCGAGCGATTCGCTTTCAAAAGAATACGGGACAAAGCGCTGCCATTTACGCCGGTCTTCAGGCGGCTCGCGGCGCGACGGCAGTTCTCATCGACGGCGATTTACAAAATGATCCCGCCGATATTCCCCGACTCCTCGCTGAAATTGATCGCGGCGCCGATCTGGTTTGTGGTTATCGTGCGCAACGGAAGGACACACTGGTTAAACGTCTGACCAGCCGGATCGCGAATTTTGTTCGCAGCCGTTTTACGAGTGACTACGTGCGCGACACCGGTTGTACGCTCAAGGCAATGCGGCGCGAATGTGTGACCGCGCTGGTTCCATTCAAAGGCATGCACCGTTTCCTCCCGGCCCTCATTAGAGGAGCAGGATACAGGCTAGTGGAAATTCCGGTAAACCATCGGCCGCGCCGTTTCGGCCAGAGCAAATATGGCCTCGGAAATCGCGCTTTTCGCGCCACTATCGATATGTTCGGCGTGCGCTGGCTGCTCTCACGGAGGTTTAACTACAAAATACGCCGCGATTGACTCGCAGAACGAAATCAGAAACGCATTGTCACAACAGTGGATTATTTTCTGGATTAAATGTCTCGCCTTCGATCTGTCTCCTTGGTCAAATCCCGCTTGTCAACCTAGCCGCTCCCGTTAAGCTTGCGCTCCCGACGGGAAATTCTGCATGTCCTTGGACAATTTATTATCCGCCGAGCAAATCATCCCGGAGATGAAGGCAACAGAGCGTTGGCCGGCAATCGTCGAACTGATTGATCTGCTCGTTGGGCTAAAGAAAATCAAAACCGCCGATCGGGACAGCATTCTGGCGTCCCTCAAACAGCGCGAGGAAACGATGAGCACCGGGATCGGCTTCGGTATCGCCATTCCACATTGCTCGTCCGATCGGCTTGAGGAAGTCGTCGCTGCGTTTGGAAGATCGACCAGCGGAATCGAGTTTGATGCCCTGGATAATGCGCCGGTGAAATTCGTTGTCCTGTTTATTGTGCCAAAAAATCAATTCCAGACGCATCTGCGCACGCTCGCTTCAATCGCGAAATTTTTAAACGATCGTGCCACCCGTGAGCGTCTGGCCGAAGCAAAATCTGCGGACGAAATTTTGTCGATCTTTCGCGATCGTTCGCAAAAAGTGTAGTCCCGAAAGCGTTCGGGGCGATCTCGCTTCGCACAGCGAAGCGGCTACAGTCTGTGGCTTAAAGACTCATGGAGACGTTCCAAGCACTTCTCGCAAACAAACTTTCCGATGCTCTGGCAAAGGTCGGATTGCCCAAGGCGGGAGAGCTGACACCTGCTACGGATCCGCGTTTTGGTGATTATCAGACGAACGCCGCTCTCGTGCTGGGAAAACAGCGGGGTGAAAATCCGAACACTCTCGCCGAGAAAATTCTCGCCCGTCTCGATGTTGGCGAACTTTGCGAGTCACCCACGGTCGCCGGGATCGGCTTCATCAATTTCACGTTACGGGCCGACGCAGTGGAAAAAAAAGCGGGCGAGCTTCTGCTAGATAAACGACTTGGCGTTGCAACAGCGGAATCAAAAAAGCGGATCGTGATCGATTTTGGGTCACCCAACGTGGCCAAGCCGATGCACGTCGGTCATATCCGCAGCACTGTGCTCGGCGACGCATTAGCGCGGATCGCGAGCTTTCTCGGTCATGTAGTTATCCGGGACAATCACATCGGCGACTGGGGGACGCAGTTCGGGATGGTGATATGGGGATGGAAAAATCTGTTGGATCGACAATTACTCGCACGCGATCCGTTGACCGAGATCGTCCGCATTTACAAGGAGACGAACCAACGAGCGACAGCCGATGCTCAGGTCCGGGAAGCGTGCCGCCAGGAACTGGTCAAACTGCAAGCCGGCGACCGAGAGAACCTCGACATCTGGAATGAGTGTGTCGCATTCTCGATGCAGGATTTCGAGCACGTTTACAAATTGCTCGGCATCCATTACGACATCCAGTGCGGCGAGAGTTTCTATAACGACCGCTTATCAGCAACCGTTGATCGCCTGCTCAAATCCGGCATCGCAGAAATCAGTGAAGGCGCAGTCTGCGTTTTCTTTCGCGATATTCCCGAGCTGACCGACAAGCCGTGCATCATTCGCAAGCGCGACGGTGGATTTAATTATGCCACGACGGATCTCGCCACAGTTGATTATCGGATCAACGATTTAAAAGCCAACGCCGTTTGGTATGTGGTCGGTGCACCACAAGTTTTGCATTTCAAACAAATCTTTGAGATCGCTCGGCGCGAAGGTTACACCGCGGATTTTCGTCACATCCCCTTTGGCAGCATTCTCGGAGAAGATCGCAAGCTCATGAAAACTCGCTCAGGCGAAAATGTCCCCTTGCGCGAGCTTCTGGAAGAGGCTTGCAAGCGCGCCCGCAAAATTGTTGAGGAGAAGAATCCCGATTTAAGCGAGGGAGAGAAGATCGATATCGCGCAAAGGATCGGCATCGGTGCGGTCAAATACGCCGACCTCTCGCAATATCGGATGACCGATTACGTTTTTTCCTGGGACCGGATGCTTTCACTTCAGGGAAACACCGCGCCGTATTTGCAGAACGCGTATGTGCGAATTCGCTCGATTTTTCGGAAAGCCGGCGAGCCCGGGCCAAAGATCGACAAGCTGACTCTCGTCGATCGCAGCGAAATCAATCTCGCAAAACGTCTCTGCCAGTTCGCGGAAATCGTCCCGCAGGTGTTGAACGATTTTCGCCCGAATATTCTGGCAAATTATCTGTTCGAGTTAGCGAACAGCTTTCACACGTTCTATGAAGCCTGTCCCGTGCTGAAGTCGGAAGAACCGTTTCGTAGTTCGCGTCTCGCACTGTGTGATCTTAGCGGGCGCGTTTTGCAGGACGGTCTCGATTTGCTTGGCATCAAGGTGCCAGAGAAGATGTAAGCTCCTGTCATGTCGAGTGGGGTCGAGACATCTCTCATCGTTTTCTGGTTTACGCGATGAAGACAATAAGACATTCCTCGACTCGGCTCGGAATGACAACGAAATGACAAAGAAGAACCATCCACGCATTCCGACTTGCACCTACCGGTTGCAATTCAACCGCTGGTTTACTTTTGCGCAGGCGCGCGAGATTGTTCCGTATCTGCACGCGCTCGGTGTGAGTGATGCTTACGCATCGCCTTATTTTCAAGCGGGCGCCGAGAGTCTCCACGGTTACGACATCACGGATCATAACAAGCTCAACGCGGCGGTCGGTTCCCGCGAAGAGTACGACTCGTGGATTGCGGAATTGCGCGCGCACTCGATGGGCCAGGTGCTCGATTTCGTGCCGAATCACGTCGGGATCGCCGAGCCTCTCAATCAGTGGTGGATGGATGTGCTCGAAAACGGGCCCAGCTCGCGATTCGCACCTTATTTCGACATCGATTGGCATCCCCTGAAATCGGACCTGCGCGACAAGGTTCTGCTGCCGATCTTGAGCGATCAATACGGGCGGGTCCTGGAGCGGGGCGAACTGCAAGCCCACTTCGAGGATGGCACGTTTTATCTTCGCTATGGCGACCGCAGACTGCCGATCGCGCCAGGCACGTATCGCTACATCCTTGATATCGCCTTACAAAATCTTGCCGAACACAAGGACGAAGATTTTTACGCCGAACTGCAAAGCATTCTGACCGCGCTTGAATATTTGCCGAAGCGCACTGAGACCGATCCCAAGCGAATCGCGGAGCGCATCCGTGAAAAGGAAATCATCAAGCGACGTTTGGAGCGCCGATGCGCGGAAGCGCCGCAAGTGCTACAGGCGATCGAAAAAGCATTGGCGCGAATCAACGGCGAACCGGGCGACCCGCGGAGCTTCGACGCGCTCGATGAGCTGCTCAACGCACAGTCGTACCGGCTGGCATTTTGGCGGGTCGCCGCGGAGGAAATTAATTATCGCCGCTTCTTTGATGTTAATGATCTGGCGGCGATTCGGGTTGAGCTGCCCAGGGTCTTCGACGCTGTTCACCGCCTGCTACTGGAGTTGGTAAATGCCGGCGCGGTGACTGGTCTCCGTATCGATCATCCGGATGGGCTCTACTTGCCACGCGAGTATTTTGAAAAAATTCAGCAGCGTTGCGCGAAGGCGCTGGCGATCGCCTTGCCACAGGACGGGCGCACTATTTACATGGTGGCGGAAAAAATCCTCACTGGCGCCGAGACACTGCGGAAGGATTGGCTGCTGCACGGTACGACCGGCTATGATTTTGCAAATCAAGTCGGGCAATTGCTGGTCGATTCCTCAGCTGAGACGGCGATCACAAAAACATTCCATCGTTTCATTGGTCACTCTCTGCATTTCGGTCATCTCGTCTACGCGAAGAAGCTGCAAGTGATGAAATTGGCGCTGGCGAACGATGTCGATGTTCTCGGCAACATGGTCGATCGGTTGTCCGAGCAAAACCGCTGGTATCGCGATTTCACCCTCGAAGCTCTGGCCCGCGCCGTGCGGGAAACGATCGCCTGTTTTCCGGTTTATCGAACCTATCTCGCGCCGGGCCGGCCGGTGAGCGAAGAAGATCGGCAAGTGATCGAACGCGCCGTGACCGCAGCCAAACGCCGGAACCCTGCGATTGAAGAATCCATCTTCAATTTTCTGCGTGACGTTTTGGTCTTCCGGTTTCCGGAAAACCTCGATGCCGAAGCACGTGCCGCACACACACATTTCGTACTCAAGTTTCAGCAAAGCACGGGACCAATCATGGCCAAGGGACTGGAGGACACCGTGTTTTATATTTACAACAGGTTGGCGGCTTTAAATGAAGTCGGCGGTGAGCCGCAACAGTTTGGGCTAAGCGTCGAGGCATTTCACGAGCGCAATCTTAATCGACAACGCAATTGGCCGGACACATTGCTCGCGACCTCGACGCACGACACAAAACGCAGTGAAGATGTGCGCGCCCGGATGGTTGCGATTTCCGAAATGCCAGAGCTTTGGCGGCGAGCGTTGCAGCGCTGGCGTATCGCTAATCGCCGTTGGAAACGCACGATCAACGACCGCGAAGCGCCCGACGGAAACGAGGAATATTTGCTTTACCAGACATTGCTCGGGACCTGGCCAGTTCAACTTTCCGGCGTCCCGGAAGAAGCGGCAACGGCCGAATACATTGGACGCATTCAGGCCTACATGGGCAAGGCTCTCCACGAAGCAAAGCTCAACACGAGTTGGATCCAACCGAACGACGAATGGGACGCAGCCATACACGATTTCGTTCGGAGAATTTTGGATTCCTCACCGCGGAATAAGTTCCTTCCCAATTTTCTTTCTGTCGTTCAGGAGATCGCGCGGCTCGGAGCAATTAATTCGCTCACCCAGACGCTGCTCAAGCTGACCTCACCGGGAGTGCCCGACATTTATCAAGGCAATGAGACTTGGGATTTCAGTCTGGTCGATCCTGACAACCGCCGTCCGGTCGATTACCAGCAGCGTCGCGAAATGCTCGAATCGTTGTCTGCATCGACTCCTGACGAGCTAGTACAAAATTGGCCGGATGGCCGGATCAAAATGTTTTTGACGCAACGAGTGCTGCAACTTCGACGCGAACATGTCGATCTTTTCCAGCGTGGAGAATATTTGGTGCTCGCTGCGAGCGGAACATTTGCGGAGTGCTGTGTCAGTTTTGCGAGACGGCTTGGCAATCAATGGATCGTTGTAATCGCGCCGCGGCTCTCTTCGCGCCTCGGTTTTCCGCCAGTTGGCGAGCGGTGGAAAGATACCGCACTCGAATTGCCAGAAACGCTTTCGATCGAGAATGCGCACAACCTTTTTACTTGTCGCGATCTTCATCACAAACGCCGGCAAATCTCGATAGCTGACGCGATCACGATTTTGCCCTTTGCTGTGATTACGAACCTGTAGCCACGGCGCTGTGCGCCGTCATCGATATTGCAGGAAAGGACCGCCCACATGCGGTAGCTACAGTTGCCCGTGTTGCTTGAAACGATCGGCAAGATCGACCACCCAATGTGAGAAGTTACCAATATTCGTCAACAGATCGGCGACGAACGCCGCAAAGGTAATTTGCGGTGATGCGAGAATCAGCATTACGCTAAGCAGCATTAAATTCATCAGATAGATCACGACGAGCGAGAAAAAAGTTCCTTGATCGCTCAGATCGGTCTGATTTTTGGGGATCATCCAACAAGTAAACGTGAAATGGAACGCCCAGGTCGCGCCGATCACGGCGTAGAGCAGGCGTCCATAGGGTTGCATGTCTAGAAACAGGCTCAACAGGCCATAAGTGGCGATCGCAAGAATGCTGTAGAGCGGGAAAAAATAAGGCGCGAGCGCAATCCAGAAGTTATTTCGGTCTGTCACGACATGTCCGCCGTCGCGTCCGACCCGAAACCGGGTGACGCGACCGCCCATCAGCAAAACCCACAGCGCGTGGGTCAGTTCGTGTCCGAAGACGTAGATGACAATCGGGCGGGGCAAACCGACAAACGCAATTAGCCAGAGGACCGCGCCCAGTGAAAAGAACCAAAATTCTTCACCTGCCCAGAGCCGTTGCGTCACGGTCGCGCGCGCAAAGACGGTGAAAAACGTCTGACTGAGAATTGTACAGGCCGGCAGCAAAAAAATCGCGAAAACAAACTTCACCCAGCGGGTAGGCACCACGAGTGGATCGGAAGCGGAAACGAATCGTGTCGCACGCGCGACATTGCGGACAATCTTCCGGCCGCGGTCGGGCTTATGCTTTGCTCGATTGGTCGTCGATCTTCGCTTTTTTGCAGCCAAGGTTGTCCGCAGATTACGCAGATGCCGTGGTGAGCGAAAGTCGAATCCCAACGCCGAATTTAGAATCCGAGTTGGACGTTTGATGTTGGATGCTGGGCGTTGGGTATTTCCCACGCCGGTCGTCTATGCGCGGCCCATGTAGGCGCCGGTGCGAGTGTCGATCTTGATGGCTTCGCCCTCTTTGATAAAGAGCGGAACGTTGATTGTCTTCCCGGTCTCGAGCACTGCCGGTTTAGTTACATTGCTTGCAGTGTCGCCCCGCAGGCCTTCAGGTGATTCCACGACCTTAAGACTGACGGAGGCGGGCAATTCAACCTGCACTGGTTTACCTTCGGCATAGAGAACCTGCACCGAAAGATTTTCCACGAGATAATCTTTAGCATCGCCAATCAGATTCTCTTGCAGCGTGACCGTATCGTAGGTCTCCGGATCCATGAAATGATACCCGTTGCGATCCGTGTAGCTGAACTCGAGATTCTTTCGCTCGATCTCAACCAATTCCACCTTGTCAGTCGAGCCGAAGCGGACGTCGGCGCTCTTGCCGGTGTTGATGTAGCGGATGATCGCCTGGACGAATGCGCGCAAATTTCCGGGCGTCCGGTGATGGACTTCGAGGACAATGGCAGGGTTGCCGTTGTATTTAATTGCCATTCCTTTGCGAAGATCGTTTGCCGCGGCCATGGGAGAAGCGTTGAATCGTTAAAAACGGAGCGCGGACGTTACACGCGCTCAGAGCAACTTCAAGCGTGTGAGGTCCTGCGAATCGACGATGCCCACCGGGACGCTGTCGTCATCGATAACGACAAGATCGTCGATGCGATGGCGCTCCAGTAGGTTCAGCACTTCGACCGCGAGTTTGTCTTTGTGCACCGTGACCGGATTCAACGTCATCAGGTCCGCGACCAGCCGTTCACCAACCTTGGAGTCGGATTGAAATTGCCGCACGAAATCTCCATGCGTGAAAATTCCGAGCAATTGTCGGTCTTCACCCGCGACGACTGCTGCGCCGGCACGGACGTTCGTCATCGCTTTGAGCACGTCGCGTATCGGCGTATTGGTCGAAACGATGGCCATGGCTTCGCGCGGGCGCATGATTTGATGCACACGCATGAGGAGGCTGCGCCCGATCAGCCCGGCAGGATGAAACTTGGCGAAATCTTCCTTGTTAAATCCGCGCGCCTCGAGCAGGACCATTGCAAGCGCGTCCCCCAGTGCCAGCATCACAGTGGTGCTCGAAGTGGGCGCGAGGTTAAGCGGACATGCTTCCTGCTCGATGTTGACATCGAGAAACACATGCGCGTTTTGGGCCAGGGTTGATTTCGGATCGCCGCAGAAGGCAATGATTCGTACTTGAAACCGCGCGATCGCGGGCAGAATTCGGAGCAATTCCTCCGTCTCGCCGCTCGCGCTTAAAGCGAGCACGACGTCGCCATCGGCAACCATGCCCAGATCGCCGTGCAAAGCGTTTGAGGAATCGAGCACGACGGCTGGCGACCCCGTGCTGGTGAGAGTGGCAGCGATTTTTGCGCCGATGTGTCCCGATTTGCCGACACCGAGAACAACAACTTTCCCTCGAGCATCGACCGTCTCCCTGATCAGCTCGACGGCACGGGAGAAATTTTCGCACAATCGATCGCGGAGCCGTTGGAGCTCAAAAATTTCTATATCAAGGACACGTCCGGCCTTTTCAAGGTAGTCCATCGAACTATATAATGTGAGCAGGCGTTGTTACGGGCAAGAACTTGCGCGTCTCGCTGGAAAGGAAAAAATTATGAAAACATTAATCATCTCGATGCTGGCCGCGCTAGTGACGAGCGCTTTTGCACAAAGTTTCCGGGCGCCGATCGGGCCACAACAACCTGTCCGAGCAATGCCCACCCCGCCACCGCTCTTACAACGTCCCGAAGTGCAGGGAGTGGTTCCCCGCGGATTTGGAAATACCCGCAACCCACTACAGATGCTGAATCCATGGGCACCCGCCCGATATGGCACATGGGTGGAAAGCACGTCGTTCGACCCGAACATCCCGGGAAAATGGAAGGGCATTAAGTTCTTCGAACTTGTCTTTTGATAAATTCGAAATTCGAAATTCGAAATTCGAAATTAGATATCCCGGTTGTCGCTTGTTATTGCGCGACGTTTCTTAAACCGGAGATGTTGCACATCTACCGGCAGATCACTTCCCTGAAGCGATGCCGGTCGATCGTCATCACGCAAAAGCGCGAGCAAGCCGACCGCTATCCATTTGAAGGTATCTATATTGTCGCCAAGCCGCCTACGCATTTTCTGCGCCGCTTCTGGTTTAGGCAACTGCGCGACAAGCCATGGCAAATTTCCGGCGTCGAGGCTCGCGCGCTGCTGGACGCCTTAAAAGAAATCGATGCGCGTCTCTTGCACATTTATTTCGGCCACATCGCCGTGCACCTCCTGCCGCTGATTCGGGCATGGAACAAATCATCGATCGTTTCCTTTCATGGCGCCGATGTACTGGTGGATATGAACAAACCGGCGTATCGAAGTGCCACACGGCAAATGCTCGACGCGGTAAAACTCGTCCTCGTTCGGTCGGAATCGTTGCGGCGAGCAGTTATTCGGCTTGGTTGCGACGAAAAGAAGATAGAAATTCAGCGAACGGGTATTCCGCTCGACGAATTTCCATTTCGCGAGCGGAATTTCCCACCCCGCAGTGGCGGGGGCGAATGGCGATTGGTGCAAGCTGGCCGCTTGATCGAGAAGAAAGGGCTGCTGGTCACGCTCCGCGCTTTCGCGAGTTTTCTGAGCCAATATCCGAATGCGACGTTAACGATCGCTGGTGAAGGACCCTTGCTCGGTCAACTTCAAGACGTTGCGCGCGAATTAAAGATCGACAATCGGGTTTCGTTTACCGGTTTTATTTCACAGACGGAACTGCGCGACATTTTGTATGCATCGCACATTTTCCTCCATCCGAGCGAAACGGGTCCCGACGGAAATCAGGAAGGAATTCCAAATTCAATGCTGGAAGCGATGGCGAGCGGGCTCCCGGTTTTTGCGACCCAGCATGGCGGCATTCCCGAAGCAATCGAAAACGGCGTGAGTGGCGTGCTGGTGCCGGAGCGCGATCATGAAGCGCTTGCCCGCGCCTTGATCGAGGCACCGTATGATCCCGGTTTTCTTTCGCGGATCGCGCGCAGTGGTGCCGATGTAGTTAGAGAAAAGTTCGACCTGCGAGCGCAGGTTCGAAAGCTGGAAGATATTTATTTGGACGCGATGGGAAGAGAAGGCGATTGACCTCAATCGCCTAGGGGAATCCGCGCGAGAAATGTCGCCAGTTGCGAACGCACCGCTTGAAAGGAAAGCTGTTCGAGGGCGCGCTCTTCGGATTCGGTGATAATCGCGGCGCGCGAATCGGGATTCTTCAACATGTCGAACCCGATGGAAGTTATTTCATCGATCATGCGCCCTTCGCCACAAGTTTTTGGGAAAACGATTCTTTCAATCGCGCCATCTCCGCCTACACAAATGGTCCGGCAAAGAAGCGCGTCCCCCGCGACCTGGCCGGGTACGCAACTCCGATCCAGTTGCAAAACAATCTTATGCCGGGCGACTTCTCGCAGGTAATCCGGATACTCTTTTTCTTTCTCAATTACGCGCAATTTTCCTTCTGAAAATTTTAACTTCAAAAGCAATCGCCGCGCTTTGTATCCGTCCAGATTGACGACTGTGACTGGCTCACCTGTCGCTTCACAAAGGTGGCGCGCGACCAATAGCGCCGCGAAATGATTTCGTGAGGGCACATCCCATTCGCGCGTGCCGA
>DASXNN010000017.1:0-13323 GCA_036495045.1 Candidatus Udaeobacter sp.
CAGCGAAGGTATCGAGCGCTTGCTCATCAAAGCGCAACCTCTTACAGTGGCGTTCGTGGCCACAATTACTGAAGTCGAGAAACTCGCGCTAGATTTGCCCGAGAGCCAGAGAGCCGTCCTTGCGGCTCATCTGCTTGGATCGCTTCCGTCGGTTCTTCACGACAAAGATGAGGGTATCGCAGAGGCTCTGCGGCGGGACGCGGAGCTTAATGCAAATCCGTCATCGGGTATCTCGCTGGTGCAGCTCGACCAGCAGGTCGAACGTCGCCGCCGAAGCTGATGCGGCTTGTCCTTCATCCGAAGGTTCACTCGGATATTGAAATGATAATGGACTATTATGAAGAGGTGGCGACTCCGGAGCTCGCGAGTGAATTCTATGCCGAATTGCGGCATCTGATGACAAAGGCTGCGGCACGACCCGAATCTTTTTCGATTCGAGAGCGTGATATTCGGCGAGTGAACCTTGAACGCTTCCCTTATCATTTCCTTTTTCGCATTGTGGGCGATGCCATTCGGATCCTCGTGGTGCGTCATCACGGCAGGCATCCTTCTCTTGGGGGCAGACGCCGATGAAGAAGCTCATCGAATGCGTGCCTAATTTTTCTGAGGGTCGCGATCTGGATATCATTCGACAAATTACGGCTGCAATTGAATCGGCAGATGGCGTTTCCTTGCTCGATGTCGATCCGGGTGCGAGCACGAACCGGACGGTAGTGACCTTTGTCGGTAGTCCCGAAGCTGCGGTGGAAGCAGCCTTTCGCGGCATTCAAAAAGCCGCCGAGCTCATCGACATGCGGAAACATAAAGGCGCACATCCGCGGATGGGCGCAACTGACGTTTGTCCATTCGTTCCAATCAATAATGTCAGTTGGGAAGAAGCAATCGCCTGCGCAAACAAGCTGGGAAAACGCGTGGGAGATGAGTTGAATATCCCAGTCTATCTCTACGAAAAAGCTGCAAAGAATAAGTCGCGCTCGAATCTCGCGGTTATTCGTGCGGGCGAATATGAGGCGTTTGTCGAGAAGATAAAAGATCCGTCATGGAAGCCGGATTTCGGCCCTTCCGTTTTCAATGAGAGATCGGGCGCAACTGCAATCGGAGCTCGTGCGTTCTTGATCGCTTATAATGTGAATCTAAACACGAAGGCCGTGCGACGGGCAATGTCAGTGGCTTTCGATGTGAGAGAAAACGGCAGGATCAAAACGGAAGACGGCATGCCGTCCGGAAAACCGGTTCTTGATCAAGACGGCGAACCTCTCCGGGTTCCCGGCATGTTAAAGCATGTGAAAGCCATCGGATGGTATGTCGAGGAATATGGCATCGCTCAGGTTTCCATGAATCTGACGAACATTGAGGAAACGCCGTTACACGCTGCGTTTGACGCCTGTAACGAATCGGCGAGCAAACGAGGCTTGCGGGTAACCGGCTCGGAGATCGTGGGCATGCTTCCGAAGAAATGTTTGGTTGACGCCGGAAAATATTTTCTCCGTAAACAACAGTGGTCGGAGGGCGCTTCGGAAGAGGAGCTCATTGACATCGCAATCCGTTCCATGGGACTGAATGAGTTGAAACCGTTCAACCCGAAAGAAAAGATAATCGAATTCAAGATGGACTCTGCCCCATCAAAAAAATCACTTCTGAACTTGAACTTGCGCCAGTTCTGCAATGAGACGCTGAGCGATTCTCCTGCGCCGGGTGGCGGTTCCGTCGCCGCGCTAATGGGTGCGCTGGGCGTTTCACTCGGCGGAATGGTAGCTAACCTTTCGGCCGGGAAACGTGGATGGGACGATAAACTCGACTATTTCAGTGATTGGGCTGTCAAAGCGCAGCAACTGAAAGATGAACTGCTGGTCCTGGTCGATGAAGACACGGCTGCCTTTAATAAGCTGATGGACGCATTCGCGCTGCCCAAGGACTCTGCAGAAGAGAAAGCAGCGCGCTTAGCGGCAATACAGCTTGCGACCAAAGGCGCGGCACAGATTCCGTTAAAGGTCATGGGAAGCGCATCCGAGTCTTACCAACTGCTTTCCGAAATGGCCGAAAAGGGAAATCCGGCTTCTATCTCGGATGTTGGCGTTGGCCTTCTCGCGGTGCGCGCTTGCGTCGAAGGAGCAGAGATGAACGTGAGAATTAATCTGCTCGGCCTGAAAGATGAAAAATCGAAATCAGCTCTCCTGAAAAAAGTTGAACAGATTTGCGCGCAATCGGAATCCGAGTTCAAAAGAATTATTCAGGTCGTTGAAAGCAAGCTCGGTCAATCTTGAAGTCTGTCGCTGTTCTTCACGCATCGCAGCTTGTCACGCTGACGGGTCCGAAAAGACCGCGTGTGGGTGCCGAGATGTCCGATCTCGCGATTATTCCCGACGGCGGGCTGCTTATTCGGGACGGTAAGATCGGCATCGTCGGCTCAAGCGATGAGATCGAAAGAAATGCCGGCGGCGCGGAGTTTGTCGATGTAAATAGGCGAGTTGTGCTGCCTGGCTTTGTCGATGCGCACGCGCATCCGGTCTTTGCGGGAAATCGTCTGGATGATTTTGAACGGCGCGCCAAAGGCGAAACCTACGAGCAAATCGCGGCAGCAGGCGGGGGGATTTGGTCTACTGTCGAGAAGACACGCGCGGCAAACCCGACCAACCTGCTCGAGCAATCCAAAAAACACGCGAATTGGTTTTTGAAGTGCGGAACCACAACCGTCGAAGCGAAATCGGGCTATGGGCTTACGGTTGAAGATGAGTTGAAGATTTTGCGTGTGATTCGGCGGCTGAATAAGGAAACGCCAATTGAGTTTGTGCCCACATTTTTGGGTGCTCACGCGGTTCCGCGCGAGTGGCAGCAGTCAGAATATGTTGATCTTGTGATCAAGGAAATGTTGCCGCGCGTGGCGTCGGAAAAACTGGCTGAATTTTGTGATGTGTTTTGTGAGCGCGGCTACTTTGGTATCGCGGAGTCGAGGGAAATTTTGGCGGCGGCGAAAAAGCTTGGACTCAAATTGCGCATCCATGCCGATCAACTGACGAACTCCGGCGCTGCAAAATTGGCTTCGGAAGCGAAAACAACGACGGCAGATCATTTAGAAAAAACAGACGAGCAGGGGATCGCCGCGCTTAGAGCTGCCAAGGTCCAGCCGGTTTTGCTGCCGGGCTCCGTCTACGCGCTTGGATCGACCGGTTATCCGCGCGCACGAGGGATGATCGAGGCGGGACTCGCGGTGGTTATCGCGACAGACTTTAATCCCGGTTCATCGCCGACGGTTTCGATGCCGATGATTTTGTCGCTCGCTTGCACACAAATGAAAATGTCGCCAGCGGAAGCGATCACTGCATCGACAATCAATGCCGCGTATTCGTTAGGCCGCGGTGACAAGATCGGGTCACTCGAAGCGGGTAAACTGGCGAACTTCTCGATCTTTGATTGCCAAGACTATCGCGAGCTCGCCTATTGGTTTGGCTTTTCTCAGACGCATTCGGTTTACGTGAGGGGCCGATATGTCCTGGCGGGCGGAAGAAAATTAATGTAACACCGAATGCTTTCGTGGACGCTACAAAATGAGCGCGACTATGAAACAAACCTTCGCTTTCATCGCGTTCGCCATTGCAATGTCGTGCTTTAGCTTCGCTCAAGGGGAGAGGAGCAATGTGGAAGAAGAACTCTTGAAACTCGAAAAGGAATTCACGGAGGCAATTGTCAAAAACGATGCTGAAGCGATTGGGCGATTTCTTGCCGACGACTGGGTTATCATCGACGCTGACGGAGGGATCGTTGATAAGGCGCGCTTCCTTGGAGTGATCAAGTCGGGCGATTTGAGCCATCAGATGATGGAGTCCGATGAGGTTCACGTTCGTATCTACGGCGAGGCTGCTCTTGTTACCGGGCTGACTGAGACGAAAGGAAAATTCATAGGACAAGAGTTCAGCACGCGGGAGCGAGCGACGGATGTTTTTGTGAAGCGAGATGGACGATGGCAGTGCGTATTTTCGCAGCTGACTCGATTCTCTAAGAAATAAATCTGAACTGTAGCGGCGCTCATCCAGCGCCGCTACAGTACGAGTCATGAAGGTCGAAGTTGAAACGCAGCCGGGCTCCGTTTCCACGCTGCAAATTGAGTTGGGGCCAGAAGAGGTTTCAAAGGAGTGGGACGCGATTGCGAATAGTTTTGCGCGGTTTGCCAAAATTCCCGGCTATCGGCCAGGCAAAGCGCCGCGTTCGGTGATCGAAAAAAGATTTCGGAAGGAAATTCACGACGAACTGACAAAAAAACTCGTCTCCAGAAGTTATCACGACGCAATTGAGCAGAAACAATTGCGTGTAGTCTCACTGACGAATGTGGAGGACGTTCAATTCGGGGAGAATAAATCGATGCGATTTCGGGCGACGATCGTGACCGCGCCTGAGTTTGAATTGCCGGAGTACAGGAACATTCCGGTGCAATTGCCGGACACGAAAGTTTCCGATGCGGAAGTTGACGCGGGCCTGGAGCGGTTGCGCGAGCAATCCGCCGATTTTGCCGATGTTCCGGAGCGCGGACTGCAAATGGAAGATTTTGCCGTTCTCGACTTCGAAGGAGCGATCGAAGGCAGACCGATCAGCGAACTTGCGCCGAACGCAAGCAAAAACCTCCACGGGGGCAAAAAGTTCTGGCTCCATCTTGCACCGGAGAATTTCCTCCCGCGATTTTGCGATCAGATCGTCGGAATGAAACCAGGCGAAACGCGCAGCGTGCAAGTTGAATTTCCAGCGGAGTTTCCGGTGGTCGAGCTTGCCGGGAAGAAGGCGGACTACGCCGTGACGTTAAACGAAATTAAACAGAAGATCCTTCCACCAATCGACGACACGTTTGCCGCCAGGCTTGTGCCCGGAAAAACAGTTGCCGATCTTCGTCACATGATCGAACACGATCTCGAGCAAGAAAAAGAACACGCGGTAGAGCGGGCGAAAGAAGCGCAGATCGTCAAATTTCTCCACGAACATACAGCCTTTGATTTGCCACCGCCGCTTCTAAAAGATGAAACACGACGCGCTTTGAACGAACTAGTGCATCGTAATCGCGAGCGCGGTGTGCCAGATGACATTCTCAAAGGCAAAGAAAAGGAACTGGTAGGAGGGGCTGGGTCTCTCGCCGCGCACCGGTTGAAGACGAATTTCATTCTGAGCCGCATCGCCGAACGCGAAAAGATCGAGGTCTCGCGTGAAGAGCTTGACGCGCGCATCCGCGAAGAGGCCGCGCGCTACGACATTTCCCTGGACAAAATGCGCAAGGAATTGCAGGAGCACGATGGTCTCAATGGTCTGGCAGAGCAGCTGCTGCTCGGTAAGACTCTTGATTTCCTGAAGGCGAATGTTACCGTCGAGAAGACGGAAGAAGGCGCTGTTGGGGAAGAAAAATCATGAGTGTATCCAATAAAAATTTGTCGCAATCGGTGCTGATTCCGATGGTGGTGGAACAGACCGGCCGGGGCGAGCGTAGCTACGATATTTACTCGCGATTGCTCAAAGACCGCATTGTTTTCATCGGGACGCCGATGGACGATCACATTGCCAACCTGGTGATCGCACAGTTGCTCTTTCTCCAAATGGAGGACTCGAAGAAGGACATCAATATCTACATTAACTCGCCGGGCGGATCGGTGACGGCAGGGCTTGCTGTTTACGACACGATGCAGTTTCTGACATGTGACGTGACGACGTATTGCCTCGGTATGGCTGCAAGCATGGCTGCGGTCTTGCTTTGCGCCGGCACGAAGGGGAAGCGGTTCGCTCTCCCGAATTCCGATATCATGATTCATCAGGTGTCTGGTGGCGCGCAAGGGGCGGCAAGCGATGTTGAGCGTCAGGTGGATTACATGTTTAAGCTAAAGAAGCGCCTGATCAGCATCATTGCCCAACATACCGGTAAATCCGAAGAACAAGTGCGGTTGGATTCAGACCGGGACTATTATATGTCGGCCACTGAGGCCAAGGCGTATGGCCTCGTTGATGAAGTGATTAAGTCTCGCAAGGAAGTGAAGCTGCTGGATGGTGCGACGCCGCCCCCTGGCGACCGATCGGTGGCTGTTGCCGAGGCCGCATTACCGCGCAAAGCCGCGACATAAGAGCACGCCTTTAGAAACAAACATGGCCCGCGCTTCCAACCTGACAATGTGCTCGTTTTGTGGCAAGAGCCACGCCGAGGTGCGCAAGTTGATCGCCGGGCCGGGCGTTTATATATGCGACAGTTGCATTAACGTTTGCAAAAGCATCCTCGACAAGGAGCTCAGTGAGGACGCAAAGCGTCAGTCTTCAAATATCCGCGTACCAAAGCCTGCCGAAATCCGGCGCTCGCTCGATCAGTATGTGGTGGGGCAGGAGATCGCGAAGAAAACGCTTTCAGTGGCGGTGCATAATCATTTTAAGCGCGTTTTGCAGACCCCTGCGCCGCCTGATTCGTCCTCCGCATTTCAGCCTGATCCATTGGCCGACGTTGAAATTGAGAAGAGTAACATCTTGCTGATTGGTCCAACCGGTTCCGGGAAAACCTTGCTGGCCAAGACGCTGGCGAAAATTCTTGATGTTCCATTCTGCATTGCGGATGCGACAACGCTCACGGAAGCGGGCTACGTCGGTGAGGATGTCGAAAACATCATTCTGCGCTTGCTGCAGAATGCGGATTACGACGTAAAGCGCGCGGAGATTGGCATCGTTTACATCGATGAAATCGACAAGATCGGCCGCAAGACTGACAACGTGAGCATCACGCGCGATGTCTCTGGTGAAGGCGTTCAGCAAGCGCTTTTGAAGATTTTAGAAGGCAGCACTTGCAACGTCCCACCTCAAGGCGGACGTAAACATCCGCATCAGGAATACATTCAAGTCAACACGGAGAAGATTCTCTTCATTTGCGGCGGCGCGTTCATCGGGCTCGATAAAATTGTTCAAAAACGGATCGGCCAAAAAGTGATGGGCTTTGGCAGCCCAACCCTGGAAGTCGAGGAAGCATTGCGAAAAGAAGCTATTCGTCATGTCGAGCCGGAAGATTTGCTCTCTTTTGGAATGATCCCGGAATTCATAGGTCGGTTGCCGGTTGTGAGCTGTCTCGACGCGCTAACTGAGGAAGAGATGGTCTCGATTTTGACTGAAACAAGAAACGCGATGGTCAAGCAGTACACGAAGCTCTTCTCGATGGAAGGCGTACGGCTTACCGTAACAAAGGACGCGCTGCGTGCTCTCGCCGCGCAAGCGGTCACAAAAGGAACCGGCGCGCGCGCGTTGCGCTCGATGCTCGAGCGGATCATGCTCGATATCATGTACGACGTCCCGAGCCGCGAAGACATCGCTGAAGTGACGATCAATCGCGCTGTCGTCGAAGGTAGAAAGCTCCCCCTCGTTCGTAAGAAACAAGACAAGACCGCCGCGTAGTCGCTTTCGGCCGAGCGTGACAAGGTAAAAAAAGTGTAGAGTCGCATCGCCAGAGTCGATGCTGGCGTTCCGCATCGGGACGTTGTAACTCTTTTAACGATTAACGTCCTTAATGCGTGTCGTCCTCCTCAATACCGGCACAGAGCTTTTGTTAGGCGATGTCCAGGATGCCCATCTTGCTTTTATCGCGCGCCAGATTTTTCCGCTCGGATTGCGCATCGAGGAAGGAAGGACTGTGTCCGATGGCTCCGGAATCCGAGAGGCTCTCGTGGAGATATTTCCGCGCGCCAAAATTTTGTTTGTCACCGGTGGACTCGGGCCCACCACCGACGATGTCACACGGGAAGCCGCGGCCGAATTGCTCGGACTGAAATTGATCCGCGATCCCGAAGTGATGTCGGCGATCTTGGAAAGATTTGCGATACGCGGCATTCAATTTACTGCGCGTGTGGAGCGTCAGGCTTTCGTCCCGACCGGAGCGGAAGTCTTGCCTAATGAGAACGGCACGGCGCCCGGCCTTTACCTGCGCGCCAATGTTAACCCACGCATCCGTTCCCCTGACCTTTTCCTGCTCCCTGGGCCGCCGCGTGAGCTTCAGCCGATGTTTCGGCGATGGGTGATGCCGATCTTGCGTTCAGTTCATCCGCCTTCGAAGTCGCTTGAATGTCGCATTTACCGCATCATCGGAATCGGCGAATCGCTGGTTGAAGCGGCAATTGGCGAAAGGATTTCGGCAATTCCCGACATTGAACTGGGTTACTGCTCACGGCCCGGAGACGTTGATGTTCGAATCATCGGCGAATCCGGTGTTATCGAGCAGGCGGATAAAATCATCAGAACAACGCTCGGAGGCGCGATTTACTCAACGAGCGAAGCGACTTTGGAAGAGGTAATTGTGGAACTTCTTACGAAAAGAAAAGAAACGGTAGCCTTGGCGGAGTCGTGCACCGGCGGTCTGCTTGCGAATCGAATCACGAATGTTCCGGGCGCTTCCGCAGTTCTTTTGGCCGCTTATGTGCCTTATGCGAATCAGGCAAAGATTGACCTGCTCGATGTCGATCAAAAACTAATCGAGCGACACGGCGCAGTGAGTGAATCAGTCGCGCGTGCGTTGGCAGAAAGCGCGCGAATACGCGCAAGATCGACATACGCTCTTGCCACAACCGGAATCGCGGGGCCGACGGGCGGTTCATCAGAAAAACCAATTGGGACTGTTTACATTGCGCTCGCTTCATCGGGCGAGACAATGGTGAAGAGGTTTTTTTTCCCGAGCGATCGCAAAACGTTCAAAGAGCTCGCCGCGCAAGCCGGTTTCGATCTTCTGCGACGAAGATTGCTGACAGAGCTGTAGAGGCCGGGCGTAGCCTGCGATTTAGAGAATTGCGACTGAGACAACCGCTGCTACAGCGAGAATTGTCGATCGGTGGTCAGTAATCGCCGACTTCGACAGGCGTGCCGACTTTAACGTGGTCGTAAAACAATTTCGCTCCATCAACCGGCATTCGAATGCAGCCGTGCGATGCGGGATATCCCGGCAGAATCCCGACGTGCATTCCGACGCCTTCGTCCGTTAGCCGCATGAACCATTTCATTGTCGCACCTGCAAAATGCGTCCCGCTTGGGGCAGCATCGATTTTGGCGCTGACGCCAGCCCGGACTATGCGACCGTATCCGTCAACGAAGTCACCGTAAAGGCTCGAATGGTGGTTCGGATCTTTTTCGAGCACGGAGAAATGCCCGGTCGGTGAACTGTGTCCGCGCTTACCGGAAGAGATCGGGCTATCGATCACGATTTGCTCGCCGGTCATCAAATAAGCCCGCTGTTTGGGAAGAGACACGACAACGTGCACCGCATCAGGCGTAATTTGTTTGAGTAAAGATTGATTGATTTTGACTGGTTCTTGCTTGCGAATGAGATCGGATGCTTTCCGCATAGCTTCTGGTGCGAACGGAGTAGGGCGTGGTTGACCGCCGAGGGAAAAAAGGCCAGCCAACAGAACGGCGCGGAGTAATATCGGAAAATTCGCCAGCATGACCAGATCAGCGGCGACTGTAGCTGTTTACGCGCTGAATCCAACCTGATAACCACCGTGATTCGTGCCGATCCGCAGGTGCATTGTGTACGCGCCGGATTAAAACCGTTCTCGCGGAGTGGGAGAATTCCGCGACTGCCGCTGCGTCGTCACCCGCACCGCGCATACTTTCGAGCACTTGAAGCAAGCCCCATCCTTGACCTTGGTATCGCTCTGTTGGCAAAACTCCTTCTCCCTTAAAGTTCACATAATCGACGAGGGCGTAGTAGCCCTGCGGCGTGCTGGCCACGCGTTCGAACTGTTGTTGCACGTTCGTACGATCGGAAGGTGTAGCTCCCGCAAGCATTTTCGGAAGCGCATTCTGTAGTCGCGAAATCAAGAATTCAGCCTGGAAATCGACGGTGTTAGCAAGAAATTGGCGTAATTGATTCAACTCGGGCGTGTGCTGGGCATGCAGAAATTCGGCGCGAGAATTCCACGGACAAGGAGTGTCCTCGATTCTTAAAAGCAAGGCCGGCAATTTCGCGCCGCGACTCGCGATAAAGCTTACAAGCTTTGGAAAACTTTCTTCAAACGGGCCGCGCTGATTCTTCGGATACCAGATGAAATGACCAATGCCGAGTGAAGCGAAGTTTTCGCCTTCATTCCAGGAAGTGAGACCAGCGATAGTTCCATTGCATTCATTTTGCCAGATCTTTTTTCCAATCCTGAGTATATCGTCGTGCGAGAGGGCGACCGCGGCAAGGATTTGCGCCTCAGTGGCAATACATGCAAGAAAAGCAAGGATGCGGAGCGTGCGAGATCCGCCGTTTTGCCATCGATTCTGTTTTCTTGACGAGTGAATTTTATCCATTAGCGTGCCACTTCCTGCGGCGCTCAATTTAAAGCAAACCCGCGTGGAAAGTCCCATCTTATGAAACGTTTTATTTTCATTGTTGCCGCATGCTCAGCCGTGTTGCCTCTGTTTGGCCAGGAGAAATCACCGCAGCTTAAAGATCAGAAGGACAAGGTCAGCTATAGCATTGGCCTCAATATTGGATCGAACCTCACCAAACAGAGTATACCGATCAATCCCGACGTGCTTGCCGCTGGCATAAAGGACGCCATCGCGGGAAAACCCCAGCTTACATCCGATCAGGTCAAGGAGATCATGACCGCATTTGAAAAAGATATGGAACAAAAACAACAGGCAGCGGCGCAGAAGAACGCCTCAGAAGGTGCGAAGTTTCTCGAGGAAAACAAAAAGAAGGAAGGCGTGAAAACGACGGCCAGTGGACTGCAATATAAGCTGATCAAGGAAGGAACCGGAGCCCAGCCAAAAGAAAATGACACAGTAACGGTGAACTATCGCGGTACGCTTATAGACGGCAAAACTGAATTCGACAGCTCATATAAACGCGGGGAGCCTGCAACCTTTCCGGTCAATGGCGTGATCAAAGGATGGACCGAAGCGCTGCAATTAATGAAAGTTGGATCAAAATATCAGTTATTCATTCCTCCAAATCTTGCTTATGGCGAACGCGCTGTGGGTCCTGATATCTCTCCCAATTCGACGTTGATTTTCGACGTCGAGCTGATGGGCGTCAAACCCGCAGGGAGTGCCGCAAGCCCCACGCCTTCCGCGTCGCCGAAGTAAACGTTGCAGCGCTTGTATCAAGCGCAGAACTAGATGAGAGACGCTTGGCACAAGCGCCTCTACATAAAAATCAGCGCATGCTCACGGCGGCTTCCCAATCGATCCGCGGCGCGTCGCCCCAGAGATCCTCGAGGCTGTAAAAGGCGCGTTTGTCCCGATGAAAAACGTGGACAACGACTTGCAAATAATCGAGCACGACCCATCGGCTGGCGGGAAAGCCGTCGATCGTCGCTGGTCGAATCGCGTACTCCTCTCTCAGCCGGGTTTCAAGTTCATTGGCGATGGCTTTGAGCTGCGGCTGAGATGTAGCCGAGCAAATCACGAAAAAATCGGTAAACGTCGAAATCGATCGCAAATCCAAAACGACGATTTCTTCCGCCTTCTTGTTCGAGGCGAATTCGGCGCAAGTTTTGGCTAAATTCTCCGGGGTTATTTCGGCTGCTCCAGGTAAAGTTTTTCGCGGTAAATGATTTCTTCGACTGCTCTTGGAACGAAATAGCGAATAGGCCGGCCAGTAGCAACTCTCTTTCTGATTTCCGTAGCGGAAATGTCGATCTTGCGGCGGATGACCTGATAAGGGTGGCTTCGTTGCTGGCCAGTACGATCAAGAACAACAAAACGAACCAGCTTGTCCAGCTCAGCGAAGCGATGCCATTTTCTAAGGTCGTCCACATTATCTTCACCGATCAAGCAGTAAATCTCTGGATCACTTTGGCGTCGCCTAATTTCTTCAACGGTATCGATAGTGTAGGAAGGGGGCGGCCGATGTAGTTCGCAATCATTCACGGCAAACCCAGCTTCATTTTCAATAGCGGCTCGCATCATCGACAATCGTATTTCGCCGCTCGCAATAGGCGTGGCCTTTTTGAAGGGCGATACCTGAGCCGGAACAAAGATCACCTTCTCGAGGCCGAGCGTCTCAAGAACTTCGCGCGCGATGATTAGATGCCCGTGATGAATCGGATCAAACGTCCCGCCGTAGATGCCGATTTTTCTCATTCGAGCGGTTTTTTATTTCGCACCGGAGGCATCGACATCTAAGTTGCGCAAGTTATGGAGAGCGAATCACTTGGTCAACTTATCCTCACCGGGGTGCCTGGAAAAGAACTCGACGTCAAGGCGGCGAAGTTGTTTCGAAAAGTCCAGCCGGGTGGATTCATTTTGTTCGGGCGCAACATCGAAAGCACGACTCAATTGCGCAAACTGATTGACGATCTTCGCGAACTGAGCGCGGTTGAACCGATTATCACGATCGACCAGGAAGGCGGCCGCGTTTCCCGATTACGTTTGATCGGTAACGAGCCGCCGAACGCGCAGCAGTTGTGCGACAAGGATGATGTCGATCTTATCCGCCGGCATGGCGACATCACCGGACGTTTGCTGCGTCTTTTCGGTTTTAATCTCGATCTTTGTCCGGTGTTGGACATTTCTTTCAATGACGGCGCCGACAATTCACTGCGTGGCCGTTGCTATGGTAAAACAGTCGAGCAGGTCGTCCGCAACGCTGGCGCGTTTAATGATGCGATGCGCAAGCAGGGAATCGCGAGCTGCGGCAAACATTTTCCTGGATACTCGGCCGCCAAATCCGATGCGCACTACGAATTGCCGAGGATCGATCGGAGTCGCGAAGAACTGGATCGAAATGAACTTGCCGTTTTTCGCTCATTTATTGACATGGGCGCTTCACCCGAACCGCCTATCGTCGATAGCATGATGATTTGCCACGGGTGGTATCCATGTTTTGAACCGAAAAGAACGCCTGCGTCTTTGTCACATCGCACCGTGACACAATTGCTGCGCGAGGAAATGGGTTTTGAAGGTTTGATCATGACGGACGATCTCGATATGGGCGCGATTCTGAACGGTTACGGACTGGAGGAAACGATTCGCCTCGCCATCGGCGCTGGAAACGATCTGGCCATGATTTGCCATCGCATTCCCGAAATCGAGAACGTGCATCGAATTCTGGGGACCTTGCCGAAGGATCAGATTGACCGCGCGCTCGGAAGCGTCACGCGATTCAAGAAGAAGATGTCCACCCCTCCTGCATTTTCTGAAGCGGCGTTTCGCAAGATCGACAACGAAATCTGGGATCTGCGTGTTGCCGTTCTCGGCCAAGAGCGGGCCGAGCAGCGCAGCGTCGAAGACGGCAAGCGTTCGCCGGTCGAGATTTATTAAGTACCGACGCCTTGGCGCGCTGGCGGGAATGGAGTACGCTGGCTTGACCGTTCTCGCAAATCCGCCATATCCTCCGCTCTCGTT
>DASXNN010000018.1:0-44427 GCA_036495045.1 Candidatus Udaeobacter sp.
TCCCGATCAGACCCGCGCCCGTGATGATCTCTTTGAGGGCGTCGATTTTCCATCGGTTTTGCGGCATTTCCTGCCACTGCAGGTAAACCTGCTCCATTTGCGTGCGATCATAAATGCCATCCACGGCGACGCGCCCGCGACGTAACAAATTGCCGAGCTCGCCGATGAGCGTGCCGGAGTTGATCAGCAAGCTGCAGATCCGAACGCGGCGCTGCGCCGCTCGCACGCGCCTGGCGATCTCCGAATCGATTTCCAAACCGCAGCCCGGAGAAAACATGACGCGCACCTGAGCCGGTTGCCCAGCAAAACTCATCGACATCGGCTGTGTATCGAACTTGCCCGTGTTCTCAAAGTTTTCTTTTTCCCAAAGCTGTTCGAAATCTTCAGCGTAATAATTGGCCAAAGCCTGCGAGTCGATTTCGACAATGTTGTTTTCCATTAAAGTGAAGGCGTCGTCCGTCATGTTGGCCGAGCCAGTCCAGACGGCTTGTCCGTCGCGCACGACGAATTTGCTGTGCATTAGTTTCATCCCCGCGATGCGCCGCCACGGGTAACCGAGTGATTGCACAAATGCGCCCGTGCCCGCAGGCGCTGGGTCCTGACCAGCGGCAAGATCCGGCTGGGGCGGTTTGTCGGCGTCATAGCAAAAACGAATTTCCACACCTGCCTCGGCCCGGTCGCGCAACGCCGCTGCTAATTGGGCCCGGAGCGGATCACTTAATCGCATGTCGTAAATGGCAAAAGCCAGCGTCTGTTTCGCCGCGCGTATGAACGTGACCAGCCGAGTCATGACGTCGTCGCCGGATTGTTCGCCCTCGGCGAGAAAGAACACTGAAAGATTATCCATTGATGAGATGGTCAAGTGGTTAGCGAAGGCTGACAACGCCATCGGCGCGACGCATACTAGGTGGAAATGCTTGATCCGTCTGCAGACGAAATACGCGATTGGGGGAATTCCGTTATCCAACTCATGTCCGATTATTTCCGCAGTCTCCGTGATCGCGGGGTGTATCGTCACATGTTTTCACGCAGGATTCGCAACCGGCTCGACGCCGCGCTCCCAACTAAAGGAACCGACTTCAACGGCCTGCTGAAGGTTTTTCGCGAGGACATTATTCCATTTAGCCGGCAAAACGCGCATCCGCGGATGTTTGGCTACGTTCAATCGCCAGGCACTCCGCTGGCGGCGTTTGCCGATCTGCTCGCCTCGATCCTGAATGCGAATCTCACGGTTTGGCGTTCCGCGCCGGCCCCGGTGGAACTCGAACGCCTGACAATCGATTGGATCCGGCAAATTCTTGGATTCAATGCGAGAGCAGGCGGCCTATTTGTCAGCGGTGGATCGATGGCCAATCTCGCCGCGATCGCCGCGGCGCGGCAGACGAAAGACGATTCATCAGGTCGCTTGCGCATCTATGCGTCGAGCGAGACGCATTTTTCCGTAGCCAAGGCGGCAGCACTTTTGGGAATCGGACGGAACAATGTTTGCCACGTCGCGGTCGACGAGCGCTTCAAAATCCGCGTGGACGACCTCATTGCAAAAATCACTGCGGATCTGGAGGAGGGTTATGTTCCATTCTGCGTAGTTGCGAATGCCGGAACCGTGAACACCGGAGCGGTCGATCCGTTAGCAGAGATCCGAGAGATTGCAGACCGCTTCCAACTTTGGATGCATGTGGATGGAAGTTATGGCGCCTTCGCCGTTCTCGCGGAATCGGCGAGAAAATTGTTCGGAGGCATTGAGCAGGCGGATTCGATCGCGCTCGATCCGCACAAGTGGCTCTATCTCCCGGTGGACGTTGGCTGCGTGATTTACCGCGAACCAGAAATCGCGCGGTCCGCTTATGGCCACGAAGCCGAATACACTCGCATTATCGGTGAGGAAGCAGACGAGGCATTCGCATTTTGGGATTACGGGCCGGAACTGTCGCGGCGTTTCCGGGCTCTTAAAGTATGGATGTTGTTAAAAGGAGTCGGCCTCGATTTCCTGGGCGACGCGATTGAAAGCAATCTTGCCTGTGCGCGTCACTTCGAGTCGATGGTCCGAACCAGCGATGATTTTGAGATGGTTGCGCCGGTCGAGCTGTCGATCTTCTGCTTTCGGCACCTGCCGGTGCAACTCAGAAGCGAATCACCCCGGGCAATCGATGTTTTCAATGAACGCCTCTTAGTCGCTCTGCAACGAGATGGCAGTTCGTATCTCTCCAATGCAACACTTGGCGGGCGCTTCGCCCTGCGCGGGTGTGTGCTGAACTATCGGACGACTTTGCGCGATATGGAGATCCTACTCGACGACTTGCGACGGGTAGCAAGATCGTTACCAACCTCTGCCCAGGCGCAGATCAGTCGCCAGCTTTGACGTGCGGGTCACCAGTCGTATTTAACGCGACGTTGCAACCTCTGCGGCAGCGAAACAGATTCGGTGATGACGCGGCCGAACATCGTTATTGATTATCTCGCCAGTTGTCCCGAGCTCGCCGGCGAGCTGGCGCGGTTGTCCTGGAAAGAGTGGCAAGACGTTTATCAGCTGCGCAAACAAACGTTGGAGGACTCACTGAAAAATTATCAGGAGCGAATGAACACCGATCGATTGCCGCTGACGCTTGTTGCGCATGATGCCGGCGAACTCGATTTCCCAATCGAGCGCCCGGCCTCCCTAGTCACGCTCGCAAGCGTCGGTGACTCCCGCCGTAAAGTTTGGCTAACCATGCCAAACGCCATCGGGATGGTGTCACTCAAGTTTCACGATTTGGATACCCGGCCGGACCTGGACCCCTGGTTAGGCGGGCTTTTGGTGCTCCCGGAATGGAGAAACCGCGGCGTGGCAACGTTGCTGATGCATCGTGCCACCGAAGAGGCTCGTCGATTAAATGTGTCGCGACTCTATCTTTGGACACATTCAGCCGAAAGGCTCTACCACAAACTTGGCTGGCAGGTCGTCGAACGGAGCCATTACTGCGGCAAGGAAGCGGTCGTGATGCAAATCGATCTCGGCGGGCAGTAGCGGAATTCGATTCCGACCCTCGCTTCACCACGGAATGACTTTTGACCAAGTAGGAGTTAGGAAGGACGAATTAAGAAGAAGGAGAATCACCAAGGAATAACTTTCCGGTCCCGGAAGAACTTGCCAGTCATCGACTGCGGAGCTTCAGATGCTAACCACACCACCCCTGCTGCTCCTTCCAGGACGGAGCGAGTCGCGTTCGAACCACCCATATCGGTGCGCACCCAGCCGGGGCACACCGAATTCACCGCGAACTTCGGCAGGGCCGCGGCCAGTTGTGAGGTGACGCCGTTGAGGGCGGTCTTCGAAATGCAATAGACGGGCGCCCAGCCGTCGGCGCCATCGGTCAATTGTCCGCCGCCGCTGGAGACATTCACGATGCGCGGCGCGTCGCTCTTTCTCAGGAACTGGACGAACGCCTGCGACACGAGTAATGGGCCGACCGTGTTCGTGCGCAATGTGGTCTCGAATATTTCCGGAGTGATCGTGAGGACATCTTTGTCGTCATCGAGCAGAATGCCGGCGTTGTTCACCAGCGTGTCGAGCCGATCGCTTTTTCTCGAAAATTCTTCTGACGCGCGTCGGATGCTTTCTGGTTTGGAGACGTCAATGTCGATGAATGTGATCTCGCCGTAATCCTCCTTCTCGCCTTCCTTGTTGAGCTTCTGAACAGCTGCCAGTCCGGCATCGGACTTGCGCGCGCCGAGGAAGACATGAAAAGCTTTGCGCGCCAGGTGCCGCGCGACTTCAAACCCGATCCCTTTGTTCGCGCCGGTCACGAGCGCAATGCGTTTTTCTTTTGCCATGAAGCACTCTAACCGCGGATCACGCCGATTTAAACGGATCAAAGGGGATATTGTTTTAGTGACGGCAGGCGCACACATCAGAGTGATAAGTGGCGAGTGACAAATGACGAGAAGTCACAGACAGTTAAAATCGTGAAGGCTAAACCCTCAGCAGAGCAGAACCTTAGCCCGAGGAAAATCGTTATTGCGCTTGTCATGCTGATGACGGTTTGCCTGCTCTCGCTGATTATCGCCGGCGTTACCAGTTTAATTTCTCTGGCTGAGAGAATTCATCCACTCGCCGGTAGCATCGTCTTCTGGACGCTCATCCTCGCAACCGGCTTCTTCGCGCTTTATTGCGTCATCGCTTACGCAAAACTTCCGGCGGCGCTCATTCCGCCAGAGGAAAATTCGGGTCCGAAGCACGACGCATATCTGGAAGCGCTCCGCGTCCGACTCGCCGCCAACCGGCGCACGTACGGCAAGCCTCTCACCACTGAGGAAGAGATCGAAAAGGCGATCGGCGTTTTGTCAGCGGAAGCGGATTCGGTCGTGCGCAGAACAGCAAGCACCGTGTTTCTGAGCACGGCACTGATGCAAAACGGCCGACTCGACGCGCTCATTCTTCTCTTCACTCAAATTCAAATGGTCGGTCGAGTTGCGCGCGTTTACGTGCAGCGGCCGTCGCCTCGCGAATTGATCCGGCTTTATCTGAACGTTGCCGGTACAGCGTTCATTTCCAGCGGACTCGAATCGCTCGATCTTGGAGAAATGGTCGCGCCGCTTGCGACTTCGGTTGTGCCGGCGCTCAAAGGCGGAATCCCAGGACTGAGCGGTATTTCAGCGCTGTTGGTGAGATGTGTTTCCAACGGTGCGGCCAACGCCTTTCTAACACTAAGAGTTGGCGAGGTTGCCCGATGCTACTGTGAAGTGACATCGCGCACTTCACCCGAATTGATTCGCAAATCTGCGACTGCTGCTGCCGTTCAGCATCTTGGCCGGATCGTGCGCGAAAACGGCGCGCTGGTTGTGCGAAAAATCTGGGAAAGCACCGGGCGCGCGTTGATCGATAGCGGCGTATCCAAAGCAGAAGATATTGCTGCGGCAACCCGTGACTTGATTGGCAAAATTTCGCATTGGCGAGCGAAGGAAGAAGCTAGCGTAGTTGCAAGTGACGACTGACGATAACCCCGGGGTTATTGCGTTCCCGCCATTGATCTGGCTGGTGAGTGTAGTGATCAGCGCTTTGGTGCATTTCTTCGTGATCCGGCTGCCGATCATGAGTTACAGCGCGTGTCTGGTGTGCGGAATCGTTCTCGTCATTACGGCGCCGACGCTCGCGGGGTCGGCCCTTCTGGCGATGAAAGCGGCAGGAACGAACGTCAATCCCTCCAAGCCTGCATTAACGATTGTGCGAAGCGGGCCGTTTCGTTTCACCCGTAACCCGATGTATCTGGCGCTTTGCTTGCTGCTGGTCGCGCTCGGATTTTTTCTGAACGACTGGATCACGCTGCTGTGCGTCGTTCCCCTGGCCTTGATCATGCATTACGGCGTCATCTTGCGCGAAGAGAGATATCTCACCGACAAATTCGGCGAACCTTATCTGGAATTGAAACGCGAAGTGCGCCGCTGGCTCTGAAAGGGCGGACTCGCGAGCGCGCTCGCCAGTGGCGGAGCACGCTGTGCTTCTGCATCGCGGTGGCGTGGTCGCCGGTGATCTTTGGACGAGACCACCAACCGGCACCCCAGATGCGCGCTCCGCGGAACGTTCGCGCGACTAATTTTTAGTTCTGCGACTGAGACAGCCGCCTTTACATTTCTCTGGCAATCGTCGCTGATGCGCGCCGTCGTTACTGAGTGGGAAAGAGCCGCACGGTTTAGTGGAAACCGTGCGGCTTTTATTGGCGATGCCCCAGGCGGTGCGGGCTCAATCGACGACGACGTGATCTACTGCACGCAAACTCCTTTGGTTCGCGTAATAGATTTGTACGCGGGCGCCGGGTTTGATCGCGGTTCGGACCACTTCGCCCTTCGTGTTCACAACGTGACCAGGCCCGTCGAGAACATAAGTGCCGGGAGTATCCTTGTTAACAACGAGAGTTTTGGGTGGCTGGTAAATCGCCGCCGACCCGTGCTCAGTCGTGGTAATGAACGCTCCCGTAACCGTTATTGGTTCTGCAGTTGTTTGTTTTTTATGCGTCGATTTCGTCTGCCCAAACGCCAGTGGCGCAATCAGCAGGCAGACGAGAATGACAATTGTTTTTTTCATGATGCCTCCTTTTTTGATGAGTAAATCTCTGAAGCTCGTTTGGATCGAACAAGAGCCACCTCATGTTTTTGCCACAGTCCAGTTTCACCTCGCCGCAGCACGACTCGGCTCCAACCGGTTTATTGCTAACGAACCTTGCGTCTTGTGCGCTACGTGATCGCTAGGGCGTCAGCAGCCATGCCCGGCCTCTTGAGAATACGTCCGCCAGTGGAAGACTGATCAGCAGGAAAGGAGTGCGGTTGGCATGTCTAACAGGAGGAAATCGCTGCCGCAGAGGCGGCGACGTTCGATTATAGCATTTGAGATGATCCGGCTCGACCGGGCGGCTACGGAACCGCTCCACCAGCAGCTTTACCGCCAAATTCGGGACGAGCTGAAATTGGCCAGGTTCAGTGATGGCTCATCTCGACTTCCGTCCTCTCGGGCTCTGGCTGTAGATCTGGGAATCTCAAGATCGACGGTTACACTCGCATTTTCAAAACTTCATGCTGAAGGCTATCTTCGCTCAAAGCCTGCGTCCGGAACATTCGCTTCGAACCTTCTTCCCGAAACCTTTTTGACAGCGGGCCACCCGGAAACCTACGAATCAATCCGGCGCCCGGTTCGCATCTCCGATCGCGTGAGAGCAATTCCGGATGGACGCGTCGGAAATCAGTTTGACCTCGGGGCAACGGGCGCAGGAGCGGGCATCTCGCTGGTCGCGAGCATTCCCGCAGTGGATGAATTTCCGATTGTTGTTTGGGAGCGCCTAAGAGCGCAGGTTCTCGCGAAAAAAGGAGCCCACCTGTTACGCTATGCGTCTAATCGCGGCGACGGCGACCTGCGCAAAGCAATAGCGGCTTATTTGTGCGATTTCAGAGCGGCGCGCTGTCATCCGGACCAGATCCTGATTGTAGGTGGAATGCAGCAGGCGATGTTGATTAGTGCCATCGCCGTGCTTAATCCGGGCGAGCCCGCGTGGATTGAAGATCCTTGTTACCAGCAAACCCGAAGAGTTCTTACTTTGGCCGGTGCCGGAATAGTTCCAAAGCCGCTCGACGACCAAGGAATCGTGATTGCGCGATCGCCAAAAGAACCACTGCCGAGGATCATCTACGTAACGCCTTCGCACCAATTTCCTCTCGGGGTGACGATGAGTTTGCAGCGCAGGACCGCCTTACTCGATTTCGCGCGTGCGCATAACGCATTCGTCTTCGAAGACGATTACGACGCCGAGTTCCGTTTCACCGGACCGCCGCTTCCTTCGTTGCAGGGAATCGACAACTCCGGCAGGGTGATCTACGCGGGAACGATGAGCAAGATTCTTTGTCCCTCTTTGCGTCTGGGCTACATCGTTGCGCCAGAGCCGCTGGTCGATTCATTGGTCAAGATCCGCAGCGCCATGGACCAACACTCGTCTCCGATTGACCAGGCAACGCTGGCGCGATTTATCACTGAAGGTTTTTTTCTCAGTCACATCAAACGGATGCGAAAAATGTATTCCGAGCGACGAGATTTTTTCATCGAACACTTCAACAAGTTACTGAGTGATCGTTTTACCTTACAGGTTCCAGAAGCTGGATTGAACATCGTCGCCTGGTTAAAGCGTGAGGAAGACTTCCCGATGATCAGGCGTATCACAAACGATATCGGAGTAAGGCCGTCAGCGCTTTCATTTTTCTGCATCCAGGCGAAGCTAAAGCCAGCGTTCGTATTCGGTTTTGCGGCTTGGACGCCAGCCCAGATTCGGGAAGGCCTTGTCAAACTTGCATCGGCGCTCAGGGATAACGGTGCGGATCCTAAAGATGAAACGAGAAAATCCATCCATTGAAATTTGTCCCGGCATCAGACGCCGCACAGTCGCAAGCGGCAAGACCATGTATCAGATGATCGCGAGGCTGGCGGCCGGGAGTAAAATGCCTGAGCATCGACACGCGCAGGAACAGATCGTTCACATCCTCGAAGGTCAAATGCGACTCATCGTTGATGGCGTGCCGCACGAGCTTTCCACCGGCGATTCTTTCTATCTCGCGAGCAATGTTCCGCACGGTGTGGAGACGATATTGCCGACACGCGTCCTCGATACGTTTAGCCCGCCGCGCGATGATTACCTGGCGATCGACGAAAAAGCTCGCAGCGACGATGCGTCGTAGCTCTCGAGTGGGACGACAGGCATTCAAGCCCGCAGCCGCACCGAGCGCGCCAACGGTTTATTCCGCTTGAACCACGACGCGATCGACGCCTTTGCCTTTCATCTCGATCTGAACCCGTGTCCCCGAACGAATGGTACTTGGGTCGACTGTCCTACCTTTGTTATCGACGTAGCTGACCTCTTTCGATAGCTTGTAGGTAACAGGTTGGACCACACTCGCGGAGCTCACCTTGATCGATTCGCCGGGGATAAATGCCGTCACCGTGACAATTTGAGCCGTTGGCTTCGCGGCGGTGCCCGGTTCACCAGTGTTGGATCGATCTGTGGCCGATTTTTGCGCAAATGCCAAGGGAACGATTACGACACACGCTAAAGCAATCAATTTCTGTTTCATGTTTCCGTTTCCTTCCCGATTTGATCTTCATTGATATTACGATGCCAGCACCTTGACCGGATGTCTCATTCCGCATCTGCGTTTTGAAAGATCGAGGATCGATTTCAGGTTTAGGATCATCAGATATGGCGACTCCCACAGTTCCGCTCGATTTTCTACCGAGTTTTGTGCTGAATCGGTTAGATTGAAAAGCAAATGGATATGGAAACGAACGGGCTACCCAAGCTAGACAATCTCATCTTTGGCGAAATCCAGGTGCTCCTCGCAGAGAAACGAACTGCGCTGGCGTCCCTGCGCACCGGTATCGCCGTCTTCGCTTTGCCGCTATCGGTCCTGAGCGTGCTCATCGCAACCTCGCGCTATTACAGCATGGCGAAGGTAATGCCTCTGCTGGTGCCGCTGCTGCTCCTGAACTTTGGTCTGGTCCTGCTCGGCTCCTGGTTAATCTACCGTTCGATCCACCGCATTCATCACTTTGAGCACCGCATTCGAGAGCTCAGCCAGAAATATCGGGCAATCGCGGAGTTTATAGAGTAGCATTAGGGAACAGAGGTCAGAGAACAGAGGACAGGCTTTGGGAGATCTTACTTCCTCGCATCAATAAAGATTTGCCAACGCTTTATGCTCTCCAGTTTCAGAATACCTTGATCGCGCCAAGGATCGTTCTTCAATTTCTCTCGCACTTCATTTTCATTTTCAGCACTGACGATTAAAAGCGAGCCGCCTTCATCAACCAAAGGGCCACCCATCAGAATAAAACCTTCAGCAACGAGTCGATCAATAAACTCCGCGTGTTCATCCCAAAAGGGCTGCTCACGCGTGCCCTTCGACGGATCACGATTTGGGCCAGCCGAAGAAATTGCCACGAATGTGTTTTTCATTACACGCAATCCTCAAGCGTCCGCGCGTTGCGTCAACCTTTCGGGTCGTCTGCAATCCTTAGCACGACTTTTCCGCGGGTATGGTGCGTCGCAGCCTGTCGTTGGGCCTCGATTGCTTCACTCAGCGGCAGAACCTGCGTCACGATCGGCTTGATCTTTCCCGTGTCGATCAAGCGCGCAATCTCTGCGAGATCTTCGGCATCCGCGTGAACGGAGATGGCTGCTCCACGAATTCCCCGTTTCTCGAGCTCAGCCCGGTTTGGTAACGCCACTAGCGACATAACGATGCCGCCTTTATTCACCACACCGTAGGAGCGTGCCAGCGTTTCTTTGCCCACCGGATCGAGCACGGCGTCCACATCTTTGGCAATGTCTTCGAACCTGGCCTTTGTGTAATCGATCGCTACGTCGGCGCCGAGCTGCTTGAGGAGATCCTGGTTTGCCGTCGACGCGGTCGCGATAACGCGGGCGCCGCGCGCCTTCGCAATCTGCACTGCGAAGCTACCGACGCCTCCTGAGCCACCGTGGATGAGAATGGTTTGCCCGGCATGGAGATGCGCCGTGTCCACCAACGCCTGCCACGCGGTCAAGGCGCCCATCGGGACCGCCGCCGCTTCCGTAAAACTCAGCGATGCGGGCTTTGCAGCGACCTCTCCTTCGGTGACAGTGACGTACTCCGCCCAGCCGCCGCCAAAAGTCGGGTAACCGTAAACCGCGTCACCCACTTTGAGCTTTGTGATCTTTGCGCCAGTTTTCTCTACGATCCCAGCGATGTCGTACCCCGGAATCAGTGGCAGGTGCGTTCCGAATTCCCGCGCGTATTTACCGCTGAGCGTGAGTGGGTCGGCTGGATTAACGCCGCTCGCGATTACGCGCACGAGAGCTTCATTTTCTTTCGGCTCCGGTCGCGGCACCTCTTCAAATTTCAGGACTTCAGGTCCGCCATATTCGTGCGCGACGACCGCTTTCATCGGATTTTCGGCGGAGGGTGCGGCGTGAGAGAGCAGATGTCCAAGAGTCGTTAAGCTTAAAATCGCAATAATGCGGGAAGAGATTTGCATGATGATCAGCTTGTCGTGCGATTGTCTGAAACGCTAACTCGAAATTTCGTTACACGTCCGCGAGCTTTTGCGGGTGGTGGTTGTGTCAAGGATTATGAGCATGAGCAAGAGCACTCCGTTCGCGCTTCATCATTTTCGCTTCCGTCCCCGACTTCTGACGTCTGATATCTGGTTTGCTTGTGCGTTCTTGTTGGTTTCGAACGACGATGCAAAAATTCCCCATGATTATCGAAATGCGCACCTACAAAATCAAACCTGGCCTGCGAGCGGAATTTCTGAAGATCCTCGAATCAAAGGCCCTTCCTGAGCATAAGAAAATCGGAATGAAAATTCTCGGGCCGTTTCTGTCCGTGGAGGATAACAACACATTTTTCTGGATGCGCGCGTTTCCCGATTTGAAAAGCCGGGCGCGCATGAGGGACGAATTTTACGAAGGAAAACTTTGGAAAGAAGAACTCGAACATAAGCTCATGCCGATTCTCGAGAAATACGACGTGGTCGTAGTTGAAGCCGCAGGGGACCTCGGTTCCTGGCAGTAAAGTAAAGACAGGCGCCGAGCTGTCTAGATTCACCGTAGCTCTACCGGCCGAGAGTCGCTCTCAGCTCCGCGGCGCTCGCCCTTCCTCGGCGTCATGCAAGTCCACCCAGGTTTGAATATCGTCCCGGTTGCCCCACCCGTTTCGCTCCTTGGCCGCCTGCAGGTCAGCGCTCGCTTCATCTCGCCAGCCACGCTTTGCAAGAAACGCATTCCAGATGGAGATTTCCTCTTCACCAGGCCGGCGGCCGCGCTCGAAGCACCATTCGAGAATCTCTTCGTCCGATCCGCCTTGCAATGTTCGCGCGGCGAGCTCGTCGTAATTTACTCCGAGAAACCTTGTGCAACGGGCGTCGAACATCGTCGGATCTTCAGCGACACCGGTAAAATAGTCCGGCGGCAATTCACCTCGGGATTTTAGGCGGATCTTGTCCAGCATCCGCGCGAAATAAATCAGGCCTTTTGTTTCAATGTGATCGCTGCAGGGTGTCTGAGTCTGCATTCCAAGGAAAGCTTCTGGCCTTGTGATAAAGTGTCAACGGTCCACTTAAAGCGAAATGGCCATACCACTTCTACGAGACCTTGCGGTAATCAGCACTTGGTTTAATGAGCACGGTTCGAATCGTGAAAAGAGTTTCAGTTAAAAAGTTAGATAAGAAGCAGCGCCGTCGCCATTCGATCATGGCCTTTGAAATGATTCGGCTGGATCGCGCCGCGGACGAACCGCTTCATGAACAACTCTATCGCCAAATTCGCGATGAATTGATTTCGGCGACATTCAACAACAACTCTTCCCGACTCCCATCCTCTCGCGAACTCGCTGCGGACTTGGGAGTATCGCGATTCACGGTAAACGTCGCCTTCTCGAGGCTTCATTCGGAAGGTTATCTTCAATCGAGAGTCGGATCGGGTACGTTCGTCACCGAGCCGTTGCCCGAAACTTTCCTGAGTGCGCGGACGGCAAAAGCGGAACCACATATAGAACGCCCGCCGCGCCTTTCTGACCGTGTAAGAAATATTCCGGATCATCGAGCCGGAAAACAGTTCGATTTTGGAATCGCCGGCCCACCCGGTGTCACCTTTGTACCGGCTGTCGCTGCGCTTGACGAATTCCCAATCGAAATATGGGAGCGACTCAGAGCAGAAGTCCTCGCAAAAAAAGGAGCGCATCTGCTGCAGTACGCATCAAGCCGCGGCGACCCCGACCTGCGCAAGGCACTCGCAACTTACTTGTGTGATCACAGAGGTGCGCGCTGTCATCCGAACCAGATCATCATTACGGCTGGAACGCAGCAGGCGATGATGATCAGTGCGATGGCACTCGTAAACCGGGGTGAGGTTGCGTGGATCGAAGATCCTGGATTCTACCAGGCCCGCCGCACGTTTGGGTTCGCTGGGGCGACCGTGGTCCCAAGACCTGTTGATCACGAGGGGATCACGATCGCGCGACCGCCGAAACATCGCTCACCGAAAATCATCTATGTCACTCCCTCTCATCAATTCCCGCTCGGTATGACGATGAGTCTCTCGCGAAGAACGGCTCTAATCGATTTCGCGCGCAGCCGCGACGCTTACATTTTTGAAGACGACCACAACTCGGAATTTCGTTATACCGGTCCCCCACTCCCATGTCTGCAGGGCCTCGATAATGTCGGTCGTGTCATCTACTCAGGTACAATGAGCAAGATCCTCTACCCATCCTTGCGGCTGGGTTATATCGTGGCGCCAGAGCAATTGGTCGAACCAATAATTAAGATTCGGGCTGTGATGGATCAGCATTCGCCCGCGATTGACCAGGCGACATTGGCTCTGTTCCTGACCGAGGGATTTTTGCTAAGTCACATAAAGCGGATGCGACAATTATATTCGGACCGAAGAGAATTCTTTATCCAACAATTCAACCATTTTTTAAATAAGTACTTTACGCTAGAGGTTCCGGAAGCTGGACTGCATTTCGTCGCGTGGGTGCGACAGAAAGAACATATGCCGTTGATTGCGCGCGTCTGCACTGAGATCGGTATCAGGCCGTCGCCGTTGTCGTCGTGCTTTATGAAAGCAGAGCCGGCGCCAGCACTTACTTTTGGATTCGCCGCATGGTCGCGTGCGCAAATCCGCGAAGGCCTTGGTAAGTTCGCCGCGGCACTTAATTCAAAATTGAATTAAGCAATTTTGGCAATCTGTTGTCTGTCCGCAGGCGCTCTTTACGAGCGCCCATCAAGGCATCGCCGCTATTTTGGATCCTGCGAGGAACCACTGATTCTCCTCGCTGGACCCGTTACTCGAACCATCAATTACAGACGAAATGGTTCGTACGAAACCCGCGAAGTGGCTCTGGTGATGACTTACAGCCAGTCCCTAAAGTGTCGTCATAGAAATTCAACAAAGGACAAAAAATGACAACACAACTTACAACCAAAAGAACCAGCCAAATTCTTGTCACTATTCTGATCGCCGTCTGCTGCGGAGCGGCCCTAGCACAGGCGCCGGCAACGGCGACAAAGGTGCAATACAACGTATCCAACCTCCCTTCACTCGGCGGAACGAGTAGTGGGGGAAACAGCATTAATGACCTGAGCTGGGTGGCAGGCTATTCCAGACTGCTGAATAGGAACCGGCACGCTACGCTGTGGCGAAACAGTTTGCTAACCGATCTCGGCACACTCGGCGGACCAAACAGTAGTGTAACATGGAACGTGAAAAATACCGCCGGAATCATCGTGGGTATTTCCCAAACTCTCACGCCAGAGCCGCTCGGCGAGAGCTGGAGTAGCGCGGCTTTCTACAGCACGCCTAACAACGTCGGCTATATCAACCTCGGGTTCGTTTGGGAACAGGGCCAAATGCGGGGACTGCCCAATTTTCCTGGAGGAAATAATGGCTTTGCCACCGGAGCCAACAACCTGGGTCAAGTGGTCGGGTGGGCCGAGAATGGCGTTCATGACTCCACATGTTGCTGCACCCAAGTACTCCAGTTTCGTCCAGCGATGTGGACTCTGGGGCCGCCAGATCAGATCCACGACCTCCCTCTCTTCCCTGGCGACACCTCAGGAGCCGCCACGGCGATCAATGACAATGGTCAAATTGTGGGTATTTCAGGCATCTGCGACCAAGCTGTTGGAAGACATACGGCCAAGCACGCCGTGCTTTGGGAAAACGGCAAGGTGACTAATCTTGGCACCTTCCCAGCTGCTTGGTGGAATACCCCAACGGCAATCAATCAACACGGCGATATCGTCGGGTTTGCCGGCGACCCGGCCTTTGTTGAAGGCGACGTCTTACACGCTTTCATGTGGACTCGGGAGGACGGCCTCCGACCCCTGAAGCCTTTGAAAGGACGCACACCGCAACATGTAGACAGTGAGGCCTACGGTATCAACGAAGCCCGCCAGGTAGTCGGCGTCTCATGCGATGCGCAGCAGACTGATTGTCGTGCCGTTATTTGGGATAACAGTGCCTACCCCACAGATCTCAACGATCTCAAAGGCGGTTATTCTGCCGTTCTCGCACTCGCGAAAGACATAGATAACAAGGGAGAAATTACAGGTAGAGCTATCGACCCAAATACGGGCGTGTTAACGGCGTATTTGGCGGTACCGGTACCTTAGGCATGAACGAAACGGTAGCGAAGCGGCTTCGTCAGCTGGGCACGAAGCCGCGCCCGCCTATTTTTTGGGGCACGTAACTAATCTCCATTGTTTTCGCTCCTGACGCCACGATCACCATCAATGGCGTAGCTAGTCAGAAGTCAGACATCAGAAGCTAGCTGTCAGCTCCGCGCAGTAGCCTTGGCCCGAAGCTTCTCACTCCAGCCCGCACGCAAAACTTTCATCTCCTTGCTGAGCGTGACCATTCTAGCTGAGACCCCTTTATATTTCTTGGTGATCCCCTTGACGGTCCTCGTGACCGCCCCCTGATTGACCAGGCCCTGAAGCTTTTCATAAGAACGCAAGCGGAGCATTTCCTCGCCCCCGCTGGCAGCATTTCGTTCCCGAAGATTAAGCAGGATGATGTCGAACAAAGGTTTGAATTCAAACGAGTCTTTGGAGGAGAGAACGGCCACCAATTCCTCGGTAATATTGTCGGGCGCGCGACGCGTGAAAGAGATGCCAGGTTTAGACATCGGGTAGTATCGCACGGATTCACGTAAATGTCTCGTCTCTGCCGGCCACACGCCGGTAGTGCAACATCAAAGCTACGATTCGCGCTCGGATTTGGTGTTCCCCGCTTCCAGCATACGAACCCGCTTGTCGATGTAAGGCAGGCGAATCGTTAGCGTCAGACTTTTGCCCTGGCTGCTTTCGATCGAAAGCTCGCCGCCGTGCTCGCGCACAATGCGCCGCACGATCAACAGGCCCAGGCCTGTGCCGGATGGCTTTGTCGTGAAATAAGGCTCGAAAACGCGGCTTAAATCCTCTGGAGACATGCCGCCGCCGCTGTCGATGAAACTGACGAGAACGTGCTTGTCGTCCATGTCGGTGTGAATGCGCAGAATGCCGCGGCGCTTCATGGCCTCGAGGCTGTTCTTGATCACGTTGTAGAAGGCTTGCTTCATCTGGTCGCGATCGATCTGAAGCAAAGGCAGGTCCGAGCGCAGTTCCTGTTCGACTACGACGTCGCGATCTCGGATTTCCGGCGCAAAGAAGCGCACGGCCTCCTCGACAATTACGTTGATGCTTTCCGGATGCAGTTGCGGCCGGGAGGGCCGGATTGCCCGCAGGAATTGTGTGACAATTGAGTCAAGCCGCCCGATTTCGGAGCGCGCAACATCAATCGAGTCTTGAAGCTCTGCCTTTGAACTGTCGTTAAGCTCGCGCACTTTGCGCTCCATCAGTTGCAAATGGATGTGAAGCGAATTGAGCGGGTTCCCAATCTCGTGCGCAACCCCGGCTGCCAACAACGTCAGTGCATTCAGTCGCTCGGATTCGATCGTTTCTTGGGCCGAGCGCCGGCTCTCGGTGATGTCGCGCAAGATCATGGCATGGCCAACCTGCTCCGCTGTAGCCGCCGATCGCGGGCTGGGAACACCGTCCCCGGCTACAGAATCGCGCGATTCGATTATCAGTGGCACGATGTAAAAATTGATGAACCGATTCGCGGGATAAAAAATTTCCATGTCCCGGCTGATTGGTCCCGCGCTTTGCGTCAATGATTGCCAGTCGAGACCACGCACGCGTTCGTCGAGCCGTTTGCCAATAGCGTCACTGGTCTCGAGACCGAACAATTCGCACGCCGCACCGTTAAGATATGTGATGCGTCCCTTCGCATCCGTTACGATGATTCCTTCCTGGATCGCATTGAAAACCGTTTCGAGAAAACCTTTTTCCTGCGCCAGGCGCAGAAAATAATTCTGCACCTCCTCGGGCCCGATGCGTCCGAGCCGCTCGATTAGTTTCTCCAGAAAACCGGCTTTCATAAATCTGTAGAGTGGTCCTGCAACCGTCGTTCACCACAGAACAATGCGACGCTCGCAAAGCGCCGCTACAAGTTTTGCGGCGCAGGCCCGACTTCGACCTTTAACATGTCAACTCGCACATAATTCAACACGACCGGCGCGAGGATGAGGCCAGGGATGCCCATCAGCCTTTCGCCAATGACTAGCGCGATCAACGTCAGCCAAACCGGATTGCGAATCCGCTCGCCGATGATCTTGCTATTTAAAAAATATTCCAGCTTGTGAATTACGACCAGGAACACAAGCACTCCGACCGCCAGTTTCAAAGAGACTGTCAACGCAATGAAAACAATAACGGTATTACTCACCAGGTTGCCGACGATGGGTACGAGCCCGCAAAGAAATGTTATTCCTACAACGAGCGGCCCGTATGACAGCCGAACAGCAAAAACAAATATCGCCGTTAATGTTGTGTTGATCAGCGAGATCGTGATCTGTGCACCCATGACGGTCGCGAAGCTGCGGTATAAATCGCGGAAGCGCTTTGAAACCTCATCACAACAAATTGAATAGAGATTGTTCTTCACTAGATGCGTATTCCGATACGGATCCAGACCAGTCTTAAAGAATAGACTCACTGCCGCGACAATTCCGATAATGGTGAATACGAGCACAGCCGTGGTCCTCCTGGCAAAATGTGCGACGTTTTGCAGGTAATGGGCCTCCTGTTTAACCGTGTCGATCACGACCGCTCGGAGGCTTCGAAATCGGTAAACGGCAATTCAATCTGGCGCCGTTGCGCCCAGGCACTGGCGGAAGGGATTGAGCTGTCAGCCACGTTGGGCAGGGCGAGGAGAGCGGCACGTGTAAAATAGACGGCGGCAGCGGCGATTGCTGCCGCAATGACAATGAATAAAACCAAGGCGAGCCACCTTCTTTTCGTGAGATATAACAGTTGCGTCAATGCGAAATAGGAAAATAAAATAACGAGCAAGGGCACGCCAAGGTGCAGCAATCCTGCCAGAATGATTGTCAGCGCAAGCACGCCGTAGGAGAGCCGAACAGGCGTAATCATGTTCGCAACACTCTAGCGACGGTCCTCTTCTGTCGCTAACTTCTCAATCAATCGACCTGTGGCGGAAGTCAGGCCCTCGACTACAACCTCAGTGTGTCTCGGCCGGAATCGGCTCGCCGGTCTCGGCTTCGGCGCGTTCTTTAAGCGCGGCTTTGCGCGAAAGTTTTACGCGGCCCTTGTCGTCAATACCGATGCATTTCACCCAGATCATGTCACCAACTTTCGCAACATCTTCCGTTCGTTTTACCCGGAAATCTGCCAGCTCGGAAATGTGGACGAGACCGTCCCGCCCGGGGAAAACCTCGACGAACGCGCCGAATTCTTTCACCGAGACGACGCGCCCCTGATAAGTCTGGCCGATCTCGATCTCGCGGGTCATGCCACCGATAATTTCTTTCGCCCGCGCCATCGATTCGCCGCTCGTCGCATAGATATGGACCGAGCCGTCATCCTCGATGTTAATTTCCGCGCCGGTCTCCGCGACGATGCCCTTGATCGTCTTGCCACCTGGGCCGATAAGTGCGCCGATTTTCTCCGGGTTGATCTTGATTGTCTCGATCCGCGGCGCGTATTTCGACAATTCCGGCCGCGGCTTGTCGATCCTGGCGCGCATGATCTCGAGAATTTTCGTGCGCGCTTCTTTCGCGTGAAGAATGGCTTCGGCCATGATCTTGTGGCTGATGCCGGGAAGTTTCAGGTCGAGCTGATAACCGGTGACACCAGCGTCCGTGCCGCACAGCTTGAAATCCATGTCGCCGAAATGATCTTCGGAACCGATGATGTCGGTGAGCAACTCATAACGTTTCAGTTGTCGATCTTCGCCGTGTTCAGTGACGAGACCGACAGAGATTCCTGCGACCGGCGTTTTGACGGGCACACCGGCATCCATTAGTGCAAGCATCCCGCCGCAAACGCTCGCCATTGATGTCGATCCGTTTGATTCCATGATTTCGCTGGAGATGCGAATGGCGTAACGAAAATCGCTTTCGCTCGGCACGACCGGTTCGAGCGAGCGCTCCGCCAACGCTCCATGGCCAATCTCGCGCCGGCTCGCCCCGCCGGTCCGCCCCGTTTCGCCGACGCTGAATGGCGGAAAATTGTAATGCAAAATGAACCGCTTGGATTGTTCGCCGCCGCCATAAGCATCGATCATCTGCGCTTCTTCGATCGGTGCGAGTGTAGCAAGAGCAAGAGCCTGGGTTTCGCCGCGCTGAAAAATTGCCGAACCATGTGCGCGCGGGAGAACGCCGATCTCGCACGAGATCGGGCGCAGCTCCTGGTAGCTCCGACCGTCAACACGTTTCTGCTTGTCCAGAACGCTGATCCGGAATGCTTTCTTCTGCACGTAATCGAACGCTTGCGAGATCGAGAACTTGTCGGCATCGGGATGTTTTTCCAAGATCGCTATCTTCACTTCTTCGCGGAGCGCGTCGATTGCTTTTGCCCGCGCAACTTTGCCCTCCGTGTAGAGCGCGCCTTCAATCCGATCGCCGGCGACTCGATAAGCAATTTCGAGCAAATCCTGGTTCACCTGGAGCAGCGGCATCTCGCGCTTCGGTTTGCCAACTTGTGCCGCGAGCTCGTTTTGGATTCGGATCATCTCGCGCGCATGCCCGTGGGCAAACTCCAGCGCTTTCACGAAATCAGCTTCGGGAACTTCCTTGGCCGCGCCTTCAATCATGATGATGTCGTTTTCCGTGCCGACATAAATCAGATCGAGGTCGCTTTCTTGGCGCTCCGTATGCGTCGGGTTCGCGACGAACTGCCCGTTCACGCGACCAACACGCACAGCACCGATCGGTCCGGCAAACGGAATGTCGGAAACGCAAAGCGCGGCCGAGGCGCCGTTGAGAGCGAGAATATCGGGATCGTTTTCGCCGTCCGCGCTCAGGAGAAGACTGATGACTTGGGTATCGTAAAAATAACCTTGCGGAAAAAGCGGCCGGAGCGGCCGATCGACCATGCGCGAGGTAAGTGTTTCTTTTTCGGTCGGCCGTCCTTCGCGCTTGAAATAGCCGCCTGGGAATTTCCCCGCCGCGGCGGCTTTTTCGCGGTAATCGACTGTGAGCGGGAAATAATCCTGGCCTTCCTTGATAACTGTGGCCGAGACCGCGCTGGCCATTACCATGGTATCGCCGCAAGAGACAACGACCGCGCCGTCTGCGAGCCTAGCGATTTTGCCGGTTTCGATGGAGATGTGAGTGGCCCCAATTTGGGCGGTGACCTTTTGTTGCATTTTACTTTCCTGGATGTGCGAGTTCCAGGCCGGTCACCCTGACTGTAGGTTTTAACTTCGAACTACAATAGCAAGCGAAATGCTTACGCTACCATGTTCGGAACTAAAACCTAAAATCCAAGGTGATTCGTTCGGCCTGGGCCGCTGATTCTGTTGTGTTTCTAATTTAGCTTCGGCTTTGAGCGCGCAAACCGTCGGATGCGAGCTTGCAAAGAATCCGCCGGTTACTTACGCAGGTTCAACTTGTCGATCAGCTTTTTGTAGCGATCGGCCTGTGACCTGTTCAAATAATCGAGCAAACTCCGGCGTTGCGCGACCATCTTGAGAAGGCCGCGGCGCGAGGAATTATCTTTGGCGTTGCTCTTCAGGTGTTCGGTCAGATGCTCGATCCGGCGGGTGAGAAGTGCGACTTGCACATCTGCGCTCCCGGTATCTTTATCATGCAACTGGATCTCCTTGAGATTCAACGTTTCCGTGCCCTCTGCCATAAGCGAAGGGCTAGTTTAGGCAAAGAGTTGGTCCTTCGCAAGTCGATGGCGGCGCTCCATTCGACTTCGCTCAGGGCAAGCTCGGTCGCACCCTGTCATTAGCTGCCCCGTTTTCGCGTCGACCATTGTACCAAAACTCGAGCTTATCTCGCGAGCGCGCGGCGTGCTGGCCACGGATGATAATCGACAAAGAGCGGCCGAGAAGATGCCGGGCTGAATACATTCGCAATTTTCGGCCTGAAGTCACGATTGGTTCGCGTAGCACTTTGAAGCGGCCCAGTTTTCGCAACGCGAGACTGAAACAGACTTCTTCGCCGATAAAATATTGCTCATCGAACCCGACGATAATTTCGAAATTGCGGCGAGTTGTGAAAAGAAACGCGCCCGCGCCAAGGTTGAGCGCGAAATAAACAGTGCAAAACGCGCGCACAAAGATGCGTCCCCACATTGGAGTGGCGGCATCCGTTATCACGCGCGCGCCGCCACCGGCGTAACCGGCGTCGAGAGCGGCGACTGCCTCATAAATATGTTTTGGGTTAACGCGCGTATCGGCATCAACAAAGAACAACTTTTCACCGCGCGCGGCGCGCGCGCCGGCGTTGCGAGCAGCTGCGATCTGCCGCCGATTGATCGAGATGACCCGGGCGCCCGCCTGGGCCGCCAGTTCGGCAGTCGCGTCCGTGGACGCATCATCGACCACAATAATTTCATACGGCTGGTTCACGCCGGAGGCCGCAACGCGAATCGATGCGATGGTCGATAAAAGCTCCAGCTCTTCGTTGTAAGCGGGAACGATGAACGAGATCATTTCTTGTTGGGCTTGGGATCTAATGGAGTTGGCGACCGCGTGTTGACGCTCCAAATTGCAGATTACAAAATCAAATTCAGATCACCAAATTCGTGCCAGAGATATTTTCGCGCGATCGCCTCTTCGTACGCGGCGCGAATCTTTTCTGGCGGTAGAAACGCGCTCAACAAATCAAGATGGCTCGCTTCCGGCTCGTGCAAACCGGTGAGCAACCCATCGACCGCTTTCAAACGGTGTTGGCGATCGATCTTTAATCTGGTGTAGCCTTGCTTTTCATTTACACGGCCACCTGAATCGGCAACTGATTCCAGCGCGCGCACGACCGTTGTGCCGACGGCGATGACGCGTCCGGAGTTTTTGCGCGCATGATTAATTTTTCCCGCGGTGGTTGCGCTCACGAAATATTCTTCTTCCGACGCAGGATGAATGCGATCCAGGTCGTCATCCATGTAAGAGGAAAGCCCGGTGTGCAGGACGATGTAAGCGGTGTCGATACCGCGACGCTTGAGATCGAGCAGCAACTTCCAGCTGAATGCACGACCTGCAGACGGCATTTCGGCTGAGCCCGGCTCAGTCGCATAGACCGTTTGATAATAATCGAGGTCCCACGGCGCGGAGACATACTCATAACGAATCGGCTTTCCGAGCCGATAGATCAGATCGACAAGTTCGGTACCGGAAATAGAGAAGCGCAATTTCCAAAGACGCGGGATGCGGCAGTCGCGCTCCAATACCGTCGCATTAAGTGATTCGGTGAAATCGATTTTCATACCCGCGCGCAATCCGCAGCCGAACGGGTCGCCTTGTTCGCAAAGCAGAAGCGCGAGCCAGGAATCGTCCGGCAACCGCTCGGCTAAGCGCACTTCCATGCACGGACCGTGGGTCGCGCCGCATTCGCAACCGCGCAGCGAGGCCGGCAAAGTGCGACTCGAATTGAAAACGAGCAGATCGTCCGCGCGAAGGTATTCGGCGATCTTGTCAAAGCGCGTGTGCTCGATGCGGCCTGTCGCCCGATCGATTACCAGCAAGCGAACTTGATCGCGACGAATGCCACGCCGCTCCGGCGGCTCCTTTGCGCTCAGCTCCGGCGGCAAAACAAAGCTAAAGGACGCGCTCACTTCGACGCTTGCGCTTTCCAATCTTCCTGTGCTTGGAATCGTTTGCCGGTTACGCCCTTCGATTCATCGGAGGCTAGAAAGACGAAAACGTCGGTCACATCAGCGGGATTCGCCCATTCCTTGGGGTTTTCTTCTGGTTCGGCCGCGCGATGCATCGCGGTGTTCATGTTCCCGGGATCAACCCAGTTGACGCGCACGCCGCTGTCTTCCAACTCTGATGCCCATGTTTGTGACATCCCTTCAAGTCCGAATTTGGAAATGCCGTAGGCTCCCCAGCCGGGATAACCAATCTGGCCCGCGTCGCTGGTTACGTTGATAATCGAGCCACCGCGCTCAATCATCGCCGGCAGCGCGGTTTTGATCAGCAGAAACGGCCCGATCAAATTCGTGTCGATCACTTCGCGAAAATCTTCCACCGGATAATCGATCAGGTTCGGCATGGGTGATGGCCCGATGGTGGAAGCGTTGTTTACGAGGACGTCGAGATGGCCTTTGAATTGCGCGAGCGTTGTCGCGACGATCCGCTCGATGTCACGCGGCTTGCTCACGTCTGCTTCGATGGTGACGATGCCGATCTTGGGTGCGATCTGACGGATTTCTTCCCGCACTTTGTTTAGCTCATCGACATGTCGTGCCACGATCGACAAGCCGGACACGGCTTCGCGTGCGAAACGCAGGGCCATTTCGCGCCCGAGTCCCTGCGATCCGCCAGTAATGAGAATGTCTTTGCCGACAAGTTTGCTCATGGATGCAATCTAGCGTGAGGAATTACTCACACAAAGAACACAACGGACACGAAGGACGCCAAATAATTTCTTCCTTTTCCTTAGTGACCGTGGTGCGATCTCTTATTTCTCCTTGAACTTGATTCCGGCTTTCTGCACTTCGCGGTAAGGCAAAAGCCAGATCAGCGATTCGTCGTGAAGATCGACAACCTGGATGCGGTTGCCCCACGGGTCGCGAAAATCGCAGCGGAACGGCGGTTCGAGTTTTAGTTTATATTTCCCGGTGATTTTCTTGCGCACTTCCGCGAGCTGCTGTTCGTCGCGCACCATGATCCCGAAGTGGCGCATGTTCGCGGGTTGGAGTTTTTCCACCTCGAAAATCGCGAGGAATTGGTGTTCACCGAGTTTGAAGAACGCGTCGCCTTCGCCGCTGTCCAATTTTTCGAGATTGAAAACGTCTTTGTAAAACGCGACGGCCTCCCTGATGTCATCCACCTCGATCGCGACATGATTGCATCCGTAAACTTGCACGCTCATTTCCCAATTTACATCGTCCCGGGAAGGACAAAAGCAGGAGGAACGCGCTGTGTCGTGTCTGTAAAAAGAGGACGACCGCATTTCGCGAATGTGCTAACGAAGATTGCTTATAGCGCGCGAAATTTGTTCTGCTGGGCGTTCGTTGGCAATTACTGGCTCTTTGTGGCGATGGAGAAACCTGCGGAAGTTTACCAGAAGAGTGTGATTGAGATGGATCGAATATGGGTCGCCGCTCAGTTTGAGGCGTTGCTTCCGCTGGCGGCGGAATGGGTGATTGAGATGGAGCGGCAAATTTTGAGCGAAGGCGTGCCGCTTTCGGAAAAGGAAATCGTTGACGCGACTGGAGCAGGCGTTCAACAGCCGGGGCGTGTGCGCTTGTTGCGAGTGGATTCGATTCCCACTCCGATCCATCCGCAGTTAAAAGCGGCGGCGGAAGTGATTGCTTTTCTCACGCCCGCGACGCGAGGACTCACTTTGCAATACGGCATTTTCATCCGATCGGACTGCTGGCGAGATCGTGCGCTGATCGTCCACGAGCTGGTGCACACGGCTCAATACGAACGGCTCGGCGGAATTCTTCCATTCCTCCGCAAGTATCTTTTTGAATGCATCACGACCGGCTACCCGGAATCGCCGATGGAACAGGAAGCGATTACGCTCGTGGCCCGGATCTGTCGTGAGTGAACTCTTTCTTTCTGTGGCCGACCATCTCGCCCTTAAACGTCCGTGGATCGACGCGGGTGAGCCATTTTTCCATCGCAGGGGTGAGCAGGCGAATGTGCGGAATTTCGCAAAGATGTTCGGCAATGAACCAGATCGGCTCCTCTGTGGTCATCCAATGGAGACGATCGAAACGGGAGAGATTTACTGGGCGTGAATACCGGCGCAGGGTGCGCTCGCCGCGCAAATTGAAGTAGATGTTAAAATAGCTCATGGCCAGCTCACGCAGGCTGCGATAAACCGGTTCCCGATAACGGCAGCCGGTGAAATTGGATTTCGCGACCGCGCCCCAATGTCCGCGCATTTTGAATATGGCCACGACGTGATCTGTATCCTGCTCGGCTTCTAAATCGAAAATCAGCGGCGGAAACCCGAGCGCGCGCAGCGCCGCAGCGGCAAAAATTCCACCCTCGAGGCAGGATGCCGTGCGATCGCGCAAAACTCTTTGCGGAGATCGTGCAGTGAAGCTGAGATTGTAGGGCAATTCGTCAAGAAAGCGCTGGATGCCTGTTGGTGTCTTCAGCCCGCGCAATGTGCGCAACTCCGCGCGCGTGAAATCAGCGCTGGGCAACGACGATGTCGATCTTGCAGATGTTCCGTTCAAAGCACCAAATCCCATCATGCAACATCCAAACAAACTCTAATCATACAAATCCCAACGACGCGGTCCACGAACGATCTTGGGAAAATTGGAGCTTGGAACTTGGGATTTTGTGTGCGGACTTACAGTCCGACCGGGTGTCTTGCCTCAAAGCTCCGCGGCAACCGATCGGTGCCTGCGGATGAAAAGAACAAAATCACGCGCGTCTACGTTTTGAAGCCGCCGAATGTGAACCTATCGGTGGAGAAAACCTCATGATAAGCTTACCCTATGACCCGCATATTCGCGCTGCTGGTCACGGTCGTCGCAACGATGGTTGCGCTCGCCACCGATGAATTAGCGCGTACCGAATCCGATGAGCCCGAATCGTTCGACATCGAACCGGCGCCGTTGATTCAAAATCGGCCGGATGACCCATTCTCCGCCACGTCGTCGCCCCGCGATCTCGATGTTGCGCGATTGGGAAAGGAATTGGATCGGGCAAAGAAAAATGCCTCCGGAGCAGAGCGCCTCTACAAAATTGGCGTGCTTGCTAAGGTGGAAGTAGAGCAACGCGCGTTGAAGGTTGTTCGGCTCGAGTCCGACCTTGCAAATGCGCAGCTCTCGCGCGCGAAAGCCGAACTTGCCGCACAGGAATCTCAGCTCGCGGCCGGCGAAATTACTAAAGACGAACTGGAAGCAGCGAAAGCAGCCCTGGCCCAGTTAACTGAGGCCGCACAAATCGCCTCGGCAAAGCGCGAACGCGCCGAACTCGATGCGGCGGAAGCAAATTTACGTCGACAAGAAAAGCTTCTCCGTCTCGGCAGCGCGCATAAATCTGATGTCAATCGCGCTCAAGAAAAACTCGCCGAACTCAAGGCGCCGAAAGATTAGAACGGTAGAGCGCGACGGCTCGTCGCGCGGATAAACCTTGAAAAAGCCTAACGAATCAAAACCTATCGATCCGCGGGTCCGCATCGGCCACGTCCATCTCAAACTCGCCGATCTCGAGCGCGCGCTGACTTTTTATTGTGGCGTACTCGGATTTGAATTGATGGAGCGCCACGGCGATGACCTGCGTTTGTTTCCGCCAGCGGTTATCATCATCATATCGGTTTGAACACTTGGGAGAGCGCGGGCGGAAGGCCGCCACCGCATGGAACAACCGGTCTTTATCATCTCGCCATTCTGTATCCGACGCGCGCCGAACTGGCCGACGCGTTGCGCCGCTTGAACGCGGCGCAAATTCCGCTCGACGGCGCAAGCGATCACGGCGTCAGCGAAGCGCTTTATCTGCACGATCCCGATCAAAATGGCATTGAACTTTATTGGGACCGCCCGCAGAAAGAATGGCCGCGCACCCCCGACGGTCGGTTGTCGATGTACACGAGCTCGATTTGGACGCGCTGCTGAAGGTGTAGAGCCGTGTGTGTCAAACGCCTGATTATTGATTTGGCGTTCCCCGCTGCAAGCGCCGCCGCATCAGTATCCCGCAGCCTGACCGTCTTTGCGTGATTCGCTCGCGCCGACGTAAACGCGCTGGCCGTCATGAATTTCCACTTTGATCGCTTGATAGCCGCCGTAGCCGCCGACATCGAAACGGACGTCGTGACCACGTTTTTTAAGTTCCCGCACAGTTTCGTACGGAATGCCGCTTTCGACTTCGACGTATCCTCCCGACTCCGTCATCTTTTCGCCGGTCGGTTCGTTGTCGCCTTCATGTTGCCAGCGCGACGCGTCGCCAGCTTCCTGCACGTTTAATCCGAAATCGATCTGGTTGGTCAACACTTGGACGTGACCCTGCGGTTGCATGCCCCCGCCCATAACGCCGAATGCTTCCCACGGTTTGCCATCTTTCATCACGAACCCCGGAATAATGGTATGAAATGGGCGTTTGCCCGGTGCGTAAACGTTCGCGTGGCTCGGCTCCATCGAGAAAAGTTCGCCGCGATCCTGAAACATGAAGCCGAGTCCGGGAACAACAATGCCGCTGCCCATCCCGCGATAGTTGCTTTGAATCAGACTGACCATGTTGCCTTCGTCATCGGCGGTGCAGAGGTAAATCGTGTCGCCTTGATCTAGCACCGGATTTCCTGCTTCCACCTTTTTCGCCGCGCGGTTTGGATCGATCAACTTGCGACGCTCAGCCGCGTAGGTTTTCGAAAGCAGACTGCCTAGCGGAATTTTTGCGAACGCGGGATCGGCGTAAAATTTCGCACGATCGGCCCACACAATTTTCTTTGCTTCAATCATCGTGTGCAGCGCGTCGGGTGAATTGCGTCCCATTTTCTCTCGCAGATCGAATCCTTCGAGAATGTTCAACATTTGCAGCGTGGCAATACCCTGGCCATTCGGCGGCAATTCAAAAACATCGTAGCCGCGATAATTCGTCGAGACCGGACTGACCCACGTCGACGTATGCTTTTCGAAGTCGGCCTTGCGCAGAAATCCGCCGTTCTCACGCATGAACTTGTCGATCTTGTCCGCGATCTCGCCTTTGTAAAAAACATCGCGACCTTTCTCGCCAATCAATCGCAACGTCTTCGCGAGCGCCAAATTCTTGAAAATGTCGCCTTTCGCCGGCGTGCGGCCTTTGCCATCGAGCGTGTACGTTTCCAGGAATGCGCCGGGCATACCTTTGTAAAGCCGCGGACCAAACGCCCAGTAATACCCGATGAGATCGGTGACCGGGAAACCTTCCTCCGCATAACGAATCGCCGGTGCGAGATCGTCGCCCAGTTTTAGTTTGCCGAATTTCTGGTGCACCTCCGCCCAGGCATCCACGGTTCCCGGCACACTGATCGGCAACATGCCGAGCGGCGGAATTGTTTTGCGATTCAGTTTGTCGAGCTCCGCTTTCATTTGTTCGTAGCTCAACCCGATCGGGGAACGGCCGCTGCCATTTAGTCCATAGAGTTTGTTCTCTTTGGCGCTGTAAACGATCGCGAACAGATCGCCGCCGATTCCATTGGAGACTGGTTCCATCAAGCCGAGCGCGGCGTTCGCGGCGATCGCCGCATCCACGGCGCTGCCCCCACGCTTCAAGATATCGAGGCCAACCTGCGTGGCCGCAGGCACGCTTGTGCAAACCATTCCGTGCCGCGCCAGGACTTCCGACCGCGTGGCGAAATTCCTCCCGGTAATCCGATCAATTTGGGAATTGGCAATGTCTGCGGCAGTCGCGAGAAGGACTGATGTCGAGATCCACTGAACAACCTTTCTCATTCGCTCAGCTTAATTCGATGTCTGCGAATTGGAAGGAAACGCCGATTAGAGTTGGCGTCTGACGCAGACGCAATACAATTCCGGCGATGAAAATGTCATCCGACACTTGCAAAGCGATCAGCGTAATTCTCTTCTACATGGCTCTTTTGTTCTCTCTGATTGGCGTGGCCGCGCGACTAAAGAGCGATTTTCATGCACGTTTGGAAATCTCCACCGCCGGATTTTCTGTCGCTGCGGTCCTGGCGGCATTGGGCGTAATTACGCTCCTGCTTTCGTGGACAGGAAAGTCGGAAAAACGACCGGAACCGCCGCTTTGACACTCAGATCGCTGGGGCGCTATCCTACCAGTGAAAACTGGCGGGGGATTTCTTTTGTTGAGAATGAAACGGCGACGACCGTTTCCGATCGCCGCCGCCCCCCTCCGAATGAAAGGAAGTCTATTCCTGGATTGCGTCGTGAAGTTCTTTGTGCGCGTTCATCATGTCTTGATGAGCCTTCTGAATGTCATCAAGCTTCTTCTGCTGATCGGCCGTCAGCAGCGGACGAATCTGCGACGTAGTGCTATCCATGACCGCTTTCATCTTCTGCATCGCCTCCTGATGGATGGCGGCGATTTGCGGCTTGGCCTGATCGATGATCGGCTGGACCTTGGTCTGCTGATCGGCCGTCAGGTTCAGCTGCTTGGTCAGATGTTCAAGCCCAAATCCGTGTCCGCGGCCCCCACCATGGCCGGGTTGAGCTTGCGCCATTGCAAAGCCGCCGAGGGCAATCGCACCCGCGGCCGCAAGTGTTAGTAAGTTTCGTTTCATAGTTTTAGTTTGTTATTTTACTAAGCGCTTCTTGCGCTTCTGTAGCCAATGACCGGAGAGGAATCTCGCCGGTTACATTTTTGTTTTCTCGATTCAACTGGAAGAAATTGTAACCGCAACACGCCGGCGCCGGTCAAAGGCAATGGTGTGGATGCGCTCTTGACTACATGGATGATTCTGATGCAAGCGCGCTGGTTAAAGCTGCGCTCCAGCATGATGATGAGGCGGCTCGGGCATTGGTCCGGCAGCTTCATCCGCTCGTGTCGAAATTGGTGCGCGCGCATCGCCCGCGCCGAACGGCTGAAGAGGACCTTTCCCAAATGATTTTCATCAAAGTTTTTCAAAAATTATCTCAGTTTTCTGGCAAGGTGCCGCTCGAGCACTGGGTCTCGCGGATTGCGGTCAATACTTGCCTGAATCAAATTGAGTCGGAGAAAGTGCGGCCCGAGCTTCGTTACGCCGATTTGAGCGAAGAGGAGCAAGCCGTGGTCGAAAATCTTGCGACCTCTTCCAGTGAGCTCGCCCCGGACCAGCGCTTTGCGTCGCGCCAACTGGTTGAGCATCTTCTTGCCGCGCTAAAACCAGTTGAACGCCTGGCGATCGATTTACTTTATTTGCAAGGACGTTCCGTGGAGGAAATCCGAAAAATCACCGGTTGGAGTGCGGCGCTCATTAAAGTGCGGGCATATCGAGCGCGGCAAAAAATGAAAGGTCAGCTCGCCAAAATTTCGGCAAAGGAAAATTTATGAACGATCTCGATCCAAAAATCGACCGATTGCTGCGATCGGCGGCGGAGGCGTGCGACGACGTTCCGTCAGCGATGCCGTTTGGATTCGATACGCGAGTAGTCGCGCTCTGGCGAGCAGGTATGAAGACGCCCAATGGTTTGACGCCTGTGCTTCGGCGCATCGCTCTACTGTCGGCCGCTGTTATCGTTGTGTCGACGATTGCGGCGGTTCGCGAAGCCGGCCAAAGCCGGGAAATCGGTGAATCTCTCACAAATGAATTCGCCATCGCAGATTCGGCGATTCAGGATGAATTTTCACCATGAACCGCGCATTACAGTGGAAATTAATTGCCGGCTTCATCCTCGTTTTTATCGCGGGTGGGATGACGGGCGCTTTTTTTGGTGCGGCATACGCGCGGCATCTTTTTTTTGAATTTCATCAGCCCGGAGTAATGGGCATAAGAATGCGAGACAGGCTCCGCACGGAATTGAATCTGACGCCGGAACAGGTTGCCAAGATATCGCCGATTATCGACAAAACAGCCGCTCAGCTTGCAGAAATCAGACACGATACCGGGCGTCGGGTTCACGAAGTCATGATCAACGCGCACCGGGAAATGGCTGCTAATCTCACTGACGACCAGCGACGAAAATTGCAAGAAATCGAGTCGCGGCACCGCCGTTGGCATCACGGTCGCGGCCCGCAAGAGTCTCCCGCTGCGGAGCCTTCCGCGTCGCCCTAGCAAGCTGCTCCTTCGAGCAGCTGCCGGGTCGCTTCGAAAACTTTATGGGATTCTTCTGGCTGCCGAGATGCCGATGATAAAAAAGATCAGGCAAATCACCAGGAAGAGGAAGAAAAGAAACTTCGCAATTCCGGCCGCTGCTGCAGCGATGCCGGTAAATCCAAACAGCGCCGCCACCAGTGCGATGACCAGAAAGATTACGGCCCAACGTAACATGTTTTCACCTCCTCAAAATGAATCGCGCCAGCACATTGCAATCCGGACGAGGCCGGACGCGATTTGAAGCAGCTACCTAAGGTTTTCCATGATCTCCTGGTGAAGGCCGGGACCGCGATAAATGTAGCCCGTGTAAACCTGAAGAAGCTGTGCTCCCGCGTCGAATTTTTCTTGGGCGGATTTCGCGTCGAAAATTCCGCCGGAAGCGACCACGGGAATCGTCGATTTTACGGCGATTGCGCGGACCAGTGCCGTCGATTTTTCACGTAACGGCACACCGCTCAAACCGCCTTCCTGATCACGCTGGGGTGGAACCGATGAATGATCGATCGTCGTATTTGTCGCGATAATTCCGGCAATCTCATTTTGTTGGCAGGTCGTGACGAGCTCTTCTAATTCGCTTACCGAAAGGTCAGGCGCAATTTTTACAAGCACTGGCTTCGTGTTTTTCCGATTTTCATCGCCAATTGCGCGAAGCAATTGCGAGAGTGCAGGCGCTGCCTGCAAATCGCGCAAGCCTGGCGTGTTAGGCGAGCTGACATTTATCGCAATGTAGTCGGCAAATTCACGAAGCATTCTGTAGGAGTAAAGATAATCATCTGTTGCCTGCCCGAACGGCGTGGCTTTCGATTTTCCGATGTTGATCCCGACCGGAACCGCAGGCCATCGTCCGCTCGCGCGCAGCTTGCGCAGCCGTTCCGCGATAGCATTGGCGCCGTCATTGTTGAAGCCGAGGCGATTGATCAACGCTAGTTGTTCAGGGAAACGAAAGATACGTGGGCTCGGGTTTCCCGGCTGGGGCCTAGCTGTGACCGTGCCGATTTCGATGAAACCGAATCCGAGCGCCGCCCAGGCGGGCAGGGCGACACCGTTTTTATCCAGACCGGCCGCGAGTCCGATCGGATTTGAAAATTCCAGGCCGAGAACCGTCTTCGGTTTCGGCAGTGGCCGAAAGATTTTGAGCGCACGCAACACAAGATCGAGATGGGAAGCGCCCTGCAGTAAGGCGATTGTCAGATGGTGGGCAGCCTCAGCATCGAGGGAAAAGAGCAGCGGCCTGACGAATCGCTCGTAGGCATTTTTCATTTCCCGATACAAAATTGGCCAAAAACGGAATCGAGGACTCGTTCGACATCCACGGCGCCGATTACTTCTCCGACGGCGTGCAATCCTTCGTCCAGATCCACCGCGACATATTCCGCAGTCAGCCCATCACGCATCGCTGCTCGGGCCCGATTGCACGATTCCAGCGCGCGGCGTAAACAATCGCGATGACGGGTGTTGATCGCGACGGTGCTTTCCGGCCTCAGGTTTTGGTTGGCAAAGCGCGTCAGAATTTCGTTTTCGAGCTCGGCCAGACCTTCTCCCGTCGCGCATGAAATACGCAGTGCATCGAAACTTTCCCAATCCAAGTGTTCGGGCAGATCGCTTTTATTCAAGAGCACAATTTCGCTGCCACTTTCGGCGCGCCCGTTGAAATCTGACGGTCGTGGGGCGTTGCGATCCACGATATGAAGGCGCAGGTCCGCTGTTTGCAGCGATTTTTGCGTGCGGGCAATTCCTTCCTGTTCGAGTGCGCTTGCCGATGTTCGCAGGCCGGCGGTATCGACCAAGCGGATTGCCACTCCGCGAAGATTGATCATTTCTTCGATCGTATCACGCGTGGTGCCGTGCGTTTCGCTTACGATCACGCGTTCGTAACCGAGAAGCCGATTCAGCAAGCTCGACTTACCTGCATTCGTCGCACCATAGATCACAACTCGCACGCCTTCGCGCAAAATGCGGCCCTGATCGGCCGTCGCGAGCAGGCCTGTAATTTCGTCGCAAACCGAATCAAGGCGTGTCTGCAACCTTTCGCCTTCGTCCGGCGCGATGCCTTCCTCCGGAAAATCGATCGAGGCGTTGACGTGCGCGATCATCGAAATCAATTCATCGCGGATTTTCCTGATCTTGTCGCCGAGTCTGCCTTCGAGCTGCTCAGTGGCGGAACGCAATGCAAGATCGGTCCGGGCGCGAATCAGATCGATGACTGCCTCGGCCTGGGTCAGGTCCATTTTGCCCTTGAGAAATGCGCGCTCGGTGAATTCGCCGGGGCGCGCGGCGCGGGCACCTGCGCGCAGGCAAGCTTCGAGCACATGTGCGCTGACCAGCGTTCCGCCGTGACAACTGATCTCGATCAAATCTTCGCCGGTGTAACTGGCGGGTGCGCGATGGATCGATAGCATTACCTGGTCGATCAACCGGCCCTCGCCATCGACGATCTCGCCGAAATGCTGAACATGCGATGCAAATTGCGAGGGCTTTTCTTTGCCACGAAAAATCTGGTCGGCAACTTCGATCGCGTTCACGCCAGAAATTCGCACCAGCGCAATCGCGCCTTCCCCGCCGGGCGTTGAAATTGCGGCGACGGTGTCGCCCGGCACAAACGGTTCCTTTCCCGCGGTCAGACTTGTCGATGTTTTGGAAAAATCTCTTTCAGCGCGGCGATGCATTGCTTGTTTTGCTCCATCGTGCCCACGGAAATGCGCACCCATTCCGGCAATTGGTAGCCTTTAAGGGGTCGCACGATAATTTTCCTGGCGAGCAATTTCTGAAAGACAGCGGTCGCGTCGTCGACATTCACCATTATGAAATTTGCCGCGCCCGGCACAAAATGGAGTTTCATCGCTGCGAATTGCTCCTGCAAATAAGCGCGGCCTTGATCGACAACACGCTTGGTTTCGTGCTGATGCGCCTCGTCTTTGAGTGCGGCCAGCGCACCGGCATGAGCGATGGAATTGACGTTGAATGGCTGCCTCGTTTTCTCGAGTACGGCGATTAAATCGGGGCGCGCGACGCCATAACCGATCCGCAGACCGGCGAGTCCGTGAATTTTCGAAAAGGTGCGCAGAACCACGATGTTCCTGCCTTCGCGAACGTATTGGAGCGTGTCGGGAGGACTATCAAGGAACTCGAAATAGGCTTCGTCGAAAACAACGATGATATTTTCCGGGAGGCGCGACATGAACTTGTCGACCTTGCCCTGTGAAATCAAAGCACCGGTCGGATTATTGGGATTTGCGACGAAAATCACGCGCGTCTTCGGTGTCATCGTATCCAGGATCGCTTCAAGATCTTGCTGATAATCCGGACTTCGCGTTTCAATCGTGCAGGCGCCAAAAAGCGTTGCGATCAATTTATAGGCGATAAAGGCGTATTCGGAAGTGATCACGTCATCACCGCGATGAAGGAAGGCATGCCCGAGGAATTCGATCACCTCGTTCGATCCGTTGCCGAGAATGATGTTCTCCGGGGTGAAACCGAGCCTTACGGCAAGCGCCTCGCGCAGATAAAAACTTCCGCCATCGGGATAAAGCTGCACGTTTTCGAGCGCCGCATGCATCGCCTCGATAGCTTTGGGCGAAGGGCCCAGGGGATTCTCGTTCGAGGCGAGTTTGATGATCGAGTCTGAATCGACGCCGAGTTTGTTCGCGGTCTCTTCAATCGGCTTGCCTGGCTCATAAACCGCAAGATCGCGCAACTGCGGGTTTGCCAATTTCCAAATCATTGGCGCAATTTAGACAGAATTATATTTTACGCTCGCCTATTTTGTGATCTGTCGCGATGGTTCGGCGTGCGATTCTGCTCCTGAGATTTGATTATGACGACGACCACGACGGACGAATTGATTTACCTTGATAACAACGCGACGACGCAGCTCGATCCAAGCGTAATCGAGGAGATGCTACCGTTTTTGAAGGAGCATTACGGCAATCCTTCAAGCGGTTACGCCTTTGCCGCAAAAGCCCGAAGAGCTGTCGATCTTGCCCGCGAGCACCTGGCGGCGTTGCTCAGATGCGAACCGTCGGAAATTGTTTTCACGAGCGGCGGGACGGAATCGAATAATACGGTGATCAATTCAGCGCTGCAGTTCGAGTCGCGCGTCAAACGTGTCGTCACGAGCGCCGTCGAACACAGCGCAGTGCTGCATCCCTGCCAAGATCTCGCGAAACACGGCTGCGAGGTCACGTTTGTTGGGGTGGATCGGGATGGAAATGTCGATCTTGCCGAGCTGGAGGCGGCGATTCTCCCGGAAACGGCACTCGTTTCAGTGATGTGGGCGAATAATGAGACCGGTGTTTTATTTCCAGTCGAGAAGATCGCGGAGATATGTCGGGCGAAAGGCGTGCTGTTTCACACCGATGCAGTGCAAGCAGTCGGGAAAATCCCGATCCATCTCCGCGATACGGCAATAAATTTCCTTTCGCTTTCGGCCCACAAGTTTCACGGCCCAAAAGGCGTGGGCGCGCTTTACATCAATCGGCGAACGCGATTTCATCCGTTGATCGTGGGTGGCGGTCAGGAAAGCGGGCGCCGTGGCGGAACGGAAAATGTTGCGTCGATTGTCGGTCTAGGAAAAGCGGCTGAGCTAGCCGCCGAATATCTGTCAGTGGGCAAAACGCAGGTTCCTTCGATGCGCGACCGGTTCGAAAGAGCGATCCTCGAAAGGGTGAGCGGAGCATCAGTAAATGGCGCCGGCGCTACCCGTATCCCAAACACGTCGAGTTTTTCTTTTGAAGGAATTGAATCTCCAGCGGCGCTTCTCTTGCTAGATCGACATCATATTTGTTGCTCGGCGGGGTCAGCCTGCCGGACGGGTTCGCATGAAGCTTCGCACGTGCTTCGAGCGATGGAGTCAAGCGGGGACGGAGCACGGCGCAGTCTGCGGTTCTCTTTCGGTCGCTTCAATACCGAAGCGCAGGTCGATCGCGCCATTGAAGTTATACCGAAAGTAATCGAGAAATTGCGTCAAATGGCGGCACCAGCTCGCGGAAGCGCCGTTTCATCTGTAGCCACGACTCTGTGAGCCGTCTGGAGCTAAGTCGCTGGATCGACAATTCTCTTGCGGCGCAATATGGTGCGCGATCGTTCTTCTCATGATGGAGACGCCACGAGATCCTACCGCTTCCCGTTATGAGCACGCGGCGCATGGGCTGCGCCGTCGCGACCTCGATCCGGATCCGATCAAACAATTCTCAAACTGGTTCACTGCGGCGATCGAAGCTGAGATTCGCGACGTCAACGCCATGAGTCTCGCCACCGCCGGGCGCGACGGAAAACCAACGGTCCGAATCGTCTTGTTGAAGGGATTCGATCAGGACGGCTTCGTGTTTTTCACAAATTACGAAAGCGAAAAAGGCGTGCAGCTCGAAGCCAATCCGTACGCGGCACTCGCATTTTATTGGATCGAATTGGACCGACAAATTCGCATCAGCGGAAAAGCGGAGAAAACTTCGCGGGAAGAATCGCAAAGTTATTTTCGTTCCCGACCGGTCGGCAGCCAGCTCGGAGCTTGGGCGTCGCGCCAAAGCGAAGTGGTCGATGCTCGCCGCGTATTGGACGCGCGGATGGCGGAAATGACCGAGCGCTTTGGCGATAAACCAATTCCATTGCCGCCACACTGGGGTGGTTACCGAGTGATACCAGATATGATGGAATTCTGGCAGGGCCGCCCAAACCGTCTGCACGATCGATTTCGTTACCGGCTACAGAGCGAGGGCAGCTGGTTGATCGAACGACTCGCGCCGTGAAATGAAAAATTCCAAATCTTGGATCGACATTGTCCGCGGCGACATCACCAAGTTGGATGTCGATGCGATCGTGAACGCCGCGAACACGACGCTTCTCGGCGGCGGCGGAGTCGATGGCGCGATTCATCGCGCGGCTGGACCTGAACTGCTGGCGGAATGTCGAGCGCTCGGTGGCTGTAGGCCGGGCGAAGCAAAGTTAACTCGCGGATATAAATTACCAACGCGCTACGTCATCCACACGGTCGGCCCGGTTTGGACAGGCGGAAAAGCTGGCGAACGGCAGACGTTGACGAATTGCTACCAGAATTCATTGCAGTTGGCGATTGAAAACGGAATTAAGACGATCGCATTTCCAGCGATCAGTTGCGGTGCATATCGCTATCCGGTTCCTCAAGCAGCGCAGATAGCCGTTGAGACAACGCGAGACTTCCTAGCGACCACCGATAAGATCGACAAAGTGATCTTTGTGGTCACGAACGACGAAATCTGCACTGCGTATCAGGAAATCTTGTAGGGGCGCATGTGCCAAGCGCCCAAGCATAAATGGACCGCCGTAGCAATTAAAATCCGCCGCGGAATCTGCTAGGCACCGAGGAGAAAAGATTCCATGGACGCATCAGGGCCGCCATTTGCGATTCCATAGTATGATCAATCCCAATAACGACGACATTACGAGGGACGAACCGCTTTCGACGCCGCTGCAGTCGAGCGAAGGAGAATTTAGCTCGGGTGGGCGCGAACAGTTTCGTCGGACACAAAATAAATTTTCCACCGCGATGACTCACACGTGGGAGGGAACAAAAGAAAAAGCAGGCAGGGCGCGCGACCGGACGGAATACTTCGTGCGCGAAAATCCAATGCCGACGATCCTCGGCGCCCTGGGGCTTGGAATCGCTATCGGATTGGCAATCCGTTATGCGACCGAGCCTAAAACCGAAGTCGAGGTAAAGTCCCCGCTTGGAAATGTGGACTGGAATTGGAGTTTTCTTTCACTTCCTTTCTTATGGCCGCTTTTTAGATCAGCCAGGCAGAAGTACGAGACCTCGGCCGAAGCGGTGAAAGACGGCGTTAAACGATTGAAAAAGATCGATATCGACGATTACGCCAAGCCAATCCGCAAACGCTGGAAAGCCTGGACGCGTTGATCGTCTGCCATTTCACCGAACCGCGTTGAATCTGTCGTGGTGGCCTTGTCGGCCGCGCTTTAACGGGCGACACGCCTGCCACTACGGTAATCCGGTTTGAACGCACACGGGTTCTCGCAGAAGATATCGATCTTCGCATGGCGAATTCGTATTCATCCGAGCAACCCGCATGGCAAAGCAATCCGGTTTTCGAATTTTTTGCTTCACTCAAGCTTGCGGTCGTTTTGCTAGCGGTGCTGATCATCGCCGCGATCGCAGGAACGATTTACGAATCGAGTTTCGATGCGAAGGTCGCTCGCGCCTACGTTTACGGCGCGCCGTGGTTTAATCTCTGGCTCGTTCTGCTCGGCGCGAACCTCACCGTCTCCGCTTTCTCGCGCTGGCCGTGGCACAAACATCATCTTGCATTCCTGATCACGCATCTCGGCATCATCACGCTTCTGATCGGATCGCTTATCGGTCGGATCTGGGGAACCGAGGGAACCATCACTCTTTTCAAAGGCGAGCCGGCGGCGAATCGTTTGCTGGTAGATCAACGTCAGCTTCGCGTGCATGATGTGGACGGGATCGTAAAAGGCTATCCCGCGGAATTTTTGCATCATCCGCCAACTCCACAGCATCCGCGCGATCTTGGCCGGCTGGCATCTGGCGCGCGTTTACAGATCGTCGATTACGCTTCTGCAATTGAAGGGAAGCTAAATCCGAAACCGCTTACCGATGGTGGTGCGCCCGCGCTTCATTTTACGATTTCGACCGCCATGATGAACCAGCATCTCGATAGCTGGCTCCTAGCGGACGATCCACAGCACGGAAATTTTTCGATGGGCCTGGCCAATATCGAACTCAAGCACGGCAGCGCACCGGATCCGAGCCCGATTACGAGCACGAACAAGGGCAAGAGTAAAAGTGAAGAAGAAGTCGAGCTTGAGGAATCGATCTTTGCATTCAGCAAGGCGCCCGAAGAACAGATTGGACGCGCAGCCAAAGGCGGCAGCGCCGGCGCTAAAGTCCGGCTCGATCCGCCGCAAAATGGAAACAAGGGGCGCGTTGTAATTTTGCTGGACGGAAAAGAAAACAGCTTCGATGTCGCGGAAAATCTTGGGCGCGATGTCCAAATGAACGGAACTCCGTTCACTCTCAAGATTGACAATTACTGGCCGGATTTTCGGATTCAGGATGGCAAACCGAGTTCGGTCACGGATCAGCCCAACAATCCGGCGGTTCTCGTCACGATCCGCGGCAAAGGTGTTCCTGCTAAGTCGTCTGAAACCAAGAATCCACACGGCGGCGCCGAGATGCCGGCTACCGGCGGCCCGCCTACGATGCCTTCGCCTGGCGGAGAAGCGCCGAATTATCTCACGCTCTTCATCTCGGTTGATGGCGCGATCACCTACGAACTCGCCTCGCGGAAGAACGGCAAATCGTCCGGCAAGATCGACATGAACAAGCCGCTTCGGACGGGTTGGGCCGATTGGCAGCTTATCGTCGATAAAGCGATGCCGCACGCCGAGCAATGGATGGATTTCGCGCCGGTGAGAGCGGAGAAAAAATCGACTTCCCTGGCTGCAGCGAATTTACCCGATGGCGTGAGAATTCGGATCCAACAAAGCGGCGCCACATTTGAGCAGTGGGTTCCGGCCGGTTGGCAGATCGCTCTGCCCACTTCGCCCGAGGAAACGCAGATCGCCTACGGCTGGAAAACTGTTCCGCTGCCGATCGGCCTCGAACTGCTTGACTTCGAAGTGAAACGAAATGAGGGGAGCGACAGTCCGGCCGGTTTCAAAAGTACGCTGCGCGTTGTCACTGCCGATGGCCAAACTGCCACCGGTTCGTGCTGGATGAACAACCCGTTCAGCTATCCCGGCGCGTGGTGGCGGACGTGGACTGGACTCACTTACAAAATTTCGCAAGCATCATGGAATCCGGAAAACCTCGCCCAAAGCACAGTGCAGATTTTGCGCGATCCCGGCTGGTTGTTGAAATGGATTGGCTCGTTGCTCGTCGTGGTCGGCGTGTTCATGATGTTCTATCTCCAGCCCTACCGGAAACAAACCGAGGGCGAGCCGATTCTGCCGTCCATTCCAGAACCAGAAAACCGTCGGCCGGGACCGGTTCACCCTCCAGCGATCATTGGGCATTGAGGTGGCGAGCGGGGTCCGCTGGATCGATAATGAAAGTAAATTTCAAAAGCCTCGTTCTGGTGAGCGTGGTGCTCCTGACGGCATGTGGCTCGGTAGGAAATCCGAGTTCGACAGCTGGCGCGGCGCAGTCGAATCCGTGGGGTTATTACAGCGGCGAACCGGAGACGCGTTGGAACGCCGACGGTCGCACGATGACTTTGTTGAGCGAGTTGCGCTACACCGATCCGCACGGACTCGCCTGGGTTGCGCCAGCTGGGGCGATAGTGGACGGCGCGTCAATCCCGCGCTCGCTCTGGTCGGTAATGGGCGGACCATTCGAAGGAAAATATCGGAACGCTTCCGTATTGCACGATGTTGCCTACGAGCAACGCAATCGCCCGTGGCAGGATTGCGACCGGATGTTTTACAACGCGATGCGATGCAGTGGCGTGAGCGCTGTGGAAGCGAAGACGATGTTTTATGCGCTCTATCGTTTCGGGCATCATTGGAAGTTTTCGATCAAACGCGCGAAACCCGTGAAATTCGCCGGGAAGATGGTGGCAAGAGCAGAAGAAATTCCGCGGGCGATCCCGGTGAATGAGAACGAGCTCAATGATACGCGCGATTGGATTCGTCGTGCTCAGCCAAGCTTGGAGCAGATCGAGCAACGAGCCGATGCCGAAGCGCGCTGACGCTGTCGCTGCGGCTCTCTAAACGGTGTAGCTGCGACTGTCGGTCTTGTGCTTGAGTTTGACTCGCGATCACTGATCGCTCGCCGCTTGCCTGTCCGCGTTTTAGATCGACAATCAAACAGGTTGAAGACCGATCTAATATCGCTTTCTACCGCACTTTGCTTAGCTATATCCGTCCTGCCCGCCGGGCCCGCTCGCCTGGAAGTAGGAAACGCCGGAGTAACAGGTTCGCATGTCAGAAGTCAGAGGTCAGCGCATCGAAAGATCGATGAGCACCGTAGGGGATCATCTAACAATAAAAAATGGGCTCGGCTAGATCATCGCGTGCGAACCGTTGATGCGACCGTCTTGTGACCGGTTAATAAGGGCAGTTTGAAATGGCAAGTACACAGAAGACAGTGATTGTTACGGGCGCGTCGCAAGGCATCGGCGCGGCCGTTCTCCAAGCGTTTCTCGCTCGCGGCTACGATGTCGTAGGAACGGCGCGGACTGCCACGAAATCGAAGGAGATTGCGACTTCCGATCACCTGGCCTTGATCGACGGCGACATAGGTCAATTTGAGACGGCGCAGAAAGTTGCAGAACTCGCGATTAAGAAGTTCGGGTCGATCGATGCGGTGGTCGCGAACGCCGGCATTTTCTTGGTGAAGCCATTTATCGAGTACACAGCAGATGACTTTCGCGCGCTGGTTTCGACCAACCTCGCCGGCTTCGTTTACATCACGCAGCTTGCAGTTAAACAAATGCAGGCACAAAAGAGGGGCGGCAGCATCGTGAGCATCAGCGCGGCGTTGGTCGATAATCCGATTGCTGGCGAACCCGCTTCCCTTTCTATGATCACTAAAGGCGGTCTGAACGCCGCCACGCGAAGCCTGGCGATGGAATACGCGAAGGAGCATATTCGATTCAACGCCGTAGCTCCCGGGGTCGTCGACTCAACGCTTCACGCCGGTGATTCGAAGGATTCCCTGAAAACGCTTACGCCGATGGGCTCAATCTCCAGCGTTGAGGACATTGCCAGCGCCGTCGTTTATCTGACAGAAGCTCGCCAGATCACGGGGGAGGTGCTGCACGTGGACGGCGGTGCGCACATTGGGAAATGGTAATCGGCGAAAGCTCTCGGCCAGCCAGGGCCGAGCAGCCGCCGCCGCGGCTGCTAGTGATCTGGGTAGGTATGATCTTTCTTTCGAGCTCTCGGAGCCGGAGGCCCATCCTTGCGACGTGCCGCAGGCGGAAGTCCACGTCCCTTGATGCGGGACGATCATCGTCCACCCACCGCGTTCAGAGGGTGCAGGCGAAAAGCCAGGAACAATTGGTTTGACCCCACATCCGACGCCGCCTAGAGATTGACACAGGGGAATGGTGCCATGACCTCGTTCGGTGCGTTGCTCTCGAAATGGCCGCTTGTGCGGCAAATTCGAGAAGGCAAAGACGGAACCGGGCTGGAATCGATGTCCGATAAATCGCGCGCGGTGCACGCGCGCATCGACGATGCGCAAGTGGCGCGATCGATTTGTCCATATTGCGGTGTCGGTTGTGGTCAGCTGATTTTTCACAGGGACGGCAAGCTCGTTTCGATCGAAGGCGATCCGGAATCGCCGATCAGCCAGGGTAATCTTTGCCCAAAGGGCGCGGCGTCATATCAGCTGCTCACCCATGATCGGCGCGAGACGAAAATGAAATATCGCGCGCCGCGCGCGAAGGAGTGGACGGAAATTTCGCTTGATCGCGCGATGGACATGGTAGCCGACCGCGTTTGGGAATCGCGCAAGCGCACATTCGTGCACAAGATCGATAATCGCACGATCAATCACACGACTGCGATCTGCCATCTCGGCGGCGCCACGCTCGACAACGAGGAAAATTATCTCATCAAAAAACTGTTTACCGGGGGCCTGGGAATGGTGTGTATATCCAACCAGGCGCGGATATGACATAGCAGCACGGTGCCCGGTCTGGGCACCTCCTTTGGCCGGGGCGGAGCTACGACCGCGCAACAAGATCTCGCCAACGCGGATTGCATTTTAATCGAAGGCTCGTCGATGGCCGAAGCACACCCGGTCGGGTTCCGTTGGGTGATGAAAGCCAAGGAACGCGGCGCGACTATCATCCATGTCGATCCAAGATTTTCTCGCACCAGCGCACTGGCGGACATTTGGGTGCCGCTGCGTGCCGGCACAGATATTGTCTTTCTCGGTGGACTCATCAGGCACTTGATTGAGAACGACCTCTTCTTTCGCGAGTACGTCGTTTATTACACGAATGCCTCCTGCATCTTGAGCGACGAATATCGCGACCCGGAGGACAACGAGGACGGTTATTTCTCGGGTTGGAACGAGCAGAAACGCACTTACGAAGGCGCCACTTGGCTTTACAAAGGTGGAGATCTGAGCCGGCCGCAGCGCGACCTCACCTTGCAGGATCCGCAATGCGTTTTTCAAAAATTGAAACGACATTTCTCCCGCTACACACCGGAGATGGTGGAGAAAGTCTGCGGCGTTCCACCGGCGCTTTTCCACAAGGTCGCGGACGCGCTCGTGGCCGCGTCCGGTCCGGAGAGGACCGCTGCGGTTTGCTACGCAGTAGGCTGGACGCAGCATTCGAAGGGAGCGCAGATGATACGCGCGGCTGCGATCTTGCAATTGCTTCTGGGGAACATTGGCCGGCCCGGCGGTGGAATTCTCGCGTTGCGCGGTCACGCTTCGATCCAGGGTTCGACCGATATTCCGACGCTCTACGATATTCTTCCCGGCTATCTGACAATGCCGCGCAAAGGCGACGAAACGCTTGAGCAGTATCTCGAGCATTACACGAAAAAAACCGGTCTTTGGTCGAATTATCCGAAATACCTCGTGAGCACACTTAAGGCCTATTATGGCAGGCACGCCACCGCACAAAACGATTTCGGCTACGGTTGGCTTCCGAAACTTACCGGTAACCATTCATTCTTCGAATTCCTTTACGAAATGCTCGATGGAAAAATGGAGGGCATGTTTTTGATGGGTCAGAACCCCGCCGTCGGCGCGCCCAACTCGCGGCTGCAGCGAAAAGCCCTGTCGAAACTCAAATGGTTAGTCGTGCGCGATATGGTGGAAATCGAATCGGCAAATTTCTGGCGGGAATCGCCCGAGATCGACCGCGGCGAGTTGAGGCCTGAGGAAGTCGCGACTGAAGTTTTCTTTTTCCCCGTCGCCGGTCACGCTGAAAAGGAAGGGGCGTTCACCAACACGCAGCGACTCCTGCAATGGCGCGAAAAGGCCGTTGATCCGCCCGGGGATTGTCGCTCCGACGCGTGGTTCGTTCATCAGCTGGCGTTGCGCTTAATCGCGAAGGCAAAAGCATCGAATGACGCCATCGACGAACCACTGCGCGCGTTGGATTGGTGGTACCCTAAAGATGAACTGGGCGGTCCGAAAATGGAAGCTGTGCTCGCCGAAATCAACGGCTGGAAAACGGATCCTGCAGCTGGCGGCGCACCTGATGGCGTCGTTTTCGGTGTTGATCGAAATGGTAATCCGCATCACGGAGCGCAGGTGAACGGTTTCGCAGAATTGAAATCCGACGGCTCCACCGCATGCGGTTGCTGGATTTATTCCGGCGTTTTTGGTCGCGACGGCGTGAACAAGGCAGACTCACGAAAAGCCAAAGGTTATCTTGGCCACGGCTGGGGCTTCAGTTGGCCGAGCGATCGACGGATCATTTACAATCGTGCCAGTGCGCGGCCGGACGGCAGTCCCTGGAGTGAACGCAAAAAATTGGTGTGGTGGGACTCGGGAAAATGGACCGGCATAGACGTTCCGGGCTTCGTAAAAGGAAAAGCTCCCGAGTATCAGCCTGACGAGACCGCAGAGGGACTCGATGCGATTCCCGGTGACGCGCCGTTTATCCTGCACGAGGACGGCCTGGGCTGGCTTTACGTGCCGAAGGGTTTGAAGGACGGTCCATTGCCGACTCACTACGAGCCGCTCGAGTCACCCGTCTCGAACGAGCTTTATTCGCGCGACACCAATCCCGCGGTGCACTGGTTTCCCCGTGGCGAAAATCGATTCGCGCCGTCGGGCGATTCGAGATTTCCATTTGTGCTGACCACTTATCGCCTGACCGAACATCACACTGCGGGCGGTATGTCGCGTTTTCTCAGTCACCTCGCAGAGTTGCAGCCGGAGCTGTTCGCCGAAATTTCGCCCGAACTCGCGCGCGAGCTCAAGATCAGCAACGGCGATCCCATTTGCATCGTCACGTTGCGCGGAGCGATCGAAGCGCGCGCACTCGTTAGCCGCCGAATCCGGCCACTGTATCTCAACGGGAAAACCGTGCACCAGATCGCGATGCCGTTTCATTTCGGTTCGGCCGGACCGGTGAAAGGTGGCGCCACAAACGATTTAGTTCCGATTTCCGGCGAGCCAAACGTCACCATCATGGAAGCAAAGGCGCTCACCTG
>DASXNN010000019.1:0-5526 GCA_036495045.1 Candidatus Udaeobacter sp.
ACGCAACAGTATGGACGCCGTTAGCGATCGCGATTTCGTTTGCGAGTTCCTCTTCGCTCTTTCGCTTGTCGGCATTCACCTTTCTCGTCTTAGCGAAGACCTCATCCTTTTCGCTTCCTCTGAATTTCAGTTTATCAAAATCAGCGACAGCTATACGACCGGCTCGAGTTTGATGCCGCAAAAAAAGAATCCGGATGTCTGCGAACTTGCTCGCGGGAAAACCGGGCGTTTAATCGGAAATCTAGTGTCACTCTTGACCGCGTTGAAGGGCCTGCCCATGACCTACAACCGTGATATGCAAGAGGATAAGGAAGCCGTCTTTGATTCGATCGACCAGGTAAAATTATTGCTCGAAGTTTATGCGGGCATGATCCTCGAGATCGAAGTCGACTCAAATCGAACACGACTGGCTGCGAGCGACCCCGGCCTGCTGGCGACCGACCTGGCCGATTATCTCGTCCTCGCCGGTGTGCCATTCAGACAGGCTCACGAAATCATTGGAAAGCTGGTCGCCTACTGTATCGAGCGAAACAGAGGATTTGCGGAACTCGAGCTTGAGGAGTTCCGCCGATTCAGCGAAAATTTTGGTCCGGACGTCTTTTCAGTCTTGAATCTTGACCGCGCGATCGCTAGCCGAACCGCAATCGGTGCGCCGTCACGAAAAAATGTTGCAGCGGCGTTGGAAGCATGGAACGCAATCCTTCGTGAACAACCCTGACGGCTGGCAGATCCTGGAAACCAATACGCTGTTCAAGAATCCGCATATAGAAGTACTTCAGGAGCGAGTCATAACGCCGGGCGAAAATCGTGTTCGAAATTGGACAGTCGTACGGCGAAAGCAGGCCGTAGTGATTGCGCCCGTAACCGAGAACGGAAATTTCGTACTGATCCACCAAGCTAGGATACCGGTTCGGAAAATTCTTTGGGAATTCCCCGCAGGACAAATCGACGGTACATTTCAGCCGGAGATGGACGCGATCCGGGAGACCGCATTGCGCGAGCTAACGGAGGAAACGGGATATTCTTTGGCCTCGGGAGGCGAACTGATTTACCTGGGGCACTATTACACATCTCAAGGCTATAGCGACGAGACGCCTCACCTGTTTTTAGCGAGACCTGTGAAGCCTACCGGCTTAGGCCATCAGCCAGACGACAGTGAATCAATCGTAGAATGCAGGGAATTTAGCTTCGAAGAATTGAGTACCATGATTGCAGACACCGTCATACAGGATGCGAATACGCTCGCGCTTTTTGCACGGATGTCGGCGAAAAAACTCCATCCATGAAGCTATCAAGCATCTTCAAGTTTCGCGAGGGCGAACAGGGCGAGGCGGTAAAGCCGTTTCTGGATCATCTCGAGGATTTGCGGTGGGTGATTGTCAAGATGGCGGCGGCACTCGGCACCGCGATGCTTTTGGCATTTTGCTTTCGCCACCAAATTGTCCAAATTCTCCAGGGACCCCTCAAATCGATTGATCCCAGGTTATTGAGGTCCCTTGTCTCTTTGGGTGTCGCAGACTCGATGACGATTTCGTTTCAGCTCGCGTTTTACGCAGGCATTGTGATGGCATTTCCATTTCTGATCTATTTTGCCGGCCAATTTATTCTACCTGCGCTGACCCCGCCGGAAAAGAAGGCAATGCTCCCGGCTGTCGGGATCGGCTTCGGCCTGTTTCTGGCCGGTGTGATCCTTGGGTATTATCTGGTACTGCCGGCGACCCTTCGATTCTTTTTCCGCGACGCTCAATCGCTTGATTGGACTCCGACGTGGACAGTGCGCGATTATTTCTCGTTCGTCACCCAGCTTTGCGTCGGATTTGGTGCCGCATTCGAACTGCCGGTCATTGTCCTTGTTCTCGTCCGGCTCGGAGTCCTATCCGTCGCGCTCCTGCGCCGGACACGAGCCTATGCTTTCCTGCTGATTTTTGTCGCGGCGGCATTTCTGGCACCGACTCCGGACGCCGTCTCCATGACTATGATGGGCGCCCCGATGTATCTGCTCTACGAACTCTGCATTTTCGTTGCGTCGATGATGGAACGCAAACGAAAGAGAGACGCGGAGGCGCTGGCGCAGAAGAGTGGCAGCAGCAAGGTAGCGTAGGCATCTTGCCTGCGCCACGCTGCGCGCCGAAACATCACCTGGGTGATCGATCAACCGGCGATCGCCGCAACTGGTTTAGGGTAGCGGGGGCGGATACGCGCCGTAGGCGCGTTTCAAATCCCCTCGCCGCCCCAATGGGCCAAGGAGCCAAGGCTGTCACGTGTTAAGCATCAGTCCGATGTCGAAATGGCAGGTCCTCGCCCGTCATCGTTTATGAAAGCCGGGAAACACTCCCGGCGTCTGCGAACATAAAATCAACACACTATGAAATACGCATTACTCGTTCACCAACCAAAGGAATACTTCGACCGGCGCCAGGACCAAACCGCTATAACAGCTGGGCGGGCATACGGGGAAGCTTTGCAGGCTGCCGGCGTGCTTGTCGGCGGGGCGGGACTCCAGTCGCCGAAGACTGCGACGACCGTCTCGGTCCGCGACGGAAAGCGACAAGTCCATGATGGGCCGTATGCCGAAACGAAAGAATTTCTCGCCGGTTTCGGTATCATCGACGTACCGAATCTGGATGCTGCGTTGGAATGGGCCGCTCGACATCCTGCCGCTGCCGATTCTGCGGTTGAAGTTCGCCCGCTGTTGGGGTCCCACTTCGTGGTGGGCAATAAAGTTTCCTGATGAGCGAATCCGCGACGCACGCTGTAGTCGACTCGGTCGCGCGCAATTCGTATGGGCGGCTGATCGCCTTTCTTGCTGCGCGCTCGGGTGATGTCGCCGCCGCCGAAGACGCGCTCGGCGACGCGTTCGTCGCGGCATTGCGGCGATGGCCCACGGAAGGTGTCCCGGAAAAACCAGAGGCATGGCTTTTGCACGTTGCGCGGAACCGATTGATTGACGCCGCTCGTCATAATCAGGTTCGAAAAAGCTCGGAGCAGTCGCTTCAGCTGATTGCCGAAGAAGCTGCTACCCTTGCGGCAACAAACGAACCGTTTCCGGATGAACGGCTGAAGCTACTATTCGTCTGCGCGCATCCCGCAATTGAAGTCGCTGCGCGTACGCCGCTGATGTTGCAGACGGTGCTCGGGATAGACGCCGCGCGCATCGCTTCCGCGTTTTTAGTTTCGCCCGCGGCTATGGGGCAACGACTTGTTCGCGCAAAAACCAAGATTCGCGATGCAGGCATACCGTTCTGCGTGCCTGAATCAGCCGAATGGAACGATCGTCTAACCTTTGTGCTTGATGCCATTTACGCCGCCTACACCACAGGCTGGGAGAACCTGATGGAAACAACTTCAACCCATCACGCGTTGGCAGAAGACGGCATCACGATCGGGCGAACCTTGGTGCAATTGATGCCAGTCGAACCCGAAGCTCGGGGTTTGCTAGCGCTAATGTTGTACTGCGAATCCCGCAGCGCGGCGCGCTACGCGAACGACAGCGAGTTTGTACCACTCGATAAACAAGATACCGCTCGCTGGTCACAAACGATGATTGATGAAGCTGAAAACCATCTTCTGATAGCTGCGTCCTTCAAACGGATGGGACGCTATCAGTTGGAAGCAGCCATTCAATCCATTCACGCTAACCGCGCCAAAAGCGGGCGTATCGACTGGCAAGAGATCCTCTTACTTTACGAGGGATTAGTGCAGTTTGCGCCCAGTATCGGTTCGCTTGTGGGACGAGCTGTCGCGTTCGCACAATCAGGTCAACCCGCGGCTGGACTTGCTGCACTCGAACAAATTCCGCCCGATCGAGTGATCGATTACCAGCCTTATTGGGCCGCCCGGGGCCATCTGCTGGAACTACTAAATCGAAAACATGAAGCTCAGACAGCCTTTACTCGTGCCGCGAGCCTAACAGATGACCCAGCGTTGCGGGAACATCTTTTCAAGCGCGCGGACAGCAATTCAAACGAAACATAAAATAATAGGAGTATTGTATGACTGAAACTTTCCTTCCTCCCATTGAAAAGCCCTTAGGGCTGAAGATGAAACTCGTGTATCACTTTACACGCAAACAGTTTGGCAAGGTGCTGACACCATTGAAAGTGTATAGCGCCCGGTTGCCGGCTTCCTTCGGTATGTTTTACGGTAAGGTCGCCAACCTCGATAAACAGCTGGTGTTACCTCGAGAAACTGTGTTCCTGATCCGCGAACAGGTGGCACACATTAACGTCTGCCAATTCTGCATGGATATCGGGCGCGCGTTTGTGATCCAAGCCAAGATGAACGTAGCCAAATTCGATGCGTTGGCTGAGTACAACATAAGCCCTCTCTTTACCGACGCCGAGCGGGCCGCGCTGGATTATGTAACGGAGCTAACCCAAGACAAAAAGGTTAGTCCGGAAACTTTTGCGCATTTATCCCGCTATTATTCGGAACGCGAGATCTGCGAGATCGTCTGGCTGGTTGCTAGCGAGCATCTATACAACATGACCAACATCGGTCTGAACATCCATTCCGATATGTTGTGCGATCTGCAAAGAAAACAGCAGCTCGCCAAATAGTTAGCTAAGCTAGCCACCAGCCACTTCGCCCCATCTCCGCCGACGGAGAAAAATGTCTATTGGCAGGAGCGTGGCGGCAAAGGCAAGTAACCAGGGAGCCAGATCGATTCGATGGCCCGGCACCGATGAGCCGGTTTGAAAGATCTCGTTTTCTTTGGGACCCAGCCGACCGTGGGAAATCTGTACCAATTCCTCAAGCGCTTTCCGATTTGTTCGTGTATCCAGAAATTCCTTGGGATAACTACGTGTGTAACTCAATGTCGCCGGGGGACTGTTCGGCGTGCTAACGGAAATCAAGCGGACGCCTTGTTCCGGCAAGGGCAACTCTGCGATATAGCGGCCCGGACCAACCTGGGTCGCGGTCGCCGACTCGGTTCGGCCTTCCATATCTGCGGAGACAACACTCAACGGCAACTCGTTCGCGAACGAACCATCGGGACGGACTGAGTCGATATTGACACGAAGCCGGTCATCGGTTTCCTGGACATTCACCTGAAACTGCCCGCGATCGGTTCGCCGCATCAGCGTGCGCACCGCTTGCGTCCAAAATTTGCCGAATCCGGTCCACCTTAGCCATTCGGATGCCCAACGGCTTTTGACATCGCTGGTGAATGCGGCAGTCTGTCCAAGGCCAAATCGCCACGATGCAAACAGGGGCGCACCGGTCTCGGTGGCCAGTAGAAGGTCGGCCGTAGGCTTCAGTCTGGTCGAGTTATATCCCAGGAGAAGCGGTGACTGCGACCAGGAGATTCCCTCCAGGACTTTGGCGTCACGCACAACCTGCGCCTGAAATGGTTCCTCGATCAGGCTATTCTGGGCGACTTTTATCGTCTCCGTCGTAAAGATTTGGGGCAGATTCATGGGATCATTCGTGAGATAGAACCGGCCATTTCCTCGTTCAGCCAACAATTTTAGGAACGGCACATCCTTATCGCTTTCGTATCCGAGTCCCACCACGGAGGTTGTG
>DASXNN010000020.1:0-11097 GCA_036495045.1 Candidatus Udaeobacter sp.
TCCGCCGAGAATATCTGCTTTTTGGACGCCGCCGACCGCGGTCAAACGCGGCTGCACCAACCGAACAAGATAATCCGTCACCTCGTTAGGCTGAAGAATGTCCGATGTGAAACTTAAATAAGCCGAGGCAAATTGTGAATCTGCGGCCTGGATGTTTATGACGGGAATTTCCGCGTCGGGCGGCAGATCGCGCCGGATCGCATCGACTTTTGAGCTGATATCGGAGAGCGCCTTGTTCGCATCGTAATTCAGCTTCAACCGCGCCGTGATCAGTGAGTCGCCCTGTTTGCTTTGCGATTGGATGTAATCAATCCCATCCGCCGCGGCGATCGCGCGCTCGAGGGGCGTGGTGATAAATCCGCGCACGAGCTCAGCATCCGCGCCCACGTAAACCGTCTCCACGGTGATCGCGGCGATGTCGCTGCGCGGATATTGCCGCACATTGATCGTCTTCATCGCTTGCAAACCGGCGATGAGAATTACGAAGCTGACTACCAGCGCCAGCACCGGGCGTTTGATGAAAAGATCGGTGAACGATTTCATGTCGATCTCACATTATGAATCCCCGGGAGTCGGATTTGTCTGCGGTTTTGGCGCGAGCTCGTTGTTGATAGTCACCGCCATTCCATTTCGCAGCTTAAAGACTCCGGTGCTCACGACCATTTCGCCCGCCTTGAGGCCTTGCGTAATCGAAACGAAGTCGCCCCGCGATTCACCCACTCGCACAAATTGTTGCCGGATCGCTTGCGATTCCTTGCCGGTCTTTTCGTCTTTCTTCTTTTCGATCACAAAAACCGAATCTCCAAACGGCGCGTACGAAATTGCCGATCCCGGAATGACCAGCGCTTTGTGTTTTTCGGGCAACGTGACTTCCGCCTTCGCAAACATCCCCGGTCGCAGCACATGATCGGGATTTCCCAGGGTCGCCTGCAGTGTGATGTTTCGCGTATTCGCATCGACCATCGAGTTAATGGCCGTTAACTTTCCATTGAACACGCGGCCGGGAAGGGCATCCGTTGTCACTCGTACGTCGAGACCGGGCGTCAATTTGCCCAGATGTTGTTGAGGCAATGCGAAATCGGCGAATACCGGATCGAGTGAGGTCAGCGGTACGACTTGCTGGCCGGAGTTGATCATTTGCCCGACGTTCACCTGACGAATCCCGAGCTGCCCATCGAACGGCGCACGCACGGTTTTCTTGGCAATCATCGAACGCATTTGATCGACGCTGCCTTCCTTTTGTTTGAATTTGGATTCGGCCGCGTCAATCTCCGCCTTCGAAATAACCTTGCGACCAACCAACTCGCGCGAACGCTCTAAATCGGATCGCGCCAGCTCAAGATCGGCTTCGGCCGACTTTAATTGCGCCTCTTCCGCCGACGCATCGAGTTGGACTAACAAGTCGCCTTTTTTGGCGGTGCCGCCGTTTTCAAACGCGATTTGGCTGACAACACCAGCAAGCTCGCTCGAAACGACCGCACCTTGCACTGCTGAAATTGAGCCGACGGCTGAGAGCGTCGGCGCCCAATCTTCTTCTTTCACCGTCGCGCTCGAGACTGTCGTCGCCGGCATTACCATCGGCGAGGACATCATCTTGCGGAATTGAAGCGCTTTGACGTCGGCCAGGGCCAAGAATAAAGCAAGAACCCCAAAAACCGCTCCTGCCGTGGGTGCCCTCAAAGCAAAGAACACGATCGCGCCAATCGTAAACAACACGACGAGCAAAGTGATAATTAGACTTGCGATCGTCATCACGCTTCAACGACCTCCATTGCGTTGGTAAACAACAAACGCCAAAGTTTGCGCGTTACTTCCAGTTGGCGCGTACGCCTTTCCGCGGCGGTCATCTCCTGCGGTTGCAGAACGTCGCGCATCAACATTCCACGCGAGACAGCAAAAATCAGTTCCGCCAGTTCGTAAGGCTTCAGACCATGAGCGGCGCTTTCCGCCTCCGGCGCGCGCGCAATCAAATCGGTCACGCCATCCATCGCCGTATCCAAAACATCGCGCACCAAATCGGCCACTTGCGAATTGCGCGACGCTTCCGCGTAAAGATCGACAACGAAGGCTGAGACAACTTGCGGCGCGTCTTCGCAACAATGCGCGGTGAACAAAATCTCAAGCGACTCGAGCAGACTCGGCGCTTGTCGTGCGCGTTCCAGCACTTCGCCGATCTCTTTTTTGTGGCGATCCGCCATCGCGGAAATGACCGCCTCCTTGTTTTCGAAATAGCGATAGATAAGCCCTACGCTAATCCCAGCCTCGGCGCTGATATCGTGCATGCTGGCCTGGTGAAAGCCGCGCTTGGCGAAGCAGACCAGGGCGGCATCGAGGATTTGGGCGCGCCGGTCGGGACTAGATTCCATCTGGGGTTGCGACATAGGTTCGCAAAGATGAATGAACGTTCATTCATTGTCAAACGCCTCGCTGAAAATCTGGACGGCACAGGTCGCCAGCCTGAAAAAACATGGACCCTGCTGGCCTTTCGTAGGATTTTGTTTGGTGTCTGAATCAGACGATTCCCCGGCGGTGGCCCGCTCGCAGAAACGCCTTTGTTGAATGTGCTTGCAGAGACATCCAAAGTTGGACCCTGGACGCCTGCTACGCCGTAGCGTTGCGGACGCGGGTCGGCCGTTGGACGTTTGCCCGTGAAACCGCATCCCCGGAGCGCCTTGATCGAATCAGAAAAATCTCTCCGCGAATTTCCGCCCGTCCGCCACTACCTCGTTGGTGTTTCAGGCGGCCGGGATTCCGTCATGCTGTTTCATTGGTTGATCAATCTCGGATATCAAAATCTGATTGTTTGCCACCTTGATCATCAACTGCGGTTCCGATCGAGCCGGGCCGATGCGCGCTTTGTCGAAAGACTCGCGGCCAAATTCGATGTCGATCTTGAAATCGAATCCGCGGACGTCCGCGCGATGGCGAGAAAAAAGAAGATCTCGATCGAAACCGCCGCGCGCGAGGCGCGCTATAAGTTCTTTGCAAAAATCGCAAAGCACCGACGCTGTCACACAATCTTTCTCGCCCATCACGCCGACGATCTGGTCGAGACGTTTTTGATTAACCTTTTCCGTGGCGCCGGAAGCGCCGGCCTCACTGCGATGCGAGAAATTTCTACTCGCCGAATCGATGGCGTGAACCTAACGATCGTACGGCCGTTTCTTTGCGTCTGGCGCAAGGAGATCGACGATTACATCAGCGAACACCGGCTGAGATTTCGCGAGGACGCCTCCAATAAGAATCTCGCTCCACTCCGCAACCGCATTCGACATCGCATTATTCCGTATCTGCAGAAAATGCTTGGCCGCAATATCCGCCAGAACATCTGGCGAACAGCAATCATTGCTGCTGATGAAGAGAAATGGATCGAAAGCGAGTTACGTGATTCGACGCATGCGGACCTCTCCGTCGTAAAGCTTCGCGAGCTGCCAATCGCGCTTCAACGCCGGGCACTTTTGAAATGGCTTCGGACGCAAAACATCGCGGACATTGGATTCGACGCGGTCGAGCGCGTTCGTTCGCTCGCCGATCGTGACAGTGGAATCGCAAAAGTGAATCTTCCGGAAAATCGACACGCGCGGCGTCGCGCCGGGAAGATTTTCATTGAATGATTGTAGCCGCGGCCGATGGCCCGTTTTCTCCCGACCATGGACGGCTCACAGAGCCATGGCTATAGCAATCTGTGTTTCGTCTATGTTCATCTCTGGCTAAATTAATCGCTGCATGAGCCCCGAAATCCGTGTCCGTTTCGCCCCTTCGCCTACGGGCTATCTGCATATCGGCGGCGCGCGCACTGCACTCTTCAATTGGCTTTTCGCCCGGCATCAAGGCGGCAAATTCATTTTGCGTGTCGAAGATACCGATAGAACACGCAATACCGAAGAAGCCGCCGCAGCGATTTACGAGGGTTTGCAGTGGATCGGCCTAGATTGGGACGAAGGACCGCACATCGGCGGCGATTTCGGCCCATATTTGCAAAGTCAGCGCACGGATATTTACGAGCGATATTTGAAAAAACTTCAGGACGGCGGCCATATTTTCGAAGATGCGGGCGCACTGCGTTTCCGGTCGCCACGCGAGCACGTGGTCGTGAAGGATCTTGTCTGCGGCAAAATCGATTTTGATCTTACGAATCCTGGGACACATCCCGACATGACAATCCGCCGGCCGGATGGCTCATGGATTTTTCATTTCGTCAACGTAATCGACGACATTGAAATGAAGATCTCGCACGTCATTCGAGGGGAAGATCATCTGTCCAACACGCCGAAACACATCGAGCTTTATCGAGCGCTCAGCGCGACGCCACCGCATTTTGCGCATATCCCCCTTATTCTAAATCGGGACGGTTCGAAAATGAGCAAGCGCGATGAAGGCGCGCGGGTTGCTACTTACATGGAGCAGGGATACGCGCCCGAAGCAGTGCGCAATTACCTTTGCCTGCTCGGCTGGTCGCCGAAAGACAATCGCGAAAAGATCGATATCGACGAAGTCGTGAAACTTTTCGAGCTAGAGAAAATCAACCGGCGTAACGCCGCTTTCGATCTCGATAAATGTTTTTGGCTGAACGGCCAATATATTGCGCAAATGTCGCTGGATCGATTTATCGAACTTGCGCGACCGTTTCTGAAAAGAGCCGATATCGAGGTGTCCGACCGGGATTATCTGCGCGCGGTGCTCGCCATCGTGAAAGAGAAAATTAAGCTTCTCAGCGACGTACCGGAGTGGACACGCTATTTCTTCACAGAGCAGTATGAGTTTGATCCGGCAGCGGTCGAGAAAGTTTTCGGCAAACCGGAAGCCGCGGAGCGCTTGATCACTTTACGTGACGAGTTTGCCAAAATCGAGAATTGGACTGTGGAAAAAATTGAATCTACTCTCAAAATGCTCGCGCAAAAAGTTGGCTACAAAACCGGCGATCTCGTTCATCCAGCGCGCGTCGCCGTAAGCGGTCGCAGCATCGGCCCGAGTCTTTATCACATGTTGGAGGTGATGGGGAAAAATCGTGTGCTCGCGCGGTTTGAGCGGATGATTGCGCGGCTCGGCGCGGAATGAAAAGAGAGTACACTACAGAGCGCTATACGCTGGCCGACCTCGAGAATTGGCATGAAGCGACGCGCGATCTCAATCCGCCAATCCGTCTGGGGGTGTTCGGCGATCCGGTCGCGCATTCCCTCTCGCCGCAAATGCAAAAAGCCGCGCTGAAGCATTGCAAGATCGACATGCAATACGCGCGCTTTCATATTCGGGCGAACGAACTAAGAGCGGCACTGCGCTTTTTACACGAGCTCGATTTTATCGGAGTTAATTTGACGGCGCCGCACAAGATCGCCGCGTTCGCGCAGATCGATGAGGCTGATGAAACGGCAACTCGGGCTGGATCCGTAAACACGATTCGCATTCGCAATAAAAAGCTGATCGGTTCAAGTACCGACGGCGAAGGATTCCTGCGCGCCATCCGAAGCGAATTTTCGGTCGACGTGCGCGATCTGCGGGTGATGATTATCGGCGCCGGTGGCGGGACGGGCCATGCGATTGCCTGGCAATGCGCGCTGGAAAATTGCGAACGTCTCGTCCTGGTTAATCGCACCCTCGAAAAAGGAATGGCGCTTGCGGACTTGTTGCGGCCGTTTTTTGCCGGACCGCGCGTGCTCGGTCCTGTCGCGCGCCTCGAAGCAGTGCCGTGGGACGAAGCAGCATTGCGCGCGCAACTTCAGGATATCGATCTTATCGTAAATGCAACGCCATTGGGAATGAATCCGAGTGATCCGGCGCCGATTGCTACGCGCCTGCTCGCGCCGCATCACATGGTTTTCGATACGGTATATGGCCCATCGAGAACGTCTTTGCTTCGCGCGGCCGATGAAGCCGGCGCCCGTGGCGCAAACGGGTTGTTGATGTTGCTGCATCAAGGGGCGCTCTCGTTTTCCATTTGGTTCGACCGCGACGCGCCAATTGACCTAATGCGCGCGGCGCTCGCGCTGTAGTGGCGCTCTATGCGCGCCTGACAAATGCGGCGGTCACGACCGCCGCTTCGGATTTCGCCCCTGTGCTTGTTCAAGCCAACAAGTTTTTTCGTTAGTTTGTAAATGGGCGCAAAATCGGGATATTAGCCAATGGTAAGCGCCGGTATAAATTACGGTGGTCCGAGCCGGAGTGGCATTGATCTTTCGGAAGAGCTGCAAGAGCTCAAACGCGAGCGGAACGCCATAATCCTGGCACATAACTATCAAGTGCCGGAGCTGCAGGATGTTGCGGACTTCGTCGGTGACTCGTTAGGTCTAAGTTATCAGGCGGCAAAAACGGATGCCGACGTGATTTTGTTTTGCGGCGTCCATTTCATGGCGGAAACGGCCAAAATCATCAACCCAACCAAGCGCGTAATTTTGCCCGACCTCGACGCCGGCTGTTCGCTTTCCGAATCATGTCCGCCGGAAAAGCTGGCGCAATTTTTGCAAGAACGCGCCGACAAAAATTACTACGTGATCGCCTATATCAATTGCAGCGCGGGCGTGAAAGCGCTCGCTGACGTCATTTGCACGAGCGGTAACGCGGACAAGATCGTCAGGTCAGCGCCGGCTGATCGAAACATTCTTTTCGTGCCCGATCAGAACCTGGGCGCTTGGGTGATGGAACGGACCGGGCGAAAAATGGATTTGTGGCAGGGCACTTGTTACATCCACGTCGAGTTCACAGCGCGCAGCATCAACAAGATTCGAGAGGAATATCCGGACGCACCGGTGGTCGCGCATCCGGAATGCACTTACGCCGTGCGCATGCTCGCGGATGAAGTTTGTTCCACGGAGAAGATGGTGACATTCTGTAAAGAGTCACCAGCGCGTGAGATCATCGTCGTCACCGAAGCCGGCTTGCTGCATCGATTACAGAAAGAGATTCCCCATAAGACATTCATTCCCGGGCCGACCGACAATTGCTTTTGCGGTGAGTGCCGTTTCATGAAGATGAATACACTCGAAAAGGCGTACGACGCGCTCTTGAACATGGAGCCGGAAATCACTTTGCCCGAGCCGCTACGCAAACGCGCTGAAACGCCAATTCTGCGTATGCTCGAGCTCAGCAAGTGACTCTGACCTCAATCGTCTGGTCAGTTCGGTGAACTGCCCCTACCATTTCAATGTAATCACCGGTCTATGGCCGGTCAGATAAAGAAGGAAGCCAGTCAGTGACGGCCCACAGGACCGTGGCTACAACGCTCCCACCCACGTGGCGGCTTTTTGTTTTGCTCGAAGAGCGATCTGCGTGAAGTGTCGAGGCGATTTTCTTTGCCGAACTGGCGACAACGCTATCGAACAATGAGCGCTACGGAAAAATCTGTCGAAGATCGAATCGATCGGCTTCACGCGGGCGGAGTTGTCGATTTTCATTTCGACATGCCGATGGACCTGTACGAGAAACGCGACCGCACAAACGTTCTAACCACGGATTATTTGCCCGATCTCGAAGCGGGTAATATCTGCGTGCTCGGTGCGGCGATTTATGTCGAAGATCGCTATCTGCCGGAAATGGGGTTGCGCGTAGCGCTCGATCAAATAGCTCGCCTCTATGGGGAGGCGGCAGAATGTGCGCGCTTCGCCATTTGCAAAAGTTTCCAGGAGATTCTCGATGCGCGCAAGAATCGTAAGATTGCGCTGCTGATTACGATGGAAGGAGTCGAACCGCTCGGTACTGATGTGGATTTGCTTCGCGTCTTTTATGAGGTCGGTATCCGGGCGATTGGACTTACTCACGCTCGGCGCAACGCCGCGGGCGGTGGCGGCATTTTCGCGCCGACAGGATCTCCGCGCGACGGATTGACCGCATTCGGGCGCGATGTGATCCGGCAATGCGAAGCCCTCGGTGTGATTGTCGATCTCGCGCACATCAACCCCGCCGGCTTCGAGGAGATTTTCGCGATCACCACTAAACCGGTGATCGTCTCACATACAAATCCACGGCATTACTATGACATCGAACGCAATATCAGCGATGAGCAGATCAAAATGATCGGGGAACGGCGCGGCGTGATTGGCGTGAATTCCGTGCTTGTGAGCCCAAAAAAAAAGGAAAGTACGCTTGATCGTTACATCGATCACATCGAGCACGTCGCAGACTTGATCGGCATTGATGGGGTTGGAATTGGCTTCGATTTCTTCGAGTTCATTTACCGGCAATGGCCGGAGTCAAAGCGAAAAGAGGTCGCCGCAAAACTTACAACCCCGCATTTTATTCCCGACCTGACCAATCACGCGCATTCCCGAAATCTCACCCGCCGATTGATCGAGCGCGGATTCAGCGATGAGGAGATCGAAAAAATCCTGCGTGACAATTGGCTGCGGATTTTCGAAGAAATCTTGTAGCGCCGCTTTCTGAGGGCCGGAATTAAAGGGGCGCGACTTGAAAGTTGTGTATGCAAGATCGCAAGTTTCAAACCAGTTTGCAGCATTGGCGGTGATAAACCGCTGCTACGACATTCGTTTCGTCTTGCTTGCGCTGCGCTTCAACGCTTTAACGCTTCAACGTTGAAATTCACCAACTTAACCCGCCGGACCGAAATCGGGGCGAATTCATATTACTTGGAGTTCGGGGGCCATCGCTTCGTGCTCGATTGCGGGATGCATCCTAAGAACACGGGCGAAGAGGCCCTGCCGAATTTTAAACCGATCGCGGACCAAGGAATCGACGCGATCCTGATCTCGCACGCGCATCAAGACCACATCGGCACGTTGCCGGTGCTGATGCGACGGCAGCCAGACGCACGCGTTTTCTTGACGGAAACGACTGCGGAAATCGGCAACACGCTTTTACATAACTCAGTCAACGTAATGACACGACAGCGCGAGGAGATCGGCACGACGTTATACCCACTTTTCACGCATCGTGAAACCGACCGCGCTTCGGAACTTTGGCACTGGTGCCCGCTGCGCCACCCCCTCTCGATCTCGGGCGAACGTGCTTCTCAGGACGAAACTGACGGGCTGACATTCGAATTTTTCGATGCTGGGCATGTCCTCGGCTCGGCCGGCATTCTCTTACGCGCTGAAGGCCGGACGGTTTTCTACACAGGTGACGTCAATTTCGACAATCAAACGATCATGGAGCCAGCGATCTTTCCCGAGGAAAAGATCGACATCTTGATCATGGAATGCACGCGAGGCGATCACGCCAAGCTTGTGAATTGGACGCGCGCCGGGGAGGAACAGCGTCTGGCCGAGGGCATCGACCGTGCGTTCACACGCGGCGGATGCGTGCTCATTCCCGTTTTCGCGCTGGGAAAAACACAGGAGGTGCTGGCGATGTTTTATAAATTCCGCCGCGAACAAAAACTGCCGGAGTTCCCAATTTATATCGGCGGCCTCAGCTCGAAGATCACCGATATTTATGATCGGCGCGCACATAGTAGCCGACGGCAACTTCCGCGTTTGCAGCTAATGGAGGAAGCAGCGCCGTTCGTCTTAAATGGTCAAACAATTCATGACACGCCTGCCCGCGCCGGACGAATTTACGCGCTGTCGAGTGGGATGATGACGCCAAAAACGCTCTCCAATATTTTTGCGCGACGTCTTCTCGAAAATCCTCAGCACTCGATCTTTTTCGTCGGCTATGCGGATCCTCTATCGCCGGCCGGCGTTTTGCGGAATGCGCAACCGGGTGATGAAGTCGCGCTGGATCCGGATGAGCCGCCGCAGCGGGTGCGCTGCCACATCGAGCAGTTTCAATTCAGCGCGCATGCTTCGCGTGAATCGTTGATTGAATATGCGAAAAAGCTTTCGCCGAAAAAGATCGTGCTCGTCCACGGCGATCCATCCAATGTTGCATGGACGCGGGCGAGGTTAATTGTCGATCTTGCAAGCTCGGAGGTGATCGTCCCGTCCCCAGGTGTCAAATTGGAGTTGTAGCGGCGCTGTATGTGCGCCGACCGCAACGTTTTCGCTGGGGACATTAGTGCAAAGAATGAAAATAGCCTCCTGGAACATCAATTCCTTGCGCAAACGGCAGGATCGCCTGTTTGCCTGGCTCGACGCAACGAAGCCGGACATCGTTTGCTTCCAGGAAACAAAATGCACGGACGAACAATTTCCAGCGCTCGCCTTGCAAGCAGTTGGTTATCGCTCGGCTTATTATGGGGAGAAATCGTACAATGGCGTTGCCATTCTCTCGAAAAGCGAACCGCGCGATGTACGTGCGTCGCTTTGTGACCAAGCTGTCGATCCACAGGCGCGGGTTATCGCAGCAACAATCGACAGTATCCGGGTCTTCTCGATTTACGCGCCCAACGGGCAGGCAGTCGGTTCATCTGCCTATGATTACAAAATAAATTGGTACGCACGGTTGCGAGAGTGTTTATCGAGAGAAGGAAGCGCCGAGCTGATCGTTTGCGGCGATTTCAACGTCGCACCGGAAGATGAGGATGTTTATGATCCTGACCTTTGGCGCGGCGCGATTATGTGTTCGGACGGCGAACGGACAGCGTTCCGCCAATTGTGTGAGACTGGTTTCAGCGACACGCTCCGACTGCATCACAAAGAAGCAGGTCTTTTCAGTTGGTGGGATTATCGGATGCTTTCTTTTCCGAAAAATCGCGGGCTACGTATCGACGCGATTCTTGCGATCAAATCACTCGCAAAAAAGTGCACTGCTGCCGGAATCGATCGCGAAATGCGGAAAGGTAAGGAACCTTCCGATCACGCACTGGTCTGGGCGGAGTTTGATTTGTAGCGGCGCGCTGTGAGCATCCCATTAATTGCGAAATAATAGTGCGACGGTCACAAACCGCCGCTACAGAGGGACGCAATGAAAGCGCGATCGGATTTGTGTGTCAGCCATCCACCGGCTCGCCCGCTAATGATTTGGGACGGCGAATGTCATTTTTGCAGGCGCTGGATTGAACGCTGGCGCGAAATCACGGCGGGCCAAATTGATTATGCAACCTATCAGGAAGCGGCGAGCCGATTCCCGGAAATCCCTCTCGAACAATTCAAACGCGCCATCGCTTTCGTCGAACCAGACGGCAAAACTTTTTTTGCCGCTGAAGCTGTCTATCGCTCATTAGCTTGTCGATCTTCACGAAAATGGCTGGCATGGAGTTATGACCAC
>DASXNN010000021.1:0-4448 GCA_036495045.1 Candidatus Udaeobacter sp.
GTACTTTCCTGTGCAGTTGGACCGGATGGGGGCCCAATTTGAATTTCTGAAGGTCGAAGATGCCAGCAAACACTTCGCCGGCGTCAACAATGTGGAGACCACAGTCACCAGTCAGCGGCACAACCACCCGGGTGGAGCGTACGGATGTCGGATTGAGCGCAAGGGTAAGGTGCTGGTCATTTGCACGGATGTTGAGCATGGCGAAGAAATCGACTCGCGGGTGGTGGAGTTAAGTCGGGGCGCCGACTTGCTGGTGCACGACGCGCAATACACGGCCGAGGAATTACGGACGCATCGGGGCTGGGGACACAGCAGTTTCGACCAGGCCATGCAGGTGGCGGAAATGGCCGGGGTTAAGCGTCTCGCCATGACTCACCACGACCCGGAGCACGATGACGACTTTCTCCTGCGCATGGAAACGCTATGCCAGGCACGGTTCCCCAACACGCAGTTCGCGCGCGAAGGAATGGAAATCGTTCTTTAGAAAGCGACTACGCGAAGTTCTACAGCCGCTCACATGATGCTGTGATCCGCGTTTATGATGCAGCCGGCAGTGTGATCGAGACGCACGAGCACACTGGCGAGTTCAAGGAGCCGTAAGAGTTGCCTCGACCTATGGGGTGAGCGTATTGACCACAGTGTGCACGGCTCTTCTCGTGCCCTTAACAGTGCTGTGCGCGACGTTTTTAGCTGTCTTCGTAGTGCTCTTCGCAACGTTGGCTGCCGTGTGGACAGGTCCCGCCTGAACAGTGCCAATAGCGACGGCGACGGCAACAATGATCGAAAAGAACGTTTTCATAGTACTAAAGTATTCGTTGCAGCGAGCTCGGCTGCGCTTACCGATTGCCAGGCCTTTATCTCGCTAGAATCGTTTCTGAAAGCCAAATGGCAAAGGATGTGGCCCTCTACGACATCGACGATTCCTGCACATCTGCTGAAGCAACTTGTGACGAATTGTTCTTAAAGAAACAATTCACTATTATGAAAAAATCGCTCATTCTTTCTTCTGCGCTTTCCATACTCGCTCTAACGCTGGTCTCTTGCGCGAGCGGACCCGGGACGAACACGTCGACCACGACCACAACGACTCAGACTAGTGTAACAGCACCGCCGCCGCCTCCCCCTAGCTACTCCGGGATGCACTAGATTTTTACGCGAAAACGCCGCCTTGGACGGGATCAGTTTTTTGCCCACTTTACAGCCGTTCACATGATGCTGTGATTCGCGTTTACGATGGCGCTGGCAATGTGATCGAGACACACGAGCACACCTGACCTCCCGTCTCTGACTTCTCACCTGCTGACATCTGCCCCGTTGCGGCTCAAGTCGTCGATGCGATGGTGATTGATGACCGCGACACGAGTTTTGGTCGCACTAATCGGCTTCGTGTGTGTTAGCGCGATTGCAGCCGCACCGAGCGCTACGCCGTCACCATCAGCATCGCCCGCTGCGTCCGAGTCGCCGGCGGCCACGCTCACGCGATCTGTCTCACAACTTTCGGCCCAACACGCTTCCGCGGAGCGCTCGAAGATTTACCGGACCGGCGCAGCTTACAGCCGATGGCTCGATCAAATCGCGAAGGATTCCGGCAACGCGTTTTTGCAGCGATCCGTTTTTGAGCACGTAACTTGGATGCGATTGCTCGCATCTGCCGGAGCTCTGGCACTGTTGTCGATCTTCGCGGGATCGGTTGTGTGGATCGTGCGACGACGCGCGGGCGAGATTCAATCGAAGCGATACCAGTCCCCACTCGCGCTGACCGCATCAGCGATGCGCAAACCGATCGCGCTTTTTCTGTGGATGTGCGGCGGCGCATTTGCCCTGATGCCGATCGCCACCGGCATCATTGGTCGACCCACTCGCATTTTCTGGGTGCGCACGCTCACCGCGATTTTTTACGCCGGATGGAGCGTCGCCCTGCTCTGGCTTGTTTTCCGCGCCATCCGGGCGGTTGAAAAACGGATGCGCCTCTGGGCGGAACGAACCTCCAGCCTCGTTGGCAAAGTAATTATTCCGATCGTCGGCCACACGTTGCGCCTGGCGGTGCCGCTGCTCGGTATCATCCTCTTGCTGCCGCTGCTGCGGTTGCCGGAAAACTGGACCTGGGTGACGCAAAAAGTGTTGGGCATTTTGCTCATCACCGCGTTCTCGATCCTTATCATCCGCGGCGTCAACGCCGTGCAAGCTGCGCTCTTGAGCCGGCAGCGAATGGATGTTCCAGATAATCTTTCCGCGAGAAAAATTTACACGCAGGTCTCGGTGATTCGCAAAATCATCGTCGGCGCGATCGTGATCCTCGCTACCGGTTCCATCCTGATGTTGTTCGATTCGGTGCGGCAATTCGGCACCAGCATCCTGGCCTCGGCGGGAATCGCCGGCGTCGTGATCGGTTTTGCTGCGCAGAAAACGCTCGGCAACGTGCTCGCCGGCATTCAGATCGCGCTTACGCAACCACTGCTCATCGACGACATCGTGGTGGTCGAAGGCGAGTTCGGCCAGATCGAAGAGATCACGCTCACGTATGTAACTGTGCGGACGTGGGACCTGCGCCGGTTGGTGTTGCCCATCACCTATTTTGTCGAAAAACCCTTTCAGAACTGGAGCCGCGTTTCCACCGACCTGCTCGGCACCGTGATTCTTTATCTCGACTACCAAGTGCCGATGGGCGAACTGCGCAAGGAACTGAAACGACTGGTCGAGAACAATCCGAAATGGGATCGCAGAGTTTGCGGGCTCCAAGTGACCGACGCCAAACAAAGCACCATCGAGGTGCGCGCCTTGGTCAGCAGCATCGATCCGGGCAAGGCGTTCGACCTCCGCTGCGAAGTGCGCGAAGGGTTGATCCAATTCTTGTGTCGCAACTATCCGGAAAGTTTGCCCCGCGTCCGCGTTGAAGAACTTTCGGATGAAGAAATTCAGCGCCGAAAACAAAAAGACGGCGCAACCAGCAGCGGAAAAGAACACGAACGCGGCTCAAAAAGTCCCGGCGTCCGTCCTGAAACCAAAGCCGACGGCCAGGAAAATTTGTAACAAAGCACCTCGCATCTCCTCTCGGCCCAGGTGGTCTCTTGATGTCCTGCCCTTCGGTCGGCTATGGTAGGGTGAGCCAAGTGCCGTCACGAATGCAATCGAATACGCGAAGTTCGCAGCCGATCACATGATGCCGTGATTCGCGTTTACGATGAAGCTGGCAACGTGATCGAGACGGACGAACACGCCGGTCAGTTCAAAGAATGATCAAATGTTTGCGACTACCGGGTCAGTCGACCATCCCAAAGCGAAAGTTGCTACGAAACAATTGGGCATGGAGGGCAAACCCAAAAATACCAACGTAACCCGGTCCGTTTGGCGCCGAATTACGAAGAAGATCAAAGTTCGTGACCTGCAGCCAGTAAAAGATGCCAAAGGTGGTAGCGGTGTTACGGGCACCACAGCACATCCAAAAGGGGAAGAAGTAACCATTCAAATGATCGACCACCCTCCCTTAACAAAGGAGGAATTCATTTCCATCGTAAAAGCTAGCCCGCAAGGAATTTGGTTAGCCGGCCGGAACTGGGAAACATTTGAGCAGGGGCATTTGGTTCCGTTTACAGCATGGCCGTTTGACCCTTGGGGAAACCCCCATAGTGACGACGAGATCTATCGAGTCCCAGATCACTGGCTATCTCACGCGGCGGCGCGGTGTGCATCGCGTGAACCGTTTGGGCACGCAGCGCCTGTCCATCGCCATGTTGTACTAATCGGAGAATTCCCCGCTGATTTTGAGCCGAAAAATAAACGGGAGCAAATTTTTTGCCGGCGTGCGATTCACCGTGCGAAATACGAGTGGCTCCGCAGGCGGTTGTCCGCTCAACAACAAGCAGCCGCCGAAGAGCCGGGCGCGTGATTCCGGAGTTTGGAAAAAGTCCGGCCAGCTTGTCGAGACAATTCGCTGCACCCAAATCCCTGATTCAAGTTCAATAAACGCAGTCAACTTTTCATCTGCACGCACAACGAAGCGTTGACCGTCGCCGCGATGCGCGTCTGCAACGAAGATCGTTCGCCTAAATCATCACTGACAATCTGAGTGGTGCAAAATTCGAGCATACTTAGCCTAAAAAAGATGCAAGACAGCCTTAGAATAAATCAGAAAGGGTCCCGCGGCTTTGATGACATCTGGCAATTTTCCGCAATAGACGCCCCGCATAAACGCCTCCTATTTAACAATAAAGAGACTGATCACGTTTATTTCGGCCAAATCTAGCGAGACCTGGCATGGAAACTGATTACAAAAGTCCAAAGAGAGTGTAGGGCGGCCATCCAAAATCCCCCGAAAAAGGACAGCCGCCCGTAACCTCCACACAGGTTGCCAATGGCCTCGTTTCCAGGACGAGGCCTTGGCAGCATGAAAATTACGATTCACTCTCGCCGCTGGCAAGCCAAATTGGCTGGCGACGCAGAGGCGATGC
>DASXNN010000022.1:0-4613 GCA_036495045.1 Candidatus Udaeobacter sp.
GAACTCGCTTGGTGGAGCAACCTGAAAGCGCGGATCGGCCCCAAACCTAAAATTCGCGTTCTGCAGAGGACGCACGCGCGCCGTGCCGTCGAGCCAGATGATGTCTATGCCTCGATTGATCCGATTCTCGACAAAATCTCCAAATCCGGCATTGGTAGTTTGACCGCGAACGAACGCCGGCAGCTCAATCGGGAACGCGAGCGTCTCCTGAAAAAATCGGAGTAACCGGACGGAGCGTTTGGGGGCTATTTTTGTGCGAGGCGCGACTCTATTATTTCGCAGAGAACGTGGAGAAGAAGCTGGTGCGCTTCCTGAATTCGAGCGGTGGAATCGCTCGCGACCAAAAGATCGACATCGGCAAGGCCAATCGTGGATCCACCGTCGCGTCCGAGAAATGCAATGGTTTTGAGCTTATGCGATTTCGCTTCTTCCAGCGCGCGCCGGACATTTTTTGATTTACCTGAAGTCGTGAGAACGATAAGGACGTCGCCTTCGAGCCCGAAGGCCGCGACCTGGCGCGCAAAGATTTCGTCAAAGCCGTAATCATTTCCCGCAGCGGTGAGCAGTCCACCGTCGCCGGTCAGACAAATCGCCGGATAAGCGCGGCGATCTTTGGCAAACCTCACAACCAACTCAGTCGCGAAATGGGCAGCGTCCGAAGCGCTTCCGCCATTACCGCAAACAAGCAATTTGCTTCCAGAACGCAAACATTGCTCGATCAGCTCGGTCGCGCGCGCGATTTTCGACTCGATTTTTTCTAAAGATTTCAGCGTTTCGATTGAGCCGTTAATCGCCTGGTTGAGAATTGAAGAAAGATCAGACATGAAGCGAACGTTGACGGTAAAAGGTGGTGCGCGGTAGAGGTTTCGAACCTCTGACCCCTACCGTGTCAACATGCCCAGAGCCTCCGTGGGCAATTTCTTCCCTCGTAGGCAACTCCATATGAAGCCATGCGAACCCATGAAAACGCGCAAAATGTTACAGTAAAGTGTTACAATGGAGTCGGGTGAAAATCACGCTCAAATGTGACATCCTGCTAGTATACCTTTAAGGCAACCCCCAAATGCTCTCGATGTGGAGCGGAGAACTCGCGTGATTAGTCAAGCATGTGCGCATGCTGAAGGGCAGGATCAAGGGACTTTATTTGCGTGGTGAAATTTATTGGTTCGCGAAGCAGGTAAATGGGCGGCGCAGCATGGTTTCGCTTGAGACACGCGATTATGTTGAGGCAGTTCAGCGTGCGCGGGAAATCATGGATGCGCCCGAACTGCAGCCGGCGCAATCATTCCGCGCTGAGGCCGAGCGCTTTCTAAAACATAAGTACGAGACAAACCGCTACAGCAAAATGAGCGCTGACAGCAAACGCTCTTGTCTCAATCTATTTGCGGATAGTGTGAAGAACATCCCGCCGACGAATGTCACTGGCTATCAGTGCAAGGCTTTCTACAACGCGGCGAAAGCACGCATCGCCGCGAGCACAGCGGAAAGCTACATGTTCACGCTGCGGTCGTTCTTCAATTGGTGCGTGAAAGAAAATCTGTGCCGGCGCAACCCCGTTCTCGATGTCCAGCTCGACCGGATTGATCGGAAAGGCAGAACGCGCTTCGCAGATTTCGAATTAGCTCAACGGCTCATTGAAAATGCTCCAACGGATGATCTACGCTACGTCCTGTTCTGTGGTTTTCATGCCGGAATGCGAAAGCTGGAGATCGTCGAGGCTGTACCTGAATGGTTCAATCTTTCAGCGCGCACAGTCGAGATTCGGGCTACGGCCACTTTTCGCCCGAAGGATCGCGATGCGCGTACGGTGCCGTTGACAGACCAGTTCGCCGAGTTTTTGAAACAATGGGGTTTGCGTTCGCCGTACGTGCTGCAGCCGGATGTGGTTCAGGGAAGCCACCGTTACCGTTTCGATTTTCGACGTGCATTTTCCGATTACATGAATGCGCAGGGACTTCCGTGGGTTACGCCGCACGTGATGCGGCATTCCTTCGCATCGATCTGTGCCAGCAAAGGAATCGATATTTACAGAATTGCGACCTGGCTCGGCGACGATGTCCGCGTTGTCCAGCGGCATTATGCGAAACTGCGGCCCGATGATCGAGAGATCATGAAAGCTTTTCGCGTGTAATTACGCCGCCTTCGCATTCGCAAGCAGCTCGCCCGCTTTCAACCGATCAATGCAACCGTCCAAATCCCGAATATCAAACCTCGTAAGCCGATTGCCGCGAACGAATGGCTTTAGCCATTTCGCCCGTTCAAATTGCCGTAGCAATTCTTTGCTGCCCACATACGCGGCCGCTTCCTCAGGTGAAAGACCGCGTCTAAGTTGAGAGTACTTCATTCAGCGTGAGTATGATCGCAAGCAATCTCGTCGTTGCGCACAGTTCGGAGCAAAATATGCCGCGCGGCGCCAGCAAATACTCGACCCAGCGCGGCTACATCTGACGCCCGAGTCGTTGTAATTAATTGTTGATGCTGATAGGTCTTGTAGAAGTAGAATCGAGTGCGAACTCGCGCTCGCACTTTTCGTCTATATTGCATACGCCAGAGTCGCGAAGTGCGGCCGTTCTGAGAGAACGAAAGGTGTATGCACCCAGAGTTTTTAAGGAGGGACGCCCTACCCCTTAGCAAATTTAAGGAATTTCTGGCTTGCCGCTAACCCGCTCTTGATCTGATGAGCAACGCAGCCGACATCGCCGTGCACACCGCAACCGTCAACGGACGTTTGTCTGCGCATTCACGCCACCGTTGCCGAGCCGTCACGCAAAGTTGATGCTGCTCAAAGACGGCATTGTAGCGCTGCACCAACAGGGCGCATCATTGGATCTAATTCGCGAACTAGTCGCTATTTGTCGACGTCGCTGTAAGCACGGCAACGATCGAGCGGTTTCACGCAGATGACCGACAGTTCAACCTCATCACGAAAACGTCACCGATTCAATCGCCGACGCGATTGTATTCAGAAGGCAACCCGCCGACGAACTGCATCCATTTCAGCAAACTTCGCACCCTCAACAGCCTCTCCACCCGCCGCGCAACGTCTGAATCAACGCACCTTCCTACGAGCAAACAAATCAACCTGGTCATCAACGGCAAAGGCGGCGTCGGAAAGAGCTTCTTCGCCTCGAACTTCGTTCAGTATTTGAGAGATTGCGGCATCGCTCATTGCGCGATCGACAGCGACCACGAGAACGCCATTCCCAAGCGCTTCATCGCAGTGGCCACGCCCGATGTCGCAAAGACATTGAACTTTCTCCGTTCGGGCTTCGGCGCCGCGCGGCTCCTCTCTTCGAAAGTTCAAAGACTTTGCTCCCCCTTTCCAGAGATGCAGCCATCGCGCGTTGCCTTCCCTTCGCCGCACCTCCGCAAGCTTCGCCGCGCCCTTCATTCCGACAACGCGTGATCACTGCGGTGTGCTCAGATTCCCTTACACGCTTGCAACTCGGCGCGTGAATCGCTTCCCTATTCTATTGACTCGGTGCGCGCTGTAAAGGTATTGCTCGCTTCGCTGCGCTCCACCTTGACACTTGCTCCCTCCGCCAGGAAGAGGTCGCTAAGATTTCACGCGAAGAAATTTTCCGCAGCCGAAAACGAGGCAAACGGCTGGCCACGCACCAAGCTGTTGCGACTGCTCAGCAAAGTGAGCCGTCCTTTTTATACTCCGAGACGAGATTCTGGACCGCCGTTGGATTCGTGGGCTCGTTCCAGCACAAATCGGAGCACAGTCGATGATCTCGCAGCCTCAGTAGACTGGCGGTCAGACTCGCCAGACTTACACAAAGCCTGGGAATCGACCCTAAATAATCGAAGAAACGGCGACGTTCTAGCACAACCTCTAGCACAAACGCATGTACACGGGCTCCATCGCGCGACTTCGAGGAAGTCAGACGCACCAGATTTCCAGTCGTGTGAAGGACCTTTGTCGTCGCGTTTCGGGTGCTACTGTCGCTGGCGACGCCAGGATAAGGTGACCATCTAATTTCGCTGCCACATCAAGTTCGACACCAAGCGATGCAGATAAATCAATAGTTTTATACGCAGCACTCTGTTTTTCCGTTTTGACTCACAATGAAGTCGCAACTTTCGGGGGGAGATTTTTATGCAGCCGGTTTTGCCGGGGGCGGGGGCCACGTCCGAAAGTTCGACCGCCGCGTGCGAGTCGAGTTGCACCGAGCCTACATGTCACCGCGCTTCCAAAACTCCTGCGGAGGCGCCCAGTCCGGATCAACACCGGCGGTATCCTGGTGCTCAGTCGAATGAAAAACGGGCGAAAGCTGATCGCAGCCAATAAGGCGCGTGTGCTCTCACTGCCTACCGACCAGGGAAGCTGAGGATGCGAGGTTGCAGGCGATGCGCGCGATGCCGGCCGGCCGGCATGGGGGGCGGGGTAGGCGGCACGCTCTGAGCTGGTGCGGCGCTAAAGAATGCTTTGGGTTAGTCCATTAGCAGGCTTACCCCAATTCGACTCGCGCCACATCGATTTCCTTATGATATTGAGCCGCCGCTTTCGACGTACACTTTGAAGTCTCTGAGATAGCGACGGAGCGCTCCGGTCGGCATTACCGGTTCTATAATCGAACGAACTTTCACATTCACTTTTGTGGTACCGC
>DASXNN010000023.1:0-2369 GCA_036495045.1 Candidatus Udaeobacter sp.
CGATCCGTCACGTAAAGGCTGCACTGCAGCGGTTTGCGGTCGACGAGGCGCTTACCCGATTCCAAAATGTTATATCCGGAAAATTCACGGCCGATTTTATCGAGAAGCTTCATGCGACGACCAAAGAACATGGAGTTTACGACAACTTGCTCGCAAGGCAATCGGCCTCGGAGATATCCCTTCATAACGCCCGCGACCTTCTTAAAGAGTTTCAACGGCCGTCCGACCATCCCGCCAGCCTAAATCGGGGGCCAGCTACCTTTCTCATCCAGACCGACGAAGCAATATCAGTGCGACGTCACCGCAGCACACCAAGCCAACGTGCAGGCCAAAACATTGCGTGAGCAACCCAACGAACAGCGGACCGATCATATCGCCAAACCCCTTGAATGATTGTGCTGCGAATATGCCTCAGCGGAAATCATGGACATAGCGACCCTAGTTGGACTCGGCACACTCGGAATCTCGATCCAACCCGCCTCGTCGAAGAACCACGAACGCCGATCGACTTTGATGAACAAATCGTGGATCGGCGAAAACAGATGCAATGGAAGCGTTAACTCGCCGGCAAATAGATGGCCCCGGTAACGAGCGATGCCAACGCTGCGGTTCGTCGCACAATCTAACATTTCAAGATCGGCCGACCAACTGGGAAGACGGATCTGGCACGCGCGTTTTCGCCCAGTGGAGTCGCGACCCAAAATGAAAAAGTTGCTCCTCTGCATACGAAATGGATCGGCCGCAAAGCGAAGATCGATATTGAGGTCGTCGCGTGCTCGAGAAACGGAATGAACGGCTCCATCGCACCAGACCGCACTCTCGCGTTCGACACGAAGAAAATGTTCTGGGCGCGTAGCGTATCTAAGAAAACGCCGCCTCGACAGTTTGATTTGCGTTTGATGGTGGCGTATTGCGTCGCGTTTTATGGCGGTCTCCACTTCGGATGGTGATAATTCCGCGGCGCGGTCGAAAAACGCGGGGCTGCGGCCGTGCACCAAATAATTCCACTGCGAAACTTCCGGTGCCAAAAAATCGGCGAAGGTGAGCCGCATCATGACGGCAACGGCGTTGTGGTCTGGGTGAATGTCGAAGATTGAAGGCGCAAGGATGTCTGTGGGTGACCAATCATCGATCACTTGAGCGAGTCGCGTGACAGCGCTCTTGCAATCACGCAACAGAAGATTGGTCAGGCCCTGGTCTGGCAGGGCAAGGAATTGAATGTCCGCAGGGGCGATATTGAGGACGCGCAGCGCGCTTAGCGCTTCTGCGCGCCGCAATTTTCCCCATTGTTTTCGATCGGATGCGCTCAAGCGCCATCTTCTTTCGAGTGCTCGCTGTGGCCAGGGATTGTTATCCCCATCTGTGACGTAGATAATGCGAAGGGCCGCTCCAGCGCGAAGCGCTTGCTGGAGAATGACGCTACAAGCCAACGCTTCATCGTCCGGGTGTGGCGCGATCAGCATTAACCTCGAGCGGATGTCGAACGTCGGAGCAGTCAAAGTTGGAAGTGACACCCCCGTAAATAGACGAGAAAGCAACACAGTTGACAATTTAATTCAGCTGTCAGGCGAGGTACTACCACTTGATCGGTCTGAAATGGCGGTCGACGGGCTGCGCCCAGAAGACCACGAGTTCGTATCCGGTAGACGTTTGCACAAGGTGTGAATGCCCGCACGAAAAAAAGCGCTGCTTCCTTCGTAATGCTTGGCGTCGAGCACACCCATTACCGTGCCACCCGCTCGGAGCCGCAATCGTGCCGAGCGTGAGCGCGCGTCGGATCGCGCGTTGAGCCTTATGGGGTTGAGCGTTGGGCGTTAACCATTTACCTCTTTATCATTCCTTTCCCTCCCGTGCGCACTGACCCACTTCCTATCCAAACTTTATCGCTGGCCTGCTTTGCTTGATGAGGCGGTAAGGGGCAGAGCTGATATTATCACTTAAGAGCAGGGCTCTTTATGCGGGCTGCAATTGATTGCCGATACATCCGTGAGCGACCGAGCGGCATCGGCACCTATGTCGAAGCAATGGTTCACGCCATTCCGCAGATGGCGCCCGGCGACGAATTTGTTTTATGGGCGCACCGGCTCGCCACTCGTCCACTGACGAACGCACCAAACGTTTCTGAGATCACAGTGCCAGTCGAGCCGAATTCGCTCTGGACCATTTGGTGGCCGGAGCGGTACGCAAGTTTCGATGGCATCGACCTCTTTCATGCTGCGCACAATATCATGCCATGCCATGTGCCGTGTGCCACAGTCGTAACGATCCACGATTTGTTGCCCATCGATTATCCGGCGCTGGCCTTCTCCCGATGGAGTCAACGCATCAAACGCTCGTATTATCCGCGAGCACAATGGAGAGCATTGCGT
>DASXNN010000024.1:0-2560 GCA_036495045.1 Candidatus Udaeobacter sp.
TCGTAAGATCGACAATTAACACACAGAGGTCGGCGCGGCGAATGCTTCGTTCCGCGCGCATCACGCTGAAGACTTCAACCGAGCTCGAGTGTTTGCCGCGTCTGCGGATTCCGGCAGTATCGATAAAGAGAAACTCCTGGCTGTCACGATTGTAGGAGATGTCGATGGCATCGCGCGTTGTCCCCGGCAACTCGCTCACAATGGCGCGCTCACTGCGCACAATTGAATTAATCAACGAAGATTTGCCGACGTTGGGGCGCCCGATAACGGCAATGGAAAGTGATTGGTGACTAGTGACCTGTGGCTGGTTGGCTGCCGGAGGAGAGGGGACAAGTTGATCGATCGCTTCTATCAATTCCGAAATACCACGACCATGCGCGGCACTGATTGAAACGCTGTGGGGAAATCCCAGCTCTGCGAAATCAATTGCGAGGTTCTCGCGTTTCTCGTTGTCAATCTTATTAATGACAAGCACGACCGGTTTCTGTGATTTGCGTAGCATGCGCGCGAGTTCCTGATCGAGCGGCGACAATCCCTCTTTGGCATCGACCAGAAAAAGAAGGAGGTCGCTGTCGTGAACGGATTCTTCAGCAGCGCTGCGAACTTGCCTGGACAATTCCGATTCGCCTGCGCCACCGACGCCGCCGGTATCCCAAAGCACGAATGGACGCGCTCCGCGAGTGCAGATCGCCGAGATGCGATCGCGCGTTATGCCAGGTTGATCGTGCACGATCGCCATCTTGCGACCGATCAAGCGATTAAATAATGCCGACTTACCGACGTTCGGCCGACCCACGATTGCGACATTCGGCGATTTGTTGGAGCCATTCATCGCGGAAAAGGCCGAACTCAATCTTTCGTTGCGTGCGCATGGCCTTCGGCCTGCAATTGCCGCACCCCATCCATGACATAAATAATTCCCGAGATAAACGTGAACACCCCCGCGGCGATGACAACGTAGAGCAGGGGAAGAAAATGGAGTTGCAACATGACCCAGGCAATCGCCGCCATTTGAAAAACAGTTGCGACTTTCCCGGTCCAACTTGGTTTCACGTGCACTTTGCCGTTGAGCAAATGTAACACTCCAGCGCCGACCAGAATGACAGCGTCCCGTGTGATAACAAGAACGGGGAACCATGCCGGGAATCTTCCGTACTCGGGATCGATATCGCTCCAGTTACTGATGCTTAGTGTAATAACGGCGCTCAGAAGCAGGCCTTTGTCGGCAATTGGATCAAGAATCGCGCCGAGCGTGCTGCGCTGTTTGTAACGACGAGCGACATATCCATCGAGTCCGTCGCTCGCAGCCGCCACAAGAAAAATCGTGATCGCGGTAAAACGTTGCCATTCGAGTGGCACACCCCGCTGGATGCTTTGGCCATAATAGATAGCCATCGTAACGAAGACCGGAATCATTAAAATCCGAACCACCGTGATTTTGTTCGCAGTCGTCATAATCCGCGCGTGACGATCAAAGGTGAAAGCCTGAGCCAAACTTGCAAGCAATTTGGCTGCGCCTTAGAGGGGCAATCACCCCGCCTCACAGTCCAGCTTCGGTTCCGCGCAGACGCTGAAGAGATTGACGTTGGTGCTTCAGGGGGTTGCGCCGTGAAGTGCGGCGACTACTTGATGCAATATCGCTTGGTTCCGATACGCGGCGATATTCGTTAATGGTACTCGCCGTCGTCATCAGTCGCGGGCCGACTTCTGGAATGCAAGTGCCGCACTTTGGTTCCGGTTTTGCAGGATAGCGACGTTAGCGATCGCAATGCCTGAGTCGGGCTGCGGGTTTTCCTCGTTAGGTTTCGGCCTTCGCAGCGGGCCACTTAAAACCGAGATAGGTGCCGCTGCTGATTCCCATCAACGCGAGCAACGTAGCATCGAACTTCGGCATGGCCAGTTGCTGGAAGACGCCGAAAATGAAGACCACTCCGAGAATCAGCGTCCATGTCATCATTTGAAAGCGATGAAAGTCCACGCTGCTCCGCTCTCGTAAGAGATCAAGGAAGAACTGCCTTATTCTACCGCCAGGGCTGAAGTAGCGTTCCTGCTCCTCGAACTGAGCGATTCTCTTCTTCAGCCGATCTACTTTTGCGGATGCACTCTCGACGTCGTCTTCGAGGGCAGATTTTTCGGTCTCTGATGCGCTTTGGAATTGAGCCCGTTTGCTATCCAGCTCTTGCAAAGCGCTTTTCATTTCCTGTTCCGCGGCTTTACGCGCCTCGGCGATTTTGCCAAGGTCCCGCAGCTGCTGTTCTTCCACAGTGAGATCGGGACGTTCGCATGGCGGACTGATCTGATTAATGAATGTCGCTGCGAGGCCCGTTGCGGCGCTGATCCCTAGGAGTGTTAACTCTGAAGAAGTGAGCGTGTCGTATTCGCCCATCACTACCCAAAGAAAGAGAAAACTGGCGGCGACGATAAATAACCAAAAGGCCATTTGGCAGAGTCCCAGACTAAACGGATGGCGACTGCCGGGCCTAAGCGGAGCACTCGTATCTCGCAGTAAATCCGTGGAGATGGCAAGCCAGAGACAGAGAATGATCAAAACGAAGATCAC
>DASXNN010000025.1:0-4114 GCA_036495045.1 Candidatus Udaeobacter sp.
GAGCCAAGCGGGGTAGTACCACGAGCCGCCACGATCAACGCGAAGACATCCCCTTCCCGTTTCGGCTGCACTGCCGTTGTTCGGCGCAGCAGCGTAGCTCTCCGCGTAACAATCTTGCGTCCACTGCCAGACATTGCCCGCCATGTCGTACAGACCGAAACGGTTCGCAGGCTTCAAACCCACTGGGTGCGTGTGACCACCGGAATTCTCTTTGTACCACGCATGAGCAGCAGCAGCACTCTCGTCGTCGCCCCACCAGAACCGGGTGGTGGTGCCCGCCCTTGCTGCATACTCCCATTCCGATTCCGTGGGCAGGCGGTATGGAGCGTCGCCCGAGGCCGAGCCGGATCGCTGCAACTTCCGATTAAGCCAGGAAACGTAGGCCTGAGCATCGTCCCAGGTAACACAGATCACAGGATCATTATCAGTTTGATTAAAGCCAGGATCTTTCCAACTCGCGCCAGCTTGCTTCGGCGCGTTCGGGTTACCATTGTCATAGCAGCCACTATCTGAGCGATATCCCGTTTCGCTCACAAACGCGGCATATTCGCGTCGCGTCACATCGTACTTACCCAAGGCGAAGGACCGCAGCGAAACCTTGTGTTGTGGTGCCTCATCGGCAACCGCTGAGATGAAGTCTTCTAGTGAAAATTTGTGCTTTAGTGCATCATCGCCAAATCCAGCGTCCAAACCGTGAGTCGCTGCCCAAGTTTTCTCCGACGCCGACGATCCCATCGTAAACGAGCCGGCGGGAATTACCACCATCTCCGGGCAATCTGGGCAATCGCGGAATACTTCCCCCGGTTTTGCAGCAGCAGTTTTCGGTGCTGCCGGTTCATTTGCCAGCGCAGCGACGAAAGCGAACATACCGGCGACACACGTTAACAAAAGTGCAAGTATCGATCGTGTCAGATTCGTATTCATTTGCCAGTCGCTCATGAGATGCAGCAGAATCAGAATTGTTCCCGACCGATGAAGGATTTTTTGAAAGCTCGTTGCCCACACAGTTGCGAGACCTCTCGTTGTTTGTGTCCATTCGCGGGAACAAATGCGCTGCTGAGGACTCCCATTTTGGGATAACGGCGACATGTCCGCCGACCTTGAGTTTGAAAATCTTGTGAGACTTTACTATCGCGATCTGTATCGATTTGGCTTGAGTTTGACGGGAAGCGAAGCTGACGCCGCTGATCTGGCTCAGGAGACTTTCTACATTTGGGCGAACAAAGGTCACCAGCTCCAGAAAGCGGCGAGTGTGAAAAGCTGGCTCTTCACGACGTTGCACCGCGAGTTTCTCAAGATCTGTCGCCGGCGAAATCGTTTTTCAAACGAATCAATCGGCGAAGGTGTGGAGGATTTGGCGGATGTGCCGGCGGACTGCGCTGAACGAATCGATTCGCAAACGTTGCTTCGCATTCTGGGCGAGATCACCGAAGAATTTCGTGCGCCGCTTGTGCTCTATTACACGGAAGACTTGTCCTACAAGGAAATCGCCGATATCCTGGCGCTTCCGCTCGGGACAGTACAATCGCGTATCGCGCGCGCGAAACTTCAGCTTTTACGTCGCTTGAACGAAACCAATTTGCCGCTTGAGGAGGCGAAATGAATACGCGCGAAGCCAAAGAAATCCTGCTTCTTTATCGCGGAACGATCGACGATTCGGATCCGCAATTTCGCGCGGCGTTGGACTACGCTAAAAGCGATGCGGAGCTTGGCCAATGGTTGCGAGAGCAAACCGAGTGTTACGATACGATCCGGGCGAAGCTTCTCGGAATTGAACCGCCGATTGGACTGTCCGAGAAAATTGTGCGCAGGCGGCCGATCCCGTTTCCGCGAGTTTGGTCACGCGTTCTGCAGCTCGCTGCAATCATCGTCATCTCGGCCAGTGTGACCGCGCTCCTGATGAAATGGTCGGAGCGCCGCAACCGTTCTGTCGTGGGCGCGCACGAAATTCTCGTGACTGGCGAAGTGCTCGATATGACTTGCTACATCGCCTACAACTTAAGCGGTCCCGACCACGCCGAATGCGCGAGAGTGTGCATCAGAAACGGTTTGCCCGTTGGCATCAAAGCTCAAGATGGGAAAGTTTATTTGCTGACCGGCGAACCCGGCCATTCAGTCAACGCTGAGCTGGCGGACTACGCTGCCAAGACTGTAACAATCAAAGGAAAACAAACCATGCGCGACGGGTTGGCGCAGCTCCAAGTGGAAGAGATTCGAAAATTCTGATGATGATGTTAGCTTCAGAGTTGGCGAGAAGGCAGACTTATTCTGCCGTCTTCGCAGGTCAGCTCGTGATCCGATCTCTGCCAAGTAGCCGCGGCCCATCAAGATCGTAGTCTTGGCGGAGACGGGTAGTCAGGAAAAGGCCGCGGAAAAGAAAATGGGATCGCGTCTAAACTCCGAATGCCTTCATTCGCTCGCGTCCCCTGCTCACTCGCCTCGCCCCACGGGTTCTACAATCTATGCCGACGGCATCTCTTGCCGCCTCTATTCGTGCGCCTTACGGGCTAGGCGTAGGAGTAGCGGTCGGAGTGGGAGTAGGACTAACAACGACTACAGTGGTTGAGGTGCTTGTTCCTTGGTTAGGTAGCTTTCTATAGGTTATGAAGAGCGTTGCACCGAGGACCGGTGCAACCGTTACCTGAGCTGGACCTGCTATTCTCGCTTGATTGATGATTTCCGGCGGATTTTGGGACGCGCTTCCAGTGCTCGAATCAATCCGGCTCGCGGTGAGAACGTTGGCGGTTTGACCATTTTGATCAGCTTGACCATTTAGCGTCACCGTAACCACGCCGCGATCGACGCCTCCTTCTTGTGTAAAATTCGTGATCTTAAGAAAGTGATTGTCGGGAATTGTGATCATTAGCGGCGAACTCGTAATGATGCGGCTTTTGAGTTCCCCGGCAAAGACAAAGCTTGTGGCAACCAATAGAACACAAGCAACCAAAAATCGCCCAAAGAGTATTTTCATCGTTCGATGATAAAGCGCATTCAACGCGTCGGCCAGTCGGAATTCGCGTTTGCCGACATTCCGAGCAGACGCGCCACGGCGGCTTCGACATGGATTTGCGTGGTATCGAGAATTCGGACGCCGAATATCGTCTCGTCGCGGAGAATCAGGGAGAGTTCTGTTCCTCCCAGAATCGCCCCATCGATTTGCGCGCGGTCTTTCAGGATCTTAATGATGTTCATCAAACGATCGCGCGTTTCCGACAGAATGATTCCAGGCACCAATTCATCCATGTATTTGCCGTGGATGTAGGCTTGCTCTTCTTCGTTGGGCAGAACCACCTCGATTTGCCGGGCAGCCAATGCGTCCGGGTAAAAGGATGCTTTCATGGTGAAGCGCGTCCCTAGTAATCCCAGACGTTTTAGGCCCGCTGCCTTCGCGGCTTCGGCGGTCGCTTCAACGATGCTAATGAGCGAAATACGGGATTGCTGGGCGATCGCATCAAAAACAAGGTGGGGCGTATTCGCCGCCACCAAGGCAAAAGCCGCGCCGGCGCGCGCCAGTTTTTCCACTTCTTCGCTCAGAAACGTGGCGAGCTCCTCCAGTTTGCTAGCTGTCAGCATGTCCAGCGGCTTTTTCATGTCGAGGCTGTTTATGATAATGTATGGCGCGCTGCCCTCAGGATTGCGCCGCCGATACAAAGCAATGATCCGGCGGTAATACTCGACGGTCGTTTCCGGACCGATTCCGCCTATGATTCCAATCCTGTCCATTTATTTGCTCGATAAGTTGCAACCAGAACGCAACATCCGCGAGCAGGAATGTAACCAACGCCCCTATGAAGGGAACCAAAAGCATCACGCCGTGCTAGAGTTCTAACTCAAGATGAGCGGCAACATCGACACTCGAGAATTTTCAATCAACGATTACGAAGCGGCGGTTGAGCTCTGGCAGCGGGTCGAAGGCATCGAGATCGCCGAGGGTGATGACAGAGAAAGTGTTGCTCAATTTCTCGCGCGCAATCCGGGACTGAGCCGAGTTGCAATCGATGGCTCCGCGACCGTTGGCGTCGCGTTATGCGCTCACGATGGACGCCGCGGACACATTTATCATCTGGCCGTAGATCCTGCTTATCAGGGACGCGGACTCGGTAAGCGTCTGCTG
>DASXNN010000026.1:0-32708 GCA_036495045.1 Candidatus Udaeobacter sp.
CTGTTACTCGGCACGTCGCCTAATCACAACCTCGCGTCTGTTCACTCACGAGAACAGCGCAACCGGAGAAACAGTATGAACAAGAAAAACTCGAAATATTCTGATTTGGACACCGGCATAACGCGTCGAAAATTCATCGGCGCCGCCGCTGGCGGCAGCGCAGCGCTGTTAACTGGTGGACTGACGTCCCTATTAAAATCAACGGTATCAGCGGCGGGCTTTGATTTCGTTGAAGCCACGATTCCCCAGCTTCAAGCGGCAATGGCTTCCGGTGCGCTGACGAGCGCGGGGCTGACCATGGGCTACATCAATCGCATCCACTCGCTGAATCCAACGTTGCATGCGGTGATAGAAGTAAATCCGAATGCACTCGCGATCGCCACCAGTCTTGATAACGAGCGTCGCGCGGGACACGTGCGGGGCCCGCTGCACGGGATTCCCATTTTGGTAAAGGACAACATCGCAACGAATGACAACATGCAGACGACCGCCGGATCGCTCGCTATCTACGGCAATCAGGTGCCCGGAGACTCCGTGGTCACTCAGCACTTGCGCGCAGCTGGTGCGGTGATACTTGGCAAGTCGAATCTCGGCGAGTGGGCAAATTTTCGCAGCTCTATTCCTATCTTTCCGCTCGCCGTCGGCTGGAGCGCGCGTGGCGGAAATACGATCAACGCCTATGACTTGAGCTACACATCGTGGGGATCAAGTTCCGGCTCAGGCGCCGGCGCCGCCGCGAACCTGTGCTCGGTGGCAGTGGGGACGGAGACGGATGGATCGATCACTGGACCCTCTGCTGTTGAGAATGTCGTTGGATTGAAACCAACTCTCGGCCTCGTCTCTCAAGATGGGATTATTCCAATTAGTCATCAGCAGGATAGTGCGGGTCCGATGGCGCGCAGCGTGACCGATCTCGCGATTCTGCTGGGCGTGCTCCAATCGCCGGTCGGCGATTACACGCAATTTCTCGAACGCGGCGCGCTCAACGGAGCGGTGATCGGGCGCGATAAGCGTTTTTTCGATTACAGCTACTTCGGCAGTGGCATTCCCGGAGACGAAGACACGGTGGCATTTGCGGAGAACGCCTTGAGCGTGATGGAAAACCAGCTCGGCGCGACTGTTATTGATGTTGATACTGGGGACGTATTCGCGTACACAAACCAGGAGTTCACTGCGCTGTTGTTCGAATTCAAGGCGCAGATCGCGGAATACCTGGCCACGCTCAGGCACACTAGTATGCGGACGTTGGCGGATTTGATTGCATTCGACATTTCGCATTGTCCGGAAGAGATGCCTTTCTATGGCCAAGAGGTTTTCGAGGCGGCAGAAGCGACAAGTGGCGACCTCACCGATCCCACCTACGTTGACGCTCGAACATTTGCGACTAGCACCGCGCAAGCCGGGATTGATAATCCCAAAGACCCTATAACCGGCGCGTCTGTCCATGTCGATGCGATCGTCGCTCCGCATTTGACGAATTCAACGGGGCCCGCCGTGGCGGGTTATCCAAATCTGTCTCTTCCCGTAGGTATTCGCGATAACGGCAGGCCCGCTGGGATGTTGATGTACAGCACAGCCCATCGCGAGGCGCAGTTGATCGGGTTTGCGTATGATCTGGAGCAAGAGATCAATGTCCGGAGGCAGCCGCAATTCTTGAATTCTATCATTCCGCTGCCGAATGCCGGGATATGCACCGGACATCAGCCGCAGGGTAAGGCGCATCTGCCGCACGGCCGCATCTTCTAATATCGACATCGTTCGTACTTGAGCACGCGAGCAGAACGGCGACTCTGCTCGCGTGACGATTTTTCTTGGTTGCGGATTTGCGGCGAAATATCGTGAGGGGGGCGGCAATTTCTCCGTGCCGCTGCAATGGATGCTCGGCCTGCGCCGACTAAAGCAGGACGCGATCTGGCTCGAGCATCTGCCAAGCGAAGGAAATCCGTCCGATGATCAGCGCAAGATCGAGAATTTCCGGGCGCAACTGCGCGCTCACGGCCTAGGCGAGCGATATTGTTTGCTCTATCACCAAAAACCGGACAGTGCGCACGATCTTGACGCCATTCGCTGCATCGGAATGTCGAAACGCGAATTACTCGAGCGCCTCGCTGGCCCAAACACGCTGCTCAATCTCAGTTATTCGCTTCATCCGCCGCTGTTGTTGAAATTTGAGCGCCGAATTTTCTGCGACCTCGATCCGAGCGAAATCTTTTATTGGATGACAAAGATGGAGTTGGGCCAGTCGTGTCACGATGAGTTCTGGACGATCGGGCTCAACGTCCACTCGCGTGATTGCCAGTTGCCCAAAGGTGCCGTGCCGTCCATAGGGCGGCGGCTACAGTGGAAAACATTTTATCCCTTGGCTGATACGAAGCTCCTTCGACCCCAACTGCGCCCGCGCATTCCCAAATTCACGACAATTGGGCAGTGGTATTGGAGTGGGGCTGTGGAGATTAACGGCACATTTCCCGATCTTTCAAAAAAATTCGCGTTTGAACGATACCTTCATTTACCCAAGCGAATTCCAGAAGCCCATTTTGAATTAGCAATGAACATCAACCCGGATGATCCGGAGCGCGCAAGACTTGCCAATCATGGCTGGCATGTTGTTGATCCACACCGCATCGCGCGCACGCCCGGTGTTTATCGTCGATACATGGCCGGTTCGCTCGGCGAATTCACCGCCATCAAAGGCGTCGATGTCCTATGGCGGACAGGATGGCTGAGCGATCGTGCGGCTGCCTTTCTCGCGCTTGGCCGCCCGGTCATCACAGAAGACACCGGCGCTACGAAATATTTGCCGCATGAGAGTGGGTTTCAGTTCGTCAATGGAATCGATGAGGCGGCCGATGCCGTGAAGAAGGTGCTCGGCAACTGGCCATGCTGGTCAAGGCGGGCACGGGAATGCGCAGTGGAAGTGTTCGATTCGGCGAAAAATTTGCGGAAAATTCTGGAACTTTAGAGCCGCTGCCTGAAGCAAAAATATGCTTTGCGATTCCACGTTGCAAAACAGTTTTGGGATGTTACTCGTTCCCTCGTTATGGCTGATCTGATCAAAGCGGACGAACTGAAAGCCCGTCTCAAAAAAATCCCGGAATGGGAACTGGAGAAGAAGCACATCGAGCGCACTTTTGAGTTTGATGATTTCGCCGACGCAATCGATTTCGTGAATGCAGTGGCGGAAGTGGCCGAAGATGAAGAGCACCATCCTGATATCGACATCCGTTACAACAAGGTGCGCTTGGTTCTCTCCACCCACAGCAAAGGTGGTTTGACCGAGCTCGATTTCGGTCTGGCGGAACGAATCGATACTTTGTCCGAATAGGGAACGGGAATAGTTGTAGCCGCGGGCGTTGACCGCAGCCGGCACTCAGCGTCCCTCGTCGGCATCGATGAAGCCGAACATCGTTTCGATATCTGCCCTCTCAGACATACCGGCTTCCTTTTTGCGGCGTTTGAGAATTTCAGAGCCTTGGTCATTCCATCCAAACTTTCGCATGAATTCATTCCAAACGTGAATCTCCTCTTCGGACGGCTTGCGGCCGGCATTGAAGCACCACTGCAGGATTTCCTCATCCGTACCGCCCTTTTTCACACGTTCGACTAACCGGTTGTAATCAACGCCCAGGAGGTTAACGCATCGACTGTCGAAGCCTTTGCCAAGATTGGGCTGATAATCAGTGGGCAATTCGCCCCTCGCATGCGCACGGATTTTGTCGAGCATTCGGCCGAAGTGCACGATCCCGCCAACCTTGGCCCAGGGACTGCGAAGACCGTGGTCTTTCATATGCAAATCAGTTTCCGCCGTTCCTGATTGCTTTCAAGGCTGTGAAATAGATTTAGAGATTTAGAGATTCAGTGATTAAATGACTTCCAATCGCTGATTAATGCAATGGATCGGGTCGTTGGAATAGAAACCGAATACGGCTGTCTGCTCCGTAAAGAGGAGCCGCATCTCAATTCGGATGTGTGGCCAGCAAAGGTAAAGAATTACCTTTTTCGTAAAGCCGACGCGGGCACGATTGATCTCCATTATAGAGATTACGAAGAACCACCGGGTAACGGTGGGTTTCTCCTTAACGGCGGACGTCTCTACCTCGATATGGGACACATCGAATATGCGTCGCCGGAATGTTTGCATCTGCACGACCTTGTTGCCTACGAATTGGCAGGTGACGACCTGCTCCAATCGTCGCTCGTGGCCCTCGGGGCGGAGGATCGCGTGTCGTTCATTAAAAACAATGTCGATCATCACACGGGCGCTACGTTTGGTTGCCACGAGAATTATTTGATGAAGCGCGAGGCACAATTCACGCCTCCGATTCTGGGCACGCTCCTCACTTTCCTGGCGACCAGACAAATTTTCACCGGCGCCGGCCGTGTCGGTCAGTCAAACCCACTCGCGTTTGATTTCGAGCCGCAACAACCAGAGGCGCAGATTAATTTTCAGCTCAGTCAGCGTGCCGATCACATCGTCAACGACATCTATCAGTGGGTGCAATTCAATCGCGCCATCATTAACGCACGCGATGAGCCGCTGGCGGATTACCGGAAGTATCGGCGCCTTCATTTGCTCATTGGCGATTCGAACATGAGCCCCTTTGCGACCGCCCTGAAAATCGGCACGACAGCGTGCATTTTATCGCTGCTCGAGGAAGGCTGTTTGCCGCGGGATCTGGTTCTGGCCGATGCTGTGCAAAGTACCCGTGACATCTCGCGCGATCCCGCTCAACGATGGATTGTCAATCTCGAAAATGGCCAAACGATTGGAGCGCTCGACGTCCAATGGAAATTCCACCAACTGGCGCAAAAACACCTGCGAAATAGTAGCGCAGAAACTAACTGGCTGCTGGAAAACTGGAGCTTTGTTCTTGAGGCGCTCGAGCAAAATCGTCAGTCACTGATTGGCGGGGTCGATTGGATTACAAAAAAGTGGCTGCTCGAGACCTTCATCGAAGCCGAACGACTGAGTTGGGACGACCCGTGGCTACAAAGCATCGACCTCGAATATCACAACATAGATCCTAGTCATGGGCTCTTCTATAGCGTAACGCCGGGCAAGCGGATTGCAGAGTGGAACAACAACATCCGGCGGCCCAGTGCGACGCGCAGCCCGCCTGCCAATACACGGGCATCGGGTCGCGGGCGCGCAGTGGCTTCCTTTCAAAGTTGCAGTTTCCCATACGTGATCAATTGGGATTCGATTGCCTGCGACAGTCGTGATTTCCTTGTCATGGGAGACCCGTTCCAGACCTACAACCAAGAAGTCGAACAATTTCTGCTCAAACCACGGCTTACAGGCAACCTGACCGAAACATAAAGATAATGAAATTTCATTTCCTGTATCATTTCTATCACACTTGTCTCTCGTATCTCTCGCACGAAACTACAAAACACTGGTAATAGTGGCTTGCTTCCCTACACTGGTTTGGTGTTCGGAGCTTCCTCGGAATTATCTCTCTCTTCTCACCAGCATGCTGCACCATTGGCCATCTAAGCGAGTTGAGGACTACCCGATTGAAAATTAGAGATGTGAAATTAGAAGGAAATGTTGAGACTCGCTGCACTCGCCATCTCGGTAGTAATTACTGTTAGCTCGTTCGGTCAACAAAAACCTGAAGCAGCGTCGAACGGCGTACGTGACGACTTGCTCTGGAAGAAGCTTAGCGATCGTGTTGCCGAAATTGTCGAACGATTTGATGGTGTTATGGCGTGGCGATCGCCGATCTTACAGACGACCGAGCAATTCTGAAGAATGCGGATCGGGTCTTTCCAACTGCCAGCTCCATCAAGATAGCGATCCTGTTGGAGTTGTATCACCAAGATCAGGAAGCTCGCACCAGAGTCGCAGGTAAGGCGAAGCTGGATGACGTTTACACATTCGATCCCAAAGACTTGGTTGAAGACAGTCAGATTATGGCAGGCCTTACTCCGGGTGTGACGCGAGTTACAAACCGGGACCTGGCTCAATTTATGATTGCAGTGAGCGACAACGCCGCCGCCAACATTCTGATCGACCGCGTCGGCCGCGAAAATGTCAATGCGATGCTGCGCAGTCTCGGCCTGGCGAAAACGACGTTGCGCCGCAAAATGATGGATGTGGCAGCGGCCCGACGCGGTGAGGAGAACATTTCTACGCCGCAAGAAATTGTGCGGTTACTTGAAGCCATCTACAGAGGTCCGATTACGGACGGATAATGGAAGAAAGCAAGAAGTAGCCGCGACGGTTCTCTGATCGGTCAATCGAGGCGTTGCAGGGAAGAAATACCGTAATTTTCTTGGAGAACCGGGGTTTCGGCCGCTATTTGCGCTGCGTCGAGCTCGATCTGTTTCGGATCTTCCTCGGTCTCAATTTTAATGAACCCTTCGATCGGCCGTTTCACCGCATCTGCCAGATCGGCTAACGACTTGATTTCTTTGCCGTTGACTCTTGTCACGGTTAAATAGGCCAGCTCGTCATAGCCAATGGTGGTGTTCGCCGGAAGAACCTGACTAAGAATAACCACACGCCGGTTTCCTTCTGGAAAGAGCTCAGATTGAAAACGGTCGAAATAAACCAATCGCTGGGGAGCTTCTCGTTGCCAGTTCGGTCCCCATTCCTTGAGATATTGGCGAGAAAGCTCCTGAAAGATCAGGCCGCCGAGCACGTAGTACGCGGGCGGCTGATCGAGATTGTAGGGTGGGCTGACGTAATCTTTCGCGTCTCGGTGTTCGAGCGTCACTTTCAGTTCCATTGGTTTACCGCTCCGCTGAATGCGAAACGGAACAACGTCTCCTGAATAAGCGTGAGCGGTGAGCAGATTGGTAAATTCGATTTTGCCGTAAAGAGGATCGACGTAGTTGCCATTTTGATCGATCTCATTATTCGCGACCGCCGTTACAATGTCGCCAACTTGCAGGCCACCTTTCATAGCGGGCATGTTTGGCTCGACATTCGTGACGTAAACCCCGCCTCCTTTCCCTTTTTCTCCGGCAAACTGGCGCAGCTCCGGATCACGCGTTGGGAAAAAGGAAAAGCCAGCCGAGGGAAAACCACGATAATTCCGGCTCTCGGCTTCCTTCAAAAAATGCGTGATGATTGGGGCGGGGATGGCGTCGAGCAACTGGGAACGTGAATCGTAGCGGAGGAGCAACCCGGCGAGCTTATTGTTCTTCACCAATGGCACGGTGTAACTGTTCTCTCGATACTGCATCGGGATGCTGATGCGATAAGTGAGAAATTGTCCGACATCGATCGGATACTGCGTCATTTGCACGGTTGTGACGAGCCCTTCCGTCGCGAGCAAAGCTCCGGTGGGCTCGAGTTGCCAGGCCGCAAGCCGATCACCGACCACCGTGTCGGGCGTGACATCGAGCGGAGTGATCCCATCGAGGAACGCTTTCTCTGTTGGCTCGAGCAACGCCAGGTTTGCTTCGTAATCGATTACTTCGACGTTGGCCGCCGTTTTCTCTCCAGACTCGGCGCGCTCCAGCTCCACATAGTTTTGATTTGCAACCAGGTCCGCAGTGACGAGGACACGCCCCTTCGACAGAACAGCACCGAGGGCGCGCTTCGAGAACGGGGCTTTCTTTTGCCAGGGCCGAAAGTAATCGTAGGCTTGGCCGGTTACATTCACGCGGACGAGCGCGAGTTGTTTTTGCGTGCTCATCGGGGCCGGCGGAGCGGGTTCCTTCGTCGCGGTCACGCCGGTAGCCATTACAAGGAATACTCCAAGCGTAACAAAGAGAACTCGCACACGATCAATAGCACGATAACTCGCAGCCTTTGAGAGGCTGATTTCTGATTTCTCTTCCCTCATCCTATATTTTCTTTTGATCTTCAGTTGTCTTCGCGACGGGCTGTTCCTCAAGATTTTGCTCTTTCAAGACGTTGTATCGCGTTTTAATCCGCTCGCGTGCGGATTCCACTTTGTTGCGGTCGAGGACCAAAGGCGGCCCATCACCGATCATCCGAATCACAAAGTGGTCTGAATTTTCGGCGAATGCGTCGGCCAGTTCATCAAGACGCCGGATTTTTTTGCCATTTATTTCATCAACGATCCCGCCGCGGTACGGTGTGAGATACGTATTGATTGGATCGGGCAAAATATTGGTCAGCACAATGACGTCCGGATGCTGGAGATACAGTTGCTCCAGGACGAAGTACTCGAAGAAATGGCGGAGTCGCAGATCAGTTGGCCGATAGGCATCGAGAAGATCGAGGTTTAGTGGTTGAAAAAGTAAGCCGCCGCAAAGCACATAACGAGGACGCACATCGTAACTGTGGCCTTGAATCAGATATGGCCAGGGTGTGTATAATTTTATCGTTACTGTGATCGGCTGCTTGTCGCGCCAGACGTCGAACTTGACCGAATCGCCATTAAATTTTCGCTCGACGACCTCCTGAAAGTCGGCACGCTCGCCTTCCAATTCCACATTTGAATCGCTCGCGATCGGATGATCATCAATGGCAAGAAGAACATCCCCAGACCGAAGAATATCCGCGGAGGGACCAGCCGCCACCACGGTGCTAACCAGGACGCCACGATCGTCATCTTTTAATCCGAGAAATCTTCTCTGCGCGGGATTTTGCAGCTTGGAAAAAGTGATCCCAAGATCGACATATTTGTCGTAATGCCCATCGCTGATGTCCTTTAAGAACCGATTAATGACCGGAGTGGGAATCATGTAGGCCACGCCTTGCGCCACATCGCCGCTGTAACCCTGAAACGCCACGCCGACCACTTTGGCATTTTGCAGCACTGGGCCACCGCTGTTGCCCGGATTAATTTGGGCGCTGATCTGGATCGCGAGGTGCTGATCGACTGACGAATGAGTGTAGAGTTGAAAGTCAATCCGCGACACAATTCCTGTTGTGACCGACATCCGTTCGCCGCCGATCGGATAACCGTAAGCTGACACGGTAGATTCGAGCGCAGGAATTCCGCCGAATTTTAGTGGCAGCATGTTTTTGAAAAAGTCCGGAGCCGACACCGTGATCAATGCCAGATCGCAATCGTGTGCGACGAATTGCACCGTCGCGGGATATTTGTTTGGATCATCCTCGCGTTCGACTGTCAAATAGCGGCTGTTGCTTACGACATGGGCGTTTGTGAGAATTCGATTGCCGCTTATGACAAAGCCAGCCCCGACGGCGCGCTGGATGCCTCCGGAATTCCACGGCGCCTTATAATCTGGCTCCACTGACGTAGCGGTAATCCGCACCAGGCTCTTTTGAACTGGCCCGTTTGGTTTCGGCGGCGCAATGGGAACTGGGACTGGAACTACTGCTTGCGCAGGCGGGCTGGAGCGCCCAGGAATTGCCGGCGGTGGCGCTTGCGGCACAGCGGGTGATGCAGCCGGCGCGCCTTGCTGTGCGTAAAATGTCGATGTCGATCCAAGCAACAGGCCAATACCGACAAAAATAAGAGCACGGTTCATGAGCGAAAGTCTGAAAAGTTGAAAAGAAACGATCGAAAATCAAATCGCAATCTGCCCCGAAGGTCTTCTGGGCAAATCGCATCCCGACAGAACTGACATGTTCAATGCGCTTGCCGTTCAACATCTGCGGGGTAGAGCGCGACTACCGGGTGCGCCGAGCCGCTCTGGAAAAATTAAATTCCCGAGCGATCAAGGAGCGATTTGAGGACCTTTCCCGCTTCGAAAATTTCACGTGCTAAAGTACGGGCGGCACGAGAATGTTTTGCGTAATCGACATTGATTGTTTTCACCGCATCGATAATCTCGCCCAACGATCCGAAGGAGAGCAATCCCGCTTTGCCACCATAGTTCTTTGTGAAACCCGTTTCCTGAATTATGACGGGTCGACCGGCCGCGAGATAGCAGGCGCTTCGATCGCTGAACCAACCGGTGTCTAGTCGAACGTATTGGTCTTTGGCGACTGTGAACTCGCCTTTCGACCGATGAATGTAATCGCGATAGAGCCAATAATCGACGCTGAGTTGAAGCGGCGAAATCAACCGCCAGCCATTTCGCTCAAATTTCCATCGTGTTGATCGATCTTCAATGTTTGTCGCAAGTTCAAATATTTCGCCAGATTTTTTCGGCGCAGCAACGAACCGAATAAATTCACGCGATTTGCTCCAAAGATATTTGTCGCCGCGCCAGGTAATGTCTTTCAGTCCGCTCGTCGACCAATTCGCCACAGACGTAAAAACGGCAGCCTGCGGCGGCGCACGATTTGTTTTCCACAGATCAATGACAATTGGTTGTCGCGTAGGCAACCATTCGAATCCATGTTTCGGTACGGGAAACGTTTTTGTGGCGACATTTTCACCAAACGTGAATAGCGCGTGATGCCGCCACAGATACTCGACGGTCGATCGTACACCCTTGTCGATCTTGATCTGCTCAACGCCGGGATCGCTCTCGATATAGAGAATACGATCCGAAACAAGCAGGTCGTCGTTAAGTTCCTGCGTTCCGCAGATGTTCAGAATCGCATCGGCGTCGCGATAAAGCTCTCGAATTTTTTGCAGCGACAGGCCTGCCGTCGGCTGATCTCGAAGATACCGTGCACAAAACGCCCAACGATTTTTGAAATCGAATTCGCCTGACAATCGAGTGAGAAGCCGAGCCGCGTAATCGAACTCATTGTTTACCTCGAAGGTCTCAGGGTTGTAGGGCAATCGTGCCGAGTCCTCGATGTAAAAGACATCGTGCCCGAGGCGGCGAAGGCCGACGATGTAATGAATGTGTTGCCAGATCACGCCGGCAATCGGCATCGAACCCATGAAGCCCATCACAACGATTTTCCTTTTCTTCATCTGAAGGACTTGGCAACGTGGCAATAGCGATCAGTAAATCGTGAACGAAAGCAGTCTGCCCTACTCACCCGTCGCTATTTATCATTCACAATTGCCTCACGATAACCGCAGGATTACCCGCCACCACGGTGTTCGGTGGAACGCTTTTCGTCACCACAGAGCCAGCGGCAACAACTGAATTCTCGCCGATGGTCACACCTTTCAGAATTACAGCGTTCATCCCAACCCAAACGTTGTCCGCGATTTTCACAGGCGCGGTTTTCAATTTCGGGCGCGGCGGGCGGTCTTTGAAATAAGGGGCGAGAGCCTGCGCGTCAATTAGACGTTGCGCGGGCTTGAGAGGATGAAAATCCGAATCGGCGATGCCGATGTTCCATGAAATCAGACAATACGATCCGATCTCGATCTTCTCCTCGGCCATGATGAGCGCGCCGTTGAGCAACGTGAAATCGCCAACCGTGCACCGGCCGTTCTCTCCAATGGAAAATGAACAGCCTGCGTAACAGGAAACGTGGTTGCCGAAGACGACCGCGCCAGATTTTTTATTGCGAAGATGCCGGAAGATTTGCGCGGTCTCACAATAGAATCCCTCCCCAAATTCTACATTTGCTGGGATCGGATCGGGCCACCAGTCGCCTTCCACATGTCGATCTTGTTTGACGTTAGTCATCCCTGAAATTTTCCTGAGCTGTAAAGTTTTGCGTAAACGCCGCCGTGTGCGATCAGTTCCGACCCGCGACCTTGCTCGACGATGCGCCCTTGTTCGAGCACGATGATTTGATCCAGGCTATGAATCGTTGCCAGACGATGCGTCGCGATCAACGTCGTCCGGCCCCGCATGAGTTCCTTGATTGTTTCCATAATTGCCAATTCAGTCGCTGGATCGAGCGCCGAAGTTGGTTCGTCCAGCAACAGTACTGGGGCATTTTTTAAAAATGCGCGCGCGATGCCGATTCGCTGCCGTTGACCGACGCTCAAATGTCCACCTCGCTCACCGACAAGGCTCGCGTAACCATTCGGTAGCTGCCGGATGAATTCATCAGCCTGTGCTCGGCGCGCGGCATCGACTATTTCCTCTTCAGCCGCCTCCGGCCGACCATAGGCAATGTTCTCGCGCACGCTTGTCGAGAAAAGGAGGGTATCCTGCAGAACAATCGCAATCTGCGTCCGCAAAGTCTTTTTTGTAATCTCTCGAAGATTGCGGCCGTCGAGTGTGATCGAGCCTTTGTTCGGATCGTAAAATCGGGGGACCAAACTCAGCAATGTGCTTTTGCCAGCCCCAGTGCCGCCCACGAGTCCGGCGATTTGGTTTGGATCGATCTGCAGATGGATATCGCGCAAGACATGTCGATCTTGCGCGTAACCGAAACCAACGGATCGGAATGCAATCGCGCCTTTTGCCGATGAAATTGCCACGGCATCTGGCGAATCGATGACGTCATCTTCTCGATCCAGCACCTCGAAGCAGCGCTTCGCGCCGGCAGTCGCACCTTCCATTGCCCAAGTCGTATAAGTGAGCGACTCGAGCGGTTGATAAAGCATCAGCAGATAGGCGCTGAAGACGAGCAGTGAACCGAGCGTAAGCGGGCCGGCGAGCACGTGCAGTGTGCCTACGTAATACATCGCCGCTGTGCCGATCACCATGAGGGTGCTGATGACCAGCGCGCTGTTCACGTTCGTCAGTGTGAGACGCAGATTCGCTTGCAAGCTTTGCCGTGCTTGCTGGTGAAATTGGCTAATTTCAAATTCCTCGCGTCCGAATGCGTGGACCATTCGAATCGAGCTCAGTCCTTCCTGCGCCTGCGTGAGGACGGCGCTTTCCTGTTCCTGAATGGAGGTTGATTCACGCCGAATACGGTGCGCAAAAATGTAAATCGCACCGACAATTAACGGCACGATCGCAAGCGACAGTAGCGCCAACTGCCAGTCAAGCCGCACCATGATAATGAATGTTCCGATAAGTGTAACAATGGATCCAAAAATGTTCGTGAAACCTTTGTTGTAGATTGTCTGGATCGACTGTGAATCATAGGCGACGCGAAAACTCGAATCGGTCGAACGGCGCGCGTCGTGATATTTAACCGAGAGCCGTTGAAGGTGAGAATAAATGTCGGTGCGCAATTTCATGAGCGCTTGTAGTCCGATTTTCACGAAAAGGTAATTTGTGATCCAATTCATGACGCCCCAGAGAAGCTGAATCGCGACAAGGGCTAAACAGAGCAGGGCAACCCAGGTGCGCCAATCAGCCCGGATGGCTGAGCCGGATCGTAAAACATTATCGACGATGATTTTAAACGGCCACGGTTTGAGCAGATTTAGGCCAATGCCCGCCAGCGAAAGCACGAGGCCAAGCATTGTCTGCGGCAGAAATGGCCGGTAATATTTAAGAACGCGCCGGTAGATCGACATTGTGATTTAGATTGCAGATTTCAGATTTAAGATTGAACTACTCGCGCGTTCGTCAGCGTAAATCCGAAATCCGAAATCCGAAATCCGAAATTCTTTGCCGTGCATCATCTTCTGGAAATCTGGTTCAGCTGGGTCCTAAGCGGCGGTTACGTTGGCATTATCGTGTTGATGGCGATGGGAAGCACGCCCCTGCCTGTGCCTGCTGAAGTCGTGCTTCCGCCCGCGGCATTCCTCGCCGCGCAAGGAAAACTTAACATGGCCGGCGTTATTCTGGCGGGAACGGTCGGCGCGTACCTTGGCGCGGCCTTCATGTATTGGATTTCGCGATGGATCGGACGGCCTCTGATTTTGCAATTTGGCCGCTTCATCTTGCTGACACCTATCAAACTCGAGCACGCAGAGCACTGGCTGAACCGTTACGAAGCGGGCGGAGTTTTCTTTGCGCGGGTGTTGCCGGTCGTGCGCCACCTTATTTCCATCCCAGCGGGAATCGTCCGAATGAATTTTCCTCTGTTCAGTCTGGTCACGATTTTGGGCTCGGCGATCTCGTGCAGTATCCTAGCTTATCTGGGTCACCGAGCTTATCTGGTGGAGCCGGAGCTTTTGACGAACCCGGAGGCCCTGGTCCACTTCATCCATGGCCAATCGGGTGGCATCTTGCTTGTCGTTACGATCTTCGCCGCGCTTTACATGTTAAGCATGCGGCTCATGAAGCACAGTTCCGGCTCGTAATCGGCTGAACCGATTTACTGATTCCGATTCAGCGCCGGTGGACGGATATCGCCATCGATCGGCGACGCAATCAAATTTTGTGTTCGAAAATTGAACAAAAGCGTCGCGGAGTGGTCAGTTCAATGGTGCACAACAACTGAATAAGTGCACAACTGAGCATGACTGAGATATTCACAGGAACCGATGGCATTGAAATTGCTCTTCACCACAAAAATGGACACAAAATGAAAAAGAATCGCCAAATTTTGAAACCGCGCTCAAGACTTTCACTGGGCGATCTGATCCTCGCAGTAAGTTCTTGCACGAGGAACACAAAAGAAACGGCCGCAACGGTAGCGGCCCTCCTGGCCACGGGTCAGGTGCGCGTAAAAAACAACGGCCGTTTTATTCGCGCCCGCATTTGCCAAAGCTAGGCGGCAAATCGATAACCCCGAAACAATTGGGCCTTCGAACTTCGAATCGCTAGTCGCTCCGCTAATTTCATCGGAGTGATTTTTTTGTAGATAAAACGCTTTTCGCGCTTGTCGCTCGCTTTTATCTTGCGGGAGTGATCGCTCGCTATTCCCGGCAAGAAATGCGCAAGATCTGGTCGGACGAACGCAAGTTTGAGGTTTGGCTTAAGATTGAAGTGCTCGCCTGTGAGGCGATGGCTGAGCTTGGCCAGATTCCGAAGCGGGACGCGGCGGAAATTCGAAAGCGCGCGCGGTTTTCAATTCCTAAGATTCTGGAGATCGAAAAGCGAACAAACCACGACGTCATCGCTTTTCTGGAAAACGTTGCTGATTCAGTCGGGCCAGCCGCGCGCTGGATTCACCAGGGATTGACCTCGTCAGACATTCTAGACACGACGCTGGCAGTGCAACTGACTGAATCATCCGAGCTTCTGCTCGCCGATCTGAAAAAGCTAAGATCGACAATCGCCAAACAAGCGCGGCGATTCAAAATGACGCCGATGATCGGGCGTAGCCATGGCATTCACGCCGAGCCAATCACGTTTGGTTTGAAGCTTGCGCTGATGTTCGACGAATTTGGCCGCGCGGAAGAACGCCTTACCCAAACGCGCGAGCGCGTTCGCGTGGGTAAAATGAGTGGCGCGGTCGGCACGCATGCGCACCTCGATCCAAAGATCGAGACCGCGGTTTGTGAAAAGCTGGGCTTAAAGGCGGCGACTCTTTCCACGCAGATCGTGCAGCGGGACCGGCATGCCGAGTTCATGACAACTCTCGCTGTGATTGCATCAAGCGTGGATCGTTGGGCGACTGAGTTTCGCCATCTCCAGCGAACTGAAGTCTTGGAAGTAGAAGAGTTTTTCGGCGAGGGCCAGAAAGGCAGTTCGGCCATGCCGCACAAGCGCAATCCGATTACGAGCGAACGGCTGAGCGGCCTTGCACGTGTGGTTCGTGGAAACGCGCTCGTCGCGCTGGAGAATGTCGCGCTTTGGCATGAGCGCGACATCAGTCACTCGAGCGCCGAGAGAATCATCCTGCCGGACTCGTGCACCCTCCTCGATTACATGCTGGTGAAATTGCGGGAGATTGTTGAAAAGTTGCAGGTTTATCCCGAGCGAATGGGGCAGAATCTTGAGCTGACAAAAGGTCTTTATTTCAGCCAATCGATCTTGCTCGCACTGACGCGCGCGGGTGCGGAACGCAAAAGCGCCTATGAAGCGGTGCAATGCGCGGCCATGAAAACCTGGAAAGGCGAGGGGACATTTGCAGAAAATGTAAAACGCGAGCCCGAAATCACGGCCAAGCTTTCCCCAGCGGAAATTGATCGCCTTTGCTCGCTCGACATCCACTTTCAACACGTCGATGCAACATTCAAAGCGCTCGGCTTGGATTAAATCGGGCTAAAACTGTGGCAACGAAGATCGACATCTTCTTTTTTGCCAGTGTACTTTGCTGCGCACTTTGCCAGTGCACGCAACAGGATGATCAGAAGAAAACAGAGCGCTACATCATCGAGAGCGAACGCCAGTGGGCGGAATCAGTTGCGAGCGGCGATAGCGGTCCGGTCGAACGCATTCTTGCCGACGATTTCGTCGGCGTCGATCCTCAGGGCCACATGTACGGTAAAGCCAAGATGATTTCCGATACGCACAACGCGCCGCAGATCTTCACCTTGAATCGCTTGAACGAAGCCAAAGTGAGATTTTACGGGGATACGGCAATTGCGCAGGGAAACGAATCGTGGGAACGACGCGTGGGCGAGCCGCGGCGCGGCCACTTTGTCTGGACCGATACGGCGATCCGTCGCAGTGGGCGATGGCAGATTGTAGCCGCCGAAGATCTGATTGCATCCGAATGATCGAGCGGCGAATTTCGTTATTCGTAACGTAGCGCTTCGATTGGATCGAGAGCGGCGGCGCGATACGCCGGGTACAGGCCGAAACCGATGCCGATGGCAGAACAGACAAGAAGACCGGCGATTGCCCAGCCGTACGGGAAAATGATGTCCACCCTCAGCCAAACGGCGAGCAGGTCTCCGGCGATGATTCCAAGAAGAATCCCGAGGATCCCGCCAGCTTCCGAGATGAACACGGCTTCGGTGAGAAATTGCCGCAGAATGTCACGGCTGCGAGCGCCGATTGATTTCCGCACCCCGATTTCTTTTGTTCGTTCGGTTACGCTTACCAGCATTATGTTCATAATGCCGATGCCGGCGGCCAAAAGCGCGATAAAGCTGACGACGAACGCGCCGATGCGCACCACACCGGCAATCGAAGCAAATGCGCTTTTGAGCGAATCATTCGAATAAATCTCGAAATCGTTTTCCTGATCCGCGCGCAGCCCACGCGCAATGCGCATCGCGCCGATGCCTCTATCGAGCGTTCCATTGTACGTTTCCTGCGAGAATGATTGGGTGGCGATATTCACCGTGCGTTTCGCTGAACCGAAGTCTTCGAAAAAGCGCGTGATCGGCATCAGGCAGAGGTCGTCCTGGCTTTGCCCGAACGAGGTGCCTTTTTCCGCAAGCACGCCAATGATCGTGTAAGTATGTCCGCTCATTCGGATGACTTTGCCGATGGATGACTCATGCGGGAACAACCGTTTCTCGATTATCTTTCCGACCACAATTACGCTGCGGGCCAAATCGACATCTTCGTCATTCAGATTGCGGCCATAACCGAGCGTGTAAGCATTCGCCGTGAGAAAACTGCGGTTCGTTCCGACGATTAGGAGACTCGGCGTTGTCTTCACGCCATTATAAACTGCCTGACCTTTCAACTCGTAACCGAAACACTTGAGACAAATCTCGCGCGCGTTTCCCTGCATCAATTGGTAATAATGCAGCGCCTGCCGGTAGCTAATGTCTCGCCGGTTCTGATACTTCTTTTTTATTTCGCCAGCGGCGTTGATGTTGACCGGATATTTCGCGAACTGAAAAATATTTGAACCGAGAAAGCTCAGGCCATTCTCGATCGAATTTTGCAGCGCGCCGATCGCTGTCATCACGGAAATGATCGAGAACACTCCAATGGTAATGCCGATCATGGTGAGCGCAGCGCGCAGCTTGTTCGCGCCTAACGAACTCAAAGCCATCGCGATGATTTCCCGAAATAACATGGTGATCGTGCGCTAGAGACTCATTCGTACCGCAGCGCCGTTACCGGATCGAGACGTGACGCCGTCCACGCCGGTGCGAATCCCGAAAACAAGCCGGTCATCATCGACACGATCATGCTCGCGAGGACGAGTCCAAATGAAAAGTGAATCGGAAAAGACGGAAAAGCTTTGCCAATTCCGACGCACATTACATAAGCAAAGGTGAGCCCGATAAAACCGCCTAGAAGACAGAGCGCAGTCGATTCAATCAGAAACTGCAGCAAGATGGTGCGTCTACGTGCCCCGAGCGCTTTGCGCGTGCCGATTTCTTTCGTCCGTTCTTTTACGCTCACGAAAGTAATGTTCATGATCCCGATCGCCCCGACGAAAAGCGAAAGACCAGTAATGAAAAGTCCCGCGATGGCGATTGAATTCTTGATCGGATCAAGTGTGCTCTTCAATGCCTGTTGTTCGTTAATGCTGAAGTCGTCTCTTTTTTCCGGAGACAATCCCCGCACGCGCCGCATCAACCCGGTAAGCTCGTCTTTGGCGTCGGACAGCTTCGTTTTGTCTTTCACCTTTACAAGAATGTCCGAGTCGCTTTTGGCGGTGAAATACTTCCGAAATGCGGGCAGCGGCATCACCACGATTGAATCGAGACTGAAGAGCCCGAGAAACGAGCCTTGCCGGGAAATAACACCGATCACTTTGAAAGGCTGACCATTAATCAGGACCGACTTGTCGATCGGGCTGGCGGACGGAAAGAGTGCATCGGCCACATCGTAACCAATCACGCAGACGTTGGCGCCGTCGCGAGATTCCAGTTCGTTGAAAAAGCGGCCCTCTTTGAAATCGAATGTGGAGGTGATGATGTAATCCGACAGAGTGCCGCGGATCAAAACATTGTTCACTTCGCTGTCCGTGTATTTGACGCTGCGGTAAACACTGGAGGTCGGAATCGCAATGATGAGGTTAGAGTTCGGCGTCACCGCGATCATGCGGTTAAGCTCCTCCGCGTATTCGGTCTTGATCTTCTTGCGGTCCCGGTAATTCCACCAGTCGTCCACATTCCTCCACGGCCATTGTCCGACGTAGAGAACGTCATCGCCGAAGATGGCCATGCTTTTGTCGAACCCGACTTGAATTCCGCCAATAGCCGTGCCCATCAACGTCACGGCCACGATGCCAATAATGACGCCGAGTGCGGTAAGAGTGGAGCGCGTCATATTCGAACGCATTTGCGCCACAGCGATCTTCCAGCTTTCGCTTAGCTCGTAGAGAAGACGGTTCATTGCCGAGCGTCTGACGATTGTCGATCTAACTCACCGCAAAGGACTCCAAGTCGCGTAACCCGGCGAAATCGTCGCTTTCAATCAAGCCATCGCGTAGATGTACCGTGCGCCGCGCATGTGCGGCGATGTCGCGCTCGTGCGTAACGAGAATGATGGTGTTACCGCGAGAATACAGGTCCTCAAGCAGCACCATTATTTCTTCGCCCGTTTTGGAATCGAGGTTGCCGGTCGGTTCGTCGGCCAGAATGATTGAAGGATTGTTCACCAACGCGCGCGCGATAGCCACGCGCTGGCGCTGGCCCCCGGATAATTCGTTTGGCTTATGATGGATGCGGTCGCCCAAGCCAACATCGATAAGTGCTTGGGTCGCGCGCTCTTCACGCGTTTCCGGATCCATTCCTGCGTAAATGAGTGGAAGTTCAACGTTGCGCAGACTGGTGGAGCGCGGGAGCAAGTTAAATGTTTGAAAAACGAAGCCGATCTCCCGATTTCGAATCGCCGCGAGTTCGTCATCGTCCATGGCCGCGACGTTCTTGCCGTTAAACTCGTAACGTCCGGAAGTGGGAGTGTCGAGGCAACCAAACATGTTCATGAGCGTCGATTTGCCGCTGCCGCTTGGCCCCATGATCGCGACGTACTCGTTGTGATGAATGTCAAGCGAGACCCCGCGCAAAGCCCGCACGATTTCTTCGCCCATCACGTAGTCCTTGGTGATGTTCTCGATGTCGATGACGACGGGACCCCGTGGTCGAGTCACATCAGAATTGAGATTGTTCATCAAACACTCGCGCGCGGCGCGCCCCCACTTGACTATTTCGCCGCTTCCTTGTCGTAAGTAAGTTTGGCGCCGTCCTTTAACTTGCGGCTGATCGCGCTGTAACTGCCTGAAATCACTTCGTCACCCGGTTGCACGCCGCTCTTGATCTCCATGTAGGTGTCATCTGAGATCCCTGTCGTTACCTTAACCATCTGCGCCTTGCTGCCTTTTTTCAGAAACACAACCTTGGCAATTTTTTCGTGCTCCTCTCTCTGCGTTGCCTTTTCCTGGCGCTCGTTAACATAATCTGCGCTGTTGTCGCCTTTGTCTCGCTGCGCTGTCTTCTGCTTTTTCTTTTCGATCTCCTCAGGACTCAAGTTGGTGTCCCCGGTCCGAATCGTTACGGCCTGCATCGGCACGGCCACGACGTCCTTCACCATGTTCGTTTCGATATCGGCTGTGCAACTTAATCCTGGTTTCAATATCACATCGTGATCGTCGATACGAATTTTCACCTCAAAGTTGGTTACTTCCTCCTGCGTTCCCGTGCCGGTCGTCTTTCCTGTGTTCGCAATCTGATAAACGGTGCCGTGAAATTTCCGGTCACCGTATGCATCGATCTTCACCTTGGCCTTGTTGCCAACCTTTACGTTTACGACGTCGTTCTCGTTCACATCTACGCGCGCTTCCATGTGGCCGAGATCGGCCACGCGCATCACTTCCGTTCCCGCGAATTGCCCGGTCGCTACGATGCGTTCGCCCAATTTGCTGTTCAAAATTGTCACCGTCCCATCGATCGGTGAATAAACCGTTGTCTTCGAAAGTTGATCGCGCGCCTGACTCGAACCCGCTTGTGCACGCTCGATCTCGTGCAGCGAACTCTCGTAGGTATTCTTGGCCACATCGTAGGCAGCCTGCGCGGCGTTGTATTCTTGAATAGAAATGGTTTTCTTCGCGAACATGTCGTCGGCGCGTTTAAGATCCTGCTCCGTCTTCAGCATCGTCGCCTTTTGTTGAAGATTCGTCGCCTTGGCCGAGCTGATCGCTGCCTCCTGTTGCTCGAGCAGGGCCTTGTAGGAATCGGGCTTTATCCGCACGAGCAGATCACCTTTGTTAACCGCCTTTCCATCTTCGACCGGCAAATCAGTGATCTCGCCCGCCACTTCCGGCGAAATTTTTACTTCGGTTTCAGGTTGAATTTTTCCAGTAGCGGAAACGGTCTGCAGAATCGTCTTGCGGACGGCTTCCTCCGTCGTTACCGGAATCGGCTTCTCGCGCTTGCTCGCGATGACTGACGCAACTATCAAAAGCAAAATCAGGCCGATGGAGCCGAAAATGACGCAGCGCTTGCGGCGCGCGCGACGTTTCTTCGCGACTTCCGGCGCAACCGGGGGTGATTTTAAAGTTTGATGCATCGAATGCTCGTTAGGGGAGGGAAGAGGGCGTCGGAAATTATCTCAGTTTAGACCTTTGCAAAGCGAAACGGTTCACAGGTTCGACACTGAGACGCGCCGAAGCAGCGATTTAGATTCAACAACCTTTCAGCATTTGCGTTTCGTATCGTCGCTGAATCCGCTCGATTGCCCAAGCCGCGTGCTCAGCAATCAATTCGTCCGGATCTGATGCCGCCCGTTTGAGCGCTGGCAAGTCCGCCAAATCGCCCACGTTTCCCAAGGCAACGCATGCATTGCGCAAGAAACCGCGTCGTTTGATCCGTTTTATCGGCGAATTTCTGAACAGGGCTCGAAATTCCACGTCATTGAGCTCCAAATAATCCCGCAGCAACATGGCTGTAGTCGATGGACGCGCTGAAAAGGCGGTTTCCCGGGATACTTGAGCGAATCGATTCCAAGGACAGGCATCGAGACAATCATCGCAACCGAAAATCCGATTTCCGATAAGCGGCCGCAGCTCGACCGGGATAGACCCTTTCAACTCGATGGTTAAATATGAAATGCAGCGGCGTGCGTCGAGTCGATGGGGCCCGAGGATCGCACCAGTCGGACAAGCTTGAATGCAACGTTCGCATGTTCCGCAGCGATCTCGCTGTGGAGGATCTGGCGGCAAGTCGAGCGTCGTCAAAATTTCGCCGAGAAAAAACCAAGTCCCCAATCGTGTATTGATCAGCATTGTGCTCTTCCCGTGCCACCCGATTCCGGCTTGAGCAGCATGATCCCGTTCTAAAATCGGGCCGGTGTCCACATACGATTTCTGCCTACCCCCAAATCGGTGAAGGAAATTGTCGACCTTATCGAGCCTCTGCGAGATGACCTCGTGATAGTCCTTACTCCACGCATACCGCGCGATCCTCCCTGCAGCAAACCCGAAAGCTTTCGGGGTCGGCGATTCGCCCTGCCAATAATTTAGCGCCACGACAACAATCGACCGCGCGCCCGGTAAGACTTTCTGCGGATCACAACGTTTTTCTTCCCCGCGCTCCATGTAGCTCATCTCACCTGCCGCGCCTTCTCGCAGCCAGGCCCGGAATTCAGACGCGTGCTCGGGCGCAGTACATGCAGCAATGCGACACGAATCGAATCCCAGCTTGTGCGCATACGCGATAAGCTCCTTTTTCAACTCCTCGTTTTTCATTCTCCGACTGGGAAATCCCTGATGTTTTTCAAAATTAATTCAGCGATTTGCTCCGGATTCTTTTGCGAAATGTCCACTCGTAGGTCGGCTGCGTTCCTGTAAAGCGGCTCTCGGGCGTGCAGTAATTCTGATAGCGTCGCTTCGGGATTGGCTGTCCGCAACAGCGGGCGGTCGCTCAAGCAATGTATCCGCGTGCGGAGTGTCGCCTCGTCCGCATCGAGCCAGACGACCACTCCTAATTGCTTCAAAAGATCGACGTTCTCTGAACGCAGTACGATGCCGCCACCTGTTACGATAATCGCTGGCTCTTCTGCCGATAAAGAACGCAATGTCTCGGCTTCGAGCTCGCGGAAATGTTCCTCGCCGCAGATCGAGAAAATCTTTTCGATCGGCATTTTCAATGTTGAGGAAATGATTTCGTCTGTATCGAACCGGCGAGATCCCGTGCGCTCTTCCAAAACGTTCCCAACGAGAGATTTCCCCGTTCCCATAAACCCGATAAGCACAATCGATCTCGCCAAGCTCACACGGCAATATGTGATTGAAGATCGACAATGAAAAGATCGACATCCTTTAGAGGACGTCTGTGCCAGATGGCATGTTTGGCGTTTCGCAGAAACGCTCTACAATGTGCTGATGCCGCACTCGAAAGCCTTGGTTGCCATCCTAATGGGAAGCAAATCGGATTGGGAAACGATGCGTCACGCGGTCGAAGCACTCGATGAACTCGGCATTCCTAACGAGTCGCACGTGCTTTCCGCGCATCGCACGCCGGATGCGACGGCCGAGTTCGCGCGCAAAGCGGCCGTTCGCGGATTGCGCGTGATAATCGCCGGCGCGGGTGGCGCGGCGCATCTGGCCGGAGTTATCGCCGCGCATACGTGGCTGCCGGTGCTCGGCGTGCCGATTCAATCTAAGGCATTGCAAGGACTCGACTCGCTTCTTTCCACGGCGCAAATGCCGGGAGGCGTTCCGGTCGGCACGCTCGCAATCGGCGAAGCGGGCGCGAAAAACGCCGCACTTCTAGCTGCCGCGATTCTTGCCACATCCGATGAAGTAATTCGGAAGAAATTGGAGGCTTTTCGCAAAAGGCAATCTGAGAGCGTGCTTGCCGCGAAACTCCCAAAGTGAAAACGGAAATTTCAACCGACCGTACTGCGGCGGTTGAATTACTTCGCGAAGGCGAAATCGTCGCCCTGCCAACGGAAACGGTTTATGGATTGGCGGCTGAGGCGCTCAATCGGATTGCCGTCGCAAAAATATTTGAAGCTAAAGAACGCCCCCGTTTCGATCCGTTAATCGTTCATTTGCCCGATCGCGAGTGGCTGGAGAAAGTCGTCGATCTTCCCGCGCAAGATCGACAATTGATCTTCAAACTAGCCGATAGGTTTTGGCCCGGACCGTTTACGATGGTTTTACCGAAACGGGAAGTCGTCCCCGAAATTGTAACTGCAGGCCTGGACACCGTAGCCGTTCGCGTCAGCGTGCATCCGATTTTTTCCGAAATTATTCGAGCACTTGGAAAACCGCTCGCGGCGCCAAGTGCAAACCGCTTCGGCCGCATTAGCCCGACAACCGCGCAGGATGTTCTTGATGAACTGAAGGAGCGAATCCCCTTGATTATCGACGCTGGCCCGACCCTTCATGGAATCGAATCGACCATCGTTGCGATTCGTGCGGGCGGGATCCACATCCTCCGCTGCGGCCCGGTTACCGAGGAACAATTATCGGAATTTGGCAAGACCGATAACGTCGCTTCGGCGGAAAAGGTTTCCGCGCCAGGGCAACTGCCCACGCACTACGCTCCGAAAACACTGCTGCGATTGATCGAAGACATCAATTCTTTTGTGCCGAATAAAAATCAGCGGATCGGATTGCTCGCATGGAATCCGGTTGAATCATGGAAAAATTTCGCGGCAGTTCGCTGCTTGAGCGGACGACAAGACTTGCGCGAAGCCGCGGCAAACCTCTTTCGCTATTTGCGCGAGCTGGACGCGGAGGATGTCGATCTTATCGTTGCGGAACAAGTTCCCGATCGGAGACTCGGGGCGGCGATAATGGATCGGTTGCGACGCGCGGCGCACCCTCCAATTGACGCGCAAGACACGCCTGAATGAATCCTTTGAAAAGCGGGTGCGGCTTGTTTGGCTTGCTTTGAAACTCGGGATGATACTGGCAGGCGAGAAAGTAAGGGTGATCGCGCAACTCGATCAACTCCGCGAGTGTGGCATCGGGTGAAGTTCCCGAGATTGTAAAGCCTTTCTCGGTCATGCGGTCGCGGTATTTCATATTGAATTCGTAACGATGGCGGTGTCGCTCGAGCACGTCTGCCTGATCGTAGATGCTCCTGGCAAGGGTGCCGCCGGTGATTTTTGTTGGCCACGTTCCGAGCCGCATGCTCGCACCTTTGGTGCGCACACCACGTTGTTCCTCCAGAAGTGAGATCACCGGCTCCGCAGCGTCTTTGTCGAACTCGGTGCTGTTTGCATTTTTGATTCCGCAGACATTTCGCGCGAATTCAATCGTGGCTACTTGCATGCCGAGGCAGAGGCCGAGATACGGCATCTTGTGTTCGCGAGCGAACTGCGCGGCCCTGATTTTTCCTTCCACCCCGCGCTCGCCAAAACCGCCGGGAATTAGGATGCCTGCAACATCTTTGAGGTGACTGTCAACACCGTCGTGGAGCGATTCGGCATCGATTAGTTTAAGATCGATCCCGCAATCCTGGCTCGCGGCCGCGTGGGTAAGCGATTCATAAATGCTTTTGTAGGCGTCTTGCAGGTGAATGTATTTGCCGACTACGGCAATTTTGACGCGTTTCTTCGGGCTGATGACGCGCTCGACAAATTTTCGCCAGTTTGCCAGGTCGGGCTCCGGAGTTTCGAGGCGGAGAAGATCACAAACGAGTTTGTCGAGCTCCTCGGCGTGCAGCATCAAGGGATATTCGTAAACCGTATGCTCCACATCGCGTGCTTCGATGACCGCTTTTGGCGAAACACTGCAGAACATCGACAATTTCTGCCGCACATCGCGATCGAGCGGATTTTCCGTGCGGCAAATCAGGACCTGCGGCTGCAGACCAATCTCGCGTAACTTGGCGACGCTTTGCTGGGTAGGCTTCGTTTTCAATTCATGGGCGGCCTTGATGTAAGGCACCAGTGTGACATGCATGTTCACGACGTTCTGAGCGCCCACTTCCAGAATGAACTGCCGGATTGCTTCCAGAAATGGCAACCCTTCGATGTCACCAGTTGTTCCACCGATTTCCGTGATGACAACGTCGTATTTGCCCTCGTCGGAGAGTTCGCGAATGCGGTCCTTGATCACATCAGTGACGTGCGGAATTACCTGCACGGTCTTGCCGAGGTAATCGCCTCGCCGCTCCTTTAAGATTACGCTCTCGTAAACCTGGCCGCTGGTCAGATTATTGTGTCGCGAGAGAACACAGTTGGTGAAACGCTCGTAGTGACCAAGATCCAAATCAGTCTCTGCGCCGTCATTGAGCACATAAACTTCGCCGTGCTGGAACGGATTCATCGTTCCAGGATCGACGTTCAGATACGGATCGAATTTTTGAAAAACAACGCGCAAGCCGCGCAACTCAAGGAGTGTACCGAGCGAAGCTGCGGCCAGGCCCTTGCCCAAAGAACTGACAACGCCGCCGGTGATGAAAATGTATTTCACGAGAGAGTGCTCCCTCTTGCGCGAGCAAGTTTCCGCTCCAGCGCTACTGCGTCCGCGGGCGTGTCAACGCCGGTCGATCCATGTTTCGTGACGAGCACATAAACACTTACACCATTTTCAAGAGCGCGCAATTGTTCGAGCGATTCGGCGCGCTCCAGCGGGGTTGGGTTCCATTTCACGAACTGGAGCAGCATCGCGCGGCGGAATCCGTAGATACCCTGATGGCGCAAATATTTTATTCGCGAAAGATCGCGCGGGAAGGGGATTGCGGCGCGAGAGAAATAGAGCGCGCGCCCCGCAAGATCGACAACAACTTTCACCTGATGCGGCGAGGACGCTTCCGCCGGATCGTCGAACGGATGCGCCGCAGTGACGATGTTGATCCCGGGACTGCCTTCCAGTTTTTCGACGAGTTTGTCGATCAATAGAGGATCGACTAACGGCTCGTCGCCTTGAATATTAATTATGAAGGTGAACTGTTTCGCGTTGCGCGCGACTTCCGCAATTCGATCAGTCCCGCTTTGGTGGCGCGGTGAAGTAACTGCGATTTCCGCGCCCCAGTCAAAAGCCGCATTTGCGATCCGCATGTCATCGGTGGCGATGATAAGGGAATCCAATTTTTTAGCGCGTCGGCACCGTTCCCAGACATGGCGAAGAAGTGGTTTGCCAGCAATACGATACAATGGTTTTCCCTGAAAACGCGTGGATCCCCAGCGCGCCGGAATTATTCCGGCCGCCTTACTCATTTGTAAGATCGGCGATTATCTTCGCGGCTGCGATGAGATCAGGGGCAACCCAGTCCGCGATCGTGTCAGTCGTGTCCGATTGAAATCCGGTTTGAACCCGAATTGTCCGCACCCCAGCGTTGCGACCGCACTCGGCGTCGATCTCTTTATCGCCAACAAAAAACGAACTCGAGAGATCGATCTGATGCTCTCGGCTGGCTTGCAAGATCATTCCCGGCGCCGGCTTGCGGCAGTTGGAGTGCTGACCGGGAACATCCGGACAGAAATAGGTCGCATCAATTAAATCCGGCCCTACCTCATGCAGAACTTTCGCTTCGACAGCGCGATATTGCTCCATAGTGATGAGTCCGCGCCCGATGCCACTCTGATTCGTAATGATAATGAGTTTAAAGCCATTTGATTTTAAACGCCGCAGTGCTTCTTGGATGCCAGGGAAAATTTGTACCTGTTTGGGATCAGAACAGTAATCGGCATCCTCCATAATCGTGCCGTCACGATCGATAAAGGTGGCCGGAGACAGCGCATCAGTCATGTTCACTGTCCTCTTGGAAACTCGCGATAAGTTCATCTCGCGCCACGGTCGCCGTTCCAAGCTTGCCGACCACGACGCCGCTGCCGTGGTTGGCGATCTCGGCGGCTTCGATGGGGGTTGCCTCGCAAGCAAGCGCGAGTGTGAAAAGAGCAATAGCGGTATCGCCTGCGCCGGAAACATCAAAGACTTGGCGCGCTTTGGTCGGAATGTGATGCGGCGGCTCGCTGTTTTGAAAAAGCATCATGCCATGTGGGCCGAGGGTGACGAGCACGTATTGTGCGTCCAACTTTTGGAGAAGCGATTTCCCGGCCCGCATGAGATCGACATCTTCCGTTGGCGAGTCATCCGGATCGCGCCACTGGATGTCGGCGGCAAGAAAAGCTTCAGTCCGATTTGGTTTTAGCGCTGTCATCCCGCGCCAATCGATGAAATGCCTCGGATTGGGATCCGCATCGAGAGCTAAAGCTATCGCGGCACGACGCAATGCACGCCAATCGACCAAATGCCGCGGATTGGGATCCGCCGCCACGATTGTGCCAGTCGCCCGGCCTTCGCGTGCAATTTGTGAAACCAACTCGGTGGTCAAAAAGCCTTTGCCGTAATCCGCGAAAATGATGGCATCGATGTCAGATAATTTTTTTCGAACTGCTGCGACGACTCTTGCCGTCTGTTCGGGCGTGGGAACAAAAATTTGTTCGCGATCTACGCGCACTACTTGCTGATGCCGTGCGACGATGCGCGTTTTAAGAATAGTGCGAAACGTCTCATCCTCGATCGCGTTGGAGATGCCGATCTTCTGTTGGGCCAATAAATCACGGAGTTGGCGACCGCTGGCGTCTTTGCCGAACAAGCCAATTACCTCGACATGATCGACAAACTCCCGCAGGTTGCGTGCGGCATTGGCCGCGCCTCCTGGATAAAAGGATTCCCCGGTCACCTCGACGACCGGCACAGGCGCCTCCGGCGAGATGCGACCCACTTTCCCCCAAACAAATTCGTCCAGCATCAAATCGCCGATCACGAGTATTCGTTTGGCTGGGGCGCGTTCGAGGATCTCCTGAAGCCGGATCAAGTTCATAAAAAATGTGAGAGGCGATGCCGCCGAGGCAGAGAATTCATTCGATTCAGAGGAGTCAAAAATGTTGTGGCCTGCGATTTGTGTGCAGCGTGGGTTCTGTTTAAGGTTGCTCCATTAATCCTGAATACGAACACGAAATCAACAGTCGAAGATCCCAATGACTCCGTTCACTAAATATTTGAAGCTAAGTACAATTGCGGCGGGCAGTCTAACGCTGTGCGTGCATGGCGCCCAGGTTCCACAACGTATCGATATTAAACAATTGTCGAAAACGGTGGAAGACGTAGTCGTCCCGTTGCCAAATGAAATATTCGGTGCGCTGAACAAGCTGGGTTCGGTCAACTGGAAGGAACACGTACGTAATGACAAAGGATCGAATTTTACAGAACGACCGCGCATCGCGCTGTTGCTTGGGACAGTCATCGCTGATGGTTTCATCGCCGTGCAAGCGGAAGATGCGCCGACCGTAAAGGAAATCGGGCAACGGGTTCTGACGTTGGCCAAGGGAATTGGCGTGGGTAATTCCATCACGCCACATGCCAAAGCCATCATCGAAGCGGCGGACAAGCGAAATTGGGATAGCGTGCGACAGGAGCTTGATCGAACGCAGAATAGCGTGCAGCAGGCAATGAACGAAGTCCACGACGAGAAACTGTCGCAGCTCGTGAGTCTGGGTGGCTGGCTGCGCGGCACCGAGGTGCTCACATCGGTCGTGAGCAAGCATTTTTCGGCCGATGGAGCCGAGCTGCTCCATCAGCCGGACCTACTTTCCTATTTTCAGACGCGCCTACAAGCGATGCCAGAGTTTAATCTTCCGATCCTTCGTGAAATAGGGGACGCTCTCGTCAAGGTGAAACCGCTAATCGATGTGGGCAATGCGCGAATCCCTCCCGAATCGGTGAAGAAAATCAATGACATCACAACCCGGATTGGGTCCGGCATCGTCACCAAAGATTAACCAATCGTCGATGAATGCCTCGGCAAAAGTCCTCTTGCGCGGAAGTTCTCTGCTGACTCTGATTGTCGCACTGCAATCGACGGTTGTAGCCTCGGTCGATGACGCGCAATCATTTGCTCTTCAGGCCGCAGAACCTTATGTAAAAGAAGGCTTTCAGGTGCGCGAGGATTACTGGGGAGGTGATCTCGGTTCGGGAGAAAAAAAAGCGGTCCGGCAACAATTATTCAAGGGCAACGAATACTGGTTCTGGTTGGGCACAGAGGTCGAGCGGGCGAAGATTTCCGTGCATATTTATGACTCAGATGGAAAGCTCGCGGAAGAGCCGGATGGATGGGAGAAAGGTCACTTCGCAGCCGCGCACGTTATTCCGAAAACAACTGGTAGCTATTTTATAATCGTCAACGTCGAAGAATCGCCAGAGGAACGCACGCATTGGGCGCTGGTGTATGGTTTTCGATAGGCCAGTTTTTCTCGATTGGCTGAGAGATGATTGAGACACGGACGTTGCAGTTTGAGAGTCCGCGCGCTTTGCAATCTCTCTACGCCAACGATCTTAAACTATTGAAGAGTCTCGAAGATTCTCTCGGTGTCAGGGTGACCACACGGGAAGGTTGGGTGAAACTAGAGGGAGAACCAAGCCGGATCGATAAGGCGCAGCATGTTTTCGATCAACTCGAGAAAGCGCGTCAAAAAGGTGTGGACATTCAAAAATACGAATTTAATTACGCCCTGAGTTCCGTGGCTGAAGCACGGGAAGAAAATCTCGACGATCTTGCAGCGACGAAGATTGTGACTTCGCCGCGCAAATCACCGATCATGGCCCGCTCATCTGGGCAACGCAATTATGTCGAGGCCATCCAGAAGCACGACATTGTCTTTGGAATCGGACCGGCCGGGACTGGAAAAACATATCTCGCGGTGGCAATGGCCGTGGCGGCTCTTAAAAAGGAGCAGGCCACGCGCATCATTTTGACGAGGCCAGCTGTGGAAGCTGGCGAAGCGCTCGGATTTCTGCCGGGAGAGCTTGAACAAAAGATCATGCCGTATTTGCGACCGCTGTATGACGCGTTACGCGATATGCTCGAGCCGGAAGAGATTGAGCGCTTGTTGACCCGGCAAATCATCGAAATCGCACCATTAGCCTACATGCGTGGCCGTACCTTGAATCACGCCTTTGTCATTCTCGATGAGGCGCAGAACACAACGACTGAGCAAATGTTCATGCTGCTGACTCGCATTGGTCCGAGTTCCAAATGCGTGATTACAGGAGATGTGACGCAAATCGATCTCCCCGCGAACAAGCGCTCCGGTGTAGTGGAGGCATTGCAGGCGTTGAAAACGATACCCGGGATTGCGACAGTATATTTTACGGAACGCGATGTGGTGCGGCACGAATTGGTGCGCGCCATTATCAGCGCCTATCAGCAGCACCGCTCACCCGCGCCAACCTCACGCAAGTAAAGACCGCCATGTTCGATTCTCTCAAACGCGGACGACTCATCAGGCGCGGGTTGGCATCCCGAAAAACTCGTCGCCGCAGACCGCGAAGCGAGTTAAGACGCAATCTGGAATACGCACCGTACAGCAAGCTGCTGATCTTCGCGGTGTTTGTTTGTGGTCTGGCTCTTCTCGTTTTCAGCGGTCAACAGCCGGAACCGACAAAGAATTTTGTGATTGCGTTGCTCGTTTTGGCGACCGCGATTACTCAGCTCTGGATCAACCAACCGAAAAGCTTTTCGCGAACCTCGCGGATTCTTCTGATTTTCGGTGTGATCTTGGTTCAACTAGCGGTCACGAAACTTTTGCTGGTAATCTGTAACAGTGGCAATTACCGGCTCCTCAAGCCAGAGATGGGCGGCTTGATTACGCCCTATGCTTTTGGGCCGCTTGTGCTAAGCGTGTTGCTCGGACGTCACCACGGACTTTACGCCGCATTTTTTGTGAGTCTTTGGAGCAGCGTCCTCTTTGGTCCGATCGACGCGCCGCTTCTTGTGACCAGCTTGATTAGCGGATTCACTGCGGTCTCTCTCACGCTGCAGGTCCGACGCCGCAGCAAATTGGTTCGCGCAGGCTTTGGAGTCGGGCTCGCTATTTGGTTGCTATCGCTAACGTTTGGGCTGATCGGCCCCTTCGATGTGTTTTCGCCAGTTGCAAATGACTGGGGAATGATCGGATTCCAAAGTGCGCTGGCTATCGGAAATGGAATCCTGACCGCTACACTGGTCGGTGGCGTGCTACCGATGCTAGAGCATCTGTTTGGCATCACAACGGATATTTCCTGGCTGGAAGCGTCCGATCTTAACCATCCATTGCTACGCCGGATGACCATTGAAGCACCGGGCACCTATCATCATAGCTTGGTCGTGGCCAATCTCGCTGAGGCGGCCGCGGAAGCCATCGGCGCGAACGCGACGCTCTGCCGCGTCTGCTCTTATTTCCACGATGTCGGCAAATTGGTTAAGCCAGAATATTTCACTGAAAACATGAGTTTCGAGCGTAACCCCCACGATGATTTGGCCCCGACCATGAGTGCTTTGATCATCATCGCGCATGTTAAAGAAGGCATCGATCTCGCGCTAAAGTACAAGCTTAATCAGCGCATCATCGATATCATTCAGGAACATCACGGCACTTCACTCGTTCGTTATTTCTATCAACGCGCTCTTCAGCAACACGAGGATGCGCGCGCCGGCGGCAAGATTATGAGGCTCCGCGAAGACGACATTCCAGATGTTCGCGAGGAAAGTTTCCGTTATAGCGGACCCAAACCGCAGACAAAAGAAAGCGCCATCGTAAGCTTGGCCGACATGGTGGAAAGTGCTTCCCGCAGCTTGGAGAAACCGACGCCACAGAAAATCGAATCGCTTGTGAACGAACTCATCGAAGAGCGCATCACGGATCGACAACTAGATGAATGCGACCTGACTCTCGCCGAGCTCAAAGTTATTGCCGAGCGCTTCCGTTTCACTCTTATGATGATGCTGCACAGTCGGATCGCCTATCCAAAGCATGGGGCGAAGATGGCTGCGCCCCGTGAGGAACCTTTGCGCCCGGATGTGATGGCAGCAACCCGAAAACCCGAGACTGCTCCACCGGTCTCAGCTGCCTAAAACGTAGGGGCGCCTGTGAACGACTGAAGGCCGCGGATTATCTGGTCTGGCCAGGTTCTCTTTCAATTTGTCGCTTCGGATTTAAGCCTATGGAAAAGACGAATCTGTTCAGACTCACTTCCCATCTCTCTGGAAAAAATCCTCTGACGCTGGTTATCACGTAATATTTCGCGAAAAGTAAATATATTTCCAAAGTGAAAAGGGTTCCGTTTTTTCGGCTAATTCGAAATAGCGGCCAGAAATTCGGGATTTTACAATTCCGGTGGATGGCCGCGTGGCTCTCGATCTTTTGAGGTGGCGGTGCTTGGTCTCGTAACGAAAGGTCCGCCCTCCATTGGTGTGACTTTCGTGAAGGCGACATCTGGCATTTCGCTCGGCAAACCTTCGAGCGGAAATTCCTTTCGCAACGGAAAGAATGGATATCCGTCCCACATCAGGATGCGGCGCAGATCGGGATGGCCGTTGAATTTGATTCCCATCATGTCGTAAATCTCGCGCTCGTGCCAG
>DASXNN010000027.1:0-2248 GCA_036495045.1 Candidatus Udaeobacter sp.
CCGCAGACGTGATCGAAAGCGTGCGCGGTTTCGGTTATCGGTTGCGAGACAATTAACGCGAGATGTCGTGGGTGTTCCTCGCTGTAATCTGCGTCTTATTCGCAGCGATTGCGTTCGTCGGCTGGCGAAAATGGATCGCACCGTGGCGATACATAGATCAACTCGTTAGGCAAATAGCTCATGGTGAGCAGCCGCGCACTTTTCTTGTCGATGGCGGCGCACGGGCTCGGCGCGTCGGGTTAACGCTTGAAAATGTTTTTCGGCGTCAAGAGCAACTCGATCAGCAGATCGCAGGACGCGAATCCGGAACACAAGCAATTCTTGGAACGATGCAGGATGGCCTGCTGGTGGTTGACATGGGCCGCCACATCACGCTGATGAATCGGACTTTTGAAAACCTTTTTGAACTGCGAGATGCAGCGGTAGGCGCTCCGCTGCTGGAGACCGTCCGCCACGCAACACTGGATCGCCTCATCGTGGAAGCGCTCCGCACTGGCGAGCTGATGCAAAGCGAGTTGCTGCTAGCAGACTCGAATAGCCGCGCCGAACGCCATGTGGAGGTCAGCGCTGTCCCAATGAAGGACGATATGGATCTAATAAGAGGCGCGGTAGTTTTGTTTCATGATATCACACAACTAAAGCAGGTCGATCAAATCCGGAGGGATTTCGTTGCAAATGTGTCCCACGAGCTGCGTACCCCGTTGTCGATCTTGCGCGGTTACATCGAGACGCTGATCGACAACCCGAAGACTTCGCGCGAAGAACTGGCGCGCATTCTCCAAATCATGGATCGGCATTCCAAACGCCTCGGGCTTTTGGTGGATGATTTACTGAGTCTTGCTCAATTGGAATCCTCGGGCGCCAACTTCGAAATCGGCGAGGTGCGCCTGCGAGAATTTTTCGATAGCGTCATCCGTGATTGGAAAGAAAAACTCGCCAGGAAAAACTTGAAGGTAATTGTCCGTCTTGCGCCGGACATACCGCCGATCCGCGCGGATGAAACGCGCCTTCAGGAAGTTCTCTACAATCTGCTGGAGAACGCGGTGAAATACTCGCGCGAGAACGGCGAGATTCGTCTTCAAGCGGACCGGAGCGGTTCCGAAATCGTCATCAGTGTCGGTGATGATGGGATCGGAATCAGCAAAGATGACTTACCGCGCATCTTCGAGCGCTTTTACCGCGCCGATAAAGCGCGCAGCCGGGAGCTCGGCGGCACGGGTCTTGGGCTGGCAATCGTCAAACACATTGCACAATTGCACGGCGGGCGTGTGGGAGCCGAAAGCGAACCCGGTCGGGGAACAACTGTTCGCATCTTTCTGCCCATGAACATTCCGCGTGGTCGAGGGACGGGCCCGGTATCGTCCAATTAATCCGGACGACACGGAGGTCATTCTCCAAAGTTGGTCGAAGCGGCAGTTGTCACACAAAAGTAACACTAAACTTTTTGACCGTTTGGCGCACGCTGCGGCAGGCTGGAAAGACATATGAAATCTCTCAGATTTGCCCGCAAAACTTTCACAGCCCTGCTGTTAGTTGGAGTCAGTGCGACCGCCTCGGCGCAGATGATGATTAACGGCGCGGGTGCGACGTTCCCGTATCCCATTTACTCCAAATGGTTTGACGAATACGCGAAGGTCGATCCGTCGGTACGGTTCAATTATCAATCGATCGGATCTGGTGGTGGGCAGAAGCAAATCATGGCGCAAACAGTTGATTTCGGTGCATCCGACGGGCCAATGAGCGATGACAACCTGTCAAAAGCGCCGGGTAAGATCCTACACATCCCAACGGTCGCGGGCGCCGTCGTGATGAGCTACAATTTGCCTGGAAGTCCGAAACTGAAACTCGATGGAGACACAATCGCCGGAATATATCTCGGCAAAATCACGAAATGGAATGACCCAAAGATCGCGGCGTTGAATCCAGGCACAAAGTTGCCCGACAACGACATTGTCGTCGTGCATCGTTCCGACGGGAGTGGGACTACGTTCATTTTCACTGATTATCTGAGCAAAATCAGCCCGGAATGGAAAACGAAAGCCGGCACAAACACATCGGTCAATTGGCCAACAGGTCTCGGCGGCAAAGGCAATGAAGGGGTATCGGGACAAATCAAACAGACGCCAGGCGCGATCGGATACGTCGAGCTGATTTATGCGATCCAAAACAAAATGCCGGACGCTCAGGTCAAGAACGCAGCAGGACAATTTGTGGAGCCTACACTCGAGTCGGTAACCGCGGCACTCGC
>DASXNN010000028.1:0-1593 GCA_036495045.1 Candidatus Udaeobacter sp.
CTGATCTTGCCGGGATGGGCTGCGGCCAAATCGCGCAGCATCTTCTCATATTTCGGCTCACCTGCGCCAAGAGCGGCGATAGCCAAATCTTCAGCCAGTAAATCGGCGGAAATTTGCTCGATCAGATCAAAACCCTTTTGATCCGCAAAGCGCGAGACGATGCCGATCAAGGGCTTGTTTATGGCTCCCGGTGGCAACCCAAATACGTTCAAGAGATCCTGTTTACAAGCCAGCTTGCCCGATAAATCTTTTGGCGAGTAGCGCATGGCAATGACCTTATCGCGCTCCGGGCTCCAGGTAGCATAGTCCACGCCATTTAGAATTCCCGTCAGCCGGTCCGCGCGATTGCGAATCACGCCGTCGAGACCCTGGCCATACTCCGGTGTTTTTATTTCCTCGGCATATTTTGGACTGACCGTCGTGAGGTAATCGGAAAAAATCAGCGCGCCCTTCAGGAAATCCACTCGCCCGAAAAACTCCATGGCATCGATCGTGAATAAACTTTCCGGCAACCCGATTTTCTTCATTACTTCCCGCGGAAACGCGCCGTGATAGCCCATATTGTGAATGGTGAATACCACCGGCAATTCCCGCAGCGCTTCGTCATTCGCGTATCGCGTTCGCAGCAGCACGGGCAGCAGTCCCGCTTGCCAGTCGTGGCAGTGGATCACGTCCGGCATCCAAACCTGTTTGCAGAATTCGATGGCCGCGCCGCAAAACTCCGCATAACGCTCGGCGTTGTCCGGATAATCCTTGCCCGCTGCGCCGTACAACTGCTCGCGGTCGAAATATTCGGGGTCGTCCACAAAATAAAAATAGACTCCGTGCAGAGTTCCGCCCTCGACGATTGCCGGAAAGCGCAGCACGTCGCCCATGGAAACAGTAAGGCTAGGCACTCTGATTGCAACAGCCGGCGTCTTGCGGTAACGCGGAAGCAGTACAGTCACTTCGTGGCCGAGAGACACAAGCGCCTTTGGCAGCGCTTCGATCACATCCGCGAGGCCGCCTGTCTTTGAAAATGGAAGCCCTTCCGAAGCTACAAAAAGTATTTTCATAATGAATTCAAGGCTTCCAACCTACTGAAAGAGCAATGGTACGTCAAGAAGGGCGCTGGTTGTTATTGGATCTGTTTGAATCAGACCAGAGAGGTCGTCTTTCACTGCAACCTGCAATTCTATCGACTGGGTCGCGAAGACTTTGGTCCTGTCAATTTAACATCGGATTCGATGTAGAATGGAACCCTGAGCTTCCAGCTGCACCAACATTTCCCCAGGAGCGAGGTGAAAACATGGCCAGCGTAAAAGCGATTTCCGACGGATATCACAGTGTTACGCCTTATCTCTTTGTCCGAGGCGCGGCCGGCGCGATCGAATTCTACAAAAAAGTTTTCGGCGCGACGGAAGTCCTTCGCATGGCGGGGCCGGACGGCAGAATTATGCATGCGGAGATAAAGATTGGCGATTCGATCGTGATGCTGGCGGATGAGAACCCGCCTGCGGGTGTGATGAGCCCTCAAACGATCGGAGGATTCTCGGCGGCATGTATGGCCTATGTAGAGAATGTCGATGCGGTGGTAGCAAAGGCCATCGAAAG
>DASXNN010000029.1:0-1962 GCA_036495045.1 Candidatus Udaeobacter sp.
CCGGAAATCCCTCTCGAACAATTCAAACGCGCCATCGCTTTCGTCGAACCAGACGGCAAAACTTTTTTTGCCGCTGAAGCTGTCTATCGCTCATTAGCTTGTCGATCTTCACGAAAATGGCTGGCATGGAGTTATGACCACGTCCTCGGCTTCGCCGCAATTTCTGAGATCGGTTACGGCTTTATCGCTCGTCACCGGAAGGTCGCCTCGATAATAACCCGATTCTTCTGGGGTGAAGACGTTCGTCCGCCAACTTATTTCTGGGCCCGAAGGTGGTTTCTTCGCGTCCTTGGCCTCATTTATCTGATCGCGTTTGTTTCGCTTTGGGTGCAAGTGAACGGACTTATCGGTGCAAACGGCATTTCGCCAGTAAGTCAATTTCTACCCGCAGTTTATGAACAGCTGGGCCGCCAGGCTTACTCGCTGTTGCCCACACTTAGCTGGTTCAACTATAGCAACGCCTTCCTTCATTTCCTCTGCGGTGGCGGCGTGGCTTTCTCTTTGCTGCTGGTTTTGGGAATTGCGCCGCCGATCTGTCTAACCGCCCTTTTCGTTTTTTATCTCTCGCTGACCATCGCAGGACAAACGTTTCTCAGTTTTCAATGGGACATCTTGCTGCTCGAGACCGGTTTCTTGTCGATCTTTCTCGCGCCATGGCAGCTTTGGGAAAAACCCGGACAAGAAACGCCAGTCTCTCGCGCCGCGTTGTTCCTGCTCAGGCTACTCCTTTTCAAATTAATGGTGATGTCGGGCGTGGTGAAACTGACCAGCGGCGATGATTGCTGGTGGAACCTGACCGCGCTCGATTACCACTACTGGTCGCAACCGCTCCCAACAATGTTCGGCTGGTGGGCTGAGCAGAGCCCGGAATGGTTCAAACATTTTTCCGTCGCATTTTGCCTAGTCGTCGAAATCATCGTTCCTTTCTTTATCTGGGCGCCGCGGCGTCCGCGGCTGATCGCTGCTGGATTGATGATTTTTTTGCAGGTCGTAATCGCCATCACTGGCAACTATTGCTTTTTCAATCTGCTCACGATTGCGCTTTGTTTGTTGCTAATTGATGACGCGGTTTGGCTTGGAAAGGGCATCCGTGACAATGCGCTCGGCGCGCCCGGCGGTCGCGCAATGCCATCGCGGCTGTCGATATATAGTGCGATTGCGGCGATCGTTATCACATTACCAATCAATGCATGGCTCATTTTCAGCGCATTTAGACCGGACGCACAATGGCCGCGCCGGCTCGCGTTTGTTTACGAAGATCTCGAACCGTTCCGGATCGTGAATGGCTACGGGCTTTTTCGCGTAATGACGAAGGATCGCCGCGAGATTGTGATCGAAGGCAGCGCAGATGGCATCGATTGGCTGCCGTACGAATTCAAATGGAAACCGGGCAATCTAAAACGGGCGCCCGGCTGGTGCGCGCCGCATCAGCCGCGACTCGATTGGCAGATGTGGTTCGCCGCACTGGGAACTGCTCAGCAAAATCCCTGGTTCATCCGTCTCGTCATTTGTTTGCTCGAGGGGAAGCGGGACGTCGCGCGGTTGTTTGTACATGATCCGTTTCCAAATCAGCCGCCGCGCTACGTGCGCGCAATCTTATATCGCTATCGATTCACAACGGCGAAGGAGCATAGACAAACTGGCGCGTGGTGGAAACGCCAGGAGCTCGGCGAATACTTGCCGACAATTTCTCTCCAAGGCATACGATAAGATCGACAATTGCCCGCGCTGGTTGAGCAAAACGCAGCGAAGGGTATATTCGGCCCGGTGCCAAAGGAAGGACAGATCGTAACCGAAGGTACGGTAACTCAGGTGTTACCAGGCACGATGTTTCGTGTCGATCTTCCGGGTCAACGCAATGTGCTTGCGCATATTTCCGGTAAAATGCGCAAGCATTTCATCCGGATCGTGCCAGGAGATAAAGTATCGTTGGAGCTCTCGCCCTATGATTTGACCAAAGCG
>DASXNN010000030.1:0-2714 GCA_036495045.1 Candidatus Udaeobacter sp.
CTGAAGCCCGCAAAGTGTAATGGCCATCGCGCACGTATTTTTGTGCGCGTAAGTCCGCGAGCGCGCCATTGACTTCTTCGCGCGAAATCGGGCACTGCTGGATATCCATTAAGCGATGTGAATCGCGTCGGAAAAAACCGATGACGCCGTCCTGCGCGTGCACAGTGATGCGATTGCGATATCCGTACTGCTCGGGCGACGGGATGATCGGTCGCATCGGAACATCCTTGAGCTTACCGATTCGTTGGAGGGCATCGCGCGTTTGGCGCCATTTGATCGCAAGCTGATGTTCGTAGATGACATGCTGATAAGCGCAACCGCCGCAGCGGCCAAAGTACGGGCACTGCGGCTGGATCCGATCGGGCGAAGCCTCCCGAACATTGACAAGTTCAGCCTCGGCGAACTGTTTTTTCTCCCGCACGATTTCCGCCGAGACAAGTTCGCCCTCGATCGTAAACGGAACAAAAACAGCCTTTCCCTTTTCCCTTGCGACGCCTTTTCCGCCAAAAGCAACGTCTTCGATTTTTAGATCGACAGTGCGCAAATGAAGCTTTCCGCCGTAGTGTGTGGCAGCGTCGATTTAATTCGAAGCGGCTCCCGTTCCAATTGCTCGCTCGATCGCAGCCTCGAGAGCGTCAAGCTTGACCGGTTTGATCAAGTGTTCGGCGAAACCCGCCTGTAGACTTTTTTCGATGTCACCGTTATTGCCGAAGCCGCTGATGGCAATTCCAGGGATTTTGGAAATGGCGTGCAACTGCATCATCAATTCTATGCCGTTCCCGTCTGGCAATGCGATATCGCTGATGAGCAGATCGAACTGATTGCGCACCGCGGTCTCCATCGCAGAGCGTATACTGTGCGTTGCCGCCACCAGGTGTCCCCGCCGGACCAGGAGTTTTTCCAAGGCGGTGCAGGTGTCTTGATGATCATCCACGAGAAGAATTCTCAAACCCTGGCGGAAATTCTCACCGGTTTTTTTAGCAGGGCCGTCCAGTCCTGCGGCCGGTAAAATCGTTTGCATCGACAATAGGAATGTCGATCCCCGATTGCGACCATCACTTTGAGCAGTGAGAGCGCCACCGTGCGCCTGGGCCAGTGACTTTGAAATTGCCAATCCCAGGCCGAGGCCGCCGAAGCGGCGCTCAAAGGAGCGGTTGCCCTGCTCGAAAGGATCGAAAATTCGTTGCATGACGTCGGGCTCCATGCCGATACCGGTATCACGGACACTGATCGTCAGCGCTTCCCGCGACGGATTTGAAGACGAGATGGCAATCTCCCCGTCCTCAGGCGTGAATTTGATCGCGTTTTTTAGCAGATTCCAAATGATTTGTTGGAACTTCGCTGCATCCGCCGCCACGTAATGCGTGTTCGCCCGCAGGCTGAGATGCACTTCAAGTTTTCTGGATTCAGCTTCCGTGCGGCACATTTCCACCACGTCTGAGATCGCGACATGGGCGTCCACTGGAGCAAATCTCAATTGCAATTTGTCTTTCGCAATCCGCGTGAAATCGAGCAGATCGTCGATCAGCTGCGTTTCAAGTTCCACATTGCGACGGATCATAGCCAACGCGCTTTTGACTTCCCGCGTTTGGGCCGGTCCGATCTCAAGCGCTTCAAGCGCGGAAATTACCGGAGTCAGCGGTGTGCGCAGTTCATGAGAAAGCATCGCCAGAAAATGATCTTTCGTCCGGTTGGCTGTTTCGACTGCCGCATTTTGCTGTTGGAGCGCCTCTTCGGCGCGCCTGCGTTCCGCCATACCGGCAGAAAGCGCCATTGCAGTGATCGTCAGCACTGCTGTCCAGGATTGCAGGGAAAGCAAAGACTGATTTTCCGTTTCCCTGAGAAACGGCCCGAAACCGTGAAGCGTGCCCCAAATTGCGATCGCTGAAAGAACGAAGATGCCGCTGGCCGTTTCGCGCTGCGTGAAACGGAAGGCCGTCCAAATCACAATTGGACCACAAGTGAAGGCGATTGGGTAATTTTCAGCAGAAATTGTGAGCCATCCCCCAAAAACCATTTCGCTAAGTAGGAACAGCAACAGTAACAGGATGCCCACCTCTACCGCCTCCCTCCTGTTCCAACGCCGCTTTGATGGGATGCTCCAGAGAATAATCAATGGGGCAATCAGAAGATCACCCGTTGCGTCGCCCAGCCACCATGTCAGCCAGATCGCGCCATAATTCGCCCAATCCGCGAAACCAGCAAGTGCAAGACTGGTCACACCAAAAGCTGGGCCGATAATTGTGCTAACCGCCGCTGCGAGCGCGAATTTAAAAACACCTTGCGGACGATCGAAGACCGTTGTCCCGCCGGCGAACCTATTCACGAGCCAGGCGCCGCAAAGCGCCTCCAGTGTGTTGCCGCTCGCGATGGCGAGTGACGTGGCCACGTTGCCCGCAGTAGTAACGTTCACCAGAAATGCACCGATAAATATGGCGGGCCAGCCGCGGTAACCGAGCACGAGCAATGCACCGAGTGCTATTCCTGCTGCCGGCCACACCGGCGATGCGCTGGCGTGCAGAGACGCCAGCATCAACCCGAACTTGCCGGCAACGAAATAGACAAATATGAAGATGCCTATGGCCGGCAACGTGAGAAAACGTCGCGATTGCATCGCCTGACCGCCTCAGCGTGTCCACTATTTGTACGTCGCTGTTGAGCGCCGTCAATACCAGAAGACGAATCGCGATTCAGCTTTTCCTTGATCGCAGCAA
>DASXNN010000031.1:0-7126 GCA_036495045.1 Candidatus Udaeobacter sp.
GTGCTTCCCGTTTCACAAGAAAGCTGGCCGACGATGCGCGAAGCAGGCTGCTCGCGTTCGGGTTGAGCAGAATGAGTGGCGCAGAACCGATCCGAGGATTTTCGCGCTGTAGGAGAGCATTGATTTCATCAATTTCAGACGCAGAGGGCCGAAATCTTGCGAATGGTTGCTCTGCAGAAGACCTAAAGTCGAACGTCGGGAGCACCACCGGATCGCGAGTCAATGCCTCAACCATGGCTTCGAACATCTGACTTGTGTGGAGATGAGGATTGTATAAAAGCCGGTGCGTCATTAAGTCGCCGCGATACGGTCCGTCGCCAAAAAAAGTATGAAAACCAACACGCGATTTGACGCCGGTCGTAAACGTTAGTATCGCGGAGAAGCGTGTCAGAAATTCCATATCAACGACCGCGTCGATGCCGATTTTCCGGACCCGGTGCACCGCTCGCAGCGCACTAGCCGCGAGTCCGAAAAGACTCCTCGTCGCAATCGTTATCACATTTCCATCGGGAATAGTTTCCATCGCGTCGAGAATGAAGCGATTGTCTTCGAATACGACGAAGTAAACGTTTTCACGTCCGACCATTTCGATCGCACGACGAATTGCGGGATAGGCGAGAACGGTTGAGCCCTGCTCTGCGAACTTGACGAAAAGGATGCGCTGAACTTTGCGCGGCCCTGGTGGTCCCGCGGATTCAAAGATCCGTCTTAGAATGGTTAAAAGAAGGCAGAGCGGCGCACCAAGCCAGCGATCGGTGCGTTGTAAAGCTGAAATACCTACAGGGAGATCCATTCCCCACTCTTTCCCAAGATGGTCAATCTTTGCGAAAAAATTTTGGTGCTCCCCAGAAGTCGATTGTAGCATCGATGCGATATGAGCGCGAATGTAAGTTTGGGTACCCGCTACATCGAGCATATTTCTGGCGAACGACGAATCAACGCGCTCTTTTCTGATGATGTATAACATCGAGATCGCCCAAGGCCCTGACCGGCTTCGCGACGAGTCGGCAAGCAGAACGGAAATTGCGCTCGACATCCCACCGCCGGCAACAGATGCGCCGGCACGCGTGGACAAGACCGGAGTAGAACTAAAGCGCGGCGCCTTTTTGAACACGATCGCGATGTTGGCGTCGAATTTCCGCGGGATATTCACATTTCTCGTTGCCCGGCTACTCGGGCCGGCAGCACTCGGAATATTTTCCGTTGCGTGGTCCACTACCGACATCATCAGCAAGATAGGTGTTCTTGGCCTGGATAATTCGATCACCACATTTATCGCGCGCTCGGAGGCTGTCGGCGATCGCGCGCGAAGCCGGGCTCTTTTTCGAATCGCTGTGGTGCTTGGAATTGCTCAGTCCGTGGTCACCGCTGCCGTCGTGATCGTCGCGCTCAGATTTTTGAACGGGCATCTTCGCGTCCAACCACAAATGGTTTCTGCACTCACATTGGTTCTGTGCGCGATGCCCGGTCTGGCTCTCTATCGTATCAGCACCGCCATATCGCGTGGGATGAAGGTCATGCAGCACGATATTTATTCGCGCGGTATGACGGAGCCGATTGCAACGACGCTGGCGTTCCTCCTCGCAATCGCCGTCGGCTTCAAAGAAGCCTCGCCGGAAGTGGCTGCAATCCTCGGAACGGCAGCCTCAGGAATTATTGCGCTGGCACTCGCTTCAACGTTGTTTCGCAATGTTCCGGCGCAGGGAAGTGTTTCCTCGCTTTTCAGCGAAGCACGATCGCTACTCGCATATTCAGCTCCCATCAGCATTTATCAGCTGATTAACGCGTTCATTGCCAGATTGGACCTGATCATGCTCGGCTACTTCGTTGGGCGCGCGCCCGGTGTGACGCTTACAACCGTTGGCGTTTACAGTGCCGTCATCGGCACCGCTAACGGCCTGCGAAAAGTTAATCAGGCTTTCAACCCGATCTTCGCGCCAGTTGTGGCAGGTATGACTGCGACGGGCGATCACGAGACTGCGGCCGCGACTTACGCTCGGCTTGCCCAGTGGATGCTTTGGATCTTGTTGCCGCTCGTAGCAGTGATGTCGCTCGCAGGCAGCACGATTCTGCTCATCTACGGTCCGGCATTTCACCAAGGCGGTCTCTGGCTTGGCATCGTCGCTCTCGCCAGTGCTATCAATGCGTTTGTCGCATTGGGGGAAACCGTAATCATGGTCCAACGGCCGCGTTTGAACCTTCTACATTCGTCGATCACATGCACCGTCGCTGCTGGTGGGCTTCTCTGGTTGATTCCACGGTTCGGAGTAATGGGTGCAGCGTTCGGCATTCTTTTGCCCTATATCGTCCAAGGCATCCTACGGTACGCGACACTGCGATGGGTCTTTCGCTGGAAAGATTCATGGAGCGACATTCGTCCACCCTTGGTCGCCGCAGGAATCGCGCTGGTTCCCGCCATCGTCTGCCGCATATTGCTGGGAGGAATTGCCGGACAAGTCACGAGCGCTGCGGCATTCATGGCAGTCTTCGGTGTTCAGTGGTGGCGACACCATTCCCATCGCAGGGACGAACGTCCTTAGTCGGGAGCGAAGACGTCCCAAGTCTCGCTAAAGAATGCGATCGTTTCGTTATTGTGGTACTGGCGTCCCTCCGGGACATCGTGCAGCGATAAGGTCCGCCGTTGTCGCAACACGCTTCGCATCATGGCCGATGCTGGCACAACATACCTTTTCACCCCGCCGTGACTGAGCCACCCGCTGATCCAATATCATCCATGTAAAATGCTCCATTAGGAGCTTTGGAGTAATCCCAAAGCGATTCGTCAAAGAACCTCGGCTGGATGAAGTAACTACCACACCCTGTAATAACCGCAGCAACCTGCGGTTGGCGCAGATCGCTTGCACGAATCATCTTGGCATCACGCCAGTCCAGACTTCGCGGCATTGCGGCACCACGAAAACAGAGGGCGGCCTCAGGTAATCGCTCGCTGTAATGGAGATACGTTTCGAGCGCATCTCGTGGGTCGACGCGATCGTCATCCACAACCATTATCAATGTATTCCCCCGGCCAGCAGCCAGTTCTTCGCGAACGACGGGGATAAACTTTGTCGCTGGTCCACAATCCCTGCGACAACGCAAAACACGTAGACGCGGCCAACGCGAAACATATTTCGGCACCGCGTAAGATCGTTGTTCCCGAATCGAAAATTCCGGCACCGCGACCACGATCTCATCTGGTGGTCGCGTCTGCCTGAGAAGAGAGCGAATCGTCGGTCCCAGATTGCGGTTCGTTCTGGCACCGTCGAAAGTGAAGCAATGACACGGCGACCGTCTGATTTTCTGCTGCTTGTCAAAGATTCGCGAATGAAGCGGACTTGGCGCCGATGCTTTCTAATAACGGGAAGAAGACGCCCAAGACCCAGCGCGCTCAAAATGACAATAACAACTGAAATCAGCGGCAACATTGGGACAACACCTGCATCTTAATGTCGGACGAGCCTTTCGCACGACTTCGCACCATATTGGGATTGCTGGCCATGGCTTTCTTGCATCGGAGCAATACTTAAAATAGGAATCAATGTGGTAGCAGCACGCAATGCATCGCGCGACGCGAAGCCATTTTCCAAATCGTGAAAAGAGTTTTTCTTACCGGAGCGAGCTCGGGTATTGGCCTGACCATTGCAAAATTACTCGTCGCTCAAGGTCACGAAGTGTGGGGCACGTCACGCAATCTGGAACGACTTCCCAAGGTCCCGCAATTCCACCCGGTGCGGCTCGAGCTAGGCGAGCCGCGTTCTGTTGACGAGGCATTCAACGGCGCGCTATCGAAAGCTGGTCATTTCGATGTATTGATCAATAACGCCGGCAGCGGCCATTTTGGTCCAGCCGCGAATCTTTCCGAACAAGAAATCGCGAGCCAGTTTCAGATTCTCGTCTTCGGCCAGTTGCAACTAATGCGCCTGGCGTTGAACGCAATGCAAATGCGAGGAGAAGGTTTGATAATCAATATCACATCACTTGCTTCGCGTCTGCCGGTCCCGTTCATGGCTGCGTACAACTCAGCAAAAGCGGCTCTCGCTGCTTTCACCATGTCAGTCCAGCTCGAACTGCCAGATTCACAAGTGCGTATTGTCGATCTCCAACCCGGCGATATTTGCACGGATTTCAATGATGCTGTGACGAAAAGCGAGGAGCGCGGGCCGCGATATGAGGGAAAGCTCGCCAAAACCTGGGATACAGTCGAACGCAACATGAAGAACGCGCCGAAGCCTGATCTGGTTGCGCGTTGTGTTTGCGAACTAATCGATCAAACGAATCCGCCGCCGCGGGTGACCGTGGGCGACGGATTTCAAACAAAAATTGCGCCGTTGATCTTTAGATTTCTTCCCCAGCGCGTTAGAATCTGGGGTCTCAAGAAATATTACGGCATATGACTGGTATCGCGGAAGCGGTGATCCTAATGGTAGGGTCGGGGTCGCGCCTACGCGGCTCCGACAGAGCTTTCTTGAAGCCGCTTGTCCCAGTGCTTGGTCGCCCGCTGATTTGTTACGCGGTCGATGCGCTGGTCCACGCGGGAATCAAAAAGGCCAACTTTATCGTTGGCTACCAAAGCGATCGAATGACCGCGGCGGTCAAACAGTTGATTCCATCCGAGCTCGCGTCCTGCTTCATCGAAAATCGCGACTGGCAAAAACAAAACGGCGTCTCAGTCCTCGCCGCGGCCAATCACATGACGTCGCCGTTTCTTTTGACGATGAGCGACCATTTGTTTGACGAATCGATTGTCGATCTTCTAATTGATTTGTCGGATCCCGACCTACTCAATGTCGCGCTGGACAGAAAGCTCGGTGCAATTTTCGATCTGGATGACGCGATGAAGGTTCAAACGCGCGGTGACCAGATCGTTGCTATCGGAAAACATCTGCGCGATTACGACGCGATCGATACTGGAATGTTCGTTTGTCCCCTCAAAATCTTCGATTACCTGGAGCGAGCGAAGTCCCGCAGCCCCGGGAGCGATTGCAGCCTGGCCGATGGAGTTCGATTGATGGCCGCAGATAATCAGGTTCGCGGGATTGATATCGGTGCCGCCTGGTGGCAGGACATCGACACGCCGGAAATGCTAGCGTGTGCCGAGACGCAATTACGATCGCGGCTCGTGCGTCGCGACGTCGTCACGGCCCCCGCCGAATCTGATTGCGGCGATCGCGCTCAGAATTAGGCTCGCACCGGCGACAATGATCCAAAGATGAAGGATCCAGTCAGCCAGGCCGAGCGACGCAAGGATGAGAAAAACCAAGACAGCCATGTCGCGTTTGGTCAGCTGAAAGAGCCACCACACAAATCGTTCGCCGAGATTGAGCAAACCGGAGTGCCCGATCATTCTGCGGTGTCTTGCATAAAGCGATTCATGTAATGCGGATGAGGCAACCGACATTTCACTCCTGCCAGTTCGTAGAAGCCATTCGTTGGCCGTAATCAAAACGGCACAGACAATTCCTTCACTCGAACGATGAAGCCCCAGGCCAAGAGCGAGAACATAGAGAAGGCTTGCTAAAAAATCGCAGAATTGATCCAGACGTTCCCCGAATTTCGATTCCAAATTCTTGGCGCGCGCAATTTCGCCGTCGCAACCGTCAAGAATACTGAACGCTTGAAAAATGGCAGCGCCGATGACGACGCTGAAGTAATCGCCGCGCACAAAAAATACGCAGGCAATTAGCGGCAAAACAAAGATCGATATCGTCCAGACGCTGGGATGGATGGGAAACTTCAGAAGAACACGCGTTATGCGGCACGAAATCGGCCGATTCAAGAACCGCGAAACGAAACCATCTTGAGGCTTGCTCACTGCGTCAGTGTCCTTTTGAAGATTCGATACGTTTTGTATCGCTGCGCCCCGATCGCTTCGACAAAACGATTGATCATAACATTATCTTCCAGTGTCATGCTCAGTTCGCCGGTGATCCCACGTTTGATCATTGTTTCCTCCATGATCCGTAACACGAGCATCTCTGCGATTCCGGCATGACGATATTTTTCAACTACACCAAGAGCGATCAACCGTCCCTTCCTAATAAGTCTCTTGTAGTACAGCAATTTGATGAGGCCGATCGGAAGCCCGAATCGAGTCAACCTTCCATTGACGTGGCGAAGCGCGACGTTGATGTCCGGCAAGCAGAGAGTGAATCCGATAGGCTCATTCCCGATCTCGGCGATCCAGGTAAACTCCGGCACGAGTAGCGGCTTCATCTCGTTCGTCATGAACTCAAACTCCGCTTCGCTGAACGGCACAAAACCCCAATTCTTTTCCCAAGCTTGATTGTAAATCTGTCGGAGCCGCCTGCTTTCTTCGCGAATATTCTTGAGATTTCCAGCCCGGAGAGTGACCGGACAGCGTTTGCGAAGGCGTTCTGCGAGCCGCCGCAAACGCTTCGCGGCCTTTGCGGGATCGGCAAACCACCAGGCGTACCAATCTTTTTCTTTTGCGTATCCGCAGCTCTCGATCAGCTCCCGGTAATACGGCGGATTATGCGCAGTCAAAATCGTGGGCGCGAACTGGAATCCATCGATCAAGAGGCCGCAGACGTAGTTAGTCGAATAATCGATCGGACCCATGATTTCGGTGCGACCGTTCCTGCGCAGCCAACCAGCCGCAGCCTGAAAGAGCGTGGCCGCCACATCCGGATCGTCGATACATTCGAACAGACCGAAACAGCCAACATTCGATTGATGCAGCGCGTTATAGTTTGGATCGTCGCTCGCCATGATGCGGCCGACGATTTCGCCATCCCGTCTGGCGAGAAATAATGCAGCGTCACCGTGTTTGTAAAACGGATGCCGATTGCGATTGAGGAATGTTTTCCGCTCGATGATTAACGGCGGCACCCACGCCGGGTCATTAGCGTAAATTCGCCACTGAAATTTGATGAATGCGTCGCGGTCCCGACACGAGTTGACCTGTGAAATTTCGATCTCCGGCACGAGTGTAGACGGCAATCTACGCCGAGTCTCGCCACCTCACCGCGACTTCCAGCAGCGAGTCGGCCATGTCTTCCTGACGGATAATCAGATAGACGAACAGTGCATTGAGCGCGATGAGTTCGAACCAAAAGTACCAAACCGGCTGGCCGATAAACAGGAGCGCAAACAAAACCAGCAGGCG
>DASXNN010000032.1:0-37059 GCA_036495045.1 Candidatus Udaeobacter sp.
ATCAAGACCGCGGAAATCACCCGGAATTCTCGCATTCGTTCATCACTATCATTCGAGTGTTCGCAAGCAACAATAAACAACAAAAGCTGACCCCTGGATTGCCAACGCGAAAATACAAGAATTGGGAATTCGAAGCGTTTAACATCAGTTGGCTACCTCGCGATTTCCTAACCAATCCTCACCTGTGCGTCTTTGACGGCTTCGGCAGCCGGCTCTTTCCCAAGATGAACAAGTGTCCGATATCCCGCGGCAAAAACTTTTCCCTCCAGGAAACAATCAAGTTGGCAGTGGATGCCAAAAATGCGGTTGCCATGTGGGGACCATACGAGATCGCCAAACCGGGATTTGATCTCGGGGTAAAGCGCAAAAGGTTACTCGACCGCGGAACGATAAAATATCGGGCCGACGACCGCCTTTATCGAAAAGACAAGATCGCCATCAGTTGTTTTCATGCCATGGCCGGTTTGGACGAGCTTTACCCTAACGGGGGGCTGTTCGGCACCGGATTCATGATGTGGGGATTCAACGGAACCGCCCGGGTCTTGGTCGAATACACCGGGAAGGCGAGTAACAAAGGCTTACTTCTTGACCCAGTAGATGTAAAAAAGGACCGGTCTGTCTTCGTTTATGCTCCTACCGCGGGCGGCCCAGTACCATACAACCCAGCCAAATCCGCGGCCGCCTATCACCGATAAAGGCGGAAGTTGGCGGCCGGTATGAGCTACCGAACCGATTCCTTTGGTTGGCGCGCTTGGCGCCGCGTTATCTAGTGCGCACCATTTCCGGATTATTCAGCCTGTGTTTTCGGATCGCGGCGGTCAAGTCCGCGGTTATCCGAACGACCTTACCCGCGATCTTCATCGTGACCTGGCTTAGCGGCTGCGCAATTCCGAAGGCGCGGCCGGAAAGTTCGACACGCGACAAGGCCTTCATCGAATACTGGCCACCGTCAAAGGACAGCAAGAAATTGCGGCTGGCCGTCAAGGATTTGATCGACATGAAGGGCGTGGTCACCACGGCCGGTTCCGAATTCCTCGCCAAGCACGCCTCGCCTGCAAAACGTGATGCAAAATGTTTGGAAATCGCCCGCCAAAGTGGAGTGCAATTTGTGGGAAAGACGAATTTGTCGGAGCTGGCGGTGGCGGTTTCCGGCATGAATGCGTACTACGGCACCCCGCGAAATCCATTAGATCGAGGGCGCATTCCGGGTGGTTCTTCGAGCGGATCGGCGGTGGCGGTAGCAAACGATGAGGCCGATGTTGCGTTCGGCACGGACACAGTGGGTTCGATTCGCGTGCCGGCCGCTTGTTGCGGAGTCGTTGGCTTGAAGACCACCTTCGGGTTGGTCCCGATCGACGGCGTATATCCGATTGCTCCGAACCGGCTCGACACAATTGGACCACTGGCCAAAGACATCGCCGGCACAGTCCGAGGCATGGACTTGCTGCAGGCGGGATTCTCGGGGCGCTATCGACAAGCGGTAGCCGCCAAACCTTCAGCTAAGGGGCTTCGAGTCGGGCGCGTCTATATACACGGAACGAATCCCAGGGTGGATCGCGCAGTGGATGACGCCCTGGCAGCGACTGGATTCGAGGTCGTGAATCTAAGCCGCGAATTTACCGATAAGTGGATTCAGGCTCAAAAGGACGCATCGACAGTGGCTGCGGTGGGTGCTTGGCTTTATGACCAAAAATTCCAAAACGAATCCCAGGTGACTATTCGGACAAAGGCAGTCATCGCGCTCGGTGGGGTTAAATATAAGACCGGTTATTCTGAAGCCCTGCGGAAACAAGCTGCGTGGAAATCAGAATTGCGCCGCGCTTTTGAACATGTGGATTTCATCGCGCTGCCGACGCTGAAAAATCTGCCGCCCCATGTTCCGTTCTTTGGTGGCACCGTTGCGTTTGAGGCGGGAGCGCTGGCTTTGCAGAATACGCAGGCCGTGAATTTCGGGGGAGTTCCCGCACTGGCCATCCCGATTCCTATTGCCCACCAATCGGTTCCAGTTACTAGTTTGCAACTGGTCGGGCCGCGATTCGCCGAAGCGGATCTGCTGAATGCCGGAAGACTCGTTGAGGCCGCCGTGAAAAACCGTTAGACCGGGCCGCAGGCGATTTGCGTGCGCCGCGGCACCGGAATATCGAAAACGCCGCGACTAATCCTGGTCGTCGAGTTTATCTTTCGCTTTGTCCAGCGCGTCCTTTTGATGCTCGATCTCTTCTTTCGCAGCTTTCTTCTGATGCTCTCGCTCCTCCTTGAGGGCGTGCTTTTCATCGTGCGTCATAGGACGGGTTGTTGTCGTAGTGGTATTGGTTTGCTGTCCGGTCACTTCGGCGGGCACGCTTGTCACCGCAGTAGTCGCCGTTGTCGCTGGCCGCACAACAACTCGAGACGCTACCAGGCGGTCGCCTGCACCCGTGTACTGGATTGAGAGCTGACTGCCGGGCGAAATGCGGTCGATTGCAACTGGGGCGCCAGTCTCATCAACAATCGTCGTCTGTTTGGTTACGGAATAACGCAACGGGCTGGTGCCAGTTTCGCTTCTGACGACCATTGTCTCGGAGCCGGGAACGTATTCAGTGAATGCGCCGTTTGTTGTGGTTACGGTCGTGCTGGTCTGTGCAAAAGCCTGGCTCGACCAGAAGCAGGTAGCGGCCAGCAAAGCTGTGCCAAGTGTTGTCATTTTTGTGTTCATATTAACGGATTCGTAAATGAGAGCAGCCGCGGTCTCGCTTTCGGAGCATTAACCGAGAGTTCTGACAAGAAGGCTTCTTAAGGCCAGTGCGAGAACCGCGGGGATGCGTTCAGCCGATCTTAGCATAGTGTTCCTTCACGGCGCTCTGATGAAATCCTTAATCCACCGCCTCTTTGCCGTCGCAATAGCAGCGTTGCCGTTGGCTGATGTCGGTTCCGCCGCTGAACTGCACCCGCAAATGCCAATGTCGCGCCGATCTCCGATACCGGCGGAATCATTCGATGACCTTCTCAAAGAAGGCAAAGCGTTCGAAAAACAATTTCAGGCCACGGACGCGTTGCCACTCTATCTCGCGGCGGAAAAACTGGAGCCCAAAAATCCGGAACTGCTTGTCCGGATCGCTCGGCAGTACCGCTACCTCATGACCGACGCGTCTGACACGCCAGAAAAACTGCGGCTGGGGCGCATGGCGCTGGAATATTCCATGCGTGCCGCTGCGTGTGGACCAAAGGACTGCGACGCTCAGCTTGCACCCGCTATCACGCTTGGAAAAATGCTGCCGTATCTGCCTACGAAACAACAGATTGTCGCCTCTCCGCAGATCAAGCAATCAGTGGACAAAGCGCTTGCCATCGATTCGCGCAACGACAACGCCTGGCATATTCTTGGCCGATGGAACCGTGTATTGGCGGAGGTCAGCTCGGCGAAACGATTTGTGGCAGGGCTGATTTATGGCCAACTGCCGCAGGGATCATACGAGGATGCTGAAAAAGCAATGAAGAAAGCGATCGCGCTCAATCCACATCGTCTCATGCACTACATCGAGCTCGGGCGGATTTACGCGCAGATGGGAAGGAAAGAAGAAGCGCGTCAATTCATCAACAAGGGGCTCGCGATGCCGGACACCGAAAAAGATGATTCCGAAACAAAACAACGCGGGAGGGAAACGCTGGCAAAACTTTAGCTTTTCGTTTGCGGAGTCGCCGTCGATCCGGCGTCGGCTTCAATCGCCGCAGGCGTTAGCACCGCTGACCATTCAGGCAAATCTGCCAGGCCGCCGCCCATGAAGAGATGATGCCATAGTTGCGTTGCCACAACCGCCATTAGACCCATCTCGACCGAAAGCCGCGGCAGCGATCCGGCGCGCATTTTACGAAATTGTATTGATTTTTAACGACTCAACGAACGCTGTTGCCGCATCGGACACACCGTCCGGTATGAAGCGTTCCAGCAGTGCCTGCCCATTCCCATTTTTCCCAATCGGCATTGTTTTCCTAAATCGAACTTATCGTGTCGGCTGGCTGTATCCGTCGCTTGCGCGAGCCAATCGCTTCGATCGGCAGTTTATTATTCCGAAAGCTTAATTGTTTCACCGATTTTCATCACGCGCAGATCGGCTTCGACGTGGCGCTGTTTCAATTCGCGATTGAACATTTCCGGTGTGCCCGTCAACACGGGAAACGTTCCGTAGTGCATTGGGATCACCGTCCGCGGTGCAACCAGTTTCACCGCCTCGGCCGCGCGGGGCGGTCCCATCGTAAAATGGTCGCCAATGCAGACGAGCATGATGTCGATCTTGTTAAATCGCGACACGAGCGCCATATCGGAAAACAAATCCGTGTCGCCCGTGTGATAAAACGTCGGTCCGCCCCGGATCGCGACGATCATCCCGCTAGGGTTTCCGCCGTAATAAGCCGGCGAATTTTCGCCTTTCTCCACAGCGGTGCCGTGCCAGGCGGGGACAAACGTCACGCTTACTTCGCCCTCAAGCAGCTTGAGCGTGCCGCCGAAGTGACCCGCTGTATCGGTACTGGCCAGCTCAGCCGGATAACCGAGCACCGTTGTCATCGCTGCCGAAAGATCATATGTCGCGACAAGTTTGGCGCCTGTTCGTTTTCCGATCTCGACTGCATTTCCCACGTGATCGGAATGTCCATGCGTGACCAAGATCAGGTCAACGCGCTTCAGGCCCGCGACCTCATCTTTGCCCTTTTCAAAAACTGGATTTGTCAGCCACGGATCGACCAGAAGCACGTTCCGGGTCGGCGTGACGATTTTGAATGCCGATTGGCCATACCAGGTCAGTTGTGTTTCCATCCTCGTCACGAAACCGAATTTCACCGGGCAAGCAACAATGACGAATGATTGAAAAGGACGAATGACAAAAGTCGAACCACGAAAAATCTTATCAAGCAGCTCGATCTTCTAGTTTCGACATTCCTGCTTTGTCATTTTAGTTAGCATCGACATATGAATCACCAACACGCGCATCGGTATCTTGCCGCGACCGATCCTCGGTTAGGGGCGCTCATCGCGCGATCGCTTCCTTACAATGTCAAACCGGCGCTATCGATCCGGCCGTTTGACGCGCTTGCAGAATCAATCGCTTACCAACAATTGAGCGGGAAAGCGGCCGCGACCATTTTCGGTCGCGTCCGGGCGCTCTACCCGCGGCGGAAATATCTCGATCCGGAAAAGATTTTGGCCACGCCGGATGACTGTTTTCGCGCAGCTGGTCTTTCGCGCAACAAAATCGCAGCGCTGAAGGATCTCGCTGCAAAAACAATCGATGGCACGGTGCCATCGTCTCGCGCGATCGTTCGAATGAGCGATGAGGAAATCGTTGCGCGTCTGATCACGGTGCGCGGCATTGGCCGGTGGACGGTTGAGATGCTCCTCTTGTTCGATCTCGGCCGGCCCGACGTCTGGCCAGTCGATGATTACGGTGTGCGCAAAGGTTTCGCCAAAACATTTGGACGTAGAAAACTTCCCACCCCGAAAGAGCTTATGAAATTCGGCGAGAAGTGGCGGCCCTATCGCTCCGTCGCCGCGTGGTATTTCTGGCGTGCCCTGGATGCGCCGAAGAAGACGAAGCGGTTTGACTCGCCAGAAAGTTAAAAGGATTACAAACGTTATATCGTTACAACGGTTCTTGTAACACGCGTAACGCTTCTAACATTTAATAACAGCGAACGCGCATTGACTTTGCTTTCGCCGATCGCTAAAACACGACGCCATGGCAATGATCCACGTTAATCGGGGCGCAACGAGTCTGGGCACATTTTCAGAAGAAGAAGTCCGCGAAGGATTACGCACCGGTCGTTTCGCGCCCACCGATCTTGGCTGGCGCGATGGCTTGGCGAATTGGCAACCGCTCTCGCAATTTACGGAGTTCGGAGGCGCCGAACCTGCTGCGCCACCACCGCAAATTAGTGCAGCATCGGTAGCTGGACCCGTGGAGCCACGCAGCGGATTGCCGTGGGACGGACGGCAGACGCGCGGATTTTTCAACGCGTTTGTCGAAACATTGGTAATGGTTTTAACGAAACCCGATGCCGCGTTCAGGGCGATGAAGATTGAGGGTGGTCTCGTGGAACCTCTCATCTACGCTTTAATCGGAGGATGGCTGGGCGGAGTCGTGGCATTTCTTTTTTCCCTCGGTTTTCAGTCAATGGGTCTTTTCGCGAACCGACATAACGCTTTCGGGATGCTGACGGGCATGGGCCTCGGCTCAATTGCATTCATCATCCTTCTGCCGGTAATGATCGTAATCGTATTGTTTATCGGCGCGGCGATCGTCCATCTTTGCTTAATGATTGTCGGTGGCGCGAACAAAACCTTCGAAGCCACCTTCCGCGTTCTCGCGTTTTCTCAAGGCTCGACCGGTCCGCTGCAGATGATTCCAGTTTGTGGTGGATTGATCGCCGGCGTTTGGGGGTTGGTCGTAACCTGCATCGGTCTTGCTCGCGCCCACGAAACCGAGACAGGACGTGCTGTGTTTGCCGTTTTTCTTCCGCTAGTAGTTTGCTGCGGCGGAGCGATTTTAATGGCGATTTTAGTGCCGGCGCTCATTCACATGAGAAGTCAGTGATCGGCGATAAATGCAACTGGTGCGACGTCATCTCGTCCCGCCTGAGCTCGATCACGAGTTAATCTGGCTGACCGTTTCGTTCGGTTCGCTGGCTTTTGCGGCAATCTGGCTTGCACTGGGTCTGCCGTGGCCGCGTTGCGCGTTTCATGATGTTACCGGTCTCCCGTGCGTCACGTGCGGCATGACACGATCCGCAATCCAATTTTTTCACGGGAATTTTCTTGCCGCGCTCCGCTGGAATCCGCTTGTTTTTGTCGCGCTGTGCGGGTTGTCGATCTTCGATGCTTATGCCTTAATTGTTTTGGTCACGCGGGCGCCACGCGTGCGTATCGCACGATTCAGTTCTACGGAAAAAACTTTTGTCCGCGCGCTGGTCGTAACTTCTCTTGCAGCGAACTGGGGTTATTTGCTGCTGCATTGGCGCAGTTTTTATTGATCCGAGTCAATCGAAGCTATTGATGTCAATCGCCCGTCCCACCCGGGTTTGCCCGTCCCATATCATCCTCTGGCGCGCCGCGGTGCGCTTCGATGAATGCAGTCGGGTCAAGCCAGGCCCGCATATCTTTGCGATAACCGGTCCGATGAACGGCGTGACGAACTCGCACATTTCGAAATGCAGCACAAAAATCATGAAGTCTGCTTGGACGATACACTGAGGCGCGAAGTTTAAGAATTTTCTTCGTGCACTTCGTATCTTTCGTGGTTGAACTTCTGGCGAATGAGAATCCTCGTCACGGGTGGCGCTGGTTTTATCGGCTCCCACCTTGTCGAAAACCTACTCGCGGCCGGGCACGACGTCGCGATCCTCGACGACTTCAACGATTTTTACGATCCGCAAATCAAACGAGAAAATGTTTCGGCCGTCTCCAAAGACATTGCGATCCATCATGTCGATCTTCGAGACAGCACGGCTGTGCGCAATGTATTTCACGGGGAAAAATTTGAGGCGATTGCGCACCTGGCCGCGCGCGCGGGAATTCGTCCATCAATTCAACATCCGCAACTTTATTACGACACAAATGTCACCGGCACCTTGCACCTGCTCGACGCCGCGCGCGTGACCGGAGTTGAGCGATTTATCTTCGCATCGAGCTCGTCCGTTTACGGCATTTCGAAAACAGTTCCCTTCTCGGAAGATCAACATCTCACTCAGACGCTCAGCCCATATGCCGCCACAAAAATTGCGGGCGAATTTCTTTGTTCGACATACTCGCATCTTTATCAAATGCAGGTGGTCGCGCTGCGCTACTTTACTGTTTACGGTCCTCGGCAACGACCAGATCTGGCAATCCATCAGTTCACGCGACGCATTTACGCGGGCCAGCCGATCGACCAATTTGGCAACGGCACGACGCGACGTGACTACACTTACATTGACGACATCATCCAAGGTACAATGGCGGCGCTTAAGCATGAGGGGCCGCTTTTCGACATCTTCAATCTCGGCGAGAGCGACACGATTCAGCTCAAGGATTTGATCGCTGCAATCGAGAATGCCATTGGGAAAAAAGCAAAAATCAATCGGCTGCCGGAGCAACCAGGCGACATGCCTTTGACTTGCGCGGACATTTCGAAAGCGAGAAAACTGCTTGGTTACAATCCAGCCACCCGATTAAGTGACGGGCTCCCTCAGTTTATCGACTGGTTTCTCAAGCGATCGAAACAATGGACGTTATAGTTGTTTCCGATGAATTCGAGTTTGTCATTTGACGAACGTGCTTGTTTCGTCGCAGGCCAGGCGAAATCTGGCACAACGCTTTTGGTCGCGTTGCTCGACAATCATCCCGAACTTCTCGTCCTGCCGGAAGAGACCGCGTATTTCCCCACCGTTCTCACAAAATATGCGCCGCGCGGGCGGCGCGCACAGTTTGATTACCTGACCAAACAATCGCTTTCCAACGTGCTGTTCGGCGGGCCGTGCAAATGGGGCAAACGCAATTATGCCGCATTTCCGCGCGACAAATTTCTCGAGACATTTGAGCGCGCAGCGTTCGACCCTGCAAACGCTAAAGAGGATTTGCTTGTGCTCATGGTGAAAGCCTACGCAGCGACGCTTCAACGTCCGCTCGACACCATCCGGCGCTGGGTCGAAAAAACTCCGGCGAATCGCAATCACGTTCCCGCGATTCTTGCCCGATTTTCGTATGCGAAAATTCTCGTGACGATGCGCGATCCGCGTGCCATCCTCGCAGCGCAAATCGCACTGGAGAAAACAAGAAAAACCGGGCGATTTTCGACTTATTATGTGATTGCTCACTGGCGCGTCGCGGCCACGCTCGCGAGGCGTGTGTGCGATGGTGATACTCCGGGTCTCGTCGTACCGTACGAGCAATTGGTCCGCGAACCGGCCAGCACGATGGAGAAAGTTTGCGCTTACCTCGAGATCAGTTTCGATCCGGGAACGGTGCTGACGCCGACAAAAGTGGGTCACTTCTGGAGTGGTAACTCGGCAACGCGAACTAATTTCTCGCAGATCAGTCCGGAACCGGCGACGCGGTGGCGAGGCGAACTTTCGGACGAAGAAATCGGCTGGGTGGAGTGGCACTGCCGCGATCTGATGCCGGTATTTGGGTATGAGCCGAAGCTGAGCCGGCGCGCACTGCGATATTTTGTCCGGCCAATTCGAGGCGAACGCACGCGTGAGTATTTAAAGTCTCGCCTCTATTCCTTCCGCGATGATTGGATCCGGCGCTAGAATCTCTAGTGCATAAGCGACGACTGCCCGCTATTCGTTCCACTTGCAATCTTGACCGCACGCGCGATAATCGGGCCGAGATGTCGGGAATCTTCTTCGATCTTCCGGGCCTCCGTGTTCTGCGACGATTCAGATTTTTTGAAAATATGATGCGAGCTTTTGCATCTTTACTGCTTCGTTGGTTGAGCGCGCCGGCTTGCGGTTCGAGACAACTATATTTCCGGCTCAAGGAGGCGGAGTTTCCGGCGGCGTCGCAGAGTGCTTGCAAATTGTTTGAATGGACCCTGAGTGGTTCGCACGCCGCGGACTGTGCATCGCTCGATGCGCTCCGCCCATTTAACCATTGGGTCAACCTTAAGGATCAACATGAACTCTTATTCATCCGGGAGACGTCCCCGCCATTCGCGGGGTGGATCCCGACGCAGGAGCAATGGGCGCCCGCGCCCTCGACGGGAAGAAGCGAAAGCTCAGAAGAAAACGTTCTGGCAGCGGGTTGTAGCATTTTTTGGAAACGGCAGCGCCAAAAAACCTGCAACCACAGCGCGTAACGGTGCGCAGCCATCTCGACCACCGCGCAAACCTGAGACGGTCGAAGTCACTTCGCCGCGTCTTTATGTCGGCAACTTGTCCTTCGATGCCACCGAGAGCGATCTCTTCGAATTGTTCAACGGCGTAGGACACGTGCAAAACGCTGAGGTCGTAAGTTACCGACATAATCAGCGCTCGAAAGGTTTTGCCTTCGTCCAGATGCAGACCGTCGAGGAGGCAAAACGTGCCGTGCAGGAATTGCATGACAAAGAATTCCTTGGTCGCCGGCTCGTCGTCAGTGGCGCGAAGTCCAGCGAGCATCAGATGCGAAGTTAACAGGTAGCGATGGCTTCATTCGGGAGACGCTGCGCTTGAAGCGTGCGTCTCCCGATTTGTTTTCGGAAGATACGTCATATCGGTTGGGTTAGCCTGATTCGATGGCCGTACATTCTTCATCGTTCGTGTAACCGCTATTTGTCATTCCGAGCGAAGTCGAGGAATCTCATATTGTTAACAGCAAGAGATATCTCCGACTTCGCTCGACATGACAGCTGAACAGCGACGGCTTCACGGTCACGACGCAACGGGAGTTTTCTTCATCGTCGGACCTACCGCGGCTGGTAAATCCGAGCTGGCGGCTGATGTGGCGCAGGAAATTGGCGCGGAGATTATCAGTGCAGACGCTTTCCAAATCTACCGTGGCCTCGATCTTTTGACGGCGAAGCCCGATGCCGCGACGATTGCGAAAGCGCCGCATCATTTAATCGACAGATTGCCGCTTCACGAAGAAATGAACGCGGAGAAATTTCGGCGCGCCGCGTCACGCGCGATTGGCGAAATTCATTCGCGAGACAAGCTAGCGATCGTTGTCGGTGGAAGCGGACTTTACATCAAAATGTTGACGCACGGCCTGGCGGATTTGCCTGCGGCCGATCCAAACCTGCGCGCGCAGTTGAACGAAATGAACCTCAATGAATTGCACCGCAAACTGGTCGATCTTGATCCGGAAGCCGCGCGCAAGATCGACGTGAAAAATCAGCGTCGCCTCGTGCGCGCTGTCGAAATCTGTTTACTGACCGGGAAGCCAGTTTCGGAGCGGCGGATGGAATGGAATCGTGTAGCAGCAGGTGGTGACCCCGGCCGGCTGAGACCAACGATCTCGGCTACCGGCGTCTTTGTTTTTCGCGAACGCGATGAGCTTTACAGGCGAATTAACAACCGAGTGGAAGCAATGTTTGAAAATGGCGTGATCGAAGAAGTGCGCGCCGCCGGAACGATAAGTTCGACCGCGTCAAGGACGATCGGTTTACATGAGATTCGTGAATTGCTCGAAGGCAAGATGTCGATATTACAATGCGTCGCTGCCATTCAGCAAGCCACTCGCCGTTACGCCAAAAGGCAGTTGACCTGGTTTCGACGACAAAGTAATTTTGAGCCGCTGAACTTATCGTTTCTCAGTCACAACGAAGCCGCAAAATGGATACTGCTGCGGACGCGTTGCTCGTTCGCGCACAGGAATGATTGAGACACGCCCGCAAAGAGCTCAGGAGCGTGCACTCCTGATTGGCCTCGAAAAGGAAGGCGTCTCGAAATGGGACTTGGAGGATTCGCTCGCAGAATTGCGCGAGTTGGCGAATTCCGCCGGTGCGCAGGTCGTTGACACCGTCACGCAAAAATTACAGAAACCGACCGCGCCGTATTACATCGGCCGCGGCAAAGCGGAATCGATCAAAGACTCGTGCCAGGAGCGACAGGTGACTTCAGTGATCTTTGACGATGAACTTTCGCCGGCGCAGGGTCGGAACCTGGAGAATTTATTCGCGCGAAAAGTTCTCGATCGGACACAGCTGATCCTCGATATTTTTGCCCAGCGCGCTCGCAGCCGGGAAGGCCGGTTACAAATCGAGCTGGCCCAGTTGCAATATCTTTTGCCACGCCTTACCCGGATGTGGCATCACTTGTCACGGCAGACTGGGGGGATCGGTACGCGCGGTCCCGGTGAGACGCAGTTGGAAGTGGACCGTCGGCGGGTGCAGGAACGGATCGCGAGACTCGCGCGTGAGTTGGAGGCGGTAAGAAAAACGCGCGCAGTGCAAAGGCAGGGCCGCAAGCGGCATCAGTGGCCCGTCGCCGCTGTGGTCGGCTATACGAATGCAGGCAAATCGACCCTGTTGAATTTACTCACCGGCGCGGACGTCGTCGCGGTAGATAAACTTTTTGTTACGCTCGATCCAACTACGCGCAGTTTTGTTTTGCCTAACAAACAGCGGGTGCTGCTAACCGATACGGTCGGTTTTTTACGAAAACTTCCGCATACGTTAATCGAGTCGTTTAAGGCAACGCTCGAAGAAGTGAGCGAAGCCGATCTGCTCATTCATATTGTCGACCTTAGCCATCCGCGTGTGGATGAGCAAATGGAGGCGGTCGATACTGTCATTAAAGAACTCGATGCTTTCGGAAAACAGACGCTGATCGTTTTCAATAAGATCGACAATCTCGAAAGCCGGGAATTGGCTGAAACGTATGTGAAAAGATTTCCCGGTAGCGTTGCAATCTCCGCTCGCACCGGTGAAGCCGTGAGCAAACTGGTGTACGCGCTGGAAAACGCGCTCAGCTCATGGCGTTTGCGCTCACGTTTTCGAATTCCGTCCGATCAATCGGCGCTGATTGCGGAAATCCATCGCGTGGGTCATGTGCTTGAATTGCGTTACGATGACGGCGACGCCCTGATCGTCGCGCATGTTCCGCCGCATTTGGAACAAAAGTTGGCGGATTACGCAGTAGCGGACTGAGCAACCAAATCTCTAACGCGTGATTCCACGCTCTGCGTGATTTGCGACCACCCCGTGCTTGTCGCCGAAACAAATGTCCCAGTTGTGCGCCGTACCCAACCAGACAAAATGCGTGCCAACCGCAAAGAGTGGCGTCGTTAGGACAATTGCTCCGAGCGCGCCTCCTACAGTTTTGTTCGGACTCGTGTTGGGAACAAATTTGCGATGACCAAATAAATGGCCACTGATGTAGGCAAAGATGTCATTGAGCTCCACGGCGAAGATGAATAGCAAAAGAATCGGCCGATAATTCCAATCGTTTGCCATATAGCCAAGATGGCCCAAGCCGCTTCCGAAAAGCGTAAAGCCCAAGACACCCAGACCGACCCGCTGGATATAGCATTTAGGTTGATCGGGAATCAAGCCGCCAATGGCAATCAACGCGACTGTCAACGGAAACAAGGCGACAAAGAGTCGGTACCAGTTATCCAGCACCGAGAACGTGATGAGGAGAATGCCGATAACAACGATGAGGCTGATGGTCCGTTCCCGAAACAACCCGGTGATGCGGGCATATTCCCGATAACAAAGAAAACTTAGCGTGGCGACGGCCAGGATTGTCCAAAAAGCCCCTGCCAATATGGGAATCAGAACGCAGAGCGCCAACCAAATCCAGGACCGATAACGATCCCAGAGTTCCTTTCTCTTATCGCTGGTGCTGTTGGCCGCCCGAGTCACGATAAAAATCAGCGGCGCTAACAGAAACAGAACGAGAGCCGTCAGTGTTAGAACAACGGTCACGCGATCGTCAAAAGCGTGACGAAACCCAAAGAGTCGTTCGCGCGTAGCCTCGCTCATCACAGCGCGTGTACGATTCGGTTGATCCGGCGAACAACCGTGATTACGCAGCCGACGACGATCACGACAAGGCCAGCAGTTATGAGACCGATCTGCCACTCATTGGGCGTGAACATCCGCCAGGAAGGTGGCGTGATCGCCGAGTATAGGCAGATTAGCGTGATAACCAGCATCCGATGTTGTTTCGCCATCGGGCCGCAAAACTCGTTTGGCGCGCCGGCAATTTTGCCTGCGGCACGAACATAGGCGGTGAAGACTGCTAAAATTGTCGCGATGTAACCCAACGCTACGTTTCCACCCCACGCGAACCCTGCTCCTATAAAACGGCTGCGTCCGAGATGCGATCCGGAACTTCGTTGTAGAGCTCACCGGTTTTTGACGTGCGACCGGACGAAATCGCAACCATCCCATCGAGCATGTTGGCAGTCAGACGCAATTGCGCGCCACATGCTGCGATCAGCCATAGGATTCGATGATCAGAAATCGAAGTCAGCGCGAGAGCGATTCCTGCGACAATGCACGCGCACATGCCCGCGATTGAAATTGTATTCGGCGAAACACTTCGTGCAGCGAGGCACGCGGTCGCTGCCTGTGCCCATTTTCGATTGCGGGTGGCAATTGGGCGATGATCGATGATTTCCGTCACGGTTGCTTCATCGTTGAAACCCATAGCAGGAGTGGAGAATAATAACCAGATGACAACTCGCGAGCGCGTTGCTCAACTTTTGAAAATTTGGCCGAAGGTTTATCCAAACGCGCATTGTGAGCTGGATTTTCGGAACCCTCTCCAATTGCTTGTCGCGACAATCCTCTCCGCGCAATCCACCGACAAACGAGTCAATATGGTCACGCCTGTGCTGTTCAAGAAATATCGTACGGCGAAGGATTATGCGGACGCGCCGCAGGCGGAGTTGGAAAACGCGATCAAATCCACAGGCTTTTATCGCAACAAAGCGAAAAGCATCAGCGGTGCGATGCGCACCATCGTCGAGAAACACAACGGAAACGTTCCCGACACGATGGAGGAGTTATATGCCTTGCCGGGCGTTGGGCGTAAAACTGCGAACGTGGTGTTGGGCAATGGCTTTCACAAGAATGAAGGCATTGTGGTGGACACGCACGTCGCGCGACTATCGCAGCGGCTTGGCCTGACAAAACACAAGGACCCAGAAAAGATTGAGCGCGATTTGATGAAGCTCATACCACGCCAGCGTTGGACAGACTGGAGTCACTGGCTGATCTGGCACGGACGTCGCCGTTGTTACGCACGTAAACCGGCTTGCAGTCAGTGTGAGATTTTTCGGCTGTGCCCAAGTGGCAAAGTTTTTCTGCGAACCGGCGAGGCCCGAAAACCTGAAACGACCGCCCGATGAGGCGTGCGCTCAACGCCGCTTGACTGGTTTAACGTCGCGAGAACTACTTGCATCGCGCTCGGCTTTTTCGCGCAGGTGCTGGAATTGTTTCTCAAGGTTCTTCAGATCTTCGTCAGATAGATTTTCAAGATCGACAAGCTGGTTTCGAGCGCCTTTAAGTGCGCGGATCACTTCATCGAGTTTGAGATGCACTGCTTTGGCGTCGCGGTTTTGCGTGTTCTGGATCAGGAACACCATGAGGAACGTGACGATGGTTGTGGCGGTGTTGATGATCAATTGCCAGGTATCGGAGAAATGAAAGGTTGGTCCGGTCAGAATCCACACGAGGATAGCCAGAACAGCGCCGGCAAAAGCCCAGGCGCTTCCGAGGGCGATCGAGGAACGGCGGGCAAAGACGCGAAATGCATCACTCACCACGCAAAAAAAATCTCGGTCCTTTTCGTGTTCCTTTAGCTTTCCAGCCTGAGTTTCCTGTGCCATCTCACCTTAACTTCGCACACGATTTGACAATCGCGCGTAAGATTGACAAGTCGGATGCAAGGTGCGGAGGGAACTTGTGATTCCTTCAGAGCGTAATGACAATTTGGTCTGTGGACTAATGGAACATCTCAACCTGGATGACGCGTGGCGAGATCAACCATTTGGGCTTCCCACTGTCGATGCGCGCAACTGGGCGCCGAAGCTCCGTTTCTCCGCGCCGCCGCGCCTGGTCGCCGAGTTTTACCGCGAGTATGAACCGCGTCTCTCATCGCCGTTTCTACTCTACGGCTCGGGTGATTTTCATTATCTGACTGCGCTCTGGCTCCGGCGAGTCGCGGAGCCGATCACCCTTGTTTCCTTCGACAATCACCCGGATTGGGATGTGCGCCCGCCAAAATGGGGTTGCGGCGGCTGGGTGAATCGCGCGTTGGGACTTACCAACGTGAAACACGTTGCGGTCTGGGGTTGCGGAAATTTTGAATGTTGGTGGCCGCACCAAATTTTCGGAAACCGGCGCGCGGAGCGAGCCGGGATTCTCGAAGTTCATCCCTGGGCGGACGACCGGCCCGCAAAAGATCGACAACGCCGCGGCGCCATTTTGCGTGACACTTGGCGGGAGCGCTTTGACGAATTTGTTAAGGCCCTTGCCGGAGGAAGTATCTATGTCACGATCGATCTCGATTGTCTTCGCGCGGAAGAGGCAGTGACGAACTGGGAGAGCGGCCGATTTAACGTGGTCGATCTTGAATGGGCCCTATCGCGTTTACGCGGCAGAACGAAAATTATCGGCGGTGATATTTGCGGTGCCTTCTCACCGCCGTCATATGCGCGGTGGAAGCAACGTTTCGCGGCGGGATTCGATCACCCGAGAGTTCAATTGCCCGCTACGGATCAGATTTACAGGACAAATTCCGCTGCGCTGGCGAAGCTTTGGCCAGCGTTAACTCAGTGAGACCAGCACGATTCCGGCGCTGATCACTACTGCGCCGATCGTCAGCTGCAAGGTCAACCTTTCCTTCAGCATCACCGCCGCCATCAGGCTGCTGATGATGACGGTCAACCCTTGAAACGGATAAAGATAACTGAGATCGAATCGTTGCAGTAATCCGAGTGTAAGAAAAAAAGAAATCGTCATCAGAGTGATACCAAGGGTAACGCGTGAAACAAACCGCAGATTGCGAAAGCCACTTTGCGCAGTGGACACCATGGCTCTTTTCAAGATGAGCTGAGCCACGACAAAGCTCAGCAGAGAAGCGACAATGAAGAAGAAGGAAAGGAATGTCACAGGCGCTCCTCTATCCGGGCTATAGGTTTGGCTACCAGTGCCAGACCTACGACAACCAGACCTATGCCAATCCAGCGGCGCGCCGAAATAAATTCGCCTAGAAAAATCCAGCAGCCGAGCGGCACGAGGATATCAACTACCCGCGAAAGAGGAAAGGCGATCGTGAGCGGAATGTATCTAAGGACGTAAAGCCAGCTGATGAAGCTGGCAATGATCAAAAGAATTGCCCACCATACCAGCGGCGAAGCCAAACCGTTAATTCCCGTCCACGACCATGCGCTGGAAGGGTCTGCAATGTCAGTCGCGCCGCGTTTCAAAAGAAACTCCGACACAAACACGCACAGGACGCTCAGCGCTAGTTGCAGCCACGGATTGCCGAAACCGAAAGGTTGATTTCGCTTTGGCTCTTTTGTCATGTCCAGCAGAGTCGAGACATCTCTTACTGTTCGCAAGCGCTGCGAGGAAGCGAAAACAAACAGTAAGAAATTCCTCTACGTCGATTGGAATGACGATGAGGCGTGTAGACCAATTCAGAGTTCGTGCGCGTTCGGGAATTTGCGCAGAAACGGATCGTGGCGCGTAGGTCCGAGATATTTGATGATGGGGCGAAAGATTGGATTCAAAAGCGCGTTCGTGTGTATGACGTATAAGTCGAGCGGCGCGAGCTCGCAGCGAAGGTGCAGCTTGGGTCCATAATTCAGTGGGTTGCTGTAATAATATTTCAAACCCTGTCGGATCGACCAGGAAATGATGTCGCGCAGCGTGTAGAAATAAAGGTGTAAATCGAGCGCTACGTTGTAATCGAGCCCGATGCATTCATCGTAAATCGTGTCGCCACAAACCAGGCAAAAGCTGAATGCGGCAATTTTGCCGCTCTGCCGCCAGATAAAGAAGCGCGCCCGTTCCGGCATCCGCTGTCCAATCGCGCGAAAATAATCTTTGGTCAGCGTCTCGAATTTCAGGGACGAACGTTCATGCACCTGAAGGTACAACGGGTAAATTTCATCGACATAAGGCGCGATGTCGCTCGTCACCTCTATCTCGATCTTGCGCGCGCGCTCTGCTTTCCGGAATTTGCGGCGCAGATCTTTCCGGGTTGCCTTGCTCAGCGTGCGAAAATATTCATCCCAATCGCGATATCGCAGCGCGAGTCGCGTCATCGGCATGCTCGGGATGCGTAGATAGCCGTTTGAACGAAACGGTTCGAGCGCCGAACGATATTTCGCCAGGAAATCTTTTAAAACGACCAGGGAGGCTCTGCTTTGCCTCGCGTAATTTCGGAGACTGGCTAGCAGAGCTGCCGCTACCCATGTTTCATCCTTTTCGTCGCACGTGCCGAGGTCGGCTGCACCGGCCGCGCAGCCGACCATCAATACGCGCATGGTCAGAAAACGCGGGAATTTGTCTCGGACAAAATCGACAACGGAACGAATTCTTCCCGGCACGCCTTCGACGAGGTTCTGTCGAACAAAGAACACAGGCTGGACTGCCCGCTCCGTACCGGAATCATCCTCAAGGACGAGATAATGATGCTCGAAATCGCACTCCAACGTCTTGTCGACGATTTCGTAGTACCGATTGTCCTTACACTTGCCATGAAACGCGCGTTGCCATGCGTCGCAATTCAGGAGCTCGGTACGCGAAAGGATTTTTGCGATCCCGTTGGGGATCGGAATAGTAGTTATAACGGCCATGCAAAAAAGCGGGTTGACCCGGCGGAGGAACCGAGGGCGTCAGCAATTAACAGGAATTGCAATTTTCTCAAGGTTCGCGCGGACGAATTGATGCCTGAGTTGTCCCAACCTCGATCTTGATTGCCGAACAGGCGCGGTCCCCGCGTCATAACGCTGCGAAGTGGGCTGCGTGAAGTGAACCGCCAGACACGCGGCTACGACTCGGGTCGTTTCGTTGTCCCAGAATCTATTCCTTCCACCTTCAGCACGCCGCTCCGGATATGGAGATCGCGTTGTGGGAACGGCAGCTCGATCCCGGCTTCGCGAAATTTCCGTTCGATGGCAAAATTGAGATCGCTACGATATCGGCTCGGCCGGGCGCTCATCTCGCTGCTCCAAACAACGAGCTCGAAGTCGATCGAGTTGTCGCCGAATTTCTGGAGAAAAACGCTCGGTGCCGGATCGTTTAAAGTGTTCGGATTTTCACGTCCGGCAGCGAGTAGTGCCTCGCGCACTTTGCCGATATCGCTGCCGTAAGCGACGCCGACCGGAATGCGAAACCGCACCCGCGGATCCCCATAAGTCCAGTTCGTCACGGGCGAATCGATGAATTTGGTGTTTGGCACGATCATTGTGATGTTGTCGTTGGTGCGAATCACCGTGCTACGCGCGCGAATCTGTTGCACTTGACCGGTGATCCCAGCTACTTCGACGCGATCTCCGATAGTGATTGGTCTTTCGGCCAGAATCACCAGGCCGCTGATGAAATTGCTGGCGATATTTTGCAGGCCGAAGCCGACGCCCACGCCAACAGCGCCTGCGAAAACGGCCAGCGCTCCCAAATGAATACCGGTGTTTTCCAGAACAATGAAAATGCCAACCACCAGCACGACGTTGCTGATGATTTGGGCAATGGCGTACTGGAGGGCACGATCCAGTCCGCTATTGACGAGAAACCGATTGAAAAGAAAGCGCTTCGTTCTGGAGGAAATCCAAAAAACCGCGACAAGAAGCCCGATCAGCAGAAAAATCTGGACGAGACTTATCGAAACGGCCGGAAGAGGCGCATTCCAAGCCAGCGGAATGCCGGCCGCATTAATCGCGCTGATGGTAAAAAAGACGAGCGCAGCCAGACTTAGAATCGTCGTGACGATTGCGACAAAGTTCGTGTCGATCTTGAAGCGGCTGAAAAAACGCCGGACGACATTGCTTTGTAGTATTCGGGCAATAACGAGCCCAGCCGCAAAAAGAATGACAAAGGCAATTACTCCCAGAAACGTGACGTAATGGCCTCCGACTTGAAACAAGGGTTTCTCAAAAAGCGAGAAGCTCATTGCAATCTAGTCTGGGCGCGTTGCATTTCTCCGCAACCCTAAACACGAAAACACGGCTAAAGCCGTGTTTTCATCTCCCGAACATCTCGCTGCGCGCGCGTGTTATTGTGGCTTCGCTCGTTCTTCGATGTATTTAACGACGTCGCCGACGGTTTGCAGCTTCTCGGCGTCTTCGTCCGGCACTTCGACGGAAAATTCTTCTTCAAACGCCATCACCAGCTCGACAATATCCAGCGAATCCGCGCCCAGATCTTCAATGAAAGACGCCTGGGGCGTGACCTGCTCCGGGTTAACGCCGAGTTGCTCGACGATGATGTCCTTGACCTTTTCTTCAATTGATTTTTCCGCCATAAAAATTTGTTCCGGGTTCGTGTTCGTTGAGTGTGGAAAAGCTTAAAGCAATCCGGGCACAGGATGGCAAGTAAATGAATTAGAGAGCTTGTCAATCAATTTCAGAATGGGATGCGCGAGCGGCTTTGCATTTACTTCCCCTGGCATTTCTAGTAGATGGAAGGATGCCCGTTTCGCCTGTCGAGCCAATTGATTTGCTGGACCTCAAATTACTCCCGGCGTGGGTGAAAGAACCCAGTGATGAAAGGAAGTACGATTACGTTGAGAGTGAAGAAGCGCGCGGACGAGGCCGTCGGCATCCCAGAGGCAAAACGCCCAACGTCCAACGCCCAACGTTTAAGGCACGCAGAAGCGAGCTGTCTCGACAGGGAAAGGTAGGGCGCGACCGCCGAGCGCACCTCATTCACGGCCGGCATGAACAAGATCGCGATCGTGGTCCCCGACCGGGGTCGCGAGCAGAGGATCAACACAAACCGACAGCTACGCCGCCAGAAATTACGGTTCGTTTTCTGCCGTACTCACTGGCATTCGATAATGTGGTCGCGCAGATCAATTCGACTTCGGTTGCCTATTCTCTCTTTGCGCTGGCGCATTTGTTCCTGGAAAAACCGGAACGCTACCACGTTCGCTTGACCGCAAAGGCGGAATCGCCGGTTTATCAACTGGGCGAAAATGGTGCGTTTTCTCTAGATCGAGATTTTCTTGAGCGAAACGCATTTCGATTCGCTTGCGAAGATTTCTTCAAGATCGACATCACGCAATCGGACCCGATCAAAGGAAATTTCTCAAACGTCGCCCGCTGCAGACTGAGCGGAACTCTTCTTGGTCCGACTAACCATCATAATTATCAGCCGCAGCTCCGCAGCCTTTACGAACAGCGCTTCAGCCGTCGGATGAGTTTCGCCGAATATCAGCGGCAAATCGAGATCGTGAACGAGCCGGCGTTAATCGAGCGGTGGAAAGAAGAAGCGCGAACAGTTACGACATATACGACATTGGACGACGGAACCCTATCAACGCTCACCTCCGCGGCGGAAGCAGAACGGCATTTCCGTTCCAAATACCTCCCGGGTTTGGTTCGCAGTCCAGAGGAAGTAACCATCGGCGGGGTCTTGAGTCGGCGTTTGCCCGATCGAGCGCTGAATCGCGCAATTGAGGAAGCCTGGACGCGCGAGACTCGCTCGCCATCGGGCACGATGCAGGAGTTAGCGGCGCAATTGCGACAAGCGGGGCTCAATGTCTTTCGACATCGCCGCGGCATGTTGTTCGTCTCGACGATCCGGACGCGAGCCTTTGTCCACGATCAAGCAGGTGTATCTCCATCGGTGAACGCGATTCTCAAGGCCCTCGCAGTCAAGCCGGGAACCAATCGCAAAGAGCTTGCCGAGAAATTGATTGTTGACCTTTCAGCGGAAGACGTCGAATCGCGGAAGTTCGCGCTCGCTTCCGACCTGCGCTGGCTCATCAGCGAAGGTCACGTGATCGAGTTCAACGACGGCTCGCTCGATCTGCCACGGGGGAGAGCGAAACCGGCGGAAAGTGGCGCAAGCATCCCGCTTCCAAAAGAAATGGAAGACGCAGGCGAAACGCTCACGTCATTTGACGAATCTGCCGAAATTGGCGGGAGCTAAATTACGCCCGCTTTTTTCAGCGCTGAGTAAGCGCCGTTTTTATTTATCGTCTTCAGGCCGCGCGCAGTGACGCGAATCCGGACAAACTTCTTCAATTCTGGCACCCAAATCCGCTGTTGGCGCAAATTCGGCGCGAAAACACGCGGCACATTCTTTGTCACGTGCCGCCCGACTCCGCCTTTTTTCTTCGCCATACCACGACGGTGAATGACGCTGCCGCGCGTGACCCGGGAACCCGTGATGGTACAAACTTTTGACATAGCTGGCGAAAAAGCTGCGCAACCTGCCGCGCTCCGCTTGTTAGGTCAAGCGAATCTTGAACGATCACTGGACGAAATGGTCAAAATTGACTCGCGCCATGCGCGGCCGAGCCCCAAGATCGAGAACTGCGTTTGAGGCGCGATGCAAAAAAATAACCATAAGCTGCGGATCGGGATTGTCGGAGCGGGCAACATCGTTCGCACCCGCCATTTGCCGGCGTTGAAAAAATACCCTGAAGTCGAGATCGTGGCGGTTTCAAATTCGACTTACGAAAGCTCAGAAAACTTTTGCGGCGAAAACCTTCCCCATGCGACCCCAATGCAAAATTGGGCCGATCTGCTCGCCCTTCCGGATTTGGACATTATTTGGATTGGTACGCCGCCTTACATGCATTCGGCAGTGACGATCTCCGCGCTTGAAGCGGGCAAACACGTATTTTGTCAGGCACGCATGTCGATGGATTTGGCCGAAGCCGAGGAAATGGTCGCGGCATCCAAGCGTTATCCAGAACTGGTCACGATGCTTTGCCCCCCTCCCATGGGAATGCGCGCCGATTTGCTCGTGAAAAAGCTCCTGGCCGAGAATTACATCGGTCAACCGCACCACGTCCGACTGCAAAGTTTTACGAGCAACTATTTGGATCCGAACGCGCCGCCGCATTGGCGACAAAGGATCGAACTCAGCGGTCTGAACGTTCTCACGCTTGGAATTTACGTCGAGGTCCTGCAGCGTTGGCTCGGAAACATCAGCGGCGTCTTCGCGCGAGGGAAAATCATCTATCCAATCCGGCAGGGCTACGAAGTAATCATTCCCGATTTGCTGACAGTTCTGTGCCAGTTTGAAAATGGCGCCGAAGGCGTCCTCGAGTTCAGCGGCGTCGACGCGCTGGCGCCCGGCGACCGGCTGGAAATTTACGGCAGCGCTGGCACTCTCACTTACGATTTTGGTTCCGATATCGTGCAGACGGGCAAGCTGGGCGATCGGGCCCTGCACAATGTCGATCTTGCCCCGGAATTGGAAGGCGAATGGCGCGTGGAAGAAGATTTTCTCGCTGCTGTGAAATCGCGCGGCCGGGTCCGGCCGCGCCCGAACTTTGAAGAAGGCCTTCGCTACATGCGCGTTGTCCAGGCAGTCGCCGATTCGCGTGCTCGCAACGAATGGGTCGAGATCAAAAAGTAGTCGGTATCCTGCGTACGGTTATCGGTCTATAATCAGGATAGGCTGAATAATTCAGTATAAACCTTGTTAGATGGTAACTCGATGATGGACAAGGAAGAAGCCATCGCGATTGCTCTGAAAGCTATTGATGCCCGTTTCCCTGGCGCGGCTGCGGGCCATTCATTCGATGCATTCGTTCGAAATGGTATTTGGGGCGTTTTCGTTCCGTCGAAGTCGCCCGGTGTCCTAGGTGGAGGCACGCCGTGGGCTAAGATCCAGGATGCAGACGGCAAGGTTTTAGGCGTTTACTTAGCAAGATGACAGCGCCTCCATCTAACCGGACGATGCAGCCAACCGCTCTCCGGCGTTACGTTTGGATGTCCACCTTAGCTAGTGTGATTCAACCCGCTGCCATTTGCGCCTGCCCGAGCGGTGGCTGATCTTGTTCTCGTTAGCCCTATGAAAACCATGCTTCTCGTAAGATTCATCGCAATCATTTTCTCGACGCTTTTGCTTTCATCGGGATGTCAGAAGAAAACCGCTGCCACAAATCCCAGTTCTGAAAGCAAAACTGAATTACATGAAAACACAAAGCCTCTGCAGGCCGCAGACCTCGTCGGATACGATGGAACAAAACTCAGGAAGAGCGTAGATAAGATCACAAACGCCAGCGATAAACATAATCAGGAAATAGAAAATATGGCCGAAACTGGGCAGAGCCCGTAAATGAGGCCTAACAAGGCGGTGCAGCTAACGGCCAATGCTCCGAGAGTAAAAGGCGAAATTAGAATGGAGCGAATGGGATGAACGACACAGAAGGGGAAGCATCGAGGTAGCAGCGAGCGAATACAGGCAACGAGCGATTTTCAAAGTAAAAAACGGCCGTTATTTTCCTTAGCCGGTGCGATCACGCGACGAGGTTGCTGCAACTATTCAAGCAACTTTCCCAATGAGCAGTTGGGTGCGCGTCCTGGAGCGGCTCGATAGTTATGGCGTGGAACCCGACGAGCGGGAACGCGAGCGAGTGCAAGTCGCCATCTTGAAGCTCAGTGGCGGAAGCGAAGAGAAGGTTCGCGAGTACGTGGCCGTGGCAAAGCGCGATTATCGCGATGTGCTGTTTTGGGCGGAATATCCCGAAGAATCGAGATTGGATACGCCAGAGAAGCGCCAAAAGGTGAGAAAAATGTTCGAGAAATTCGGGATCAAACCGCCGAGCGATCTTTGATCTACAGATTGCGCGAAATCAAAGCGCTGCGGCGGCGCGTGCCAGCGCCGTGGCCGAGAACTTTTTGGATCGACAGCATAAGCTTCGGCGCTCTCAGAGCATTGCACCGCGCATGATTACCAGGGCAATGCTAAAATAAATCATAAGTCCGGTAACATCGACGAGAGTGGCGACAAAAGGCGCCGATGAAGTCGCAGGATCGGCGCCGAACCGCCGCAAGATAAATGGCAGCATTGATCCGGAAAGGGATCCCCAAAGAACGACTCCGACGAGCGCCACACCGACCGTGAGCGCCACCAATGGCCAATGCGGCCCATACAATTGTTTATGGAAGTAATGGTCTCCAACGATTGACCAGATCGCGACCCGTGCCGTACCGATTGCGCCCAGAATCGTGCCTAACGAAAAGCCGGCGCGAATCTCGCGGCTTGCCACCCGCCACCAATCGCGCAGGGTTACTTCGCCCAGCGCCATCGCCCGAATGATCAACGTCGACGCTTGCGAGCCGGAGTTGCCCCCACTGGAAATAATGAGCGGCAAAAATAAAGCCAGCACGACCGCCTTGGCGATTTCATCCTGATAATTCGCCATTGCTGTCGCAGTCAACATTTCGCCGAGGAACAAGATCACGAGCCAGCCAGCGCGTTTGCGCACCATTCGCCAGAGCGAAATCCGCATATACGGCTCGTCCAGCGCCTCCATGCCGCCGAACTTTTGGATGTCTTCGGTCGCTTCTGCTTCGGCGACATCGAGCATATCGTCGATAGTCACGATCCCAACGAGCACCCCACTCGAATCCGTGACCGGCAGCGCCGTGCGGTCGTATTTGCGAAAAATGTTCAGCGCGTCCTGCTGCGAATCGGTCACACTTAAGGCGACGAAAGTTTTTTGCATCAAATCGCGGACAGTGGACGTGAGCGGCTTGATGAGAAACTCTCGCATTCGGATGTCGTCTATTAGTTTTCCGCGGTCATCGACGACATAGATAACGTTGAGCGTCTCGCTATCCTGTCCATGTTCGCGGATGTAATCGAGGACTTGCTGGACAGTCCAATCCTCGCGCACAGCGATGAAATCCGGCGTCATCAAACGGCCCACGCTCCCCTCCGGATAACCAAGCAAGGCTTGAGCAACGTGGCGTTCCTCCGGCGTGAGCAGTCTGATTAATTGCCGAGCCGCCGCGCTTGGCAATTCCTCGAGTAGCGCAGTGCGGTCGTCCGGCGACATCTCGTTCAGGATGCCGACGACCTGCTCGTGCGCCATGGCGCGCAATAATTTCTGCTGCGCATCGAGATCGAGATATTCAAAAACATCCGCCGCCAGCGCATGTGGCAGGACACGGAAGATGATCACCTGCTCATCTTCCGGCAGATCGAGAATCACTTCCGCAACGTCGGCCGGCGGCCATTCGTGAAATACCTCCCGGAGCGCCCCGAAGTTACGCGCGTCGATCATGCTCCTGATCTCTGGCTCTAAGATTTTGCCGACCATAAGGGAAATTTCATGCGCAACTGCCGCCGACTTCTAACACCCCGATTCGCAGAGCGCAATCGCCCTTGTCATTCCGAGCGAAGTCGCGGAATCTTTCTTTAATATTGTTCCGTGGCGGAGCTGCGGCTTCGCTTGGAATTTGACCGAAAGAGGTCAAGAGTGAGTGCAATGCCGGCGACTTTATCCAGCGCTATGATTCGGCGTGAGATCGGCGACGATCACATTTGCCTGCTCACGTTTGATCGTCCTGAATCGGGAGCAAACATTTTCGACGTCGCCACTCTCAACGAACTGAATGAACATCTCGATTTCGTAGAGAACAATGCCTCATTGCGCGGGTTGATCATCAGATCGGCGAAAAAATCGATCTTCATTGCCGGCGCGGATTTGAAGACGATTTTGAAGCAGGCCCAGACCGGCGAAATGCGCGCTTTCATCGCCGATGGCCAGCGAATTTTGAATCGGATCGCTGCGCTGAAAATCCCAACTGTGGCCGCTATTCACGGAGCCTGCGCTGGCGGGGGTTACGAGGTCACACTGGCCTGCGATTGGCGAATTGCGACCGATGATCGAGCTACACGAATCGGCCTTCCTGAGACGACGCTCGGCTTGATTCCTGCCTGGGGCGGTTGCACGCGCTTGCCGCGTCTGATTGGACCGGAGCGCGCGGCCGAAGTGATCTTGAAAGGGAAACTTTATTCCGCGCAGGATGCGTTGAAGCTCGGTTTACTCGATGAAATCGCACGGCCGGATCAACTACTACAAGCCGGCCGGAAAAAACTGCGCGCTGGGAAACGCGCAGTCACTTCGATCCCGAAAATCGACAAGGACATCCCCGCATCGCACGAAACCGAAAATCCCGCGCCTGCTCGCGCGCTCGACGTTATCAAGAAAGGTTTGGCGAGTTCGACTGATCAATCGCTCGCGCTTGAACTCGATGCGATTATCGATCTTGGCAAAACCGAATCGACGCAAAACTTGATCCGTAATTTCTTCCTCGCGGAAAAATACAAGAAAGGAACCTCAAAAACGCCGGCGGAAAAAGTGGTGCACGCCGCCGTGATCGGCGCTGGGGTGATGGGTTCGGGGATTGCGCAATGGCTCAGCTCGCGCGGGGTCACCGTTATTCTGCGCGATATCGCACGGGAGCAAATCGACCGTGGTCTGGCCAACATCGAAAAAACTTACGCGGACGCAGTGAAACGCGGCTTGATGAGGGACGAAAAAGCGAAAGAAGGCCGCGCCCGGATCGTAGCTTCGACCGCGCCGATGGAATTGCGCGACGTCCAATTTGTGATTGAAGCTGCATCGGAAAAGATCGACATCAAAAAGGAAATTTTTCGCGAGCTGGCGATGCAGGCCGGGCCGAAAACCATTATTGCCACAAATACATCCGCCCTGCCGATCAGCGAACTGGCGGATGTGACGGTTTTGCCCGAACACGTCATTGGTCTTCACTTTTTCAATCCGGTCAGCCGGATGAAGCTGGTGGAGGTTGTTGTTGCAAAACAAACTTCCTATGAAACCCTTGCGCGGACTCTGGCTTTTGCCCGGCAAATCGGAAAGTTGCCGGTGGTTGTCTGCGACAGCCCGGGGTTTCTCGTCAACCGCGTTTTGTTTCCCTATCTCCTCGATGCGGCGGAGCTTTTCGAAAGCGGTCTGGACGTAGCTAAGATCGACCGTGCGCTTTTGCAATGGGGTATGCCGATGGGCCCGCTGAGACTGATCGACGAAATCGGAGTCGATATCACAATCGACATTGGCAATACACTCAAGAAGGCATACGGGCGTCGTGATCACGTTCCCGCGGTTCTGCTTTGGTTGCGTGACGGGCAGATGCTCGGTCGCAAAACCGGCGCTGGTTTCTACAAATACGAAGGCAAAACGCAATCGGCTAATGACTCGCTGGCGCAGTGGCGGCGGGGATTGCATGGCGACCCGGAAGGCGCGGAGGGCCCAGTCATTCCGCCGGATTGGCATCGCGATCCACGGTTGCGGCTGAATGAGAGCGAGCTGGCGCATCGCCTCGTCTTTCTCATGGTTAATGAAGCCGCGCGTTGCTTGGAAGAGAAGGTGGTCGAGTCTCCGGAGGACGCGGATTACGGAATGATTTTGGGAACCGGTTTCGCGCCATTCCGTGGCGGGCCATTACGGTTCGCGGAGCATTTCGGATTGAAGAAGATCGTCGATGAAATGGAACGGCTGGCACAGACCGACGACAAGTTCGCGCCGTGCGAAATCTTAAAGAAACACGCGGGCGAGGGAACGGAATTCTATGGAGATTAATTGTGGGGCTGGTCGCAGAGCCATGATCGGTGCGCCCGGCGGTCGCGTCCTGCCAATCAAGATATGAAATCGCCTCTCGAAGCTCCCGAGAAGCAGATTGCTGAAGAAACGAGCGCGAAGCCTGCCCCTCCGTCTGCCGTCATCGATACGTCGAAGATGGCCAAAGGCAAACGCGAAGCACTCGAGCTGGCGGAGGCCTCGCGCGACCCGCTCGACGATCGCGGAAGTTTCGCCAGCAACCTTTTCATCGGGCGCTACGATTTCGCGCGGATCCATCCTTACCCCGAACAAAGCGCCGAAGATCGCACAGCCGGGAAGGAATTTCTCGCCAGGCTGAAAAAATATCTCCGTGAAAATATCGACGCCGATGAAATCGATCGCACTGGTGAAATTCCGCAAATGAATATCGACGATCTTTTCGCGATGGGAGCTTTCGGCGTGAAAATTCCCAAGCAGTACGGCGGCCTCGGTTTGTCGCAGGTAAATTACGGGCGCGCGGCAATGTTGCTCGGGAGTTGGGACGCAAATCTCACTGCGCTCATCTCCGCCCATCAATCGATTGGCGTCCCGCAGCCATTGCTGCTCTTTGGAACGGAAGAACAAAAGAAAAAATATCTGCCGCGGGTTGCGCGGGGCGAGATTTCTGCGTTCGCGCTTACAGAATGGAACGCCGGCTCCGACCCTGCGAATATGAGTTTGCGCGCCGATCTGACCGAAGATGGTTCGGCGTTCATCCTGAACGGCGAAAAGCTCTGGTGCACAAACTTAATTAAAGCCGGTGTGCTCGTGGTCATGGCACGAACGGCTCCAAAAATCGTCGATGGCAGGGAACGCAAGCAAATCACTGCCTTCATTGTCGATGTCGATTCGCCTGGTCTCGAGATTACGTATCGCTGCCATTTCATGGGACTACGCGCGCTTTACAACGGCATTGTGAAATTTACCAACGTGCGCGTCCCGCGGGAAAACATGATCGCGAAGGAAGGTCAGGGGTTGAAAGTCGCGCTCACGACTCTGAACACCGGCCGCCTTACGATTCCAGCCGCATGCGTTGGTTTGTCGAAGCGCTTGCTCGATATCTGCCGAAAATGGGCAAGCGAACGGATCCAATGGGGCGTGCCGATTGGACAGCACGCCGCGATTGCAGGGAAAATCGCGGAGATGGCGGGCAACGTTTTTGCCATGGAGGCGATGACATTTCTCACGTCGTCGTTGGTGGATCGCAAGGCGGGTGACCTGCGCATCGAGACTGCGATATGCAAAATGTGGGCAACGGAAACGACATGGAAAATTGCCGATGACGCCATGCAAGTGCGCGGCGGCCGTGGTTACGAGACCGCACAATCGCTCGCCGGTCGCGGCGAGGAACCGATCGCGGTCGAGCGTTTCCTGCGCGATTGCCGGATCAATCTCATCTTCGAAGGGTCGAGCGAAATCATGCGGCTCTTCATTGCACGCGAAGCGCTCGATCCGCATTTGAAAGTTGGCGGCGCAATTTTCAACACGCAGTTGCCAGTGTCGGAGCGCGCGAAAGCCGTTTTCAGTTCCGGAAAATTTTATGCCAGCTGGTATCCGCGCCAGTGGCTGCCCGGCGATGCCGGCAAGATGGACAATCTGCATGAGACGTTGCGCAGTCACGTCAATTACGCCGCGCGGACGAGCAAGCGACTCGCGCGCGGATTATTTCACGCCATGGCGCGATACGGCCCAAAACTCGATCGCGAACAATTGCTGCTCTCGCGTTTCGTCGGGATCGCAACGGAGCTTTTCGCCATCAGCGCGACCTGTTCCTTCGCGCAGCACAAGATCGACAGGGGCGAACCACGTGACGAAGTTCTTTCAGTCGCGAATTATTTCTGCCGCTCCGCAAAAATGCGGATCGACCATTACTTTGCCGGTACGCATCGCAACGCGGACAAACGCGGCTACCAACTCGTGCAAGATTTGCTCGCTGGAAAACATGAGAGCTTCCGCGACGGCATCGCTTGATCTTTCTCGACGCGCCCCGGCGGTCGCGCCCTACCATTGACCGCAGTCACCGCGCAGATTACGATCAGCGGATGAGTATGCCGCCCGTGCTCACGGAGGCGGCTTCATCTCGAAGCCGCATCACAAAGAGCGAAAAACAAAAAGGAATAGCGCCATCGAACGTGCTCGAAACCATCGAGCAGCACGTTCTGCTCGACGGGTTCAAGGTTGTAGTCGATCTCGACAAAAGTCGCGGCTCATATTTGCACAATGCAGTTGGCAACCGTCGATTGATCGACCTCTACGGATTTTTCGGCTCCATGCCGGTGGGTTTTAACCATCCGCGTTTCGACGATCCCAAAGTTCAGCGCGATCTGTTGCGCGCTGCCAAAGTAAAAGTGGCGAACTCGGACGTTTACTCGGAAGATTACGCGAAGTTTGTCGAAACATTTGAGCGCGTGGTCGGTTTGCCGCCGCTAGAGCGTTATCTATTCATCGAAGGTGGCGCGATGGCCGTCGAGAATTGTTTGAAGGCTGCGATGGATTGGAAGGTGCGAAAAAACATGGCGGCCGGTCATGGCGAGCGAGGCACGCAGGTTTTGCATTTCCGGCGCGCGTTTCACGGACGCAGCGGTTACACGATGAGCCTCACCAATACCGATCCGCGCAAGACGGATTTGTTTGCCAAGTTCGATTGGCCGCGCGTCTCGTGTCCATGCATGGATTTTTCGTTGCCGGAATCGGAGCGCGAAGCCGATGTGATCGCGCGCGAAGCGAAAGCAGAGCGCGAGATCCGCGAATTCATCGACCAGCGCAAGATCGACATCTGCGCCATCATTATCGAGCCGATTCAGGGCGAAGGCGGCGACAATCATTTCCGCGGCGAATGGCTGCAAACGCTGCGAAAAATTTGCGACCAAAACGAAATGCTTCTCATTTTTGACGAAGTGCAATGCGGGATGGGTGCAACCGGTCGCAATTGGTGCTGCGAGCATTTCAATGTTTTGCCCGATCTGCTCGCGTTTGGAAAAAAGGCTCAGGTTTGCGGCGTGATGGCGGGGCCGCGTCTCGATGAAGTAAAAGACAATGCCTTTCGTTTATCGAGCCGGTTGAATTCGACCTGGGGCGGAAATTTCGCCGACATGGTGCGCTCGACTCATTTCCTGCGCATCATCGAGAAAGAACATCTGGTCGAGAACGCCGCAAAAGTTGGCGCATACTTCCTGGATCAACTGCGCGATCTGCAACGCGAAGAGCCGGCGATTTCCGCCGCGCGCGGCCGGGGACTTTTTCTCGCGTTCGATCTTCCCGATCCAAAGACGCGCGAACAGTTTTGGAAGGGGTTCTTCGACATCGGTGTTCTCACACTCCGCTCGGGCGAGAATTCGATCCGTTTCCGTCCGCCGCTCGATTTGAGGGCGGAAGTTGTCGATGAGGCGTTGGAATTAATGCGCAAGTTCTGTCGGCAGCGGCGCAAATAAGGAATGCAAACAGTTCTTGATAAGCTCGACCTGACCGATGACAATCCCGGCGTCTTCTGCGGCGAATGGCGCGGCGGTGGCGCGAAGATCGACAAAATCTCGCCCGTTGATGGACAACGACTCACCAGCGTGCGCACGGCTTCGGGCGAAGATTACGACGAGGCAGTTGTACGAGCGCAAGAAGCGTTTCTGAAATGGCGCATCACGCCGGGACCTGTGCGCGGCGAGACCGTGCGCCGTCTTGGCAACGCGTTGCGTGAACTGAAACACGAACTCGGCCAGCTCGTCACGCTCGAGACGGGAAAGATTATCGCCGAAGGCGAAGGCGAAGTGCAGGAGATGATCGACATCTGCGACCTCGCGGTCGGGCAGTCGCGTATGCTTTATGGCCTCACGATTCAGTCGGAGCGGCCGAGTCACCGTCTCATGGAACAGTGGCATCCGCTTGGGGTCGTCGCAGTCATCACCGCATTTAATTTTCCGGTTGCAGTCTGGTCGTGGAATGCTGCGCTGGCGGCCGTCTGCGGCGATGCGACGGTGTGGAAAGCATCGGAAAAAACTCCGCTCACTGCGATCGCGGTGACAAAAATCGCCGAGCGCGTTTGCCGCGAAACAGGCGCTGATCCGGCGATCTTCACACTGCTCATGGGCGATCGCAAAACAGTTGGCCAAAAATTGGCCGATGACGCGCGGATTCCGTTGGTCTCTGCAACCGGTTCTACCAACATGGGCTTTAGCGTCGCCAAAGCAGTGAACGGGCGGCTCGGTCGAACAATCCTCGAACTTGGCGGGAACAATGCGCTTATCGTCGCACCGAGCGCCGACCTAGAGATGGCGACGCAATCGATCTTCTTCGGCGCAGTAGGCACCGCCGGTCAGCGTTGCACTTCAACGCGGCGCGTCATCATGCACGAATCGATCGCGTCCAAGGTGCGCGATAAATTGCTCGCGGCATACAAAAGTCTGCCGATCGGTAATCCGCTGGATCGAAAAACTGTGATGGGGCCTTTGATCGACAAAAGCGCGGTCGACATGGTGCAACATTCGATTCAGCGATTGAAAGACGAAGGCGGCGAAGTTCTTTACGGCGGCGAACGGCTGGAAGGTCACAAGTTCTCTGGTGGTTGTTACATGATGCCGTGTTTGGCAAACGCGAAACCAAATTTCGATATCGTGTGCCACGAGACATTTGGTCCGCTGCTTTATCTGATGACGTATCGTGATTTCGATGAAGCGATCGCGATCCACAACGATGTCCCACAAGGTTTGACTTCTTCGATCTTTACGAACGACGTGCGCGAAGCGGAGAAGTTCCTAAGCACGGTCGGAAGCGATTGCGGAATTGCCAATGTGAACACCGGCACGAGCGGCGCTGAGATTGGCGGGGCGTTTGGCGGCGAAAAACAAACCGGTGGTGGCCGCGAAAGCGGCAGCGATTGCTGGAAGCAGTACATGCGTCGTCAGACGAACACGATTAATTTTTCCAGCGAGCTGCCGCTTGCCCAGGGCATCCAGTTCGGAGCGGGCGAAGGAAGTTCGACAGCGTAATTCTTAGAGGACGCCTGTAGCCGCGGCCCTGTGGGCCGTTTTTCTGCTCAGCGCTCGTTTGGTCGGACCGGCCACACGCCGGGTGGCTACAGAGAAACAGCCTAACGAGCCGTGGTCAGCTCGAAAAGTCCGCCTAAGTTCTCGGCCGTCTCAATGCTCATGATGAAACTCTGCAATTTTTTGCATTGATCCTTTCCGATGACATCGCCGCCCAGCGCCGTGAATTTTACCGCGATTTCTTCTTCGGTCATTGGATCGCGCGGATCACCTTTGGGAACGTCGACGCGCGTGGAATGTGACTTGCCGTCATTCGTTGTAATGGTCACACGACTCGGCTGGAACTTGGGAAAGAGCGCCTCGAATTCGTCGTTCGCGACCACTTTCACTTTGTCCATGATTGGAATGAGCCTCTTATCGAGCACGCGCTCCTCGCGAAATTGTAGCGGAGTGACCATGCCATCCACCAATCCGGCGGCCATGCAATAGGGCAGGGAATGATCCGCGGTTTCTTTGGAATCCGGTCGATATTTGTGAGGATCGCCCAGAATGTCCGCGGCACGCGCGATCACCTCCACTTTGATTTCTTTGACATCGTCGGCGCGAATGTTGTTTTCCTTGACCGTCTTCATCATGGCGGTGAGCGGTGAGTGGCTGAGCGCTTCGATGGGAAAACTCTTCATTCCGCAATCCAAAATGCGATAGTGGGACTTGCTTGAATTGGGCAGCTCTTTTACCAATGCCTCGCCGTCGAAAGTGGCCGGTTCTCCCTTGTATTGCACATGCTTGAACACGGCGAACAATCCTTCCTTGCCATCGATGATGTGCTCTGGTCCTGAAAACCCTTCGCGAGCGAGAAGCGCGCTCTCGGCGCCCATTCGCCCGGCCCACGGATCAACCGTGTTCTTCATGTTGGTCAACTTGCCCGCCGTGACCGCGCCCGGACAAAATGTTCGGGACGCGCTGATGCCGATGGCGGACACTATTTGATCCGGCGTGAGATTCAGCACTCGTCCCGCTGCGACCGGTGCGGCGAACGCGCTCAAAGTGGCGTGATGCCAGCCGTATTCGCGCACGCCCGGGCGACCGACTTCGCAAAGTCGCATTTCAATTTCGTAGGCGATAATGGTGGCGAGAATCAAATCCTTGCCACCCAGGCTCTCGTTTTCACAGAGTGCCAGCGGCGCGGCGATAAGATCGCTCGGATGACATGGATCAGCCTTCCAATAAATGTCGTTGTAATCCATGGCGCGAATCATGTGGCCATTCAGAAAGGCTGCATCAACCGGATTGGTTTTGAAGCCGGAGACGAACGCGGTGGCGATGCTTTTGCCGCCCTCGCCACCGGACGAGTCCGCCGGGGCGGACATCGCGTGGTAATGCTTGAGCAAAATCCTGGCGTCATCCTGCTGACTGCCTCCAAGAGCGCAGCCAATGGAGTCGAACCAAAATAATTTTGCCGCCTGAATTGCTGCTGGAGAAAGATGCTCGTAATTCAGAGAACAAGCCCACTCGGCGATGGTGTGCGACAGAAGGCGTTTTGAATCGGCCGGATGCTGTGACATGACGATCCCTATACTCCTGGGTTATGACCTTGATCGGGCCATGCAGATTTTCAAGCCTCTTCCTCTCGGTGACGCAGGAAATACGCTGCAACATGCCGATTTTTTGCGGAAGTCCACAGCCCAATTGATCACAGCTTTACCTTTTATATCGCGTCTCCCACTCGCTCGATTCAGTATCCAGCGTTAATGAATCCCCTCCAAAGAGGGACTCGCAACCCGTTCTTAAGTGCCACGGAAAAATCCCGCGAACGCGCAATAGTTACTGGAGGTGCTATCGTTAATTTCTAAGCAGGAACGAAAATACGATTGGAGTAAATAACTATTATGAAGACACACTGCTGCAGTAGCCGCAACGCCCTCATTCTCATGACCGCGTGCCTTTTGTTTCTTGGTCCATATGCCACCAGTCAGGCGATGAACTCCGGCGCGCAGTCGCGTCGCGCCGACGCCGCAGAGACGGCTGGTCGCTTAATCGTAAACCGGGACCCGGCTCTCGGTAATTTCTTGATCGCCCACTTGCGTGTCGATGGCGTCCCGGTGGCAGCTATCGCATATGGGCGCACCTATGAGGGATTCCTGTCGCCTGGACGGCATGTTTTATCACTGCTGCCAACTCCCAGTCCGAAATGGCTGACCCCGTCAGCAATGATTCTGGATGTGCGAAGCGGCCAGACCTATACCTTCACCGCAATAGGAGATTCAGGATATTTGATTCTGTTGCCGCCCGAAGTTGCGCAAGCACGTCCCCGTGGCCGGTAGTTGAGCGAAAATCCTGGCTTCATCCTGCTGACCGCCGCCCGGAGCGTAGCCGATGGTGTCGAACCAAAACGACTTGGCGGCCTGAATGGCGCCCGGAGAAAGACGCTTCTATTTAAGCGCGTAACCCCATTTCGGCGATGATGTGCGACAGCAGACGTTTTGATAGGGGTTGGACGATCTAACATAGTGATTTCCTCGTTTTGTCGGAGCGAATTCTGAATCGTTGGCGTCCGCACCGTATGACTCGACGGTGGATTTAGAATCCTGGCCCTCGAATCACAGGAATAACGCCAAAAGAAAAAATTATTGAATCTCAGAGAGATTCCAGAGAATTCGCGTCGATCGGCGTGTTTCGCGAGCAATCTGGAATCAAATGCTATCCTTGCTGATAGATTGACTGTGTGGCAAAGGCAAGGCCATGAATCCGAAGAGCTTCTTCGCCGAGCTGAAGCGGCGGAAGAGAACCCTGAGGTAATCGACTCGCTAAGCCCTAAGTTTCCACATACAACGAAATTAACATGTCCTCCGAGTCTCCTTCAGAACTGAAGTTCGATATTGGTCACGTTTTGTTTATCGATATCGTCGGCTACTCGAAGCTGTTAATCGCAGAACAAAGCGATCAAATCCAGACGCTGCGCGAGATCGTGCGCGGCACCGAACAATTCAAGAAAGCAGAGGCGGAAGGCAAACTTCTGCGCCTGCCAACCGGTGACGGCGGCGCGCTCGTGTTCCGCAACAGCCTGGAAGCGCCGGTTCTCTGCGCCTTGGAAATTAGCAAGGCGCTTAAGAGTCATCCGGAACTGAAGGTGCGCATGGGAATCCATAGCGGCCCGGTTAATGAGATTACCGATCTGAACGAACAGGCCAATATCGCGGGTGTCGGGATCAACATGGCACAACGCGTCATGGATTGCGGCGATGCCGGTCACATTTTGCTTTCCAAACGTGTCGCGGACGATCTCGAGCAATATCCGCAGTGGCGATCGCACCTGTCCGATCTCGGTGAATGTGAAGTCAAACACGGGACACGTCTCTCGGTCGTCAACCTCTATACGGAGGACGCCGGCAATCGTGTAGCGCCGCAAAAATTTTCACAATCTGCGACAGCCCCGCTGTCGGATTCTGTCCCTCGACGCGATTCGAAATTTGCGCTTATCGCCGGTGCCGCGCTTGTTCTGGTGATAATTGGCGGAGGGCTTTGGTTTCTTTCGCGACAGAAAAGCAGTTCCTCCTCTACTTCGACAAACTTATCGACCTCCGTCGTCCCCGCCATTCCAGAAAAAAGTATTGCCGTGTTGCCATTCGATAATCTGAGCGAAGACAAGGGAAATGCGTATTTCGCCGAAGGCGTGCAGGATGAAATCCTGACGAGGCTGGCAAAAGTAGCAGACTTGAAAGTCATCTCGCGCACGTCGACGCAACACTTCAAGAGTACGCCGGAAAATTTGCCGCAAATCGCGAGGGAGCTCGGCGTCACGAATATCCTCGAAGGCAGCGTGCAGAAAGCGAACGATCAGGTGCGCGTCAATGTCCAGCTGATCAACGCGCTGACTGACGCGCATCTCTGGGCGGACACTTACGATCGAAAGCTGACGGACATTTTCGCAGTCGAGAGCGACATCGCAAAAACGATCGCTGAGACTTTGCAGGCGAGACTAACTGGCTCGGAAAAAAGCGCGCTATCGAAGAAGCCGACCGACAATCCCGAAGCCTATGAGCTTTACGTCAAAGGCAGATTTTTTTGGAACAAACGGACCGGTGCGGATTTGAAACGC
>DASXNN010000033.1:0-23181 GCA_036495045.1 Candidatus Udaeobacter sp.
GATTCGACAACGTAGCCATCGGTAATTTTGCGCTCCAGCGCAACACAGATGGCAAGAACAACACGGCCAACGGCTTTGCTGCGCTTATTAACAATACCGGCTCAAATAACATCGGGTTGGGCGCTTTCGCCGGCAACAGTCTCACTACCGGCAGTAACAATATTGATATTGGCAACGCAGGTGCTGCCGGCCAGGCCAACACCATCCGTATCGGCACGACAGGAGTCCAGACAGCAACGTTTATCGCCGGCATCAACGGAGTAAACGAGGGCGGGATGATCTCGGCAGTCACTATAAACAGCAATGGTCAGCTAGGCACGCAACCCGCGCTTGTCTCTTCGCGGCGGTTTAAGAAAGAGATTAAACCGATGAATCAAACCAGCGAAGCCATCCTTGCGCTCAAGCCGGTGACGTTTCAGTACAAGGGCGACAACAAAGGCACGCCGCAATTTGGCTTGATTGCGGAAGAGGTAGCTCAAGTGAACCCGGACCTGGTGGTGCGCGACGACAAAGGCGAGATTTATACCGTGCGCTACGAGGCGGTGAACGCGATGTTGCTCAACGAGTTCCTCAAAGAACACCAAACGGTTCAGGAATTAAAGTCTGTAGCTGCCAAGCGGGATGCGACAATCGCCAAGCAGCAGAAGCAGATTGAGGCTCTCACTACGGGCCTCCGGAAAGTGAGCGACCAGCTTGAACTGAGCAAACCTGCGCCGCAGACGGTTAGCAACAGTCAGTAAAGGCAGTGCCCCTAACACATTACCGGCATTTCACAATTAGCCGTGACGCTTTATTGCGTGGCAGCTTTTTGTTTCGGCATCGCTGACAGTCTCAGCAAAGCCGGTTTGAGTTGGGGCTGCGTCTCAGCCGTGGATGCTTGACTCACCGCAGAAAATGGGTTCATCGCGATGGACGAGCGCAACTGCCGTCATTCTTGTACACCGCATCGGATTTATCCGTCGCACAATAGGGAACGGCCCGCAGACGCAACGGACAAGGACTTTGATGAACCGATATTGCTGGTCGGATACCTTGCTTTCTTTTCGAGTGTGTTGAATTATCGAATTTAAGGCGATTCCCAGACGAGGGACAGTTTGCCTTGGGTAATGCAAAGTTCGATGCAGGGATCTCAATCGCGTGAGAACCAAAGTACTACCACCACTGATTGGATAGCCAACGCGACGGTCGCGTTGCTGCCAGTGCTTGCCTGTTTTCTGGCGGGCGCAACTGAAAAATGGGAAGAAGGAGTTGTAACTACGGTTCTCGGGTTCTGCCTCTTAGTGCGACCACCTCGGTTTTCGCTTGGCGCGATCACGAACCTCGTGCTGTTCAGCCTGTTTATCTTAGCGGCAGTTGCGCTTCTCCCCGCTCACTGGTTTTTCCAACCGGAGTGGCGTGCAGCGTTTGTAAATAACTTCGCAATTCGGCTTCCATCGACACTCACTCCGCAGCCATGCATCACGTTGGGCTGTCTGGTTAGCTTCGCTGCTGGACTGAGCTGGCTCTACGTCGTTTCCACGCAAGACTTGGGTCTTCGTGAGGTGCGCTTTCAACTGCGCTTGTTTACCAGTGGAATTGCGCTTCTAGCCGCAATCTGTATCGCGTTTTACTTGGCACGTATCGCGCCATTATTCTGGCACAACGAGCAGAATTTCGGTCCATTTTCAAACCCGAATCAAACCGGAGATCTTTTTGCGCTTGCTGCCATCGTGATTCTCGCCTGTGGTCAAGACGATTTTCGTAAAAAGAGAAAACGATGGATCGCTTGGATTCTCGTGCTGGTTCTGATCGGGACAGCGATTGTTTTGAATTCTTCACGGTCTGGAATCGGGGTCCTTGTCGTGGGTAGCGCATTTTGGCTTAGCGCATTGACCTTCCGAAAACACTTTCCCTCGCGACTCGCGCTCGGAGTCTTTTTTCTTTTTTTGCTAGTTACTGCTCTCGTGGTTTTCGGCGAGCAAACATTCCAGAAATCTCATCTTAGCAATTTCGGCAGTGTCGGCACCTCTTCGGATCTCCGATGGCGGATTTTCCATGATACGTTCCGACTCATTCGTGATTCGCCCTGGTGCGGGATCGGTTTGGGAAACTTCGAATCGATCTTTGCGGTCTTTCGTAACGCTTCTCTCAGCGATCCGCGAGCCTTGCATCCGGGCAGCGACTGGCTTTGGCTTTGGACCGAAGCTGGGTGGCCGGCGATCGTACTCACTCTCCTGGGGATCGTGCTCCTCGTTAGTCGGGTTTTCCCGCTGCGAGAGGGGACCAACCAACGTTATCGTGTGGCCGCGCTTATTGCTGCGGTTCTGTTCGCGATTCGAGGGATTGTTGATGTTTCAGGGCACCAAGTGGGCACGGCCTTTGCCGCGATATTGTTGCTTGGGCTTGCCCTGCATCGGCCCCTCTCTTTGAAAGCGAACCGTTGGATGCCGATGTTGTTTCGCATTGTTGGCATAGGATTACTTGCCGCGGGTCTGTTATTGGTAGTCGCCGCAGGCGGCCAGAAACTTCTCTCCGGCTCTGTCGGTGTTTCCAACGCGAAGGGGTTGTCAGTTGTAGCCGATCGCGAGCGCAATTTTGATGAAACAATCGCACTGACAACTCGGGCGCTTCGATGGGCACCGCTCGATTGGCAGCTTTACCTTGCCCGTGCCATCGCGGAGGTCGAAGTGAAACAGGAGAGAAGCGCAGTAGATGATTTTCGCCGCGCGCTCTTTCTGGAGCCGATCGCTTACGAAGTTCCGCTAGCAGAAGGAAACGCTTGGCTGCCGCACCGTCCCGTTCTGGCAGTTACAGCGTGGCGTGAGGCACTACGCAGAGCCGGACCTCTGCGGCCGCAAGTCTATAAAAGTATGTTGAGCGATGCTTCGCTCAAGAATTCAGAAGTCAGCTCCATTCTGGAGGCGATTGGACTTAGCGAGCACGATTTAATCATGCCCTATCTCAATCGCGTTTCCGACGCTTCTTTCAATCGCGTTCTCGCGCAATTGTTAAGAAATGATCCGAACTTACAATCGTTCAGTGAAACAGAAAAACTTGCGCTTTTCGCGTTTTGGTCCGAACGCGGCGACCCCGAGGAAATTTCCCGGGTTGTTGAGCAGCATCCCGAGTGGCTTCGTTATGCGTGGGCTGGGATGGCGAAATACAAAGCCGGTAAGAAGGATTTTCGCGCCGCATACGAGTTGACCCAACGATACGGCGAACCGGCCGCCCTTCCGCTAGTCGCCGCCAATCTTTCTCTTCAAGATCTACAAAAGCGCTTCCACGACGCGCCCTATAACTCCGGCATTGGTTACGAACTTTATCGAGCGCAGATGCAGAACGGTCGGGTCGATGACGCGCTTCTCATCGCTCGTCATTTTAGCGAATGGCCCAACGCCCCGGCCTATTTTCATTTCCTGGAAGCGCAGTGTTGGGCTGAGAAACAACATTGGGAGCACGCGTGGAATGCATGGCAGGAGTTTCAGGCCGCGCAGGTGCGAGAGAGCAAGTAGAATTTCCGCTAACTATTTTGTAATCTCGAAACCTGCCTACTCAAGCTTGTGTCGAATGCCGGGTTCGAGTTGTAGCCTGTATGAAGGACCTCGATGCCTCTGCGCTTCACTGCGTCAGGGTCAATGGCCGCGTTTCCTGTTCCCGTTGAGGCAATGAGCTTCAGATTCGGAAGGCGATCCAGCAGTTCGGCCGTCAAATAGCCCCCGCCGTCATCGCTGCTGAGGTTCACGAAATCACTGCTGCAAGGTGATCTGGAAGCAGGTTGCAAACAGGTGGCCGGTCCTGGGGTATGGGAGGGGACTGCGCAAATTCCGCCCACATAAACTACAGAGATGAAAAAATTCTTTAAAATGCTATGGGCAACGTGATCCAGACGCACGAGCAAGCGGGCGATTTCAAAGAGTGGTGAGCAGCTTTTATCCGCTGTCAGTGTTTACGCGCGCGATCCGAGCAAGCTTTTTCGGCTTGCTTTAGCTCCGGAACACCCCGTTACACTTTGACGATTTTATGATTTATCATGTCGCACGTGACGGCGTGCTCGCTTGTGCGTGTAGCGGATGAATTGAATGAAGTATTTCTCCAATCATAATTGGCGGTCGCCGCGGTGCTGCTGTGCCCGGCTGCTGGTGTTCTTTCAAATCATTCGGCCTTTCCGGAATCCAAGTGTCGATGGCCCCTTGTCGCTGGCGGCACGGGCATTGGAACGGTGCTCGCGATCATTGCCCTTTTTCTGCCACAGAAATCGCGTGCGCTATGTGCAGTCGGGATTCTGTTTAACGTGCTGCCGCTGTTTTGTGCGCTCGCTTTGCTGTGGTACCTCAGCCACAGCAATTTCGCCTGGGATTGAGTGATTGCAGGCAGCGAAGAGTTAGCTACATCGAACCTAAGTAAACCATATGCCCCGATTCTCGTCGCTCAAATGAGTTGTTCAGTTCATCCGTGCCGCTGACGATGACCAATTCACAATACCTTTACGAAATTCGACCGCGCAAAGATAAGCGCGGCGTCGATCTAATTTCCGATGCGCTGCCATTCGGTCGACTGTGGTACGGCGAACCTGACGCAATCAGCAACGCAATCGGCTACGCGAAGTTTACAGTCGCTCACATCATGCTGTGATACGCGTTTACAATGAAGTTGGAAACGTGATTGCGACCCACGAGCAGTCTGGCGAGTTCAAAGAGTGGTGAGCGGGACGAAAGAAAAAGCCGGCCCCAAGGTTAAGCGTGACGGCTGAAAGCGTGACCTGCTGAAAACCAAAGTCGAGAAAGCTTATCTGCTGATTGATGTGAAAGCCGCCGTCGCTCACGCTGCACAAGACAAACGCAGCGGCAAAATCATTTTCGAATTCAGCGGGTGAATTGCAGAAGTACGATGGGTTTCATGCCGCCGTTCGCCTTCATTGCTCTAGTTCTGATTCTAGCGCGGGCTATCACTAAACTGTGGCTGAGCCGGCTGAACCAGCATCACGTGTCCGCACACGTGAATGAAGTGCCGCCTGCATTTCGCGGAATCATTGACGAGGCCATATATCGCCGTTCGGTTGAATACACGCTGGCCAAGGGCCGTTTTGGAGATATGGCCGACGTGTTCGATGTCGTGGTGCTCATCGCGGTGCTTTTCAGCGGCGTGTTACCATGGGCGTTTGGAAGATTCAGCGCGAGCTTCGGCAATTCGATCTTGGCGATGGCTGGTTTTTTCTTCGTTATAGGCATTGCGTTGAGCATCCCAGGATTGCCCTTCGCCTGGTATGCGCAATTCAAACTCGAAGAGCGATTCGGGTTCAACCTGACAAGCATCAAGACGTGGATCCTCGATCGTGTGAAAGGATTTCTGCTAGCGGTGCTGCTCGGATATCCGCTGCTTGCGTTGGTGTTGAAACTGATCGAGTGGACCGGCGCAAACTGGTGGCTTTGGGCGGCGGCGGTTGTCATCGCATTTCAATTGCTAGTGCTGCTCATCGCGCCGGCGATCATCATGCCACTTTTCAACAAGTTCACACCGCTGCCGGAAGGAACGCTGCGCGAGCGCCTCTTTGCACTAGCGCAGCGCACCGATTTTCCCACGCGCAGCATCGAAGTGATGGATGGCAGCAAACGCTCGCGTCACCCCAACGCCTTTTTCACCGGGTTCGGACGTTTTCGAAAAATTGTCCTGTTCGACACACTCGTCGCACAGCTTACCGAACCGGAACTGGAATCGGTGCTCGCGCATGAAATTGGCCATTACAAAAAGCGCCACGTATTGAAGTTGCTCGGCGTTTCCATCGCCGGCGTGTTTGTGGCATTCACTGTCATCGCGTGGCTGGCGCGTCAGCAATGGCTTTATCGCGCGTTTGGTTTCGAGTATCGCGGAGGGTTTGCCGTCACTAATGTGGTCCCTGCGATGCTGCTGTTCGGGTTGTTGGCGGGGACGATAAGTTTTTGGGTTTCGCCATTCGTTCACATCTGGTCGCGCCATTTCGAATATCAGGCAGATGGATTCGCGCGCGCGACAATGGGAGAGGCGCAGTCACTCATTCAAGCCCTGCGGAAATTGAGCGAAAAAAACCTGAGCAATCTCATTCCGCACCCGCTCTATAGCGCCTTTTATTACTCGCATCCGACCCTTCTAGAACGGGAAGGCGCGCTGCAACAAGAACGCCAGTACGCGGATTGATCCGTCAGGCATTACATTGTCGAGCACTTTAGCGGCGGTTTTTGGCACGTAGCTTGCCCGGCGAAAAACTCGTACACCGGTGTAATCGGGGAACGTCGGTCAGCGGGATTATTCCTCGTCCTTGTAGTAATCGGTCTCGTTGCCTTGGACGATGATGTAATCGGGGCTTTCTTTTCTGACCGCCCACTTGCCGCTGTCGGGGTAATAGCATGAGTCGTGGCGCGGATTATCGGCGATGACGCGTTGTAGGCGAAATCTTCCGTTCCATTGTTTGAAAGTTGGTGGGCCTGCCCGGGCCCAAAGAAGAAGGCGTCTCCGGCGGTAACATCCGATGTGCCATCTTTGTCGCCCCGCCCCGAAATAACCAGGTAAAGCTCGGATTCGGCCCATGGGAATGATAGGGGCAATACGACTTGCCAGGCGGAATGCGGACGAGGGTAAGGTCAAACGGATGCCGTTTGGCGAGATCGAGTGAATTAGGGTCGCGACCGAGGGCGACGGAGATTTCCTTGATGGTTTTGGCGTACTTCCCACCGGGCGATTGGCGTTGCTCCGCGGGGACATGAGTGAGGTTAACTTTTTTCATGAGGCCTAGACCCCGGCTCTCGTGACTGTCACACGTACGCACGCGCGGGAACCCAGCCGCGTTGGCGAAACAACACAGGTCACATCATCAAGTCGCCGCCGTTGATGTCGAGGGACGTGCCGGTGATGTAGCCGGCGGCCTCGGAGGCGGCGAAGCAAATCAAATCGGCGACTTCGAGCGCGGTGCCGAGCCGCGGCACCGGATAGCTCGCGGCGAGACGTTCAAGCAACTCGTCCGAGGCATGTTCGCGCGTCAGCTCGGTATCGATCATGCCGGGACAGATGGCGTTAACGGTGATGCCGAACTTGCCGAGCTCCTTCGCGGCCGCGCGCGTTAGTCCGAGGAGCCCGGCCTTCGACGCCGTATAGTGCGCACCGCCGAGCGTGCTCACCATCCGGCCGGCCGAGGACGAGATATTAATGATGCGGCCGTAGTGCTGGTCGCGCATTGCCGGAAGAACGGCTTTCGTCATCAAGAACGGCGCGGTGAGGTTGACCTCCATCACTCTTCGCCATTCCTCGGCTGTGAGATCGGGGAAGCGTGTCGACAGCGGAAGCGCGGCATTGTTGACGAGGATGTCGATCCGTCCAAAGCGTTCGAGCGTGCGGCGCGCAATCTCGTCGGGTACGCCGTCCGCCGAGACGTCGCCCGGCACGGCAAAGGCACGCTCGCCGATTTCCTTCGCCAGCGCCTCGGCGCGTTCGCGGTTGCGGACGTTCACCACGACCGAGGCGCCGCGCTCATGCAGGCGCGCTGCGGCAGCTCGTCCGAGCCCGCGCCACGCACCGGTAACTACGGCGACGCGCCCTGCAAAATCAGCGTTTTCCATCCGGAGAATTGTTTCACCGTGCCTGAGGTCCGCGCACGTTCACGAACGCCGCGATCAAAGCACCAAGGATAATGATGCGGGACAAGGCCCTCGATTTTGCCTTGGGGTAAAGGAGGCCCGGACTTAACTGCGCTGGAGTAATTTTGCTATTCATAGGATGAACTTTTTCGCCTAACGAGAACCAGATCAGCTACGCCTTCCGAAATGAAGCGACGAGTGTCGTTGCTGCAAGGTCTCCGGTAGTGTTGAGCACAGTCGCAAAGGTATCGGGAATAGCGTCGACTGCGATAAGGATTCCGATGCCTTCAGCAGGAAGATCGATGGCCAAGAAAAGCGGCGTCAGCATGATGAACGCGCCGCGGGGGATGCCTGGCCCCACAAAGCCGAGGAACACGGCTGCGAAGGTGATCGTCGCAAGACTACCCATATGCAGTGGAATGCCATAGAACCATCCAACGAAGAGAGCGCCAACGCTCCAGGCAACTGGCCCCCCAATGTGGAATGTTGAGACAGCGAGCGGCAAGACAAATCCGGTGACTTGCTCGGGAAGGGTGAGTCGTGTTTCGGCGCTCTCGATGAGCGCCGGCAGCGATGCAATCGACGAGCTGGAGCTAAAAGCGATGAGCTGGGCTGGAAGCGCGGCTCGGGCAAAGCGGCGCATCGGAATCCGGGCCGTGAGTGCCACGACGACATAGAGCAGCAGCGTAACCGCGATGCAGAGGATCGAATACGCTAGGATGTAGAAACCGATTGCGCCAGCGACCACGGTGCCGGCGTGCGCAGCCATCGGCAGCACCAGCGCGAATACGCCGATCGGTGCTATTAGAATCACCCATCGCACGAGTACCAGCATCGCGTTACTGAACGCGCGAAAAAATCCGGTTAGCGTCTCGCGCGTGGGCCCAGGACTGCGTGCGATCGCGAGTGCGAGCAACAACGTGAAAAGAATCAATGGAATCATCTCGCCTGTCGCCGCGGCAGCGATCGGATTAGAAGGGAGAAGCGAGGTGAGCCAGCCTGAGAACGTTTGTGCCTTTCCTCCGGTCGCGATTTCGCCCGCTGCGGCAGCAGCGCCGGCGGGAAGTTGCGGCGTGCTGGTTTGCTGCGGAAGCAGCCGAAAAAGCACAGGCGCGAGAGGCATCACCACGATTGCAGTACCGACCAAAAGAAACAGGAACACGAGCAGCGTTCGCCTGCCGATGTGCCCAATTGATTTCATGTCGGAGGCCGAGGCGACACCGACGACAAGAAGCGATACGACCAACGGGATCACCGTCATGCGGATTGCATTAACCCACAGCGTGCCAATCGGAGTGATGAAATCGGCCGCGCGAACCAGCGTCGGGGTCCCCGCAGCGGCGATGGCAACGCCGCCGGCAATGGCCAGGGCGAGGGCGACGAGAACACGCGTGCTTTCTTTCAAGATCAACTCCGATTGTTATCATTCGGCGTTGTTCTCAGCACTCTTTAAAATCGCTCGTGTGCTCGTGCGCCTGGTTCACGTTGCTAGCGTCGTTTGTAACCGCGAATCACGGCATCATGGCTTTCGATTGGTGTCGTCGAACGAAATCACGCGCTGGACGTTGCCGCCTGAATCGAGAATGCGAATTTCACCTGGGCGAAAACACGCGCGATTCTCCGCATAACTGACTGCCTGATCTTTGTCCGGGAATACAGGCTCGACGCCTGGAGCTTCAAAAACTTTCCAACCCCAACGGTGCGGCCTGACTTATATGGTTGTCATTGTGCCGAGGTCCCGCCACGCGCTGGCGAAGAGGTGAGCGGTTCCGCCTAGAAAAATCCGGACGTCTCGCCGGAAGCGAAAACTGTGAAGATTGGGCCCGCCGAAAAAGTGAAACCATTAGCCTCGCCGACCGCTTCTCCGACAGCACCAAAACCGTAACTTAGAGACAGGACCAAAATGAAAGCCTGCGGCGACCGTTCGACGCCGCAGGTTTTCAAGTCTCGTTGGCTGCCTTCACGGCAGCGCGAAGATCGGCAACGAAGCGGTCGTATTCACGTTCGCGCGATTCTTCGTTCGGCTGCCGAAGCAAAGAGGACGGATGAACTGTCGCCATGACCTTCGGCGCAAGCTTCGAAGATAAAACTTTGCCGCGCTCCCGTGTGACGCGGAATGACGGACCGAAAAACATCTGTCCCGCGGTCGATCCGAGACAAATGACGAGCTGAGGTTTTACGAGACGCATTTCCGCCTCGAGCCATGGGCGGCAGGCTGCGATCTCGCGCGCGTTTGGTTTCTTGTGGATTCGACGCTTACCTCGTGGCTCCCATTTAAAATGCTTCACTGCGTTCGTCACGTAAACATGGCTGCGATCGATTCCCGCCTCCTCCAAAGCGTGGTCCATAATTTTCCCCGCTGGTCCGACAAACGGCCTGCCAGCGACGTCTTCATAATCTCCCGGTTGTTCGCCAACCAATATAATTGGCGCATCTTTGGGTCCCTCGCCGAAGACAGTTTGCGTCGCGTGCTTGTAAAGGTGACATGCCTCGCAATGCTTTGCCGCCTCGCGTACCGCTGACCAGCTCGTCGTATCAGGTGGCCTCGCGCATCGCGCAAATTCCTCATGATCCGTTCGCATCTTCCAGTAAAGAATCGAAAATCATTTACATTATAGCTGCCGCGCCTCTGAACACAGAAACAAGATGCAACTCGAAACCGAACGGCTCATGCTGCACTCCTTCCGCGAAGAAGATGTCGATCGTATGACGCAGTTGTTCGCGAATCCCGACTTCATGCGCTTCTCATTGGGCGTTTTCACTGAACGCAAACAGACGATTGCTTTCCTCGAAAAAGTCATGGGCTGGGATTGTGCCGGCATTCCCTCGCAGTTTGCCGTCGTCCCGCACGGTGAGGACGTGATCATAGGTTACTGCGGTTTCTTCTACCACCCAGAGCATGCCATCGAAGACATCGAGATCGGCTATCGGCTGCATCCCGACTACTGGAACCGCGGCCTCATTACTGAAGCCGCGCGCGCCGTGCGTGATCACGGCTTTCGCGATTGGAAGCTGGCACGCGTCATCTCGCTCATTCATCCAGAAAACATCCCGTCACGCCGCGTGGCGGAGAAAAATGGAATGAAGGTCGAGGCGAAAATTACGTTTCGAGGGTTTCCGACGCTGGTGTATGCGATAACTCGCGAGGAGTGCCTGGCGAAGCATGCCGCTCGATGAACTCGCGGGCGAGAGCGCGATAAGCCTGGGTGGCAGCTCCACTTGGTGCATATTCGAGGATAGATTTCCCAAAGCTTGGCGCCTCGCTCAAGCGCACGCTGCGCGGAATGACCGTCTCGTAAACGCGTTCGGCAAAATGCTCACGCACCTCCGCCACCACCTGCGCGCTGAGGTTAGTTCGACGGTCGAACATTGTCATAACAATACCGCCAATCTCGAGCCGGCAGTTCGCCCCGGAATCGCGCACCTGCTCGACTAATCGGACAATTTTCACCAACCCCTCGAGCGCGAAATACTCACATTGGATCGGCGTCAAAAGTTCATCGGCGGCAGCGAGTGCATTGCTCATGAGAATTCCGAGCGACGGCGGACAATCCAGCAGAACAAAATCGAACGTCCTGTCGTCCTGCAATGGCTTAAGCGTTTCCGCCAGCCTTGCGAGATGATTCGGCATTCTGGCAATTTCCACTTCGGCACCAGCCAAATCGATATCGGCGGGCACGATGAAGAGACCGTCGCGTTGAGTAGGCAGGATTTTTTCTGTAATGGACGCGCCGCCAAGTAACGGATCATAAAGACTGGTTCCATCCGCTCCCTGCAACCCAAACGAACTCGTCGCGTTCGCTTGCGGGTCAAGATCGATGAGTAAAATGCGATGGCCAAGCTCGGCCAGCGCGGCGCCAAGATTGACCGCTGTGGTCGTTTTACCGACGCCACCTTTCTGATTCGCAAGCGCAACGATTCTCATGAGGGAGCTCGTCAGATGATGTTGCCGTGTGGGCTCTACGGAAACTAAATTTTTCGAATCTCGATTTAGGATTTTGGAATTACGTTTTGTGCTCGTCCGCCACGCGCGGGTTAGATCATATCTTCCTCCTAAACATATGATTGTCACTACTGCTCAGCTTTACAAGGATTACGCAGATTTTATAGCGCACAAAAGTGAAAAGCCCGGTTCGAAGGGACAGCTCGATGTGGCCTGGGCGAGCGTGAAAAGGGTAGCGCTCGACGCGGCGAGCGAAATGAAGATCACAAGCGAGACGCTTGTGCTACTGTGCTCGCAATTGAAATAATGACTTTCACTCTTCAAGAATTGGCCACGATGTTCGACGGTGAATTGGTCGGAGATCCGGCGCTGAAAATCACTGGCGCTGCGTCGCTCGCGGAAGCAACCGCCGGGGAAATCAGTTTTTTTGCGAATCGAAAATATGCGGGAGCCCTGCGTAAAACGCGCGCCTCCGCCGTTTTTGTTCCTTCTGATTTTTCCGAGGCCATTCCAGCCGCGCAAATTCGCGTCTCAAATCCGACAAAAGCCTTCGAGCAAGTCGTGCTCAAACTCGCTCCAAACCCAATCGCGTTCGAGGCTGGTGTCCATCCAAGCGCGATTGTCAATCCAACCGCCCAACTCGGAGAACGCGTCTCAATCCAACCGCATGCGGTCATCGAAGCTGCTGCGCGGATCGGTGATGGCACTGTGATCGGGACAGGGAGCTACATTGGTCATGAAACGATAATTGGACCGGCTTGCGTGATTTACCCGAGGGTAACGATCCGCGAGCGCACCCACCTTGGCTCGCGTGTGATCATCCATAGCGGCGCGGTCATTGGCGCGGACGGCTTTGGATTTGAAGTGGTCGACGGCCGCCAGGAAAAAATCCAGCAGCTCGGAATTGTTCAGATCGACGACGATGTCGAGATTGGGGCGAATACGGCTATCGATCGGGCTCGTTTTGGCCGGACGTGGATTCAGCAAGGTGTCAAGATCGACAATCTGGTGCAGATCGCGCATAACGTCGTCGTTGGGAAGAATTCCATCATCGTTGCCCAGACGGGTATCTCAGGCAGCACGCGCGTGGGCGAACGCGTCACAATGGCGGGGCAGGTCGGCGTTGTGGGTCATGTCGAAATCGCTGATGGAACTGTGATCGCGGCGCAAAGCGGCGTCTCCAAGAGCATTCCGGGAGGCGTCTGGTTTGGATATCCGGCCGTTCCGATTGCCGAAGCCAAACAACAGATCGCTTGGCTCCACCGTCTCGGGAAACTTTTTGCCCGGGTAAAAGAGATCGAGAAAAAGCTCGGGCTATAAGACGAGCTTGCGGCGAGTCGTCAAACGCGCCTCTTCCATGGCTTCGCGCAGCGCCTTGGGAGAAATGCACTTCGCTCCGGAAGCGTGCACTGTCTGCCGTTCCATGAAATCGGAGGTGGCCACCGTCAAATCAACTTTGCGCGCATATTTGCTTGCGAGCCGTTCGATAATTGCGTCAGCTGTCTGTCCGCTGCGCGAATAAAAGATCTGCACGTCGCCAGAGCCTGATGTCGTGCTGACTTGTGCGCCCTTGCCGTCGAAAACGATGACTACTCGTACGCCGGTCCAATCCTGATAATCGCGCAGCTGCCTGGTTAACGTCTCACGTGCAAGCGAGAAACGTCTTTCGTGGATCTTGCGCAACTCAGGCCAGGCGAAAATGACGCTGTGTCCATCGACAATTAAATAACGCATGCGCTGCAGCATTGTGAAAGTCTCCGCGTGAGGCCTCAGAACTCAATTTCGCACGAGCGAGTGTGATGGTTATTCCACCGTGAGAGGCTGCTTCATCGCTCTTGGCTTGGGCCGCTCTCGATGCGTGGCGCGCAGCGATGCTTTCTTGCGCTGCAAATATGCTCTTCGCCGTTTACGTTTGGCTCGTGCCCGATGTTGCTGCCCCATGGCGCGTCTATAGGTTGAAACATCGAGGCATGCAATCCGAATTTGAATTCCAATGGAGGCCAGTCGTTCCAGAAAATCGAAATCGGAATTTGCATTTTGGCAGCATTCGTTGTTACAACAACACACTCAATGATGCGTCCGAAATGGGCGACCTCCGCGGTCACGCCAAAAACCCTGATCGGACTCTCCGTCGTGTTGTTGATGCTGGCGGCGATTTTCGGTCTTCTCAACAATCATAAGGTGAAAACGCTGCGCACAATTGCGGCGAATGCAGATGCGGCCCGCGATGCGGCTGAGCATCGTGGGGCGGCTCAGAAACTGACTCCCGAGACCCGTGAAAGGACGGTTGTGGGAGGAGAAGCGAAAATCGCGGAAGCGGGGGGAGAAGCGAAAATCGCGGAAGCAGAAAGTAAGGCCGCAAGAGCTGAAGCGGAACTCAAGCAGGTGCAGAAAGATAAGACTGAGTTGCAAGCGAAACTGGAGGCCAATCAGAACGAGATCGGTTCCTTGCAAAAGCGAATCGAAGAAGCCGAGAAAGCGCCCAAACCTGCGGCAAGTCCAGTCGTCCCTGCCTCATCACCGGATTTACAGGTGCAACTCGAGGATGCGCGCCGTCAACTTGATAGTGCGGAAAAAGAGAAAGCCTTCTTATCCGAAAAACTTCAGACTGCCCAGGGGCGCCCGACTCAAATCCAAGAAGAGAAAAAGCGCCGAGAAACTGGCCCTAGGAGAACAGGTGTGCGCGGCACTGTCCTTGCCGTCAATCAGGCCTACAATTTTGTGGTCCTAAATCTCGGGGCTCGCCAGGGTTTAGAGGCCAACTCGGAAATGCTTGTTTTGCGGGAGGGCACGCTGATCGGAAAAATTCGGATTTCTTCGGTTGAACCCGCGACCGCTATCGGCGATATCATCAGCAGCAGTTTGGCGCGTGGCGTCCAAGTGCAACCTGGAGACACAGTAATTTATGCTGGCACTAGTTCTTAAACTTCGGAAAAACATTGCCTCTCTTCTGTTGTGCGCGTCGGCAATAACTCTCGCCTCATGCGCAACACAGAAAGACCCCCCTCGTTTGGTCAGTGATCCGGACGAACGCAACGAGTCGGCTATTCCTTGGAACCGGCAGGAAAAATGGGAAATGGCGCCTGACCTCTCCGCTCTGGGACCTACCGGATCGAGCGATACGCGTCATTAACATTTATCCTTCCGCCACGGATACGAATTCACCGATACCCGGCGGCACCAAGCCGATTAGATCCAAAAGCCAGTTGGTATCACTGCGTTTTTTGGTATTACCACTACGCCGTCGCGGATGAAGTAATTGTCTGCGTCATAGTTTGCCGGTTTCCCTTCCGGGGTGATGACAGCCCCATCGGCAATGCGCGCGTTCTTATCGATGATTGTCCGGTCGATCACGCAATTGCGCCCGATGCCGATGGGCGGTTGCCCGGAATCAGTGCTTCGATCTTGCTCGAAATAATCGGCCCCCATCACGATGCTGTTACGGATGGTCGCACCGCTTTGAATAATGCTGCGTATTCCAACCACGCAACGTTCCAGATGAGCATCCGAAATAATGCATCCGTCTGAAATGATCGCCTGGCGCAGCGTGGCTCCATTGACTTTGCTGCCAGGCAGAAAGCGCGGATGCGTGTAGATTGGTGCCTCGGTATCAAAGAAACTGTATTCCGGCATCAGATCTGTCAGATCCAGATTCGCCTCATAAAAAGCCCGAATTGTCCCGATGTCCTCCCAATATCCTTGATAAATAAACGCGCTTACATGTCGATCTTTGATCAAGTGTGGAATGACATCTTTTCCGAAATCGACCAGATCGTTTTCCAAACATTCGATAAGCACCTTGCGATTGAAGATGTAGATTCCCATTGAAGCCTGATACAACTCCGCTTCTTCATCCGCGCCGATTGCGCCCAGCAATTCCCGGCTGATCCGCATCTCGTGCAGTACAGCTTCCTCGGTCGGTTTCTCGACAAAGCGTGTAATCCGCCGATCGACTCCGCTTCGCATAACGCCGAACTCGGAAACCTGATGCCGATGGACCGGTTTGGTGGCCAGCGTAATGTCGGCGCCCGAACGGATGTGCTGGTGCAGGAGTGCGCGAAAATCCATCCGGTACAGCTGATCGCCGCTCAAGATGAGGTAATAGTCGAATGAGCGTTCGAGGAAGTAGCGCATGTTTTGCCGCACGGCATCGGCCGTTCCCTGATACCATTGCGAGCCGGCCGGCGTTTGCTGAGCGGCAAGAATATCCACGAAGCTGCGGGAGAAATTGTCGAATTTGTAGCTCGCCTGGATATGCCGATGTAACGACATACTGTTAAACTGCGTGAGCACATAGATCGAGCGAAGCCCAGAGTTCAGGCAGTTGCTGATGGGAATATCGACGATGCGATATTTCCCGCCGAGTGGCACCGCGGGTTTGGCGCGATCCTTCGTGAGCGGAAATAAACGCGTCCCGGCGCCGCCGCCCATGATAATGGCAAGCGTCTGCTGAGTTGTCCCGGGTGGCAGCGCGGGGATCGCGGCTGATGGATTCTTCAAAAGAGAATCGCCCTGTGCCCGGGTTTGCATTTCTACAATATCAATAACCCAGCGTCGCCGCTTTCCAGCAACTTTTTTGCGGCACTCGTGTCGACGCGCTTCGGCCTGTGCCCAGCCAATCTTGCGGCTGAGGACAGCCGCCACTAGAATGCGAACATGTGCGGAATCGTTGGCTATGTTGGTCGTGCGGAAGCGACGCCGATTTTGCTCGATGGGCTGCGGCGCCTTGAATATCGGGGTTACGATTCGGCAGGCGTCGCGATCGTGGATCGAGGGCATCTCGCGACCCGCAAATGTTCCGGGCGGATCGCGGCACTCGCCAGACTAATCGCGAACCAGCCTCTTTCGGGTTCGTTCGGAGTCAGTCATACGCGCTGGGCCACGCACGGCAAAGTGACCGACGAAAACGCACACCCGCACTTCGACGCCAGCGGAAAACTTGCGCTCGTGCACAATGGGGTAATCGAAAATTACCAAGCGCTTAAAAACGATCTTGTCCGCGGTGGCGATACGAATTTCCGCTCAGAAACTGACACCGAAGTGCTTGCGCACGTGGTTGGGAAGCTCTACGACGAGTCGTGTGCTAGTACGGTTGACGTCCACCAGAAGAAAGCTCGACTTTTCGAGGCTGTTCGCGCGGCGCTTCAGCAGGTGATCGGCACTTACGGCATCGCACTGATCCATGCAGATGTTCCCGATTTCATGATCGGTGCCCGCCGTGGGAGTCCACTCGTCTTGGGTGTGGGTAAAGACGAAAACTTCCTGGCCAGCGATGTGAGTGCGATCGTCGCTTACACCCGCGATGCGGTTTATTTAAATGACTTTGATATCGTCGCGGTGGAGAGAGACAAATTCGAGATCAGCTCGCTGGCCGGCGAAAGCGGCAATCATCAAGTCAGCAAAGTCGAGTTTACGGCCGAAGATATCAAAAAGGGCGTTTACCCCCACTACATGCTCAAAGAAATCTTTGAGCAACCGGATTCGGTGCGCGATGCGATGCGGGGTCGCCTCAGTCTGGAAGAATGCACTGCGAAACTGGGCGGCTTGAACATGACGCCAGCGCAGTTACGTGACGTCGGGCGTATTGTTCTCACTGGTTGTGGCACAGCCCTGCATGCCGGAAGGGTAGGCGAATATTTGATCGAGCGACTCGCGAGTATTCCCACTGAAGTCGAATTTGCGAGCGAATTTCGCCACCGTAATACCCCGATGACGCCGGAGACATTGGTTTTCGCAATCAGCCAAAGCGGTGAGACGGCCGACACGCTCGGTGCGCTCCGTGAAAGCAGGCGCAAAGGCTTTCGCACGCTGGGCATTTGCAATAACGTCGCCAGCACAATTGCACGCGAGAGCGACGGCGGCGTTTACATGCACGCCGGTCCGGAGATCGGCGTTGCGGCCACGAAATCCTTCACCTCGCAAGTTGTCATCCTTACGCTGATCGGTTTGCTCTTCGGCCGAATGCGAAATCTTTCCACTGCCGAGGGAAGCAGGATTATCGAAGCGCTCGAAGCATTGCCCGACCAGATCGAGATTGTCTTGAAGCTGAGCGATCGGATTAAAGCGATTGCAAAGAAATATCTCGATATTAGCGGGATGCTTTTTTTCGGCCGGCAATTCAATTTTCCGATCGCGTTGGAAGGCGCTCTCAAAATGAAAGAGATCACATACCTGTTCGCCGAAGGCCATCCCAGCGCCGAGCTCAAGCACGGCACTATTGCGCTAATTCGTCGCGATCTGCCCTCGATTTTTATCGCCCCCGACGATGCTGTTTTCTCGAAAAACCTCAATAACATCGAGCAAGTCAAAGCTCGTAAGGGCCCGATCATTGCGCTGACCAGCGGCAACGGGGTGAACCAGCTTAAAAATATTGCCAACGAAATTATCACCCTGCCTGAAGCACCCGATTGCGTGATGCCGATACTCACCGTGATTCCGCTTCAATTGCTCGCCTATCATCTGGCCGTCGAGCTTGGCCGGGATGTAGATAAACCTCGCAATCTTGCCAAAAGCGTGACGGTGGAGTAAGCAGGTTTGTCGCTTATCGTTCCTTTTTCCGAGCAGCCGCGCCTTCTTTTGGGTTGGCCATGGTAAAGGAGAATCGCAACCATAGGCCGATCAGATTTGCGATTCTTTGCTGACTCGCGCATTTTTCAATCGTGCAACAGAACGAAGATTACATCCTTCGAGTCCTGCAAGAGGTAGAACTTGTCACACGTTCCCAGGTTGAAGACGCGCGCGCGCGTTTAAATGGAGCAGACAACGTTGTCGATCGTTTAACCAAAGACGGGATCGTTTCCGATGCGGACGTTTCGCGCACGCTGGCCGCGCAAGCGCACATGGATTGGATCGACATTTCATCCATGGTCATCCCGCCGCAAATTATCAAACAAATCCGCGCGGAAGAAGCGCGGCGGTTCAAGGTGATTCCCGTGGCTTTAGGTGAAACGGGACTCATTGTTGCCGTGGGCGACCCCCTCGATATCGATACCATCGACAGCCTGAGTTTTCTGCTTCAGCGAGAGCTCGAACTGGTCTGCACCAGTCCGCAGAAAATTCGCGAGGCGCTTATCAAGTATTACGGCACGGCTGACGAAGCCGCGGACGTCCTGCAAGAGAAAATCGGTGCAGATATCGATCTTGGTCTCGAAATCGGCGACGGCACAGAAGCAATTGGGGGCGATGAGACAGATGCTCCGATCATTCGGATGGTCTCGATGTTGCTGATCGAGGCCCACCGCTTGGGCGCGAGCGATATTCACCTCGAGCCGATGGATAAGAAATTTCGCGTCCGTTTTCGGATCGACGGCGTATTACAGGAAATGCAAGCGCCGCCGAAACGCTTGCAATCAGCCATTATCAGCCGGCTCAAGATCATGAGCGCTTCCATGAGCATCGCGGAAAAGCGTTTGCCGCAGGATGGCCGTATCCAGGTAAAAATCAAAAAGAAGCCGATTGACCTTCGCGTCTCGACCATACCAACAAATCATGGCGAAAGTATCGTCATGCGCGTGCTGGACAAGTCCAGCTTGCTGTTCGGTCTGCCTGAGCTTGGATTTTTTTCCGACGACCAGGAAATCTTCGAGCGTTTGATCAAGCTTCCGGACGGTGTTCTTCTCGTTACCGGGCCGACTGGCTCCGGCAAAACGAGCACGCTTTACGCCTGCCTCAATTACATCAATAAACCGGATCGCAAGATCATCACAGTCGAGGAGCCGATTGAATATCAGATGAATGGAATAAACCAGGTGCAGGTGAATCCGGAGATCGGCATGACATTTCCGGCAGCGCTGCGCTCCATCCTTCGCCAGGCACCAAATGTTATTATGATCGGTGAGATTCGCGACCTCGAGACCGCGAGTATTGCCACCACTGCCAGCCTGACCGGACACCTTGTTTTCAGCACGCTCCACACCAATGATGCGCCTTCCGCTGTTGCTCGTTTGATCGATATTGGCGTGCAGCCGTTTCTGGTTGCTTCATCGGTGCGCGCCATCATGGCTCAAAGACTCGTCAGACGCCTGTGTAAGAACTGCATGCAACCGGGGGAACTAACCGAAACAGACCTGCGTGCTCTGCGGGTTGAACCCGGACAACTCCGCGACGCGCAAGTAATGAAACCGATTGGTTGTGAGCAATGCCGTCAAATTGGTTACAAGGGTCGAACCGGCATATTCGAAATTTTTGTGATAGACGATGAAGCGCGCCATATGATCAACAAACGCAATTCGACTTTAGCGCTACGACAACGTGCCCGGGAGCTCGGTATGCGAACGCTGCGCGAAGACGGTGTGCGCAAGGTTCTGGCGGGGTTGACCTCCGCCGAAGAGGTCATTTCCATTACGATGGGCGACGTCAACTAGGCGATTTACGCTTCAACAAATTCATGAATAACAAGCAAGTTGCCGAGTTTTTTGTCGAGCAGCAGGTCTTGCAGCCGTCGCAGGCCGAAGATGTGCTGACCGAGGTGGACCTGAATGGAAAATCGATCGCCCAGGCTATGGTCGATGGCGGCTTCGTGGACGAAAGCGGTTTTTATCAAACGATTGCTGATGGGCTTGGAACGGAATATGTCGATCTTTCGGCAGGGGAAATCGCGCCGGAGATCTTGCGTTTGATTCCGAGCGGACTGGCCCGATTACACGGTGCGCTACCGGTGGGAATCAGCGGAAATAGCCTGCGCGTGGCGCTGGTAGATCCGCTCGACTTGCACGCAGTCGAGGATCTTCGTTTCGCGCTCGGCAAAGATATTCAAGTGATCGTTTCACCGGCCGAGCAAATCGAAGGTCGGATCAAGCAGTATTACGGCGCGGATACATCGAGCATGGAGGAGATTCTCAAACAGCTCGGCGAAGCCGGTGAGCTTTTGCAATTACGAGAAGGAGATGGTGCCGGAGCGGTTGAAGCGGAGGCGAACGCGACGCCAATCATTCGCTTTGTCGATCTAATCTTGTATCAAGCAATCCAGGACCGTGCGAGCGACATCCACTTTGAGCCTTTCGAAAACGAATTCAAAATCCGCTACCGCGTTGACGGCGCGCTTTACGAAATGTCACCGCCGCCACGGCATCTCGCGCTGCCAGTGATCTCGCGCGTCAAGGTGATGGCGAACATGAATATCGCGGAACGACGCTTGCCCCAGGATGGTCGGATTCAAAAATACATTGCGGGACGCAGTGTCGATCTTCGAGTTTCGACCTTGCCGACCCAGTTTGGCGAAAGCCTCGTGCTGCGCGTGCTTGATCGTACGATCGTGAATCTCGATCTCGGCGCGCTCGGCATGCCTGATTACGTTTACGATTTTCTTCTCGAAATGATCAATCGCCCGAACGGCATTTTCATCGCGACCGGGCCGACCGGTTCTGGAAAGACGACGACGCTTTATTCCTGTTTGCGCCAGATTAACACGATCGATTCGAAGCTGCTCACCGTGGAGGAACCGGTTGAATACGATCTGGAAGGAATCGTGCAAGTGCCCGTGAACGAAGCGATCGGCTTGACGTTCGCACGTGTTTTGCGCTCGTTTCTGCGGCAAGACCCTGATCGCATCATGGTGGGTGAGACGCGCGACCTTGAAACGGCTCAAATTGCCGTCCAGGCCTCTCTGACTGGGCATCTCGTCTTCACCACTTTGCACACCAATGACGCACCTGGCGCAGTCACACGTTTGATCAACATGGGGGTAGAACCATTTCTGATTTCATCAACGCTTGAGGCCGTCCTCGGCCAGCGTTTGCTGCGCAGCGTTTGCTCGCACTGCCGCACGGCTTATCAGCCGAATGAGGCGTTGCTGACAGAATTGGGGATTCAGCGTCGCGATATTGGCGAAAAGCAATTTTATTACGGCAAAGGATGTGACGCGTGTAACAATACTGGCTACAAGGGACGAAAAGGGATTTACGAGTTGTTGAAAATGACCGATCCGCTCCGCGAATTGATCAACGAGCGCGCACCTACCGTCGTCCTGAAGCAAAAGGCCGTAGAACTAGGCATGGTGACGCTGCGTCAGGATGGACTGCGTAGCATGTTCGCGGGAGACACCACAATCGAGGAAGTTCTTAAATACACGTGATTTGCTGCGGCAGCTAATCTCTTCCTAAAAGCTCGACAGCAGCCCCAGGAGAGTTATCATCTAGCCGTTTATGCCGCGATATAATTACGTAGCTCTCGATGCTCGGGGACAGGAAGCGAGTGGATTAGTTGAAGCCGCTTCTCCCAACGAGGCGATCGGGCAGTTGCGGCAGGCCGGCTATTTTCCGACGAGCGTCTATGAGGAGGCCAAAAGCGGACCTAACGGAAAAATTCCCCGACGCACGGCGAAAACGGCTCAAACGACGCGACCACGCACGAAGACCAATATTGTTCTTTTCCAGCGCAAAACAGTTAAGGCGAAGGTTCTGATGATCTTCACGCGTCAACTCGCGACCTTGATCGATTCCGGATTGCCGTTGCTGCGAAGTTTAAATGTTCTGGCGAAACAGGAACGTGACAATGTTTTGAGAAACACGATCAACAAACTCGCCGACGGCGTGCAGGGCGGGAATACATTTTCCGACGCACTTTCTCTGCATCCGCGGATTTTCAACGATCTTTACGTTAATATGGTGAAAGCGGGCGAGCTTGGTGGCGTACTTGAGGTTGTCCTCAACCGGCTTGCGGAATTTCAGGAGAAAGCCGCTAAAATTAAGAACAAAGTCAAAAGCGCGATGGTTTACCCAGTCATCGTGATAACCATGGCGTTTGCGATTATGGGGTTCCTGCTCGTGTTTATTGTGCCGAAGTTCGAAGCAATCTTTCACGATATGCTCGGCAACAGGCCGCTGCCGGCAGTAACGACCTTCGTTATCAACGTGAGCAGGCTGGTGCAATATCATTGGCTCGTATTGATCGGTGCGATCGTCGCTATTGGCGCCGTTTACAAATTCCTCGACCGCACACGTGGCGGAAAATCCGCGATCGATCGTCTTAAGCTGCACCTGCCGCTTTTTGGCGACCTGATCCGGAAAACGGCGATCTCGCGTTTTTCCCGTACCCTTGGCACGCTGGTGACAAGTGGTGTTCCGATTTTGCAGGCATTAAATATCACGCGCGAAACTGCCGGCAACGCTGTCATTGCCAAGGCGATCACCCACGTGCACGACAGCGTGAAGGAAGGTGAATCGATGGTGCAACCGCTGGAAGCGAGCCGAGCGTTTCCGCCGATGGTCATCAGCATGATCGATGTCGGCGAAGAAACCGGTCAATTGCCCGAGATGCTTTTGAAAATCGCGAACGTGTATGATGACGAAGTCGACACCGCTGTGGCGGGGATAACCGCAGCACTCGAGCCAATCATGATCGTTATCCTCGCGTTCATTGTTGGCACGATTGTGCTCGCGCTCTTCACCCCGCTCATCAGCATCATCCAAGGCTTGCAACAGCAGACCTGACTCGTGAAACGCAAGAGTACGTTGTCGATCTTGCGTGAAACCTGTAGAGGCGTTTGCGTCAAACGCCTAACTAACAGAGTCGGCGCTTTGCAGAAGCGCTGCTACAAAATGGCATTCACCCTCATCGAGTTGCTCATCGTCATTGCTGTCATCGTCGTGCTCGCTGGATTGATCCTGACCATGATCGGCTACGTGCAAAAAAAAGAGGCCCGCGCCCGCGCCGAAA
>DASXNN010000034.1:0-13515 GCA_036495045.1 Candidatus Udaeobacter sp.
TGTTTCAAGATAGGTCAGGTAACTCTGCGTGAAAAATATGGCCTGACTGCTCCCGCGCAGGTGGGCCGATGCACTCATGCGGTTGAAGAATAGCGAGAAATCTACGCTCCCCGCGTCCGGATCGTATGAATGACAGGACGCGTCCAACTTCACGTACCTGATGCGGCGCGCATCCAGTTCCGCGAACAGCGGCCGGAACCAATCCGGATGTTCGTAGTAAACTGCGATCGGTCTTGAAGTCACGGGCGCAACGCCGGAAGCTGCCTTCGGTAGCGCCGTTTCTCGATACAACGCGCAAACTCGACCAACGCGAACAACGCTGGATATGCGAACCACGCCAAAACTTTGAGGATCACGATTGGAAGCGGCGTTCTCATAAGTCTCAGCTTGTCAAACTTGGTCGCAGCGCGTAGCCAGTTTCAATAAAATGCTCCGGCTCGCATCCATGCTTCTTTGCGCCGTGCTTAATGCCTCCGTCGGTACCGCTCTCCGCATATTCCGAGATCCTGGACGGCGCTCTCCGCTGGGGAGAGGCGCCGTTCTAATCTTTATTACTGGCTGCGGCGGTAAACTTCGTGCCAGCTTTTCAAAAAACGCCTGGCGATTCGGGTATGATATCTGACTAATCGTTGATTGCATTGCGGGTATTCGGTTCCTGCATTCTTTCCTGTGCTTAGGTTAAAGGTTCTGGATCCAGTCGCACACGGAGCATCACGCAAACCCAAATTGTTGCTGGTCCTTACTCCAAGCTCATGGTTGTGAGCAGTCCGCTCCGGATCTGACCGCCCGCTGGCAAGCCGTGTGCGCGCTCACATTCACGGATCACCCTCGGCGTTCTATTGCCACTCACGCCATCGATCATAAAAATCGCAATTGGTTTTCGCCCACTTTTCCCTTCCATTAATAAAAACCGGCTTGGCCTCGTTTTATTCCATTGCTTTTTGAGAAAGGGTCCGCAAAGGGGGTGTGACCCAAACACATCGGTAATCCCTCAACGCAGCCTGTGATTATCGCAATGCAGTTGCATCGGGGCCTGCCGGCGCTGCAAGGAAGAGAGGAGTCAAATCTGAAAGTTTAGGGATAGGAAACGGGGGCATATCATTTGTTGAGGAGTGCCTTATCCGATGGGATGCCAAGGATCCAGCGCTGCAACCGCCTGGAAAATTTACGCGGATGAGTTAAGACAGAAAGCCGGTCAGCGGGCTGGTCGCGGCGGCTGCGCCTAATTTTTCGGCCAGGCCGATTTCGCGGGCTTCGCGTCCCGCTTCAATTGCTTTTTTAAATGCCTTTGCCATGCGAACAGGATCGGAAGCGATGGCAATCGCAGTGTTAACCAGCACCGCATCGGCGCCCATCTCCATCGCTTCAGCCGCCTGACTGGGCGCGCCAAGTCCAGCATCGACAACTACCGGCACGGTCGCCTGTTCGATAATGATCTCGATCTGCGGGCCCGTTTCGATTCCGCGGTTACTCCCGATTGGCGAACCAAGAGGCATCACGGTAGCGGTGCCGACGTCCTGCAAGCGTTTCGCCAGCACTGGATCGGCATTGATGTAGGGGAGAACTGTGAATCCTTCTTTGACCAGAATTTCGGCGGCCGCCAGCGTTTCAACCGGATCGGGAAGCAGGTAACGTGGATCGGGATGAATCTCGAGCTTGATCCACGTCGGCAAGCCTGCATTTGCGGCCAGCCGCGCGAGGCGAACCGCCTCGGTGGCGTTACGCGCGCCGCTTGTGTTCGGCAAAAGAAGAAAACGTTTTGGATCGATAAAATCGAGAATGTTCGCATACGGATCGCTCTTACCGGAAAGATCAGCCCGGCGTAATGCGACCGTCACCAGCTCGGTTCCGCTCGCGATCAGCGCGTCGCGCATAAGCTCGTTTGAAGCGAATTTCCCCGTGCCAACGATCAGGCGCGAAGCGAATTCGCGATCGGCAATCTTCAGTTTCGAAGGCTTGTCCGCCATTTCCAAAACAATAAACGAATTTATCGGCACTCGCGAATGTGGAACTTGTAGCAACGGCTTGTGAGCTGTTACGAACGCGCCCACAAAGGCGGGGCGACAGCAATGCCGATTTTTCTTGTACGCAAGAGCACTCGATGGGAATAGAGGACAATGACCGAATTCGATCTTCGCCAGGAAGATTGCGTCAAAGGAATGTCGCGGCTCCCGAATGAGCATGTCGATCTTGTCGTGACGTCGCCGCCTTATAATCTCGGCGTTCGCTATCGCAAGTATTCCGACAGGGAGGATCGACAATCGTACTTGCGCTGGTGTCGAGAATGGGCAGCACAAGTCCAAAGAATTCTAAAACCGAGCGGATCGTTTTTCCTCAACATCGGCTCCGCACCATCGAACCCGATGCTGCCGCATGAAATCGTAATCGAACTACGCGATCCCTTTGTCTTGCAGAACACAATTCACTGGATCAAATCGATCAGCATCGAGGACCGAGAAGTAGAAGTTCGCTCATTTGGACATTTCAAACCCATCAGCTCGAAACGATTTCTAAACGATTGTCACGAATACATTTTTCACTTCACGAAGACGGGTCGCGTTGAAATTGACCGGCTCGCGCCTGGCGTTCCGTATCAGGACAAAAGCAATATTTCGCGCTGGCGACATACACGCGGAAGCGATCTGCGATGCAGAGGAAATACCTGGTTCATTCCTTATGAAACAATTCAAAGCCGGGCAAAGGAACGACCGCATCCGGCGACGTTTCCAGTGCAGTTAGCCGAATGGTGCATCAAACTTCACGGCGTTTCCCGCGTTCAGACGATGCTCGATCCGTTCCTCGGAATCGGAAATTCGGCCGTCGCCGCGCAACGCTGTGGCGTGAAAAACTTTATCGGCTTCGAAATCGACGAGAAATATCTAACCGAAGCGAGACGGAGAATTGGTGAATCGTGATCTGTGACTGGTCAATAGACGAGCGACGTCAATCGCCGATCACCGATCACTATTCACAAATTTCTCGAGCGGTTTGACGAGATTCCCCGGTAACGGCCGGACGCGATCGAAAATCCGGGCGGCAAGTGGTTTCGCCGTCGTGTATCCCGCGGCGAACATTTCCAGACGGGCATCGAGATTGTCGATGTAATGCAGCGCCATCGCCTCGGGCGTTTTCGGGCTTACCGGCGAACCAAATTCCGGCTCGCCATGGTGCGCGCCGATTAAGTGAAGCAGATGCAAGCGAACGTCCTCCGAAGCGGGCACAAGATTTTTCCACGCACTCGGATTCGCGGTGCTGACTTTTCGCCAGAGCGAATTGACGAGTTCGAGTCCAATCGAAATGTGGCCCATGAGCTCGCCGCGTTCGTCGTAGCTCATGTTGAAGCCATTCTCGGGCAACTGGTTTTCCCAGAGCTTCCCACAGTCGTGAAAAAGAATGCCGGCGAGCAAAAGATCGAGATTCAGTTCGGGATACAACGGCACGATTCCTCTCGCGACGCGCATCATCTGCGCCGTGTGCTCGACCAGCCCGCCACGGCGGGCATGATGATAGTTGCGCGCGGCGGCAGTACGACGGAAACGGTCGCCCCACTCATCTAGAAACATTTCGCACAACGCGCGCAAACGAGGATCGGCAATTGTCTGAATCGTCTGCGCAATGAATTCCCAATCGGCGGCCTGTTTGGCGCGCAAATCCGCCGGGCCTTGCAGCAATTCACTTTTTTCCTGATCGATTAACGGGCGGACAGTCCACTTTCGCGCTTCAAGTCCGTATTGCGAATGCCGATGAAACTCACCGGAGAGCTCGATGAAACTTTCTGTCGTGAGCGCGCTGCACGCTCTGTAGGCGGGATGGTCACTCCAGACGCGCATTGTCATGCGATCGCAGGCGTCGGCAAGAACAAGCTCGCAGTATGGCTGTTGTTCGCGCGTCAGCCTGGGCGCCGCGCTTTCCACCTGTACATGCACCCGAGCCGGGACAGCGCCGTTCTGCGCTGCCCTTCGGATTTCGGTGAGCGTCATCAAATCCATAACTCAATCTATCATTCTTTTCTCCAGACCTGCGTAAGCATCTACGCGCCGGTCGCGCAGGAACGGCCAATGCGTCCGATGCTCGTTGACGCGATCCCATTCTACGTCGGCCATGACAATCTCTTCTCGGTCCACCGAACCCTTGGCAATGATCTCGCCATCGGGACCGCAGATAAAACTTTGTCCCCAAAACTCAATTCCGTCGCTCCCGCCACTTGGCGGGACTTCATGGCCAACGCGGTTCGCCGCCGCAACATAGCAGCCATTCGCGATCGCGTGACTGCGCTGGATCGTCTCCCAGGCGGAATATTGGGCCGCGCCAAATTGCTTTTTTTCCGACGGATGCCAGCCGATGGCTGTTGGGTAAAATAAAATCTCCGCGCCGCGCAGAGCGGTGAGTCGCGCGGCTTCCGGATACCATTGGTCCCAGCAAACGCAGACGCCGATCTTTCCCTGCGCGGTCATCCACGCCTGAAATCCTAGATCGCCGGGCGCGAAATAAAACTTTTCGTGGTAAAGGGGGTCGTCCGGAATATGCATCTTGCGATATTTGCCGAGCAGTTTGCCGTCAGTGTTGATAATTGCGGCGGTATTGTGATAGACCCCGGCGCTGCGTTTCTCGAAAAGCGATGCAATGATCACGATGCCAAGCTCACGCGCGAGTTCGCCAAGGACGGATGTTGACTTTCCTGGGACCGTTTCCGCGAGGTCGAAATTTTTGTGATCTTCGGTCTGGCAAAAATATTGCGATCGGAAAAGCTCCGGCAAACAAACGATCTGGGCGCCCTGTTTCGCAGCATCGCGAATGAATTGAATCGCGCGTTTAAAATTCTCTTCCGGCCCCGCGCCGCACCGCATCTGGATGAGCGCGATCTTTGTCATTTGCGCCTTCACTATTCAGGAATAAACCACGAAGGACACGAAGTTCACGAAGATGTAACTCATTTTGCCATTCGTGGCCCTTCGTGATCTTCGTGGTAAAAGATTATCGGATCGAATTCGCCGGCACGATCTTGATGCTTTCGATCACCACCCGCTTGGTCGGCCGGCTCATCTCGCCCGTGCTGTTTCTGGCCACAGGCGTGTCACCGATCTTTTTGAGCACGTCGTCGCCTTTGACCAGTTTTCCGAACGTCGTGTATTGATGATCGAGACGCGGAACATGCGCGAGACAGATGAAAAATTGCGATCCCGCCGAATCCGGGTCGGAGCTACGCGCCATCGAGATAATGGCGCGTTCGTGGGAGTGATCATTGAATTCGGCTTTAATTTTGTAACCCGGGCCACCTTGTCCATAACTACTTTCCTTGCCCGGATCTTTCGAATTTGGGTCGCCGCCCTGGATCATGAACCCCTTGACGATCCGATGGAAAATTGTGCCGTCGTAAAAACCCGAACGCGCCAGTTTTTTGAAGTTCTCGATCGTATTCGGAGCTGCGTCGTTCCAAAACTGCACGACCATCTCGCCTTCGCTTGTCTTGATTACCGCGACTTCGTTGGATGCATTCATCGTAGGATTCTCCGCCTTCTTTTCGTCCGCGGCCAAAACCGATGACCCGAGCAACAGTACCACCGCGAGGATCGACAATTTAGTAATCGACGACTGACACGGATACAAAATAGCACAAGCCTCTGGCTGGCAAGCTATGAAGAAAGCAAGCCGGGAATTTTGAGTTACTTTTCGGCGTGGTACTCCTGTAAACTGCGCACGCTGACCTTGCGCTTTTGCAACGAGCGGATTCCGTTCGCGCTCGCCACGGCTGCGCGCACCGTTGTCATGATCGGAATCCGCTGCGCGAGAGAGGCATTGCGAATGCGCACTTCGTCTTCGCGCGGGATTTTTCCGCTCGGCGTGTTGATAATGAAATTGATGTCGCCGTTTTTTACCCGGTCGAGAACGTTCGGGCGACCCTCCCGCAGCTTGAAAACTTTCGTCACTGGAATTTGCGCCGCTGCCAACGTCTCAAATGTGCCGGCGGTGGCAATGATTCCGAACCCGAGCTTTACAAATTCACGCACGACGGGCACAACAGCTTCCTTGTCAGCGTCTTTCACACTGACGAAGACGTTCCCGCTGATGGGCAAAGGCGGCGGCGCGGCCATCTGTGATTTTGCATAGGCAAGGCCAAGATCGACATCCAGCCCCATTACTTCACCGGTCGATTTCATTTCTGGGCCGAGCGAAATATCGATGCCCTCGTAACGTAGAAACGGGAAGACTGCTTCCTTCACTGAATAATGCTTCGGCACGATTTCCCTGGTAAATCCGAGCTCACGCAAGGGCTTTCCGGTCATAACCTTTGCTGCGACCTTCGCCAGCGGGACGCCGATCGCCTTGCTTACGAACGGAACCGTGCGGGACGCGCGCGGATTAACCTCAAGGACGTAAACGTCGTGGCCTTTCACAGCGAATTGTACATTCATCAGGCCGCGCACCTTCAATTCGCGAGCCATTGCTTTTGTTGCTGCGGAAATCTCATCGAGTACTTTTTGCGGCAATGAAAAAGTCGGGATCACGCAGGCACTGTCCCCGCTGTGGATACCGGCTTCCTCGATGTGCTCCATGATTGCGCCGATCACGGTGGCCTCCCCGTCAGAAATGCAATCGACATCAACTTCGATGGCGTCCTCGAGAAATCGATCGATAAGTACCGGCCGGTCCGGTGTCACCTCGATTGCACTAGTCATGTAACGCCGAAGATCTTCCTCGTTATAGACAAGCTCCATGGCGCGCCCGCCGAGCACGAATGAAGGCCGCACCAGAACCGGATAACCAATTTTGCTCGCAATTGCGGCCGCTTCGTCAGTAGTCACGGCCGAGCCGCTCGGGGTCTGGCGCAAGCCCAGTTTATCGAGCATGGTCGCGAACAATTGTCGATCTTCCGCGGTCTCGATGCTTTCTGGTTGTGTCCCGAGGATTGGGACGCCGGCCGCCTTCAATCCATTCGCGAGATTAAGCGGGGTTTGGCCGCCGAACTGGACGAACACGCCTTCCGGTTTTTCTTGATCGTAAATATTGAGCACGTCCTCGAGGGTGAGCGGCTCGAAATAAAGCTTGTCGCTTGTGTCGTAGTCGGTCGAAACCGTTTCCGGATTCGAATTGACCATGATTGTTTCAAACCCGAGCTCGCGCAGCGCGAAGGCCGCGTGCACGCAGCAGTAATCGAACTCGATTCCCTGTCCGATCCGGTTCGGACCGCCGCCCAGGATCATGATCTTGCGTTTGCCGCTCTCGCGCCGCTCGTTCTCATCACCGTAAGTCGAATAGTAATACGGGGTATAGGCTTCAAACTCCGCCGCGCAGGTATCGACCAGGCGATAAGTCGGGAGTATCCCGAGCCGTTGTCGTCGCTGCCGCGTTTCATCCGCCGTTCCGACACCCAGCCACGCTAGTTGGACATCCGAAAATCCAAATTTTTTTGCCCGAAGAACACTCGATTTTGCGGCTGCCGAATTCGAGGACGGTATTTGCTTCTGTCCCTCCTGCTCGCTCAGCCAGGTGTGAAGCGCGCTGTCGCTTTCAAAGCGATCTCCTTCATCGATAATTTGTTTAACATTCTCCAAAAACCAGCGATCGATTTTCGATAAATCATATACTTCGTCGATGCCAAAACCCGCAGCGAAGGCCTCAGCGAGATAAAAGATTCGCTCTGCATTTGGGGAGCTTAGCTTTTGTGCCAAAAGTTCGCGATCCCACCCCGGCTCAGTGCCATTGTTGCGCCAGGCCAGCGGATTTCTTCCGTCCATAGTTAGGCCGAAGCGCTTGATTTCCAGACTGCGCAGCGCTTTTTGCAGCGCTTCCTTGAACGTGCGCCCAATTGCCATCGCTTCGCCAACGCTTTTCATCCGCGTCGTCAGCGTAGCGTCCGCCTGCGGAAATTTCTCGAACGTGAAGCGCGGGACTTTTACAACGCAATAATCGATCGTTGGCTCGAAACACGCTGGCGTCTCGCGTGTAATGTCGTTTTTGATTTCATCAAGCGTGTAACCGACCGCGAGTTTCGCCGCGATTTTTGCAATCGGGAACCCGGTCGCTTTGGAAGCAAGGGCGCTCGAACGCGAAACGCGCGGGTTCATCTCAATCACAACCATGCGCCCGTTCGCCGGATTGACCGCGAACTGAATGTTTGATCCGCCTGTCTCAACTCCGATCTCGCGAATGACTGCGAAAGCCGCATCGCGCATCATCTGGTATTCTTTGTCGGTCAGCGTTTGCGCGGGCGCGACCGTGATCGAATCACCGGTGTGTACGCCCATCGGATCGAAGTTCTCGATGGAACAAACGACCACGCAGTTATCCATCCAGTCGCGCATCACTTCCATCTCGAATTCTTTCCAGCCGACGAGCGATTCATCGATCAAGATTTCACCGACTGGCGACAGGTCGAGACCGCGCGCTGCGATTTCATCGAGTTCGTCACGATTATAGGCAATCCCGCCGCCCATGCCGCCAAGCGTGAATGCCGGGCGAATAACAAGCGGAAACGTCCCGATTTCGTCGGCTACGCGGTTTGCATCAACAAGCGAATGGGCCACGCCGGAGCGCGGCACCTCCAAGCCGATACGCAACATTGCTTCCTTGAACAGTTGCCGATCTTCACCCTTCGCGATGGCCTGCGCGTTTGCGCCGATCAATTTTACGCCATGCCGCGCGAGCGCACCATTACGGTTCACCTCCATCGCTGCATTCAGCGCTGTTTGTCCGCCCATGGTTGGCAGAATCGCGTCCGGTTTTTCGCGTTCCATGATCGCCTCGATCACTTCTGCCGTAATTGGCTCAATGTAAGTGCGATCGGCAAACTCCGGATCAGTCATGATCGTCGCCGGGTTCGAGTTCACGAGCACGACCTGATAGCCTTCTTCGCGCAGCGCCTTGCAGGCTTGCACGCCCGAATAATCGAATTCGCAGCCCTGCCCGATTACGATTGGACCGGAACCGATGAGCAGGATCTTTTTGAGATTGTTATTCCGCGGCATCTGCGCGCGGGGATGATAAATCAAATCAGCCGAACTTCACGCCCGAATCTAGAATCGGGCCAGAGCCGGGGATCCTCCGTCATGTCGAGCGAAAGTCGAGACATCTCTCATTGTTAAGAGCAAGAGATTCCTCGACGCCGCTCAGAATGACAAAAACACTGCTACGCTACCTGTGCCTGCGCCATGCGTTGTCGGTCCAGATAAACCTTGCAGATGCTTTTGATGCGCGTGAGCACGTAATAAATCGTCTGGCTGCGAATGCGGACCAGCTCCGCGCCGACGATGCGGGTGACGAAATCGCTCGGCAGATCGAGAATCTCCTGGGGCGTGCAACCCTCCAGCCCTTTGCAAAGGACAGCTGTCATCGCGCGGGTAAGCGTCTGCACTTCCGGCCCAAGTGTCATGCGGATGTGCGCCTTGCCGTTTTCATCGACCTGCAGATACACGCCGACCATATCCATGCATTCTTCATCCTTGCGCACATCGACAAGATTAAAATTTTCGCCTTCCCGCGGTTCCTGCCTCTTCGCGTTGTCAGCGTAGGAAACCAGCGTCTCGCGCCGCTCATCCTCGGGAAGTGATTCGAACAGCTTTATGATGTTGTTGAGCTTGGCCGGATACATTTCGTCGCAACGGGTTTCAGCGCTGCCCGTCTCATCTAATTTGCCGCAACCTTTGCTCATCTCAGACTTAAGCGCCCTTCTCGATCGGAGCGCCAACTTTGTTGCCCCATTCCGTCCATGACCCATCGTAATTGCGCACTTTATCGAGCCCGAGCAGATAGGTAAGCACAAACCAGGTGTGACTCGACCGCTCGCCGATTCGGCAATAAACCACCGTGTCCGTGCCCGGTTTTACACCACACTGATCGAGATAGATTTTGGCCAGCTCACCTGCGGGCTTGAAGGTGGCGTCATCATTGGTCGCGGTTTTCCAGGGCATACTTTTTGCGCCGGGAACGTGACCGCCACGCAACACACCTTCCTGCGGATACTCCGGCATGTGTGTGATTTCGCCTTTGTATTCGCCGGGCGAACGCACATCTATCAACGGTTTTCCGGATTTACTTTGCGCAAGCGCTTCATCGAAAAAAGCGCGGATCTCCTTGTCGAACCGCTTCTTCGGCACCGGATAGTTTGTCTGCGGATATTTCGGGACCTCGCGCGTCATCGGCCGCTGTTCCGCTTTCCATTTGTCGCGGCCGCCGTTCAGAATTTTCACTTTCTCGTGGCCGAACAACCGAAAGGCCCAGAGCGCGTAACACGACCACCAGTTCGCCTTGTCGCCATAAAAAATGCAGGTCGTGTCCGGCGTAATGCCATTGCGGCTGCAAAGCTCGGCGAATTTTTCCGGCGAAATGTAGTCGCGGATTACCGCATCTTGCAGATCGGCGCGCCAATCAATATGCACCGCGCCTGGAATGTGCCCGGTATCGTAAAGAAGCACGTCTTCATTCGACTCGACGATGCGCATTCCGTCGTCCTTGAGATGTCTCTCCAGCCAATCGGTTTCGACCAAAGCTTCCGGATGAGCGTATTGCGTGGGGTGTGTAGCCATAAGATAAAAAATTTCAATCCGGTTTACAGTCAGAGCAAGAGGTTTTGTACCGACAGCAAGCGGACGCTGGGGGGAGATTGCGCCCGGCCTAGTCCGCGTTGTACTTCGCAAGTTTCACTTGTTTCCGGACCGCTGTGAAAATCCTTCCGATCCCGATTTCGCTTGCCGCATTGGCGATAAATGCAGGCAGGGCGCCGCCGCTGTCGGTACAAATGGAATAGGTGGCGCGCGTCTGGTTGGGGCCGCTCGGTTCGATAAGCCACGAGCCTTCGCACAATTTCACCCGTAGGACGCCCTTTGTTTCGGCAGGTCCATACTCGTTAGCAGATTCCCATCGATTAAGATATGCAAAGCCGCCTGCCGCAGGCCACGATTTCTCTCGGATGCGCAAAGTATAATCGCGATCGCTGACAATTCTTGGCGAGAGGCGCTGGTAGGCGAAGAAGGAATCGGCTTCTCTTTTTATGATCCGGCACTCCTTGATAAATGGCATAAAATCGGGGTAAGCAACAACGTCGTCGAGCACATTATGCACGGCGCGGGAAGAGGCGTCGATTTCGCCCACCGCTTTGAATTCTTTCAGGAATGAACTCGTGCGCAGCCGAGTGTAGAGCTTGGTGCCTCCACAATTACTGGCCAGCTTCCAGCCTTCGCTCGTTCCAGTTGAAATGCTCGAATCGGCCAGGCAGCAGGAAACGGCCGTTCCCATGATCGCGAGAAGAATCGCTGGAAAGGTCCGCCGTTCCACGCAGGCACATTAACCGATCCGCCCCGGTTCGCACAGAATTTTAGAAGATTTTGCAATGAGCGGTCCCATTGCTAGCGCGACTCTGTCTTCTTTGCTTCGACGAGCGCACTGGCAGCATAAATGACCCCATTCTTCATCACGGATTCGATGTCGGATGCGTGGGCGATGTCGTCCAGCGGATTCGAATTGAGAATCACCAGATCGGCAAAATAGCCCTTTTCGATTTTGCCGATATGCGCGCCCGTCTCTCCGCCGAAGAGTTTGGCGGCATTGGCGGTAGCGCATTGCAGGATCTGCATCGGCGTGAGGCCGGCTTCCCGCATCAACTGAAACTCGCGGAAGAGCGCGGGCCCATGAATCGTGCCGATGTTTCCGGCGTCCGTGCCTGCGGCGATCGTCACTCCAGCGTCTTCGAGGGTCTTCAAATTCTTGAGAGCGATCTCATGAACCTTCCTGATCCGATCAAGCGCGTCATCGGGCTTTGCCAATGCGGTTTTGATACGATCAGGCAATTGATCTTGCGGAATTTTCCTCACGTCCAACGTAGCGATCACTTCCGGATTACCCCACGCTTTTTCTTCCGGCGTGAGATTTAACTTGTTTGCAAACGTGCGCCCGTAACGCTCGAAGACCACCAGCGTCGGGCACAGAATTATGTGATGATCGGTCAGCAATTTCACAAACGAGTCATTGACTTCTTTATCGATGACGCTGTGCACGAGCACGTCGGCGCCTTCTTGAACCGCGGCGCGCGCAGTCTCAAGTTCGGTCGCGTGAACGGCGACACGAATGTTGTGTGCGTGACTTTCTTCGACCGTCGCGCGGACAATCGGACGGAAGCTGTCAACCGAATGATCCTTATCGACGATGTACCAAATCTTCACGAGATCGGGATGTTGGGCGGCGAGCTTGCGCACGAACTCGCGGGCTTGATCCGGCGTGTCGATCTTGACTATGGGCGGATCGCCGAGATCGAGCTGCGGTCGCGAGACGCTGGAGATCAACGGCCCGGCGACGGCAACGCGCGGCGCTTTTGCGGCTGCGTTTGCAATCTTGCGAACCTCGAAATTCCAAAACGGCCCGCCAACATCGACAACTGAAGTTATTCCGCTGCGCAAATAGCGTGCGAATGTGTCTGGCAAATTGCGTTTGATCCATGCGACTTCCTCCGCGTACGACCGAACTTTGGTTAGATCGACAACATCAGGTCGCGTAAACAAATCGCCCGACTGAAAGAAGTGAATGTGCGTGTCGATATAGCCCGGCAAAATAAATTTGCCCTTGCAATCGATCACGCGCGTATGCGGCGGCAAAACCTTCGGACTAATCGCGGCGATGCGATCACCGTCGATTACAAGGGTGCTATTCATATTCGGCTCGATAGTTTCAATCTCAGCACCGGGACGGATTAACGTGCCGCCGGTGAGCGCGATTTTTTCGGCGTGCGCAGCAAGCGCGAAGATCGACAACGCAAAAGCGAGCGCAGTTTTAAGCCTCATCAGTAAGAGATTCCTCGACTCCGCTCGGAATGACAAGAAAACGTGATCAGCACGGCGTTAATGTCAGTTCTTTCCCTCTACTAGAGCCGCCGCTTCGCGATCGATCGCGGTATAATCGGGCTTGCGCGGCCGCAGGTAGAACTCGTCGATCACAATCTGGACGAGCGCCGCTGCGGGAACGGCAAGAAACACTCCAAGAAGCCCGAACATTGTGGCGGTCGCGAGGGTGAAAAACAAGATGTTGACCGGATGTAATCGCATCTCTTTGCCGAGCACACCCGGCACAAGAACGTTCAGTTCAATTTGGTAAACCAACACGATGACGCCGAGTGCGAGCCAGAATTTTGTTGCGCCCAGGCTTAACGCAACAAGCAAGATCGGAATGGAAACAAGAAACGCGCCGATGTTGGGAAGGAACTCACCGAGAAACGCGAACACCCCGAAAATGAGCGCCGGCTGCACGCCGATCAGCCAAAGCATTGTGCCTATGGAAAGGCCAGTGATCAAACCGTTGATGGCGACGCCGCGCGCCCATGCAGTCATTTGCCGCATGAGTCGTGCGAGAGTGCGGTGCGCTTGCTCGCGGTAACGATCAGGCGCGAGCGCCAGATAAGTGGCGACAAGCGGCCGGGGATTGGCCAACACGAAAATGAGCAATAGAACGGCAAAAACGACGCTGGCCGCGCCACCGACCAAGCCAATCGTCGATCTTAGCAAGATGCTCCCGACCGTTCCGGCAGCTCCG
>DASXNN010000035.1:0-15840 GCA_036495045.1 Candidatus Udaeobacter sp.
GAGAGCGAATTTCGCCATGACGGTCCCCTGGAACGGATCGATGAAGCAGACACGGAAAATGTAATCGCCTTTTTCCGTTACGGAGGGATTGGTCGAACCCGGCGACACCATGGGAATTTTCGCTTCCTGGCAAATCGGCGCGGCTTCGAGTGAGCGTGAGCTGGCGATTTCTCCGACGATCGCAACGGCCTTGTCGCTCGCGATCAATTTTTTCACCGCGGCTGAAGGTTGACCCGGTTTGGATTGATCGTCCTCGATGATGATCTTGATTTTGCGTCCGCCCAGCATGCCGCCAGCGTTGTTGATTTCCTCTTTTGCCAACTCAACGCCGTTACTCGAATTGACCCCGAAAGTGGCTTCACTGCCGGTGAGCGAGGCGAACTCGCCCACTACGATGTCTTGCGCGCTTGCGGCTATGGCGAAGATATCGACGATTGTGAATAAGAACGGAACTAGGATATAACGGGTCACTGATTTCATGGATAGCCCATGCTTTAGCCTGTATCTAGCTCGCGCGCAATTCCAACGACACCGTAAGACAGAGAAAATGGAAACACCGTTTCGGTGGGCTCGAGTTCGGGCCTGAATTTCTGCTACGCAAATTGCGGTGAGAGTGGACAGCGATTGCTCGCGTTTCCGCTGTCCGCGGCTTTCTGTGCCGCGTAGCCGGCCAGCACCAGCAGTAAAGATCGTCTCTCAGATCGCTTCGGGGAAGAGTCGCGCGATCGAGCCGCCTGAATAACCAGGCGATCGGCCGTTTCCAAAATTATCTTCGCTCTCAAAGCGAGTTTTCAGCGGCCTTAACGCCACTGAAACGGAATGTTTTGGCGTTGCGTGAAAGCATGCTATTCTCGCGCCCGTGTCCGTAGCGAATCATTTTCCTCTGGCGCGAAAAGCGGCGTCGATTTTTCTCGCGGGATTACTCGTTGCTCCAGCCATTTTCGGCGCTCTATCGTCGGCGCGTGGGGATCGTCATTCCAAGCTACCCCAATTTGAAGCACTGCCGCTGGTCCGTTCGCGACAAAATCATTTGGTCGTGCGCGCTTACATTAATGGCAGGCCAGCCTGGCTCGGCGTCGATAGCGGTGCGCCGGTGAGTGCAATCGCTTTAGATCGTCGCGAGCATTTTCGGCTCACGCAAATTACGGCGAAATCGAACCTGCCCGCCCGGATTCAGATTAACGGCGCGTTCGATAATGTGGCCATTGCCCGTGAGCTGCGGCTCGGCGGGTTGAGCCTGGTGGACGAACCGGTGGTCGTTGTCGATCTTGGCGGGTCTACTCGCGCCGCGCGGTTGCTCGATGAACAGGAAATCGACGGCATCATCGGGGCCGATATTCTTTTCCCGACCAAAGCTGTGCTGGATTGTCAGCGCGGGTTGCTCATCTTGAAGATGGATCCGGATGTTGTTGACAGCACGCCTGGTTTCGATCGGCGCGGATTCCAAGCCGTGCCAATTCAGGTCAGCGATGGATTCAACTTGTACGTCAACGGCTCGATTAACGGCGAGCCCGCCAGGCTGATGGTCGATACCGGTTCGTTTGCCACGCTGTTGCACCGTTCATTCGTTCGGCGGATGCGAATCGCAACGCGCGAGACCGCGTTTAGTTCGACCGCCGTGAATCTGAAAGAACGCGGCGTGCGGATCGCGCGGATTCGCAAACTCTCGGTTGGCTCAGTGGATATTATCGGCAAGGAAGTGGGCGTTATCGATCTGGAAGGACTGATTCACGACGGATTACTGCGCGGTTCGCCACCCGTCGCCGGCCTGCTTGGCGGCGAAATCCTCAACCGGCATCACGGCATTATCGATTTCGGCACGCGCACACTTTATCTAAAACGATAGCCGTTCTGACATCCACCGAGAAGAGCTTGGCTACCGGTGGCGAGAGCGCGCTTTGCTGTTCGGTGGCCAAGCGACGCCGTTCAATTCTGTCGGTTGCTGCTTGGGATCGATCGGGTAGAACGCTTTTGGGTCGTATGTTTCGCCCGGCTCGAATTCTTTCTCTGGGGATCCGATAATCAGCCGGAGAACCTCGTCATCAGTGTCGTTGAATACCTGGCGCAGCAGTCGCGGACCGACCAGAACGCCGCCGTACTTTGGCACTGTCAACGTCTCGCCCTGGACGCGAATCCGTCCAACGCCCTCCAGAACAAATAAAACTCCTCAGCTCTAGGATGTTTATGCAGGGTGTTAGCACTCTTTGGCGGAAGCCGCCAGAGCCGCGCACCGAGAATCTCGCTCTTCGTGCGCTCAAGAAAATCCGCATTCGGGATTTTCATCAGGTTTGATGGCCTCCAACAGAGATTTTCCGGCTTGATCACGAAGTAACCGTCAACCGCTCTCATCGGGTAGTCTTGACGAGCGACAAGCTCAGCCACCGCTGGCAAGAGCGAGCTCTGCTTTCACTTCATCCTTCATGATTCATCCTTCAGCCTTTCAGTACGCCGTCCAGCCGTTCGCTCCAGCGCTTGGTTAGGCCATATCGCGTTCATGTCGAAATTCTCTCGTCAAAAGAATCCGCGGAGGAACGCCGCCGCTTCATCCGAGATGCCGGCAATTTTGTTCGTTGCCTGACGATAGAATTTGAAATTGAGCTCGGTCTCGGGTCGACCGTCGTTCCAGTCGGAAAAAAGTTTGAGCTCGCTCCGCCCCAGGCGCCGCTTCGCGAGCGCGGTGCGTCTGACGGCGGCGCTCAGGCGCGGCGTTTGTCGGGCGATCCCGCGTTTCTTTGCGATCGCTTTGGCCGAGGTGACGACGCCGCTCGCGATGAGACCTGGCCCGCCATCGTTCTCGCTCGCGAAGACGAAAATCGTATCGCCTTTGGCGATGTGCTTGCCGCCATACATCGTCTTTTGCGCGCTGAACGCGAACGTCTTCGCCTGTGGATCGCTAACTTCGGCTTTGATCGCGAACATCATATTCCTCGCCTCGCACCATTAATTTCCATGGCCGTCCATGGGGCCAGGCCTAACGAGACCGAACTCAGCCACAGCTCCGAAAGGCGCGCCGCGTTAAATGCCTCACTTCGTCACAGGTAAATCCATGTTGTGCATGACTGCGATACCCCAATCGTCGCCCTGCCTTGTCGCGATGAGCATGAGCAGTCCTTTGCGAACCCCCATGTCGTGGCCGTTTTGCACCGCTCCAGTCTGGATCCAGGTAGCATCCACCGATGCCACATCGGGCCGGAGAAACCGAATTCGCGTATCCAGTACCTTGAGCTCAGCATGTTTAAATGACGGGATAGGACCGGCCCCGTCGCCTTCCAGGAGTGGCTGGTGAAACTCTTCGATCGCTTTTTGTCCATGCGCGGTCATTCCCCAGACGTTTGTGAAATCAGCATCTTCGTGGAAGACCATGGAAAAGGCATGGGCGTCGAGCTTGGCGAAAGCTTCGCCCATTGCTGCGACTAAGGCGCGAATGGGCTTCTCATCGTTAGCCTGCACCGTGGAATCTGCTCCGCGGCTTAGAGATGAGATTGCGAACACGACGAGCGCTATCACGAAACGAAGTTGGAGAGAATGTGTCATGGCGGTGTGGGATTCTGCTGCGGATTGCAGTTAAAACTTGGTGCGTTCATGATCTAACGAGACAAACATGAGCTGCGGCCAGCGAGGGGCGCGCTTCGCAGCAGGATGAGGAAACGAAGTCATGAGAAACTAGATATAACACCGGCTCGCCGTCGGCTCCATCGCATGGTTAGGTCTGTTCCGCCAGCGCCTCAATAATCGAAATACCAGTTCCCGTGTCGATCTCTTCCTTAAATTCAAAGTCAGCTTGCCTGAGCAGAGCGTCATATTCCTTGAGAGTCCGCTGCTTCCCGCCGAGCAGCGTTAGCATGTGGATATCGAGCATCTTTGACCAGTCTGGCTGAGGACCTTCTGGGACAATCGCCTCGATAAGGAAGAGTGCCGCTCGCGGCGGCGCCGCCCGACGCACTGCTTGAAGAATTCTTACGGCCTCCCTGTCTGGCCAATCGTGGATAACCTCCATCAGTATGTAGGCATCACATTTCGGCAAAGCATCTTTGAAAAAGTCACCGCCTTGAAGAGTTAAACGCGATGAACCGAGGTCAGCTGCTTCGTTCACTACACGCGGCAGATCAAACAGAATGCCTTTCGTGGTGGTGGCTGCTTCGAGTATCGCCCCGAGAAGATGGCCGCGTCCTCCGCCGATATCACCGATCACTTTAAATCGCGAGAAATTACCGCATTGAACAATTGCCGGGATCTGTCCCTGCGCTTTCGCCAGCATCGCCGCGTTAAAGATGCTGTTTGCTTCGGGATCCCCTCCGAGGTAACTCCAGATTCCTTCCGGCAGAGTTTTTCCATCGCTCGGCGTCCGGTTTTAACCGAATACTCCAGCTCGCGATAAGTATCCCAATTGATGGCCAGTCCAAACATCCGCACAAAGGCGCGCATTGACCGGGGGTGGTCGGTTCGCAACATCCGCGAAGCGGGTGAATGCTGGTAGGTATCGGCTCTCTGTTCAAACACCCCGTGGGCAGAAGCTAGGCGCAAAATCCGCGAGAGCGCATCTACGTCCGCGCCGACCGCTCCTGCAAGCTGAGTAGCGGACGGCGCCGTCTCTCCCAGCGCATCCGCCACGTTCAGCTCGGCAAGGACGTGAACAGCACGCGCAAGACAATATCCGCCTGAGATTTGTCGCGATGTTTCGAAAGGATTCATTTCGTTCATAACCTGGTTGACATATTCAAGTTGACGTAACGACAAGGAGCTGAGCCACCGTTGGCGAGAGCGAGCTTTCTCATTTCCTTTCCATTTCCCTAGCTCCGATGAATCGAGCAAACGCTGTTGTGGTCAAAATGATTTTTCTACTTTCACTTATGTAATTTTCTTACCGGCCAGCGGTTGGCTGGAGCGCTTGGTTAGCCTGGAGTTTGCATTTCATTGGCTCGCAGCGAGGCGACGATTCGTCGCCCGAGGAGCACGCCCCGGCTGCGTTGTCCTAAAAGGGCTTCCTGTTCAAAAACTTCGTTTACAAACGCCGCCTCCTTCGAAGTCTCCGCAAGCACCGGAATCAGGTAGCGATAAAGATACGGGACCGACCAAGTTTCAACCACGACAAAACGCTCGGCGATCGCTTCATTCATGGCCGCCATCGAATTCAGGTCGTGCCCACGATTGCGCTGCCACGCGTCCATCACGTCCGCTGAAAAGAGAAGGTCCGTTACGAGCTGATCTGCAATCGGAGTGATCAGCGCCACTGCTTGTTTGGCACGTACAACCTTCGCGAACCAACCAATGGTTGATTCGTCGACGTCTTCGAACGCGAAATCCTCAACAAGCAGCGATCCCATCGGGTTTAGTAACTCTCGGGCGCGACCGATCGCTTCGCGCAATGGGCTGATGTGGTGCAACGAACGAGTGAAGACGATAGTATCGAAAGAAGCGCTGCCGCCGAACTCCGGCCACGAGGCAACCATGGCGGGAACTCCTCGCGCCTGAGCCCTTGCGATAACCTCTGGGTCTGAATCCAGCGCCGTCACGTGATAACCGTGTTTCAAAAGCTCGCCCGCGACGTGCCCTTCGCCACACCCGACCTCGAGAATCTCCGCCCCGAGCGGGATTCGCGATGTAAGGAACATGAGCGTTTCGCGCGTCGGTACGTCGATCGGTTGGTTTGCAATAACACTAAGCATGGGAGGTAGACCTCCTAACGAGATGGAGCTGAGCCACCGCTAGCGGGAGCGTGCTCTATAAGCTTATCGAGTGCATCGAAAATGCCGACGAGTGCGATCAGAAAAATCACTCCGAACACATATAATCCCATGAGCGCGATGTTTACCATCTAACGAGAATTCGGCGGGGAAATCCCCGCCTTAATTACGGGTTTTTCTGGCCCAATCCGCTTGCCTTCGAGGAAGAGCTCGGATAAAAGCCGCATCGTGCAGAATCTCCTACCAGTGAAGTCTGCACCGGGCAAGTGAGTAGATGATGGCCAGCAAGATCGACAAGACAGAAAAGGAGCTCGCGCCAATTAGTATCCGCGCGTTGGCAGTTGCAGCGCAGGCGATCGGAACGCTGGCTGTCGGCTCACTGGCCATTGGCGCTGTTGCTTTGGGCGCGGTTGCAATCGGCCGGGTCGCAATTGGTCGCGCAAAAATTAAGCGACTGGAAATCGACGAACTCGTCGTGAAGAAGATTCGTATCACGGAATCGTTGGAAACACCACCCGACCGCGAGACCCGATTGAGGTAGCGATTGAGAGATTCGCGCCACCGACGATGCAGGCATGACTGCGGTTATTCGACGTCGATCTCGCGCACGCCTTCTCGGGCACGAATCGCTTCCACCTGGTTCCGAATTTGTCACCAAGCCCGATTGTGCATGGAATGGCGTCGATGAAAATAAATGGCGACGAAGCGTCCGAAGTATTCAATTGCACATTCTCCACACCGAACGTGCGATAAAGAAATGGCTGCCGGGTCTCGAGGTCCTTGACCCGATACAACTCGAGCGTGTCGGTGACTTTGCTGAAAACGCCTTCGGTGATCTTCAGCCGCTCTGTCGTCAGCTCATAAACTTTATTTTTCGTTTGGAGATATCGCGCCAGCGCAATAAAGATCGGCACGATTAGCCAACAAAAGAGCGCGCATAGAATGTACACGCCAAAGTTTTTCCATTGCGATGATGTGCCGCGCCAAACGGTTTCTTCCGCCATGGGGAAATTTTTAGCAGACGGTCAACAGAGCACAAGGCGCTGATGGCCACGATCACGCAAGCATTCGTTTTGGGCGCGGGTCTTGGAACCCGGCTGCGTCCGGTGACTGATGATTTGCCCAAGCCGCTGGTGCCGATTTTCCAGAAACCGCTCATCACTTTCGCGCTCGATCATCTGATCGGCATCGGCATCGAATCTTTCGTCATCAACACGCATCGTTTGCCGGAGCAATTCGCGAACGCATTCGCGGACGGGGCTTATCGGGATCGGCCGGTGAGGCTCGTGCACGAACCGGAACTGCTCGGAACGGGCGGCGGAATCAAAAACATCGAGCCGTATCTCGAGTCTCGGCCGTTCATCGTTTACAGCGGCGACGTTCTCACGGACATCGATCTGCAACCGTTGATTGACGAGCATTTCCGCGGCGGAAACGACGTTACGCTTGCCCTGAGACAGACCGGTCTGGGGCAGGACGTCGCTCTGGATGATGGCCGCGTTCTCGATATCGGAAATAAATATGGCCACCCTGGCAACTATGATTTCGCAAACGTCTCAGTGTGGAGTCGGAAAATCTTCGAGCGCATTCCCACGCGAACGAAGATCTCGTTTATTCCAATTGTCACGCAGTGGATCGGCGAAGGCGGAAAGATTGGCGGCGTGATTTTAAATGAGAACCGTTGGTTCAACATCGGTTCGCGCGCGCAATATTTGGAAGTTCATCGTGCGATCGCAGACGGTTGGCGACCGCCGTATGTAGACACCCCGGAGTGGCCGGTTCGTGTGGCAAAGAGTGCCATCGTAGCTGCGAGCACGCAGCTTTCCGGATTTTTTTCCATCGGTACCGATTGCAGCGTGGGCGACGACGCCAGCATCGAGGACACAATTTTGTGGCCAAACGCAGAAATTGCTTCCAAAAGCCGCCTGCACGGTTGTATTGTCCGCGCCAATCGAAAGGTCAGCGGCATCCATCGCAACATCGACATCTAAAAACCGCGCTATGAGGACCAACTTGCTCGTTCGACGAACGCGGAAGCATTTTCCGCGTTTCGATGTCGCGGAAATAAAGATCGCGCCGATAAACAGGGGCGGATCAGACCGCAAATTTTATCGGATCCGTTGTTCGCCGGATCAGACGCTTATCCTGGTGAAATATAACTTGGAACGCGAAGAGAACCGGCATTACGTCCAGATCGCGAACTTTCTCGACGCGCATGGCATTCGGGTGCCTAAGATTTATTTTCATGATCCAGCGGAAGGTTTGATCTGGATCGAAGATCTGGGCGAGAGCGATCTTTACAGTTATCGCCACGAAAGCTGGTTTGTCCGTCGCGCGTTCTACGAATCGGCGCTCGATCAAATTGCGAAGCTTCATGCTTTGCCGGAGTCGGTCTGCGTCGAAATGAAGGAGCATTTGCCCGCTGAATTCAACGCCGCGCTTTATGTCTGGGAGCAGAATTATTTTTTTGAAAATTGTCTGGGCCGTTATTTTGGGATAGACAACGTAAAGCTCGATGCACTCGCCACGTTGCCGGCATTACCAGAAATCGCGGAACGTCTGGCGGGCTTGCCGAGAGTTTTAGTGCACCGCGATTTTCAGTCGCAAAACATCATCATGCGCAACACCCTGGCTTACCTGATCGATTTTCAAGGCATGCGCCCGGGCTTGCCGGAATACGATCTGGCGTCGCTGTTTTTTGATCCATATGTCGATCTTTCCAGCGCCGAGCGAACTGAATTGATTAGTTACTACAGGGAACGACAGTCCGAAAATTGCCGGATTATTAGCGGTGAGTTCGATGACATCCTGCGATTGTGTGCGATGCAACGCCTGATGCAGGCGCTTGGTGCTTACGGTTTTCTCGGACTCGTGAAAGGGCACAAGCATTTTCTTAAATATGTGCCGGCCGCGATGACCTCTTTGCGTTCCGTCGTCGAACAAATCGAAGGTCTGCACGAGCTCGAGGCGCTGCTCGGTGAAATGATTTCCCGGTAGAGCGAAGTCGAGGCAGCTGGTTTGTTTTAGCGGACGAACGGATTCGTCTGGCGCTCCGTTCCGATCTTGGTCGGTGGTCCGTGTCCGGGGAGCACTGTCACATTGTCGCCGAGCGGAAATATTTTTTTCCTGATGCCATCGAGCAAAAGATCGATATCGCCGCCGGGAAGATCCCCACGACCAACACCGCCCGCGAAGAGGACATCTCCACCGATAAGCAATTGGTCTTTGAGCGAGAAGAAGCAAAGACTTCCGGGACAATGTCCAGGGACTTCAAGCACTTGCATTTCCAAGCCGAGAAATTTTCCTGCAGGCGTTTCTTCGATGAAGAAGTCGGGCTCGATCGGTTCAATTTCCAATTCGAATCCAAAGCCGCGAAAGAATTCCGGATCGGAGATCATCGGCGCGGTTAGCCGATGGCAACCTATCGGACAACCAAAGCGGCGTTTGATTTTGGCCACATCCGGGATGTGATCGAAATGGCCATGCGTCAATAGCAAAAGGTTTGGATCGACACCGCGCGATTCGAGCCACGCGCAAGCTCCATCGGGCGCGTCGAAAAGAACCCGGCCTTCCGGCGCTTGAACAAGATAGCAATTCGTTTCGAAAATCCCGCCACAAAAGCTCTCGTAAATCATCGCCGTCACTCTAGCCGGGGACGCTGAACCCGGCCAGCGCAACCGCGAGTGCCGAAATATATTGCAGAGGAGCCGTCGGGCCGGCCCCGAAAAAATTCGGGGCGGCTACAAAGGGGTTTTCCGCATTTTTTGAATGTTCATAACGCTCAGGTGTCTCACGTCCTGCATGTCGATCTTGTCTCATTATCTTGCGTTTCACGCTGAACTCTGCCAAGGTGGGAAACCGCTTTTTCATCGATGAAATCATCTTTCCAACGGTCACTCGCGTTTTGCGCCATTCTTTTTGTCTCCGCCCTTGCGGCGCCGCCAGCCCCGGCGGCATCCAAGGAAACGATCGCAGTCTCGGTCGGAAACCTTTTGCAGGAAGGCCATTACACGCGCCAGAAGCTGAACGAAGCAGTCTCGAAGAAATTCCTTCAGACTTACCTGGAGCTGCTCGATTACAGCCATCTCTTTTTTACCCAGCAAGATGTCGATTCGCTCAATGCCAAACATGGGAATTCAATTGCCAGCGACGTTCTTCTCGGCACGTTAAAACCGGCCTACGAAATTTACGATCTCTATGCCAGGCGCGTGGACGAGCGGGTCGCGAAAATAAAGGAGCTGTTGAAGCAGCCGATCGATTTTAAAAACGACGCCACTATTGAGCTGAGCCGCCAAAAATCGCCCTGGCCGAAAGATGAGGCGGAAGCCGATCAGCTCTGGCGGGGTCGTATCGCAAATGAGCTGTTACAGGAACATCTAAGCGAGCATCCGATCGAGCCTGCTCCCCAACTGGTCGCACGCCGCTATGATCGCCTGGCCCGCACTGTTCACGAGGAAGACAAGGATGAACAAGTAAAGCTCTTTCTCGATGCGCTTGCCCAAACCTACGACCCGCACTCGGAGTATCTGAGCAAGGCTGACATGAAGAATTTCAGCATTAACATGGGCCTTTCCCTGGTGGGAATTGGCGCCATGCTTCGCACGGAAGATGGCTACGCCAAAATAGAGAGTCTCGTTCCTGGCGGCCCCGCCCAGGTGGATGGAAGGCTGAAAGTGGGCGACCGAATTACCGCCGTGGCGCAGGGTTCGGCCGAATATGTCGATGTTCGTGAGATGCGGTTGGACAAAGTAGTGGAGATGATCCGAGGCAAGAAAGGCACCCACGTGCGCCTGCTCGCGATCCCGTCGGACGCGACCGATCCTTCCCGTCGCAAAAATGTCGAGCTCGTGCGCGATGAGATTAAGCTGAAAGATCAGGAGGCGCGCGCCGATATTATTATCAGGAAAGATGAGAATGGCGATCCGATAAAGCTCGGTTGGCTGACCCTCCCATCGTTTTATGCGGACATGGACAGGCATCAGAAAAGCACCACCCGCGATGTGCTCGCGCTGCTCAAGCGGCTTAAGAAAGAAAACGTCGCCGGCCTGGTGGTCGATCTTCGGAAAAACGGCGGCGGATCACTGGAGGAAGCGCTCTCCCTCACTGGTTTGTTTTTGAAATCGGGCCCGATCGTGCAGACAAAAGATTACAACGGAAGCATCAGAATTTCGTCCGATCCCGACTCCGGTATCGCCTATTCCGGGCCGCTGGTGGTCTTGACCAGCCGGCAGAGCGCGTCCGCGAGCGAGATTTTTGCGGCTGCTCTCCAAGATTATGGGCGCGCGGTAATTGTGGGCGACAAGAACACCTTCGGGAAAGGAACGGTGCAGACCATTCTCCCAATCGGCCGGTTCGCCTCTTTGCTGGGTAGCCATACCGACGAAGACGGCGCGTTGAAACTGACCATTCAAAAATTTTATCGCGTCGCCGGCGGCTCAACCCAGCTCCACGGTGTGGCCTCCGATATTGTCCTGCCGAGCTTGAGTGATCTGCCCGAATTTGGCGAAGGCGCGCTAAAGAATTGCCTGCCTTACGACGAGGTGCCGAAGGCGAAATATACGAAATGGTCCGACACGCATCCGCTTTTTGTTGATCAATTGAAGCGCCGCTCAGAAGAGCGGGTTAAAAACGATCCCGAATTCCATTACGTGATGGAGGACATGGATCGATTGCGTCACAAGATCGACGACAACCGAATTTCGCTGAATGAAGATGTCCGGAAAAAAGAGCTGCAGGACGATAAGGTGCGCAAGGAATTGCGCTCGAAGGAGCGTCTCGCGCGGAATCAGGAAGAACCGCGAATTTATCGGTTGACGCTCGACAGCGTCGATAAACCGAATCTTCAACTGATCATGTATCCCGGTAAGCTGGCCGAGGCGAAGAAAAGCGGAGTTCCCCAGAAAGTTGTTCCTGAGGCCGCCCCAGATGCAGATTCGGATTTGATTCCCGACATCGGCGGCGGGGACGACGCCAAAGAACCGGCCATTGATCCCGAGCGCGATGAAACAGTAAATATCTTAAGCGATCTTGTTGATCTTTCGCGCGGACCCAAAACAGCCAGCGCGAACATTGATAAGTCGCCCGCGCAGCGGCCCTAAGATCTAATTCCGTGGCGTTCGGTTTTCTCTAGTGGCAGCCGTGCCTGCCCCCAACTCATCGCCACCAAAACGGCGGAGCAAAGCGCGGATCGAAAGGCGGGCCGAAGCGCGGGTCGGCAAAATCCTTTGCGTCGCCTCAGCATCGTGGACCGCGATTGCTCGGAATAACGCCCGACCGGTGTCCGGCCAAACACAGTCACCGGAGTTCCGACGCTGACAGAATTGAAAAACTCAATCGCGTATTCTTCCGGCATGCGGACGCAGCCGTGTGACGCAGGGTAGCCTGGCAGATACCCGGCGTGCATTTCGTCTGCGCCACTGAAGCGCATGAAGTAATGCACTGGTGCAGGAATGAATTTCCCTCCCGGAGGGACGCGCATGTCCGCATCCGCATCAGCCACGATCGTGTTTCCGCGGGCATCTACAATTTTGCCGTACATGCTCGAGTAATGATTTCTCTCTTTGTCGAGAATTTTGAATGAGCCTCTCTCGGTGAGATGTCCGTAACCGGCACTCGAAATCGGCGTCGCCAGAACCGGGCGACCATTTTGAAGCAGATAAGCGGTTTGTTCCTCCAAATCGATCTCAACTGAAGTGCCGGGGTTCTGTCCGAAAACTTGTACGAGCGTTAAGAGCAGAATCGGCATAGCCCAGCCGATTTTCCACAACAGCTTCATAACTTACTTCAACCCGCGTACGGATTAGAAGTCTCACACCGCAATGGGCGCTTTGATTACCGGGTGTGGATCGTAGCCGATTAGCTCGAAGTCTTCAAAACGGAAGTCCCGAAGATTTTTGATCGCGGGATTCAACCGCACTCGCGGCAAAGAGCGACAATCACGGGAAAGCTGCTCCCGCGTCTGTTCGAGATGATTTTGGTAGAGATGGAGATCGCCAAACGTGTGGACGAATTCGCCTCGCCGTAGACTGCAGACTTGGGCGACCATCAATGTCAGTAACGAGTAGGAAGCGATATTGAATGGCACGCCGAGAAACAAATCGGCGCTGCGCTGGTAAAGCTGGCAATTCAACTCGCCGTCTTGCACATAAAATTGGAAAAGGACGTGACACGGCGGCAGCGCCATCTTGCTGATCTCGGCCGGATTCCACGCACTCACGATTAATCGGCGGCTCTGCGGGTTCTCTTTGATCTGCGTAATGACGTTATCGATCTGATCTATACGCACACCGTTCTCGCCGCGCCAATCGCGCCATTGCGCGCCGTAAACGCGCCCGAGATCCCCTGCTTCATCAGCCCATTCGTCCCAGATCGTCACGCCATGTTCATTGAGGTAACGAACGTTCGTGTCACCGCGCAAAAACCAAAGCAGCTCGTAAATGATCGATTTGATATGGAGTTTCTTTGTCGTTAACAACGGAAAATTCTCTCGCAGATCGAACCGTGCCTGCGCACCAAAGATCGACAGTGTCCCTGTGCCGGTGCGATCGGCGCGCGGCTGGCCCCGTTTAAGGACGAGCCGGAGAAGGTCGTGATATTGGCGCACGGACGAAATTATCGCCTTTGGCGTCTTGCGAAAATAAAAAAGCGCTGCTTTATTTGGGATGCGAGACGGGGCTGACGTAGCGAGATAATCAGTCTACGGCGGGCACGCAAGAGAGCGTCGCAGTGGCTCGGTAGCACTGTCCAGAGGGCGCAAGACCGAGACGGGTTGTCTCGTTCAGACCGGTGTGAGATGGACATGCGATATGCATTATCATCTGATTATCAGGTAGTTAGTTCAGATGGGTTGAATGTGGCGTGCCGCTTGCTAGAAAGCGGTAGGTCGATCTCTCGACCAGAAAGGTTTTCATTTTATGGCTAAAGTTTTAGGTATCGATTTGGGCACCACCAATTCCTGCATGTCTGTGATGGAAGGTGGCGACCCAGTAGTTTTGGAGAATTCAGAAGGCGCCCGCACAACGCCTTCTGTAGTTGCATTTACGAAAAGTGGTGAGCGACTGGTCGGCCAGGCTGCAAAACGTCAGGCTGTAACCAACCCGGCTAACACCGTTTTCTCAATCAAGCGTTTCATGGGCCGCAAGTTCGACGAGGTCCATGAGGAAGAGCACCGCGTCCCGTACAAAATCGTCAAAGCGGCGAATGGCGACGCGCATGTGCAGGTGGAAGTGAACGGCCAGCGCAAGACGTTTTCGCCGCCGGAAATTTCCGCGATGATTTTATCGAAGATGAAAGCCGACGCGGAGGCCAAACTCGGCGAAAAAATTACGCAGGCGGTTATTACTGTTCCGGCGTATTTCAATGACTCACAACGCAACGCGACAAAAGACGCGGGCAAAATCGCCGGCCTCGAAGTATTGCGGATTATCAATGAGCCGACAGCCGCGTCGCTCGCCTACGGTCTCGACAAAAAGAAAGATGAGAAAATCGCGGTTTACGATTTGGGCGGTGGCACGTTCGATATTTCTGTTCTCGAAATCGGCGATGGCGTCTTCGAAGTGAAGGCGACCAATGGCGACACGCACCTTGGCGGCGACGATTGGGATGCCAAGATCATGGATTGGATCGTCAGCGAATTTAAAAAGGACACCGGCATCGATCTAAACAAGCAACCGGATGCGATCCAGCGAATTAAAGAGGAAGCCGAGAAGGCGAAGATCGCGCTCTCAAGTTCCCAGGAATACGAAATCAATCTGCCATTTATCACGGCCGACGCCAGCGGGCCGAAGCACATTCAGAAGAAGTTGACGCGCGCCAAGCTCGAACAGCTCACCGATGATCTGGTTCAGCGGACGGTCCCGCCGGTGAAAGCATGCCTGGGCGACGCGAAAATTTCCGAGCGCGACGTCAACGAGCTGGTGCTCGTCGGCGGCATGACGCGCATGCCGAAAGTAATCGAGACGGCGCGCAAACTTATTGGCAAGGAGCCGCACAAAGGCGTGAACCCGGACGAAGTCGTCGCAGTCGGCGCGGCAATTCAAGGCGGCGTGCTCAAGGGCGAAGTCAAAGATGTGCTCTTACTCGACGTCACGCCATTGACGCTCGCGATTGAAACCGCCGGCGGCGTAGCCACGCCAATGATCCCGCGCAACACGACGATCCCAACTCGCAAGTCGCAAATCTTTTCGACTTACAGCGACAATCAGCCCGGCGTGGAAATCAAAGTATTGCAGGGCGAGCGTCCGCTCTCGCGGGACAACAAAAATCTCGGCACGTTCCATCTCGATGGAATTCCACCCGCCCCGCGCGGCGTTCCGCAGATCGAGGTGACCTTCGACATCGACGCCAACGGCATTTTGCACGTCTCGGCGAAAGATCTCGGTACCGGTAAGGAACAGAAGATTTCAATCACCGGCAGCTCCGGACTTTCGAAAGAGGAAGTGGAGAAGATGCAACGCGAAGCCGAACTGCACGCCGACGAGGACAAAAAGGCGAAGGAAGCGATCGAGATCAAGAACAACGCCGACATGCTCGCCTACCAGTGCGAGAAGCAGTTGAAAGAACTCGGCGATAAGATTTCCGGCGACAAAAAGAAATCTGTTGAGGATGCCATCGCCGCGGTGCGGGATGCGATTAATCGCAACGACACCGACGCGATGAAACGCACATACGACGATCTCCAGAACAAATTCCAGGAAGTCAGCGCCGAGCTTTACAAGCAGGCTTCAGCCCAAGCTGGGCCAGGTGCTCAGGCGGGTCCACAACCTGGGCCTGAAGCTGGCGCACGCCCGGGCCCCGAACAAGGCGCAGGCAAACGGGGCGGCGACGGCGACGTTGTCGATGCGGAATTCGAAGTCGTGGACGAAGACAAGAAGAAGTAAGCAAAAACAATTCTGCCGGTGACTGTCGGAGGATCGACAAGTCGCCGGCTCAAACCGAAAACCAGAAGGAGGCAATAAAACATATGGCAGCAGTCAATGTAAAACCGCTTGGAGATCGGGTGCTGGTGCAGCCGATCGAAGAGCAGGAAGTAAAAAAGGGCGGGATCATTATTCCCGATACCGCAAAGGAAAAACCGCAGGAAGGCAAAGTCGTCGCTCTTGGCACCGGTAAAATCGACGACAACGGCAAGAGAGTCGATTTCACCGTGAAGAAAGGA
>DASXNN010000036.1:0-7349 GCA_036495045.1 Candidatus Udaeobacter sp.
ATTGCGGTCCATTGAAGGAGGCGCAGAGAAATGAACACACCAGCCGAATCAACTAACAGTAACTCGCGCCTTCTGATCGTAGATGAGAATTCTGAGTTCACGCGTGAGGACAACAACATTCAAACGAAATCCCTAAACGTCTGGGCCTGACAATCAACGGAGAAAAATATGAGCAGAACAATTGAAGCAATCACACGACACATGGCGGCGCCGTCGAATCACGCGCCCCATCAAACAAATGGAACCGAGAAGTTCGAAAAAGACGTCACTGTGAAAAAGCAGCGCTACGTCTGGTCGGAAGCGAGATTCGTCCGCACCATCGCCCGGTTTCGCTGCGACGTGCGTGTCGCTTATAACGGCAAGGAGGTTGACGGCAGAAACGTCCTCGAGCTTATCACCCTCGACCCGCCCGAGGGAGCAACAGTGCGGATCCGCGCTGAAGGGCCCGATGCCGCTAAGGCGATGCACGCTGTGGAGCAATTGATCCAATCCCGGCCTGATGAGAATCGAACGACATGAGCGAACAAATACAATCCTTCACAACCGCACACGACCGAAGTGATCGTGAAAGAGTGGGAGCAAATATGAACGAACAATTTGTTGACGAATCTAACGAGAAGCCACGGATCCTAATCGTCGACAACAACTCGCAGTTCGCGCGCAGTGCGCGGCTACTCCTCGATCAAAGCGGAAAATATGTCGCGTGCACGGTGATCGATCCGCGCCGCGCCTTGGAAACAGCGCGCAGTTTCAAGCCCGACCTCGTGCTTGTCGATCTTATCATGCCGCAGGCGGACGGCATCGAAGTCGCGGCGCAACTCGAAGCGGATTGGGCGCTGCATGGCGTGCCGATCGTTTTCCTCACTTCGCTGATCACAGATGAAGAGGCGAAGGATGGCCGCCGCGTTTACGGACACCGGATTCTGCCGAAGCCAACAAGCGGCTCGGAGCTGATTGAACTTGTCGAGCAAAGCCTGCCGTATTGTGCCGAGGCGTGAAGACCAAAGAAAGTTTCCCGAGAATGACACATCGTCCGGTTTTGGATTAGGATTGATCAAGGAAGAGAACGAAAAATGAAAAACGGAAAACCAAATGGAAAAGTTGTAGTGGAGACCGGTGCGTCGAAAGGAATTGGCGCGGAGATCGCCGAACAGTTCGCGACCGAAGGCGCACCAAGGTCCAGTATCGTCGTGGACCGATACCAAAGAGTATCGCGGCAAAATTCGCCGTGATGCGCAGCAAGCACTCAAGAAGCTAAGTCAGAAACAAGGCTCGCCGGAAGGGATTCCCGATTTTCCGCTTCGACTGAAAAGGTTTATTCCTGGCCGGCGACCTCCTAGTCGCGCGGTAGCCTCGCGCGGAGGCGGACCTACTTCGTACTTTTCCTTTCCTCGACCTTGTAAACGATCATGCCGCGCGCCTGATAATTCGCGAGCGCCTGCGGATGGTCGCGATTGCACGTATGCACCCAGACACGCTTGGCCGCGATCCCGCGACGGCGGGACCATGCTTCTTCTATCGCGCTCGTTAGCAGCGGGCTGCCCAAACCACGGCCGATAAATTCAGGTAGCAGTCCGAAGTACGCGATCTCGACCCCGCCTTCCGTGTCACGACGCAATTCGTAATAGCCGGCGAGCGCGTCCTCGTAGTACCCCGCGAATGTTCGCAGCTCCGGCCCCGCCGCGTAATGCTTCCATTGCTCATCCGTCCACGATCGTTTGTCGATCCAATCCCACTGTTCACCGACACGAAAGTAGAGATCGCGATTGAAGCGCCAATTGCGCTCCGTTTGTTCGCGAACTTGAAGCCGCGGATCAACGCGTTTTGGTCGCAATTGCTCCGGCGACTGCATCTCCAGATATGTCGTAACGAGCGGCGCGACCCCATTTTCGACTTTCTGATTCCTAATTCTGAGCTTTACCCTGTGAGATAACGGCGAAGACGATTTTTGATGTAGCGTTTTCCCCATGCAGTTTTCAGATATTTCTCTCGTTGAGCCGCATCGCTCTCATTTCGACAACCCTCCCAATATACAAGCTCAAATGGACGGCGTTTCTTTGTCGAGGTGACACGTCCGTCGTTATGCGCCTCAGGCCGTGCCGATAAATCTCGCGTCAAACCGACGTAAAGCTGACGATCAACCTGGGAGCGTAGAATGTAAACGTAGCAGTATTTCGGCACGGATTATCTCAAGGGGTGAACGCCTCTTTATTCACCACGTATGGCATCTTTGTTGGGTCGCCGCCGTAGTTCCCTTCCAGCGCGTCGATCAGTCCTTGGACAGTGCGCCCGGCCATGCCTTTATCAGGATCGACATCGAGCCGGGTGATCTGCGCGCCGCTGGCGAAGTGATGAAAAACACGGCAGCGATCGGCGATTTCGGGATCGAGCAGGGGCGAATCCGGTGGAAGCGGCTCTTTCTCAAAGACGTCGAGCCCCGCCCCGGTGATGACTTTATCCTTCAGCGCTTTGGCGAGCGCCTTCTCATCCACGACCGGCCCACGTGAGCTATTCACCAGATACGAGGTCGGCTTCATTAGCTTGAGCGTCTTCTCGTTGATGAGGTGGTATGTCGGCTTGTCGGTTTCGCCTTCGCGCAATAGTGGCACGTGAATGGTCACGTAGTCGGCGCCGCGCATCGCGTCCTCGAATTCTACGTACTTGATCGAGGTCTTCTCCCTCTGGATCCCCTTGGCGTGACGCAGGTTCATCAGCTCCTGGATGGAGGCGATGTACTTGTCATTGTGATACGCAGGGTCGTAGCACAGGATGTTCATGTCGAAACCCGAGCATTTCTTGATCATTGCCAGGCCGATGCGTCCAGTGCCGATGATGGCAATCGTCTTGCCTGTGACCTCGTCGCCAAGAAACGGCAGGAACGGGTGCCACGACGGCCACTTCTGATCCCGCACCAGGCGCTCGCTCTGCCACATCTTGCGCGCGAGCATGCCGAGCATGAGAAAAGCGAATTCGGCGGTCGCTTCGGTGAGTACGTCGGCGGTGTTCGTGAACGGAATTTTGTATTTGTTGGCATCGGCGCGGTTGATGTTGTCGAAGCCGACGGCGATCTGCGCCACGACTTTGAGCGTGCCTTTTCCTGCGTCGAAAACCTCGGCGTCGATCGGATCGCGGAGCGTGGTGATCAAACCATCGATCCCGCTCTTCACTTTCTCGATAATAAGCTTCTTCGGCGGCGCCTCGGGGCCTTGGAAAACTTCGAGCTCATAGCCGCGCTGGCGCAAACGGTTCTCGGCCGAATCGCCGATACGCGAAGTTGCAAAAACGCGAAAACGTTCGTTGTCGTTAGCCATCATCCGGAACGTGATTGAACAATTCGTTTAGGCTGCCAAGCTCGTCCGGCGGCTTTGTTCCCGAAAGAAACTTTTGAAATTCTGGCGAATACGCATCTTTGCGGCCTGGCCACCAGGCCCGGCGCACCCCATCAGCATGGTAGTATTTTCGAAGTATTGTCTCCCATCCAACCCACTGCGTCTTATCAAGAATTCCCGCTTTCTGTTGGTACCAAGCGTTCTCTAACAACTTGAAGAAAGAAAACAGAAAGTAGTGTGCCACGATGCGCTCTTCGCGGGTAGCCGAACCCCAATCCGCCGTCGCTTTAGATAGGGCGGATCCAAGGACGGGAGACTCCATTGCCGGAACATTGATTGAGGTAATGGCCGCCGCGAGCGAATCTACGACCAGAGCTTTCTGGGATCTGGTGTTCTGCCGAATGCTTATGATCAGTGCGATCAGCGTTAACGTTACGGCCAACGCGCTGACGATTTCAGCAAGCGCAACGAACACCTGTAGGTTCATATTTCTACGGGAGAATCTCTCAGGAATGCACGAAAGCAGGAAGTTTTCTAATCTCTACTCCCTACTTTTCTTTCTTTTGGAAGTTTTTCTTCGCGCGGGCACCCAGCGGTTTGATCGCTACGCCTTTAAAAAAAGTGTAGTTGAACGTGCCACATTCTTTCGCCGTGGCATGCAAATCCGCAATGCCGCGGGCCCATATCGCCTCATTTATCAATCCAAGCTCGAGCGCTGAGGCTTTGGCTCCTTCCACCATCGCCGTAAAGGTATTCTTGGTGAAGCCTTCGATCCATTCTGGCCTGCTTGCATCGGCATATACCGGTCGTGGCGTCACCCGAATGTCTTGGAACTCCGCCAGTTTAAGCAATGGATAGAGTTGACGCCCAATCAGCGCATTACCGCCGAGACTGGCCTGAACCGTCACCAAACAATCAATCGTTTGTTGGGCATATTTACTCTCCGGATAAAAATGGGCGGATGCATCATCTCCCTCACTAACCGTGATTGTGCCTCCAGGCTTTAATACCGTCTTTAATCGTGCCAGAGCCTCAAGCGGTTGTCGCAGATACTCTAGGACAAAGCACACGAAAACGTGATCAAAGGTATTCGCTTCAAACGGCAGATGAAAAACGTCTGCCAAGTGAAAAGCAACATTGGATAGGCCGTGTTGCTCAACAGAAGCCCGAGCAGCTTCAAGAGACGCCGGAGAAACATCAACTGAGACGAAACGTGCCTTGGGACTGCGTTCTGCCAGGATGATCGTCTGTGCGCCTACTCCACAACCCGCTTCCAAGACTTGGCTATCCGCGGGATAGACCGTGTCGTGATGTAGCAATTCGGCTAGCGTATTTGCCTGGTCAAACAAGCGCTGGTTTTCTCCGTGCACATATCCATGAACATACCTTGGCGAAGTCATTGTCCCGTAATCCATGCTCCCAGCTACCTACTCCCGGCTCCGTGTTTTAAAGATTTTTTTTTGCCCAGGCGCTGACACGATCGAGTGCCTTCTCGATGTTCTCGATCGAGTTCGCGACGCTGAATCGCAAGTAGCCTTCGCCAAAATCGCCGAAGGCGGTCCCAGACAGCGCAGCGACGCCGATGTCGTCGAGCAGGGCGTCGGCCAATTTCTTCGATGGCCACCCAGTCGCTTTGATGTTGGGGAAAACGTAGAACGCGCCCTTGGGCAAGCGACACGAAAAACCTTTGATCTTATTGAGCCCGGCGACCATCACGTCGCGACGTTTTTTGAACTCGGCGCACATCGCCTCGACTGACGCTTGCGGTCCGCGGAGCGCTTCGATGCCGGCGACTTGCGTGAAGCTCGCCGTGCACGAGTTCGAATTAGTCATCAGACGGGCGACGTGTGTCGCAAGATCGGCGCGCATCACGCCGTAACCCATACGCCAACCGGTCATGGCATATGTCTTGGAAAATCCGTCGAGCAAAATGCAGCGCTCTTTCATCCCATCGATCGACATGATGGAGTGGTGCTCGCCTTCGAAGATAAGACGACTGTAAATCTCGTCGCTCAGCACCATGATGTTGTGATCGCCGATCGCTCGCGCGATGCCGCCGATGTCTTTTTTCTCCAGCACGCCGCCGGTAGGATTTTGCGGCGAATTCAAAATAATCAGCTTTGTGCGGTTGTTGATCAGGCCGGCGAACTCATTGACGTCGAGACGAAAATCCAGATCCTCGCGCAACCGGATCGGCACCGGTTTCGCGCCGACATAGTTGATCATCGATTCGTAGATCGGGAATCCGGGATTCGGATAGATGACCTCATCCCCTTCTTCAACGAGCGCAAGTATGGTGAAGAAGATGATCGGCTTACCCCCGGGGACGACGACCACCTCTTCGGGGCTTGCTTCTACTCTGCGCGTCTCACTCACGTACTGAGCGATTGTCTCGCGCAGCTGCGGCAAGCCGGCCGAAGGCCCGTAGTGAGTGAAGCCTTTGTGCAGAGCGTCGGTAGCCGCCGAGATGATGTTCTCCGGAGTATCGAAATCGGGCTCGCCGATCTCAAGATGGACGATGTCGCGGCCCTTTGCCTCCAGCGCTCGCGCTTTCACCAGTACTTCGAAAGCGGTCTCGGTGCCGAGACGCGCCATGCGCTCGGCGAGGCTGAGTTCGAGGGTCTTGGTCATGACTCTGTCGCAAACGACAAACATCGTAGAGATTTCAATTGCCCTGTCCAGTGACTGACGTCTGGAAATCTGACCCCTAGTTTAACTGCGCTACTTCCGGGGCGGCCGACGCAGCGTTGATCCAGGGCAAAGAATCGTATCGCTGTCTCTCACCCAGCTTCTTGAGAATGTTCTGCACGCCGCGACGAATCTCAACAGCAGGACGATCCGTATTTATTTCGTTGGAGTGAGTCTCTCACTTTGGAAAAAACGAATTACGGATCGCGAGTTTATTCATAGTGAAGCGCGACCAGCGGATCGACGCGTATCGCGCGCCACGCCGGAATGTAACAAGCAAGCAGCGCGACACTGAGGAGCAGAAGGGCGAGCTGCGCCGCAGCAACAGAAAGAATCATTCGAAATATTCAAGATGTGGGAGCGATTCTCATTTACTCACATCGCAGCGCCACCATCGGATCAACGCGTATGGCTCGGCGCGCGGGAATGTGACATGCCGCAAGAGCGACAATCGCCAACACGACGGCAACACTGGCAAAAGTAAGCGGGTCGGTTGCAGTCACGCCGAAGAGCAGGCTCGATAGGAATCGGGTCAGGGTCAGGGAACCTGCCAACCCAATCGCCAGACCGATCACAACGACGAACATTCCCTCGCCGAGGAAGAGTCTCATCACATCCTTTCGCTGAGCGCCGAGGGCCATGCGAATGCCGATTTCTCGAGTGCGCTGGGAAACCGAGTAGGCGAGGACACCGTAGAGGCCCACCGTGCCCAAGAGCAGTGCCATCGCTCCGGCGATACCAAGCATCACCAGAGTGAACGAGGTGCGCGCGATGGCTTTGATATAGAGATAGTTCAGCGTGTAAACGCTCGCGAGGGGTAGATTCGCATCGACGGACCAGACAGCCCGACGAACCTCCTTTATGAGGCTTTCGGAGCCAGCAAGAGGACTGCGGATGACGAAGGTTACGTGGCGCTGCGCACGGAGGGGGTGGCTCTGGAAATTTGCAAGTAACGCGGGCCAATAGACGTCGGTGCCGGCAGGCCTGTCCATGCCGTCGTCGCGTACATTCCCGACAACGCCGATGATTTGACGCCAATCATCCGTAGTGGCGATTCGAATACGCTTGCCGAGCGCTTCGGCAGGCGTCCCCCAATATTCGCGGGCGAAATTTTCCGAGATAAGCGCGACGGGAACTCTGTTGTAGGTCTCACTCCAAGTAAGATCACGACCCGCGATAAGCGGTATGCCGAAAGTATTGAAATATCCGGGCGAGACGAAGAGAAGGTGTCGAGTCGGAGGCGGCGCTCCGTCGGCGTAAGTGCGGTCTGCTGCGAAAACATTATCAAACCGGCTGTCTCCGTCCAAAGGCACGGCACTTGAGAAAGCGACC
>DASXNN010000037.1:0-5943 GCA_036495045.1 Candidatus Udaeobacter sp.
CGGATTCATCGGGCTGATTTGGAATCCATTCCTGATCTTCATTGCACTTTTCGTTTACATCGGCGCATCGCAGGAAGCGGCGCTCGCGCAAATGAAGGATGTCTCGCGCCGGTTTCCGGTCTCGAGCGCAATGGTGCGCGAATTTCACACCCTTCCGGAAAACGCAACGCTCCAGGAAGCGGTAGACGCTCTCCTTGCCACTTCGCAGCACGATTTTCCAGTGGTTGATGAAACAGGAAATGTGGTCGGTGTGCTCACGCGACACGATCTCATTGCGGCTCTGCGCAAAGGCGATCCGCAGATTCACGTCGGCGAGGTGATGCGGCGCGATATTCCCACCGTTACCACTGGTACACGTTTTGAAGAAGCATTTCGGATTATGCAGGAATGCAACTGTCCTGCGGTGCCCGTGCTCGACAGCATGAAGCGATTGGTCGGTCTGCTCACACCGGAAAACGTGAGCGAGCTCATGATGGTGCAATCGGCGCTACCGCGCCGCCGTGTTTCATAGGTTCGATCGGCTGCTCAGGGGCGATGCTAAACTAATGCCCCGAGGGCCAAATTTCTAAGATCGAGAGGGCACTGCTATCCACTCCGATTGTCGATCCTGCCCTGAAGCGTAGATTGCCGCCCGGAATGGCATCATTGACAAAAGAGAAACCGGATTTGCAAAAGAAAGTCCACGAAGTGCCGCACAAGCCCGGTGTGTACTTGATGCGCGATCGGTTTAATCGGGTGATTTACGTCGGCAAAGCACGCGACCTGCGCAAACGTGTCAGCTCTTATTTTCTGCCGTCGAAAGTGGCCAACGCCGATTTGAAGACACGCGCCATGCTCGACGCGGTTTGGGACTTTGAGACCCATAGCGTGCGCAGCGATGCGGAATCGCTCTTGCTCGAAGGCAAGCTGATCAAGGAATATCGGCCGCGTTACAATATTTCGTTTCGCGACGACAAGCGCTTTCTTCTGGTCAAGATCGACACGTCGGAGGAATGGCCGCGCTTCCGGCTGGCGCGATTCAAGAAAGACGACGACGTCCGTTACTTCGGGCCGTATGCGCATTCCGGTGCGCTGCGGCAGACGCTCAATTTTATGCGTAAGAAATTTGGCGTGCTCACCTTTGGTCGTGGTTCGCCGACGGAACGCGAATTGAAATCGTCAACTTACCAGGTGCCGATGCGTTTGAGCGAGATTAGCGCTGAGCAATATCGCGAGCGGGTCTCCCAAGCCTGCGAATTTCTCGAAGGGCACTCGCGCGAGTTGATCGCTGCGCTCGAAGCAGAAATGCACAAGGCCGCCGAGAAAATGGATTTCGAAAAGGCCGCCGAGCTGCGCAACATGATTGAAGATTTGCGCGCTACCACGAAGCCGATGCGCCGCTTTACCCGGGGCAGTTTACCGAGCGCAATCGATCCAATGGCGGATGTGCAGGCGCTGGCCGATGCGCTGCAACTTCCGCGCGCCCCACGTGTCATGGAGTGCTTCGATATTTCGAACATTTCTACGACGCACGTCGTAGCGTCGATGGTCTGTTTCCGAAATGGTGTGCCGGACAAGGATAACTATCGGCGTTATCGAGTCCGCACAGTTAGAGGACAGGATGATTTCGCCAGTATGGCCGAGGTCGTGCGGCGCAGATACTCGCGGATTTTGCTCGAAGCTCGGGAGGCGAATCCGGATGCAGCGGAATTTTCACAAGAAACTGCCGGGGAAACAATCTCGCGTCCGTCAACAATCAACAATCGACAATCAACCACTTACGTTCGTCTTCCTGATCTGATCATCGTCGATGGCGGAAAAGGGCAACTTTCTGCGGCATGCCGCGAACTGCAGAGGCTCGGACTGCATGATCTGCGGATTATCGGGCTAGCGAAGGAACACGAGGAGATTTATCGGCCCGGCCGGGCGCTGCCGCTTCAACTGCCGATCGATTCCGGCGCTTTGCGTTTGCTCCAGCGCATTCGCGACGAAGCACATCGTTTCGCCAACGCTTATCATCAGCTGCTCATGAAAAAGCGCGTCGGCGAAAGCATTCTTGACGATTGCCCGGGCGTGAGTCAGAACCGGAAGAATCTGCTCCTACGACGATTTGGTTCCGTGAATCGTCTGCGCAAAGCGACTGTTAACGAAATTGCTGCCACAGAAGGGATTGGCCGCAAGCTGGCTGAAGAAGTGCATCGCTTCTTGCAGCGGCATTGAATTACCTCAGATTTCGCGGATTACCGCAGATTAGTTAAGAGATGACGTTCACCCGAAGCTGTAAAGATCTGCGTAATCTGCCGATTGTAATCGTTCTCCTTACCGTTCCGTTTTCTGTTTCTGCCCAGACGTTCCAGCCGTCGGCTGTCCCAAGCACGAGTCCGGCCGCGGAAGAAGAGACGATTATTCCGACTTTTGAGACGCAAAAGCTCGCCCGGACATACATCCTCGATGTTCCCGCGCCGCGTGGCCAAATTACGGACCGCAACGGCGTGCCGCTGGCGCAAAACAAGCTGAGTTACAATCTCGCGATCAATTTTCCAACGCCGCTCGATTTTTCAGACGCGCGGGTGCTCAGCTTCGTCCGGGAAAAGATCGACAAGGCGGGCAAATTAATCGGCCGAGCGCTCAGAATCTCAGACGAAGCGATTCTGCGACATTATCGCAATCGCGGAATCATGCCCTTGGAGGTCTCGCAAAATCTGAGCCAATCCGAATACGAAGAGGTCAAAGAGAATTTGCCGACCGGAATGATAGTTCGGCCAATTTACGTGCGCACGTATCCCAACGGGAAAGTGGCCGGGCAGATCGTTGGTTACACTGGAAAAACTGGACGCAATCCCGACGGGATTGTCGACAATCACGAAACGTTCTGGCCTGAGACCGAGGGGCGCGAAGGACTCGAGCAAACATTCAACGAAATGCTCACGGGCAAACACGGCGAGTACAAACTCACCTTTGATAAGGATGGCCGGAAAACTTCCGAGAAACTGATCACACCGCCGGAGCCCGGTTACAACGTTGTCACCACGCTTGACCTTCACCTCCAGGAACTCGCAGAAAAAGCGCTCGAATCAAAAGCCAAACGCGGCGCCATTGTCATTGTCGATCCGAACAACGGCGACATTCTCGCGCTGGCTTCGTGGCCGAGTTACGATCCGAACGCCTTTATTCCATCCATCTCGGCGGAAAAATTTAAAGCTTTGCAGGACGATCCAAATATTCCCCTGCTCCCGCGTGCATTTCGTTCGTCTTATCCGCCTGGATCGACGTTTAAAATCGCGGTAGGCATCGCCGCGCTCGAGAGCGGCGCTGTAACTTCGGACGATCGATTTGAGTGCGTTCCGGCCATTCAGATTGGTAACCTGACCTATCACAACTGGAAAAAAGGCGATCGGGGCGCGCTCGATTTTGTTCAGGCGCTCACCGAATCGTGCGACACATGGTTCTATCAGGCAGGAATCAAGACCGGCGCCGAACCGATCATTGATTGGGCATTAAAGCTCGGGTTTGGCGCGAAGTGCGGCATTCCTCTGCGCGGCGAAACGGAGGGCCGGGTGCCGAACGATGAATACATGAAGGCAACCCACGGCCGCAGATTGCTCAACGGCGACATCGCAAATTTATCGATTGGTCAGGGCGACACGCAAGTCACGCCGCTGCAAATGGCCCAGGCCGTCGGGATCGTGGCCAACGGCGGCACGTTTTATCAAACGCGCCTCGTCCAACAGGTGCAGACATTCGATAACAAAATCGTCACGGCCTATTCCGTTCGCGCGAAAAAGGAGCTCGGTCTCTCATCCCAGACGCTGGATGAATTGCACACCGGGATGGTCGATGTCGTGAATGGAGCTGGCGGCACAGCGCATCAGGCCAGTCTCGATAGTGTCGAAGTCGCCGGAAAAACCGGCACCGCGCAATGGGGCCCAAAAAACAAGGAGCGCACAGCGGCATGGTTTACCGGGTATTTACCGGCCGATCAACCACGATTCGCGTTCGCTGCGCTCTACGAAGGCGACGTTGGCAGCACAGTGCACGGCGGCAGCGCCGCGGCGCCAATGATCGCCGATATCTTCAAGGAAGTTTACAAAGGACAGCAAGCGAACGGCCGCAAAAAACGTCCCGCCCGCGAAGAAACAGAAGTGCGCCGCGCCGAACCCGTCGAGGAAGAAGACGAATCGGATTAGGCTGTTGCGGCGGCCGTTTCCTTCGGCAACTCCATCGTGCCTTTAAACTTCGGAGGTTCCTCTTCGACTCCGAAGTTCTCCGCATGAAAATTGTCGATCTTCGCCATGTCGTCGCTTGTGAGAGGCGGACATTCCGGAGCTTTCGCGAATTCAACTAATTGTTCTTCGTTGTAAATATTGGGCAGCGTCGAAGCAACGCGATCATCTGCCAGCAACCAACGCAACGCCGCCTGACCTAGCGTGCGCTCGGAATTTTCAAGAAAACGCAACTTGTCGATCTTTTTAATGCCGTTGAGCAGCCAACTGCGCGGACGATGACTACGATGATCGGTCGGCGGAAACGCGGTTTCGGTGGTGTATTTTCCTTCGAGCATTCCGGACGAATGCGTGACGCGAATCAGAAACATCGTGTCCTTGCCCGCATCGGTCGCGGCGTCGTGCATGGCGCGTCCGGGATGTTGTTCGAGCATGTTGTAAATGTGTTGCAAGCTTGTGATGTCGCGTTCGCGAATGCAATTCACGCCTTCATAAAGCCAGCCGATCGCCGGTCCGAGGGCAATCCCGCAATAGCGAACTTTTCCTTCCGATTTTAATTTCTCGAGCGCCTTCCAGAGCGCGTCGTCGTAAACCTGCTCCATCCGGATGTTATGGAGTTGAAGAAGATCGATCCGATCAGTCTTCAATCGCTTGAGCGCTGCATCGGTCGCGCGCGTAATCGCATCCGGTGAAAAATCCTGTGGAATTTCGCGCTGACCGCGTCCCCGCGCCTCGCCGTAATGGACAAAATCGTAACCGATCTTGGTAGCGATAACGATTTCATCCCGCTGATTCGGGAACGCCTTCCCAATCAGCTCTTCGCTCAATCCGTTCCCGTAAGTATCGGCCGCGTCGAACAGCGTGACACCGAGATCGAACGCCTTATGCATGAGCGCAATCGATTCGCCCTCGCTGAAATTCCCCCACCAGCCGGTGGAAATCGTCCACAGACCGAAGCCAACCTCGCTGATGGTCAGGTCTGTGTTTTTGTAAGTCCTGAACTTCACACTCCCAAAGATTAACCACAGAGGGCACCAAGGTCACGAAGAACAATCGGGTTTCTGTTCTCTGTGTGCTCCGTGGTCTCTGTGGTAAAAATAGCCTGTGAAATACAAACCAGACGCGGCTCCTTACTCAGCCCTCACGGCGATGAAGCGCGTCTTCGTTGACTGCTCCCGCTCGTGAGCCCGCCGCCTCTGTGGCGGCAAGCGGGCCATCGAGCTGCTTCACCCTGTTCTCGTTCTCAGGATGACCAATTATGGGCAGCTAATGAGCGGACAATTACTTGGTGCCGGCTCATCGATGCGCCTGTTCGCGCCCGCTGGAACAATCTGGACTGCAACGGTCACTGCGCTGACGCTACCCTCGTTCCGGAGCAGGTGTACGTCCCCGCAGCCTATGTCAGTGAAGCTCTGGCCTGCTGTGTAGATCTTCGGCGTGCAGATGGGGTTGGAGGCCTCGTAAGCGGTAATCGTGCCCGCCGTCACCGTGATCAGGCTGGGACCCGGATGTGTGTGCCATCCGGTGTGAGCCCCGGGTGGGAATGTGTTTTGGATGATATAGAGGTCCGAGTTTCCTTTCACGATCGTCTCGAGCAACCACGCCGGGAGATTGCTGGTGCACCCCAAGTCAAGCAATCCAGACGGAAAGTGGCCCGTCGGCGCGAGAGCTACGGACACAACCCCGCACTGGGGCGTTGCGCAGGCCGGTGCGGCTGTTAACACGGCGATGATTACTAGCG
>DASXNN010000038.1:0-4697 GCA_036495045.1 Candidatus Udaeobacter sp.
CGGGACCGCGATCAACTCGAGCGAGCACTTCACCGTTACCATCCAACCGACCGACGTTCTTCTTACCGTGGTTGCTGGCGCTTCGGCGCCCACAACTGTCACCTCGCCCACTACTGTCACGTCCAGCACTACTGTGACGTCGGGCAGCACCGTCACCGGCTCGGGAACAACCGGAACTACCTCTGGCAGCACCCTCACCAGCGCGCGAACAACCGGAACTACCTCCGGCAGCACCGTCACCGGCTCGGGAACGACCAGAACTACCTCGGGCAGCACTGTCACCAGCGCGAAGACGACCATGTCCACAATTAACGTCAGTAGCTCGGATCAGTTGCTTTCTTTGCTCGATGGTGCTCAACCTGGTCCTGGCGGGAAGATCACGATTTCGGGCTCGAAGAGCACGAGTAACTCGGGTAATTCCAGTCGGATCAATTCCCCTGGCCGCTTGAACGCAGATCATGGCGGGGTGGATAGCCGGCAGATGCGCGAGCGCCGAGTGATCGACTCGCGCCTTGGTCGTCGCGCGTAGCTTTTGTGATGACGACTGGGCGGCTAGAGAGTTCACGGTTCAGTCTGCGGCGTTCTCGGATCGGTTTGAACGCTGCAGCGCTTCATCGGGCGGGATCTGGTAGTCCAGAAGCGCGGAACGAATGGCCGTCGCGATTACCTACATTCAACCTAATGCCGTCTTTTTGCGAAATGACTCAAATACTCTCGAGGGTTGACGGTGTACGTTTACACAATCTTTGAGTCATTTCCGCGTCTCCCACGCCCAAAAATTCTCCTCGGAGCGTACGGGGTGGCGGCGAACGAAACTTGCGTGACAACTTCGCTGGTTCCGTGGCAACGCGCCGCTCTCGGCTTCTAGGTGACGGCACAAAGCCATTTAGGCAGAGCGTGCACTGCTGGAGCCCGATTCCCGCGGCCCTAATTACGAAAAGAATACCACCTGATGCTGTGCGCAACCGGTTTCCCAGTTGCGATATAAAGCCGGAGTCCGCTACGTTTCGGCGGCCTGGCTCCCGGAAATTAAGCGCTTTGCGCTTCCTGATCGAGAACAGCCACAGCTCGCGTGTAGGTGGCTTTCGCTTCCTCGTGTGAGTTGCCAACTGCAGTCAGCCCGGTTCTTCCCAGCTCACCAAGAGCGCTCATCATGTGGAATACGACGCCCGTCTGCCGCGTTTGATCGAAATGCAATTTGCGTCGTACGACAATGTCGAAAAGATCGTCCGGAGTCAGAGTGCGATAATGCGGCGATTCAACGTGATCGCTGGCAACAAAAAACTTTTGCTGTCCATTGGGAGCAGTAAAGATCGCCGTCTCCGGATCGTATGTGCCATCAGTGAGAAATTGCAGAGTCAGAAAGGGATGAGTCGTTCCCCCTTTTCTCAGATTGATCTCGATGGCGTATGGGTCCCATTTTTCATTCGAGCGCACCACGACAAAATCCAAAGCGAAGCGTCCGATAACTCCTTCTTTTGCGAGACGCTTGCCCACCTTTGCCGCTTCCCGTGTGATCAGCGAAGCGTAGCCAGTATCGGCCGGGAATGCGCATCCCAGGTAACTTTGCCCCGATGGACCGCCCAAGAGCTGGTCATGTGTGGAGAGTAATTCAACCGAGCCCAGCGGAGTTACGCGAAGCTGAACGCTTGGACTTCTAAACTCCTCTCCTGTGATTCGCTCTTCGACAATTCCCTTTCGCTCTTCGAGCTTCTTCATATAGCTATCGTAGGTAATTCCCTTTAGCTCGAACTGCATCGCGCGGAGTCGATCCTCTAATTCAGTCCGCTCATAGGGGTCGCCCGAGCGCGGCAGCCCGCTCAAATCGACGAGCGCATTGCCTTCGCCAGAGACACCTTCGTTAAGCTTTACCAGAACCTGTTTGATCGAAGGTTTTCTGGCCCGCATTTGTGTGATGGCCTGAATTAGATCATCTTTGCCGGCCACATTCTCGTAGCCGAGAGGATGCGCGACTTTCTCCTCCAGAAAGATCTTCCGGCACCCGCTCTTTGTCCCCAACGGGAAAAATTTTGGATCGGCGCCGTACATTGGAATGCCGAGCCGCAACGCCAATTCCTTCTCTCGATTGGTTGTGTTGAAGGGAACAAGGTGGGCGCGATCGGGATCGGAGATCAAGGAACGTATTCGCTCGATCAGACGTGGTCGCTCGAGCAGTTTCTCGCTCAGCGGACGCACTGAAGCGTCAAGGGGTGAGGGAAGAAACAAGCGCTGACGGGCGTGACTCGAGATAACTCCAGGCAATAGGTCAAGGTAGTAGTCGATGATGCTTGGTAGAATTGTCTGCGAAGTGACATAGATCAGCCGGGCCCGCGGCTGACGCAGCAGGAGCAACAGGAACAGATAGCGTTCTTCGTACGCTTGCACGACGGCGCCCGCGCCCGCCAAGTCGACGGACATCGATGGCACGACAACAATCGTTTGTGGATCCTGATTGAAACGTTCGATCGAATTCCAGAGCGGCACCAGCTTCTTTTGCAACTGATCGAATTGATCTTGCGATTCGCTAGCGAGTTTCGGTTCAGGCATAACGAGACGAGTCGGCCAAATCTTTGTTGAAATTGAAATTAATCAAGTTGCCTCAACGCCGGCGTCGGCCGAATGAATATCCACGATGAGTGCGGCCACCGCCGACGGCGCGTTTGGCGCCGGAACTCTCGGGTTCAAACAGTGCGGTGTAAAGGTACCGGAAATTTTCGAGTTTTAGCCGCGGAATTTTCTGGCCAATGAAATGTTCGATCGCCTGCAAGGCGGGAAGTTCCGCGCCGTTTACCAGAGTGAAAGCGTCGCCGACGTTTTGCGCCCGTCCCGTGCGTCCGATGCGATGGACGTAATCTTCCGGATGCTCGGGCACGTCGTAATTGATAACGTGACTCACGCCGGCGATGTCGAGTCCGCGCGACGCGATATCCGTTGCGACCATCACTTCGTATTTGCCGCTCTTGAAACCCTCGAGGGCTTCGATGCGTTCGCGTTGCGTGCGGTTGGAATGCAAGACCGCGACGGCGTGTTTCGCATGCTTTAGGGAATGCGCAACGCGATCGGCGTTTACTTTCGTCCGGCAGAAAATCAACACGCTGTCGAAATTTGTCCGCTTCAGCAGCGCCATAAGCAGATCGAATTTCTGCTCTGCGGCCACGGGATAGACGGCGTGGGTAACCGTTTCCGCAGGCGAACGGCGGATGCCGATTTCGACTAAAACTGGATCGCGCAAAACCCAGGCGGCGAGGCGTTCGATCTCAGGTGGCAGTGTGGCCGAGAAAAGCAGGGTTTGGCGGTTCGTCGAAATTTGTTCAACGATGCGGCGCACGTCTGGTAAGAAGCCCATGTCGAGCATGCGATCGACTTCATCCAGGACGAGAAGCTTTACCTGTTGCAAAGTCATCGTCCGCTGTTCGAGCAGATCGAGCAATCGCCCCGGTGTGGCGACGAGTACGTCGACACCGCGTTTGAGTTCCTCGCGCTGTTTTCCATATCCAACGCCGCCATGCACCAAGGCGACGCGCAGATCTGTGAAGCGGCCATAATCACGAAATGCGGTTTCGACTTGTGCCGCAAGTTCACGGGTCGGCTCGAGCACGAGACATCGAAACGCGCCATGCTTCGCCAGTAATGTAAGAATCGGAAGGGCAAACGCCGCGGTTTTGCCGGTGCCGGTTTGCGCCGTGCCGATTAAATCCTTGCCTGCAAGAATGATCGGAAAGGCGCGAAGCTGAATCGGCGTTGGCTCGATGAACCCCATCGCCTGCGTGCCGCGGACGACTTCCGGTGACAATCCGAAATGATTGAAAGACACGCGCGCAAGGTAACGCCTGGCACGAAGCACGCAAAGGATCTCGCTAACACCGGTAAGGAGACGCTAAGGGCGGTCGCTTTCTTCGCGGCCGCAATGTTCACGCAAAACTTTGACAACGTGATGCTGCCGCCGAAATCCCGCCTCCTAGGTACTCCCAATCGCGAGGGCTAGATGCGGCTGCATTGGACGCAAAAGTAAACACCGCAAACGGTGGCCCTTTGCAAGGTTTTCGTTCAATTACGCCATATCTTGTCATTCCGAGCCACCAGCGCGAGGATCGACATCGCCCGACACTTTCTGCCAACATGTCGCCTTTCATGAAAGAAGCCGAGCACGAAAATCAGCATGAGCCGCTAAGTTATCACGGCGCCTGGCGTATCGTCTGGCTCGTCTTTCTGCTGATCATCGTCTGGTTGATTCTGCGCTCGCTTCAACCTGTGATTTTGCTCTTCGCGCTCGTTTTCCTCCTCGCCATGGTTCTTAATCCGATCGTCGTCTGGTTGCAGAAGCATCACGTGCCGCGTCTCGTAAGTGCGATCCTTCTGATCCTTGCGCTGGTTGCTGTCGCTGGGACAATCATCCTCTTTGCGATTCCGCCACTGGCGAGACAAAGCCAGGAATTAATGCATAGCGCGCCGAGGGTTTGGCAAGGCATTCGCACACGCATAGAATCGCTTACCAAAAACTATCCAGCAGTTCGCGAGGCGTTGCCGCGCACTGACGAAATTGCGGGAAAAGTTGGCGGAGCTGCCGGAACGGTCGGGAGCATCTTGCTAAGATCGACGATTGGCTTGGTCGGTGGCGCGGCCAGCGTCGTTTTTGCCGTTCTATTGCTCATTTTCGTGTTGGCCAATCCCCGGCCGCTTGTCGCCACTTATCTGGC
>DASXNN010000039.1:0-30075 GCA_036495045.1 Candidatus Udaeobacter sp.
CCGACCGGTCTCGACGGCGACTCCGGCGAAACCGATCCCGATTGCGTCGTTTCGGATTTCACTGTGACGATTGGTTTCGCAAAGCAAGGATTGCTTGTCGACAACGCGCTCGACCTGGTTGGCCGTCTCGAAGTTGTTCCACTTCCCGATCTCAAGCTGAAAGAAGCTACGCCAAGCGAACTGCTCGCGACCGCCAATTCTCTAGGACCGCTTTTACCAAGGCGGAAATTCAGCGCGTATAAGAATCAATTCGGTCGCATCGGCGTCATTGCCGGCTCAAAAGGATTTATCGGCGCCGCGTTCATGACTTCGCAAGGAGCGCTGCGGGCAGGCGCCGGACTGGTGGAAGTTTTTGTTCCGGACGAGATTTATTCAATTGTCGCAGCGTCTGCGCCGCAGGAATCAATGGTCAAACCGGTGCACTCATACCAAGGCTTGCTTGACGAGAAGATCGATATCTGGGCGCTCGGACCGGGATTAGGAAAATCACACGCAACGGAAATTATGCAACTGATCGAGCACGCGAAACAACCAATGGTTGTGGACGCCGATGGACTCAACGTCTTGTCGGAAAACATCGACATTCTTAAACAATGCCACGGTCCGCGTCTGCTTACGCCGCATCCCGCCGAGATGAAACGGTTATTTGATTCTGGAAAAATGTCGCGTGCCGAAACCGCTCGAAATTTCTGCGAACAATATCCGGTAGCGCTTTTGCTCAAAGGCAGCCGAACGATTGTGTGCGAACGAGGCAGGCCTCTCAGCTACAATTCGACAGGCAATCCGGGAATGGCCAGCGGCGGAATGGGCGACGTTCTCACCGGGGTATGCGCCGGTCTGGTCGGGCAAGGTTTGTCGCTATATGATGCGGCGCGGGTTGGCGCATGGGTTTGCGGACGCGCTGCAGAAGTGTCGATCTTTCAGAGCGACCAAAGCGAAGAATCGCTACTTTCACGCGACGTGCTCAATCATCTCGGCAATGCGTTTAACGAACTTCACAATTCGCCGGTCTAATTTCCATCGTGAACATTCAAACCGAAAGCAGGCAGCTCGAACCGCCCAAGATTGAGACAGCATGGAGCCGGGTGAAAAAAGCGTTCGGCCCGATAACGGTTGTTGGCGTTTTGATCGCGAAGTTTTTCGCGAAATTGAAATTTGTCCTGCTCCCGCTTCTAAAGTTCCTACCGATCTTGTTGAAGTCCGGCGGCACCATGCTGCTGATGGTTTGGGTTTATACGCAATTCTGGGGCTGGCAATTCGCCCTGGGATTTGTCCTGCTCCTGTTCGTGCATGAATCCGGTCATTTGCTGGTCGCGAAAAAATTCGGGCTCAAAGTTGGAGCACCGGTTTTCATTCCATTCATGGGCGCGTTCATCGCGCTGAAAGAAGCGCCTCGAAACGCCTGGATGGAAGCGTGCGTAGGAATCGGCGGCCCAATCGTCGGATCGTTAGGCGCGCTGGTCTGCAATGCATTAGGCGAAATCTTTGACGCGCCGCTTTTTATCGCACTCGCCTGGTTCGGCTATTTTCTAAACTTATTCAATCTGACGCCGGTCGGCATCCTCGACGGCGGACGCATCGTGACCGCCTTGTCGCGCTGGCTTTGGTTGCCCGGTTTCGCGTTGCTTCTCTGGTTCGGGTGGAAGTTTCCGAACTTCATTGTCTGGCTGATCGTGCTTCTGTCGCTGCCACGCGTCTACTCGCTTTTCCGGAAACGGACTGAAGAGGAACAACGTTATTTCGAAGTCACACCATCGCAGCGTTGGACGATGTCGATCTTATATTTTGGTCTTATTGCCGTTTTGATTTTCGGAATGCACGTCGCGCAAATAGATTTGAATAAGCACGGCGTACGCGCCCACGGCCACGGCCAGGATACGCTCGTGCAGTAAGCCGACTCAGGCCGACCGCACTGCAGAACTCGCGAAGACTTTCTCCGGTTCGAGTCCGATTTTTTGCAGGATCGACAGGAAGCGTTTGTCCGAACGCAACGGCGCGAATTCAGGAGCAATGCCAACGCCGTGCAAGGATGACGACCGCTGCTCGCACGCGCGTTCAAGTTCGCGAATGGCATCCTCATGTGCTTGCAGTGCCACGTGGACATGCGCGATAGCATCGCCCGGGGTATAGGGCCGGCCCGCCACAGCTGCCTCGAGAGTTTGCAGCGATTCCTTACGCCGGTTCATGCGCGCATAGGTGATCGCCAGACCAAAGCCTGGTCTACCGGTAAAATCCTGTGCTTTTTTATAAAGTGAAATTGCATCATCGAAGCGTCCCATCTCGCGATACAGCGCAGCCAGCAACGGCTCGCCATAGTGGATAAATGTCGGGTCAAGTTGCAGCGCGCGTTCGCCAGCCGCGATCGCTTCATCGTAAAGACCGAAGTAACGATAGAGCTCACAAGCAAAATTGCTCACCCACAATGACGCCGGATCGATGTTCGATGTACGCTGCAGGTAAGCCAGCGCTTTGTCGCGCTCGCCGCGTGCGGCGTAGAGCGCAGCGATGAAGTAATTCGACGGCGTCGAATTTGGCTCAATCTCGACTGCGCGATTGAATTCCGCTTCAGCGCCATCGAGGTCCCAGTCGAGTACCCGCTTAGTCTCAGCGAGGTATACGTGCGCTTCGGCCTCGTTGGTGTCGATCTTGAGCGCCTCCAGCGCGGCTTCGCGCACTTTTGGATATGCGTCCAGCGGCGGCACGTAAGCGTCCGCCAGCCACAGCCATGCCTTCGCGATTCCCGTCCACGCACGACTAAACTGCGGATCTTTCTCCAGCGCGCGCTGAAAAAACGTCAAACTTCGCCGTAGCGCTTCCTCGGTGCTCTTGTCCGAGTAAAACAGGCCTTGCAAATAATCTTCGTAGGCATCCGTGTTGCGAGACGGAGGCGACGGGGAGATCGCAAGCTTGAGTTTGAGAGTATCGACGATGGAGCGCGTGATCTCATCCTGCAGCGCGAAGATTCCTTGCATTTCGCGCTCGTACGTTTCCGACCAGACAGCGAACCCGTCGCGCGCATTAATCAGTTCGGCAGTGACGCGGACCCGATTACCATCACGGCGCACAGCTCCTTCAACCACGTGCTCGACATTTAACTTCGCCGCAATCTCGGTAAGGTTGGCATCTTTTCCTTTGAACCAAAACGACGATCGGCGCGCTGCAACGCGCAGACCATCGATTTTGGCCAACGCGGTCAGAATTTCCTCAGCAATTCCGTCGCTGAAATAATCGTGGTCCCGGGCCGGGCTCAAATCGGCGAACGGTAAAACAGCGATCGATTTTTCGTTCGAGCTGCTCAGTTGGACGATGTCGATCTTAGCTTCGGGCGCACGGTCTGGCGTGCGCACGATTCCGTATCGGGTAAGATCGAAAAACCAGGAGAGAAAAAGCGCGACGGGGAAACCGAGCACGATGATGAGGACGATGAGTCGCACCACCCAGTTCGGAATATCGAACACCGGAAAAACCTGTGCGATGCCCTGCGCAAGCGCCCAGCCGCCCACGACATACGCAATCGCGACGCTGTAAACCTTCCGTCGCTTTAACTCGGCCAAAAAATTTTTCAGATCCACCGCTCAATCTGTAAGACCAAGCCCGTATTTCGTCCATCATTGGCATCGACGGATTTGAGGTTTGACAGGAAGAATCGACCCGCTAGCATCGACCTAAAATGAACCGAACCAATGCCAATCGCTCGGTATCGGAGAATCCATTCTGGCTCAATCGTTACGCCTTGGCGGTCATTGTTTCTTTAATTGTGTCAGCCGCTTGCATTCGTGCCCAGTCCGAGAGTCCTGCTACAACTGAAGGCGAAAAAATGGAAAGGCAGATGTGGGCTGATTTTAAGGCTAAGGACTGGAAGGTGGTAGAAAGCAAAATCGCCGAAGGTTTTCAATCTATTCATCCGGATGGACCGCGTGACCGAGCCGGCGAGATTTCGCTGATTGAGCATCTCAATTTGGGTGAGTTCACATTGAGTAATTTCAAATCCACAGTCAACGGCGACAACATCGTCGTCACGTATATGATCGCGGTGCTGGAGACCATCGATCAACAACGATTACCGGCGAAGCCAACGCCGCGCCTAAGCGTGTGGAAAAAAGGAACGCATGGCTGGCAGTGGATCTGCCACGCCAACCTTAACCCGATTCCTTAGCCCACCAACTCAGCAGAAAGAGAAGCTGGCTGATTTCCTTGGCGGCACGGATTCATTTTGCCGCAAAAACCTTTTGCACAAGTGCCTCGAACCTCGGATCGCCGCGCAGTGGATCGAGCATCGGAGCGACTTTGATAAATCCGATGTTCCATCCGTCCCGATCACTAAAATCTTTTTCCAGCCAGCGCAGCGCTTCGTCCTGATCACGAGCGCGATAGGAAACCCGATTACGAGCAGAAGCACAACAAGCCGCACAATCCAGTTTGGAATTTCAAAGAACGGAAAGACCTGCGTCGCGATCTGGATGAGCAGCCACGCCACGACGCCATAGGCAATGGCAACTTTGTAAACGTTGCGCCGCTTCAGCTCGGCGAAAAAGATTCTCAGATTCACGGCTAAGTTTTGTCTGCAAACTTCGCAGATCGCGCACATTATACGGGACAAGAAACAACCGCGAGGCTGAATTGACGTTCCTGTCACACGCTTTCGAGATCATTATGTCGATGTTAGATTGATAGATGCCCTTCGAGCTCGAATCGAACTACAAACCGCGTGGCGACCAAGGACAGGCCATCGCCAAGTTGATCAAGTCGGCCGAAGCAGACAACCGCCATCAGACGCTGCTCGGCGTGACCGGTTCGGGAAAAACTTTTACAATCGCAAACGTGATTCGGGAACTCGACCGGCCGACCCTCGTTATTTCGCACAACAAAACTTTAGCGGCGCAACTTTATTCGGAATTCAAGCAGTTCTTCCCGGGCAATGCGGTCGAATATTTCGTCAGCTACTTCGATTATTATCAGCCGGAAGCGTACATCCCGCGTTCCGACACCTACATCGAGAAGGACTCCTCGATTAACGAAGAGATCGAGCGTTTGCGTCTTGCCGCCACCAGCGCGTTGCTTTCGCGCCGTGACACCATCGTCGTCGCCAGCGTCTCGTGCATCTACGGCATCACCTCGCCGGAAGATTATCTGAACATGCTGTTGACCGTAAAACGCGGCCAGCAAATCAGCCGCGAAGCCGTGCTCGGCCGGTTGATCGACATGCTCTACGAGCGCAATGACATGAATTTCGCGCGTGGAAAATTTCGCGTGCGCGGTGACGTCGTCGAAATTTATCCAGCGACCGCCGACGAAGAAGCGATTCGGCTCGAGTTCTTCGGCGACGAAATTGATGCGATCACGCGGTTCGATCCCCTCACAGGACATGCGCACGAGTCCCTCAGCGTGGTTACGTTTTATCCCGCCAAACAATTCGTTACTCCAGCTGATAAGTTAAATCGTGCCCTTCGTTCGATTCGTGAAGAGCTTGATGCGCGGATTGTCGATCTTGAGTCGCGAGGGAAATTGCTCGAGGCACAGCGGCTGAAAATGCGCACCGAGTACGACCTTGAAATGTTGCAGGAAATGGGCTTCTGCAATGGGATCGAAAATTATTCCCGCCATTTGTCGGGGCGGCCACCCGGTTCGAAGCCCTACACGATCATCGATTTCTTCCCGAAGGATTTTCTCGTGGTTGTCGATGAGTCACACGCGACCATCCCGCAGATCGGCGGCATGTATGAAGGCGACCGCTCGCGCAAAACGGTGCTGGTCAATTACGGATTTCGTCTGCCGAGCGCGCTCGATAATCGGCCGCTCAATTTTAACGAGTTCATGAAGATGACCAACCAGATTATCTACGTGAGCGCTACGCCTGCCGAATTCGAGATTCAAAACAGCATTGTCGGAAACGAAAATTACGTCCCGCACAAGCGACAGCGGATTGGCCGAGACGAGTTAGTTCCGTTCGTCCTGCCGGGCGAAAATGTGGCCCACGCGTCTCGCTTGCGATCTAATAAAAACGCAAGCGGCACGCTTGGATTACTTTCCAGAACAGACGAGCCGCCGGAAATTTTCGACGTGCACACGCCTGGGGCGCCGCTCGTGGTCGAACAGATTATCCGGCCAACCGGCCTTCTCGATCCAAAAATCACCCTCAAGCCACTGAAAAATCAGATCGACGACACGATTGAGCTTTGCCGGCAGCGCGTGGAAAAAAACGAGCGAGTTCTGGTAACCACGCTGACGAAACGTACGGCCGAAGATCTGGCAGATTACCTGCGTGATGTTGGATTGAAGGTGCGCTACTTACATAGCGATATCGACACGATTGAGCGCGTCGAAATTTTGCGCGGCTTGCGCGCGGCCGATTTCGACATTCTGGTCGGCATCAATTTGCTCCGTGAAGGTCTCGATCTTCCCGAAGTTTCGCTCGTCTGTATTCTCGATGCAGACAAGGAAGGATTTTTGCGAAGCCAGACTTCCCTCATCCAAACTGCGGGTCGCGCAGCCCGACATGTCAACGGCGAAGTCGTTTTGTTTGCCGATCAAGTTACGCAAAGCATGGAAGCGCTCATGTCGATCTCGGAATATCGGCGCGCCAAGCAAATGGAGTACAACGAAAAGCACGGCATTACGCCGCAAACAGTCCGACGCGCGGTGCAGGAGAGTTTGCACACGATTTTGCGTGGACGCGAAATCGCTGCCTCGGTCATTCAGGAAGCCGGTGGCAATTTCGATGTGACCGAACTGCTGCGTGAGCTCGAAGATGAAATGCAGCGCGCCTCGGCGAATCTCGAGTTCGAGCGGGCCGCGCTTTTGCGCGACCAAATCATGGAAGTAAAAAATGGCGCTGGAATCACGAAAATTGAGCCGAGACGCAGGCCAGTGAAATACTCACGAAACTCCGGACGCCGGCGTTCACGTGCTTGACCCCTTCGCTTAGCAATGCCAAAAGCGAAAACAAAAGCGGCAACCTCACAGATCTATGCAGTCGTCGGGTCCGATGAAAGCGAAGTAAAACGGGTGGCCACCGGGCTCGCGGCCGAACTGACACCACCGGACGCGGGCGATTTCGGACTCGAAGTGATCGATGGTACAGCCGATAACGCGGAGCAGGCCGCAGCGCGGATACGATCGACAATCGAAGCGTTGCAAACGTTGCCTTTTTTCGGCAGCACAAAAGTGGTTTGGCTGAAAAATGCAAATTTTCTCGGCGACACCCCTATTGGCCGGACGGCGAGCGTTCAATCGGCGCTCGAGGAGTTATCAGACTTGATCAATACCGACCTCGGGTCTGACGTAATATTTTTGATCAGCGCCACCGAAGTGGACAAGCGCCGCTCGTTTTATAAGTCCCTGATTAAACGCGCGGAGATCCAGATTCTCGAGCGGCTCGACTCCAGCCGTAGTGGCTGGGAAGAGGAAGCGACCGAAATCGTTCGTAACCGCGCGCAAAAACAGAAACTGCAGTTCGATGATGATGCGCTCGATCTGTTCGTTTTGCTGACGGGCGGTGACACGCGCCAGATCGATAATGAACTGGAAAAGATCGACGTTTTTCTTGGCGATCATGTAACCGCGACGGCTGTGCCACGAGTAGATGTCGATCTTGTCCGCGAGCTAGTGCCGCTGTCACGTGCGGGGGTTATCTTCGAACTCGGCAATGCGCTTGCGACGCGTGACCTCGAACTTGCGCTTACCCTCGTGCGACGATTATTGGATCAAGGGGAAAGCGCCATCGGCATTTTACTCGTCGCGATTGTTCCAACGATCCGCAATTTGCTGCTGGCCAAAGATTTGATGGAACGTCATCGCCTCGCACGCCCGCGTGCCCCGTTCCAATTTATCTCCGCAATCAACCGATTGCCCGCTGACGCGACAGACCATTTACCGCGTAAGAAAGATGGCTCGATCAATGCCTATGCGCTGGGGATCGCGGCACAGCATGCGCATCAGTTCGAGACCAGACAATTGATTGAGGCGATGCAGGCGTGTCTCGAGGCGAATCTTCAGCTTGTGACCAGCCAGCTCGACCATGAGCTGATTTTAACTAAAGTCGTAGTGAAATTATTGGGCTGAATGACCGAAGCGACGCTCGCAGACCGCCGCTTGAAATCTAAGCTACGCCGCCGCCTTCGACCTGTTTCCGCGCAATCGGTCCGATATACGGGATGTCCCAACGAACACCCATGAATGCTTTCACGATTGTGATAATCATGATGACCAGAAAGGCCAAATGAACGAGCGCTGCAATAATTGCCCAGAAAAAGACCAGAATGCCACCAATAGCTGGAATGGCTGCGAAGACAACATGCACCACCGCCGACACAATGTTGAAGAGGAACCATGCGCAGCCAAAAATAATTGATTGCATGGCGTAAAAACGCACGAAGCTGTCGTGTTTCTCAAGGATATAGAAAATGATGCCCCCGATGAGTGGAATGCAGGCGATGGCTGCGGCCACGTTCGAAGGCAAACCGGTTGATGTAGATTTCGGGCCCGTCTCGAGGCCCGGACTCGGCGGAGGCGGCGGTTGGTTCTGATCAGCTGGTTCGGGCATGGCTTACATACACAAACTCGGAGTTGTTTTGTCAAGCAATCTTCCGCCGCCACGGTCGAATTTCGCTTTCACTCGCGTGTCGAAACGACTATCGTCTCGTCTTAAATGTTCGGTAATGACAAAAAAATCTTTGCGCGGTTACACGTTATTTGAATTGCTTATCGTGATCGCGATGGTCGCCATTCTCGCCACTATCGCGTATCCGGTTTTTATCGGTGTGCAGGAACGCGGGAAAGCTCTTAAGGACCTGAACAATCTCCGCCAGATCGGAGTCCTCACGCAGCTATATCTAAACGACCACGAGAATGTTTTGTTTTCACCTGCTACATCCTGGATGTCGCAATTGTACCAAAAAGACGGCTCAAAATACGTCTCGTCGTGGGATGTTTTCATATCTCCGTTGGACAATCTAGTCAGTCCAAGAACCGATAAGGTCAACGACGCGAATTCTGCGGTGAGCTACGGTGTTAACCCTAACATTTACCCGCTGAATAATAACCCCCCGCCGAATAAGACCGCACTGTCCGTCACCAAAATTACCATCCCTACAGCCTTTATACTCTTTGCGCCGGCTCAGGACAGTTCGAATGTCGTGAAATTTCTAGGCACTGCCGACACCACCAGCCAACCGGACCCGGCCAGCCTAGCTGCAAGTCCGAACGTCACAGTTCTCGGAATCGGAGGAAACCCTCCTCCTGCTCCCCCTCCCGGTCCTCAGGCAACAAGCAGCCCTGGTGGAAATGCGACAGGCGGCACGCATAGTTCACGCCAACAGATCAACGCGCTCTTCGCTGACTGGCATGTCGAAAACATGCTTTGGACGACGTTCACGAACAACATGGCCAAACCGGGCGATGCGTCTGCAGACCTCCGTTGGGTCCCCTACACTCCATATCCGTAACTTGTGGAAACTCGCGGGGCCGCAGCTAGCTACCCGGCGCTTGTTGGCTCCGGTCTGATTGCAAGCACCGGCAAGGAGGTCGCCAAACGACTGCGCTGCCCTGGCTGCGCAATCATCTCAGATACCAACATCGCGCCGCTGTTGGCGGATTGTGTCAAACAGAGTTTAACATTATCCTGTTTTCAGCCAACACTCATCACCATTCCCGCTGGCGAGAAATCGAAAACGCTGGAGCAAGCAGGAGCGATTTGCGATCAGATGATCGATGCCGGCCTCGATCGCCAGTCGTTTGTCATCGGTCTTGGCGGCGGCGTAGTTGGAGATCTTTCAGGATTCGTAGCCGCAATTTTCCATCGTGGCATTCCGCATGTGCAAATCCCGACGACGCTTCTTGCGATGGTGGACAGTTCCATCGGCGGGAAAACAGGTGTGAATACCGCTGCCGGGAAAAACCTGATCGGCGCAATTCATCACCCAGCGTTCGTGATCAACGATGTCGATGTCTTGAAAACGTTGCCCCAACGTGAGTTCAACCAAGGCTTCGCCGAAATCATCAAGCATGCAATCATATCGGATGCGGAAATGTTCGCGGCTCTTAAAGATGTCGATCTTGAAAACCTGGCGCCACTCATCCGTCGCAATATCGAGATTAAGTCGAGAATCATAGCCAAAGACGAGAGTGATCGCACTGGCGAACGCGCTATTCTGAACTTCGGTCACACCGTAGGCCACGCCATCGAGCGAGCCGGCGATTACCAGGAATTTCTTCACGGCGAAGCGATCAGTCTTGGAATTGTCGCCGCCTGCGGCGTCTCGATAAAACGAGCTGGAATGCCGCGCGATCAGCGCAATGGGATTGTGGATCTTTTGCGGAAGTTCGATTTGCCGACGCAACTGCCGCCAAATTTCCTGCGCGAAAAGATTTTCGAAGCGCTCCTATTCGACAAGAAATTCGAGAGCGGAGAAGTCCGCTTTGTCGTGACGCCTCGGATCGGCTCGGCGCATTTGTCGAGCGACGTGACAATGGAAGACATTCGTGAAGCGGTTCATCGACTGTAGCGGCGCTCTGTGAGCGTCGCATTTATTTGAGCGACCCTGAAAGCTTTCGGGGGCCGCTACAAAAGAGAATCATTTTCGCGCGCTGGAATAATGTTCGACCAGCCCGGCGGTGACGCTGTCGGCGTATTCGCGAAAAATGCTTTTCCGCTCAGTGCCGTTGACGTTCCGCAGTCCCTCGTAATCGCCAGCCTGAATGCGCTCGAAAGCGTCGCGGCTGTTCATGACATACGGTTCGCAATAAACAACCGGGCAGCGATAAAGCCGGGTCGCGAGCAAATTGCGAGCATACACGTACCCTGTTGATCCAACCTTCGTCACGGTGTTTGCAGTGGGATATTGGTAGGCCGGCAATTGAGTCTCGCGAGCCATTGCCCCAGCGATTATGTCGGCGAGCGGCAATTCTTCATCGTAAGCGCGGCTCAAAAGCCGGCGAATCATTTCAAAACGCTCATCATCAAGTTCCAACTCGTCTTCCAAATAAGAACCGTTCACCAGCAGATGAAGATGATCGTTGTCGATTAACGTTGGATAATTCGGATCGCCCCAGCCTTCAGCATTAAAATGCAAACAAAGCACGAGATCGGGATGCAACTTCGTGTTCACCAGCACGGCACGACGGCGGATTTCGCTGTAGCGGTAAAACAAGATTTCGCTCTGCCAACGAATCGTTTGCTCCTTCTCCGGATCATTTGGATCGAGAACATCCGTTCGCGGTTGAGGCACCCCATTTTTGATCAAAATTTTCTTCGCAAGCTCCCTGAAATCATCCGGACGTTTCGCAGTGATTGGTTCAGCGCTGTTGCGGATAAAAGAAACCCGTGCACCTAATTTGCGTAAGCGGGGCGCCAGCAGTCGCGCCACACGCAACGCCAGGTCCCCTTCCTGCACCGGCGGACTGTCACCGACCTGAAACCAGCGCTCCTCCATTTTCGCCCATTTCCCGCCGAGATGCCCAGGGTCGAGCGCGATGCGCACACCCGAGAGCAGCTTGTCTGGTTTCGCCGGTGGCAAAGACTTCGCTGGATGCCAAAGACGCGGTACCCGTTCGCCCGATGCTTTGTCTTTGGCGAAGCGCAAGGTGAAAAACTTTTGCGCATCGCGGTTCGTCAGGATTCGCGCATCCTTGTCGTTTATCGCAATCAAGTCCGGCGCAAAGCCATGGGTGCAGTAAACACTGTCGATTAATCTGGCGAACTCATCCCGCGTAATTGTTTCCTGATACTTTTCCAACACGTTCCACCTAGGATGTGCGCCGAGAATCCCGAGGTTGTCCGCGGCGTGACCGGCCGTGGAAAAAATCGATAAGGAAAGCGCTACAATCGCAAGCGATGTTCGCGCTTGTTTAGAATGAAACATCCGCGTTTGGATTTCGCTTCCTTTAATACGATGCTCGCAGAATGCTAACGGTTCTTTTTCTGGGCGATATCGTCGGCGAGCCAGGCCGCAACGCCGTGATCGGCCGGCTGCCCGAGCTGAAGGCAAAGCATGCGTTAGATTTCATCATCGTCAACGGTGAGAACGCGGCCGGAGGACGAGGAATTACCGGAAAGATCACGATCGATCTTTTGCGCGCCGGGGTTTCGGTCGTCACCACCGGCGATCATATTTGGGACCAAAAAGATATAATGGCATTTCTCGATCTCGAGCCGCGTCTGCTGCGCCCATTGAATTACCCCGATGGCGCGCCCGGGAGCGGATCAATTGTGCTCGAAACACCAAAGGGCAGAATCGGCGTAATCAATGTGCAAGCGCGAACATTCATGCAACCGATTTTGGAGAACCCGTTTCTAGCCGTGGAACCAGCGGTAAGAAAAATGCGCGAAGAGACCAGCAGCATTGTTGTGGATGCGCACGGGGAGACCACCAGCGAGAAAATCGCACTCGGGCGGTTTCTTGATGGAAAGGTCTCCGCCGTAATTGGCACCCACACGCATGTGCAGACGGCGGACGAACAAATTTTTCCTGGCGGTACGGCGTTCATGTGCGACGCGGGAATGTGCGGCCCGGTCAATTCGATTCTGGGACGCAAGATCGAGCCGATCATGAACCGTTTTATTTCGAATCTGCCGGCATCTTTTCCGGTCGCCGGCGGCGAGGTCCGCTTGCACGGCGCCTTGATTGAAATTGATGAAGCGACGGGGCGCGCGTTGCGCATCACCCGTCTAGATGAACCGGGACCAAGTGAATCCGCTTCACCGGAGGCCGAGCCCAAGATGGACATTGAACAAGCGCCTTCGCCCGAGCAAACGTAAAGATGGCTTGCGGCCAACTGTTTGCGGTATGAGTTTCGAATTCTCTAGAAAGATCAACGTCCAATAAAAAAGCTATGAAAAAATATTCAGCTCTCACTCTGATCGTTGCCTTGACGGTTGGGCTCTCCCAAATCGCACAGGCACAAGGCGGCAAAGAAGGAAAACAAGCGAAAGGCGGCAGCGAAGCAAATAAACTCGCGCGAGAAGGCGCAGAAGCGTTGAAGAGTAACGATTTTGACAAGGCCGTCGACCTCCTTCGTCAAGCGAGCAATCTTGACCACAAATACACTTCCGATCTCGCCATCGCCTATGAACGGCGCGGATATGCCCTTGCAAAGAACCAGCAGTTTCAGGATGCCGTTCAGGATTATGCCGAGGCGATCAAAATCAAATCCAACGAGCCGCGTATCTACGAGGAGCGCGCCTACGCGGAGATGAAGATATATGCTTACGATAAAGCGCTGGCCGATTACGCCGAGTTGATCAAGCTCAAACCAAAGGAAGTCCGCTACTACAACTTCCGCGCCTACATCTATGAGGCAAAAGAGGACAATCAAAATGCAATGGCTGAGAATGAGAAGGCATTGCAGATCGATCCCAACAACCAAGAGGCGAAAGAGCGGAAACAGCGTTTAGAGCGGAAGGAAGCTGAAAAGATGCCGACTCCGCCACCAGCCCCCTTGCGGAAAACGTCGCCTGGACCCGGTCGTACGCCCTGACGTATCAGATAATGTTCCACCTCGCATCTGCTGCGGGTGGATTGGCTTTGGAAACGCTGTCAGCAGCGTTCGGTCGACGCGGTGATACGGCGCACCTGGGACAACGCGTTCCACGTCTCCCACCTGTGAGGCTATGCGCCGCCCATCGGCGTTAAGCACCACTGGTCGAAGCGGCGGGTTCCGGCTCCTCAGCGGTTTTTGGCGGCGCAAATCGCCTTTTCCGGCGGTTGGCCGGTAACGGCGAAAGTGTCATGGTGACATTGCGGCCAGTGATCTTCGGCTCCGTTTCCACCTGAGACATACCGGACAGGTCATCGCGCACTCTCTCCATCAACTGCAACCCGAATTCCTGATGGGCCATTTCCCGGCCCCGAAATTGGAGTTGCACCCGAACTTTGTTGCCTCGATCGAGGAAGTCTTCGCCGTGACGGATTTTCGTCAGGTAATCGTGATCGTCGATGTTAACGCGAAATTTAATTTCCTTCAGCCTCGCGCCAGTGGGTCTTTTGTCCTTCTCGTGTTTGGAAATGTCGTAACGAAATTTCCCGAGCGCGACGATTTTGCAAACTGGCGGGTTTGCCGTAGGCGCAACCTCGACCAGATCGAGATCAAAACTTTGAGCTTTGCGCAGCGCGTCCGACAATTTCATGACGCCGAGCTGTTCGCCGGTGGAACCTAAAATAACCCGGACTTCGCGGGCGCGAATCCGACCGTTTACACGAAATTGTTGTTGCAGATTAAACCAAGCTCCTTATCGGCGAAGCGGGAGTGCACCGCAGCGTCGTATTTCTTTTGTCGCATTTTCCGGCGCCAGCTTGCCGCCGTTCGCCGGAACACTCTGGCATGGCCGCAGCTGCGATGACCGCGACAATGGACCCGCTATTTCGCGAGCCGGAGAGAAGTTGTAAACGAGATTTCGGCACTCGCAAGATCAATCTACGCCAATGTGGCTTTCCTCACGCAGGTGGCGCACCGAAATGAGCGGCATGCGCCGCGTATGCTTGGGCATCGTCCAACATCGCGTCGAGCGCTGCCACAAGTGGCGTCACTCTGGCAAAGCCGGAAAAGACCGCGCGATCGCCAATTTCGCTGTCGAGCACGAAGGTGGGCCGTTGCGTCACTTGCAACAAATGAAAATCGGCAGTGTCCGCACGAACACGTGTTTCAACCACGGTCGAACGCGCCCGTTCGAGCAATTTTTTTGCATCGATATTGGCCGCCTTCGCTCCAATCTCGGCAGCGATCTCCCATTCGGCGAATCGTTTACGCTCGCGCAAGCCGGCATAGGCCAGGGCGAGGCGCACACGGTCATCTGTAATCCCAAAGTCTTTCGCAGCTTCGGCCACACAATTTGGCGCAAGATATTCCGGCTTGCCCGGCTCGAACCACTCGCCGCTCAACATAAATGGCGAGCGCATGATTGTGCCGCTGCGGCGGTAAAACCATTCTTCCTGCTCGCGCGAAGTCGGAAGGCCGGTCTTGTCGAGCAATGCAATCTTCCACCGAAACTCGACTTTATCGTGGTAACGCTTTTTCAATTCGGCCCATGCTGGCTCCGCCCAAAAACACCACGAAGAGATGACGTCGAGATAGTAAGTGACTGTAATACGCATGGCGTTTGTAAGTTGAATGTGCTTCGGGGAAGTTCAACTTCGAACGGCGTCGTCTAAATGTTTAAAATGTGACAAGCGTTAAAAGAGTTACGAAAGGGAACAAGACCGAGCGAGTCCAACCGAGTCAAATGCGGTAACGATTTAAGAATTTAACATTGTAACACTGTAACTCTTGTAACGTTTCAACGTCGCCCGGATACGTGAACCTCAATCACATCTTTCTTTTTCTCGCGGTAATTTCGCCGCTTCTTCTCCTCGCACGCGCCTGGCGGCCCGGTTCAATTTATAGAGGCTGGCGGGTCACCGCACTGGTCGTTCTTGTCGTAACAGGCGTAGCGTGGGTCTTTTTCCGCTCTGTGGCTGGTTACATCGGGGGCGGGGCCTGGTTCACCTTTCTATTTCTTCCGGCGATCGGATTGCGAAAAGTGACGGAGCTTGCCGCACGCCAGGATTACCGATCGGCGAGAAAGCTTGGGACGGCTCTTCAGATTTTGCATCCGAGCACCAAATTGCGCGAGCAGGTTCAATTATTCCGCTACTTGGAATCTCATCAAAGCTTAGCGGGTGTTGCGTCGTTTCCAATCCAGCACGAAATCGCAGAGAAAGATCGACATCATCATTTTCGCAAAGCGCCTGCGGTTATCATTCTCATTCTGTTAAATGCCACCGCGTTTATCTTCGAGATCTCGTTTGGCAATTGGACGGATCCCGAAGTGCTGCATCAGCTCGGCGCGCTCGAACCTTACGCGGTTGTGGTGCAGGGCCAGTACTGGCGTCTGCTGACCGCGCTTTTTTTGCATGCAGGCTTTGTGCATCTGGTTTTCAATCTCTTTGCGCTCTACGTGCTCGGTCCGCCGCTGGAGCGCTCAATCGGCTCGCTACGATTCGCGGTCTGCTACCTGATATCGGGACTTGCCTCGAGCGCAGGCGTTATCGTGTTGACCGTAATCGGGATCGTTCAGGTGGCACAACTCGTCGGCGCGTCAGGATGCATCATGGGCATCGTGGGTGCCTGGGCGGGATTTTTGCTTCGACATCGACACGCACCGCATGCAAAACAGCGATTGGGTAACGTGCTGATGATTATCGCGATTCAGACTGCGTTCGATCTTTCGACGCCGCAGGTGAGCATGGCAGCGCACCTTTGCGGATTGTTTTCAGGAGCGGTCCTTGGATTCGTCTTGACTCGACGAGCTGCCAGATAGCCAGCGATTCAAAGTTTTGCATGCATGGTTATGCGATCCGCGGAGGCAAGGAAGGTAAAGAGCGTCTCAACCTCCTAGCCCGAGTCATGCTGCCGACGACTCTTCAGCTGCTCAATGCTGTTGGTATCAACAAGGGAATGAGATGCCTGGATGTGGGCTGTGGCGGCGGTCACGTTACGCTTCTTATGGCCCGTTTAGCCGGACCGGAAGGCCAGGTTGTCGGCACCGACATGGATGGCGAGGTCATTGCATTGGCACGCGAAGACGGCAGAGCTGCCAAGCTGGATAATGTCGAGTTCCGCCGAGCAGACGCTGCCATGTGTCAGGCGATCGGAGAGTACGATCTAGTTTATGCACGTTTTTTGCTCAGCCACCTGAGCGAGCCGGAGAGATGTCTCGAGGCAATGGTCAGAGCCTGCAAGGTGAAAGGAGCAATAGTGCTCGAAGACATAGATTTCTCTGGAAGTTTCTGCTACCCAACTTGTGCCGCCTATGACCGATACACGCAACTGTATCAGGACGTCGTTAATCGACGCAGTGGTGACGCAAATATCGGACCAAAATTACCGGGCATGTTGCGCAAAGGTGGCGCCGAGGACGTTCTCGTGAATGTGGTCCAACCGACGCAACTCGAAGATGAAGGCAAGCGAATGGCTTCGATCACGATGCAGCGGATAGCAGACGCAGTAATCTCTGAAAGACTCGCGACCGAGAGCGAAGTACAGCAGATCATTAATGAATTAAATGATGCTGCGGAAGACTTGGAAACCGTGATGAGTTTGCCTAGAGTATTTCAAGTTTGGGGCCGAGAGCGTAGAGCAATGAGGTCATAAAATTTTGCTTCGGACATTCGGGTGAGACTTGCTGGATGAGCTTTTCTTGATTAACTGCCGCTCTGCTTTCTCTGCGCTGTTCGCATGCCGACTTTTCAAACTTATAATGTGACTCCAACCTTGCCCGCGGTGCTGGAGCCGCTGCGCGAGATGAGTTTCAATCTTTGGTGGACGTGGGAGCCCTCAGCGCGTCGCCTGTTCCGGCAACTCGATCCGGAGCTTTGGAATCGGACAAACCATAATCCGGTACGTATGCTCCAGCTTTCGCGGCAGGCGCGGCTGGAGGAAGTTTCGCAAGATAAAGTTTTCCTGCGCGAGCTGAAAGAGGTCTTCGAGGCGTTCGAAAAATATTTGGGGCGCCAAGACACTTACGGGAAAACCGGCGCGGGCAGCGCGATTAAAAACCCCATCGCTTATTTCTCAGCCGAATTTGGTTTTCACGAATCGGTTCCGAATTACTCCGGTGGTCTTGGCATTCTGGCGAGCGATCATTGCAAATCGGCAAGCGATCTCGATCTGAACTTCGTCGCGATCGGGCTCCTTTATCGACATGGCTATTTCCGGCAGCAGGTCGACAAGGAGGGCAATCAGGAAGCGATCAATCTCAATCAAAATTTTCATCACCTGCCAATCCGCGAAGTGCGCCGTGGTGATGCCAACTTGCTTATTTCAGTGCCAATTCTGGATCGCGAAGTTTTCGCGAAACTTTGGGAACTGCGCGTGGGCCGCGTGAGTCTTTATCTTCTCGACACTGATATTCCCGAAAACAGCGCAGAGGACCGACTGATTACATCTGAACTTTACGGCGGTGACTTGGAAATGCGGATGCGCCAGGAAATGATGCTTGGGATTGGCGGCGTAAAGGCGCTGAGCGCGCTCGGCATCGATCCTGACGTCTTTCATATGAACGAAGGCCACTCGGCGTTCCTGGCGCTCGAACGCATTCGCCGCAACGTAGTTGAGAAGAAATTGGATTTTTATTCCGCACTCCAGGTTGTAGCCGCGGCCAACGTCTTCACCACTCACACTCCGGTCCCGGCGGGCAATGATTCGTTCCCGCGCGAGATGATGCGAAAATATTTCGGCGCTTTTACCAAAGAGCTAAACATTCCATTCGAGGAATTGTTTTCATTCGGGCAGACACGCGTCGATCCAAACGACCCCTTTAGTATGACGATTCTGGCGTTGCGCCTGAGCCGGCACACCAACGGCGTGAGCAAATTGCATGGCGAAGTCACTAGATCGCTTTGGAAAGATGTCTGGGCGGGAGTGCCGGTGCAGGAAGTGCCAATCACCAGTATTACAAATGGTGTTCACACAAAAACCTGGATGGCCCCGGAGTTTTCAGCGCTTTACCGCAAGCATCTCGGCGCATGGGAAGAACATCTGACCGAGCCGGAGTTTTGGCGCGGTGTCATCGACATTCCGGATGTGCAACTTTGGGAAACACATCAGAAACTAAAGCTCCGTCTCATCGAATTTGTGCGTGAACGGGTGCGGCTGCGGCGCCAACGGTTGGGCGAATCAGCGGAGGCAATTCGCAAAGTGAATCGAATCCTCGATCCGGAAATTTTGACGGTTGGCTTTGCCCGGCGTTTCGCAACTTATAAACGCGGCGCTCTCTTGTTCAGCGACAAGGAACGACTCAAGCGATTGCTCAACGATACGACACGGCCGGTGCAATTCATTTTCGCAGGCAAAGCGCATCCGCGTGACGAAGCTGGCAAAGCGGTCATCCAGGAGGTTTACAAATTCACTCGCGAAGTGGGATTCGAAAACCGCGTCGTTTTTCTCGAAGATTACGACAGCTACATCGCGCGACGTCTTGTTCAGGGTGTCGATCTTTGGCTGAACCATCCTCTCCGGCCGCTGGAAGCGAGCGGGACGAGCGGAATGAAATCGGCTCCGAATGGCGGGATCAACCTCAGTGTGCTCGATGGCTGGTGGCGGGAAGGATACAATGGCAACAATGGCTGGGCGATTGGCGCGGAAATCGACAATGGCACGGCGGAATTTCAAAACGAAGGAGATGCGACCAGCCTTTACCAATTGCTTGAGAACCAGATCATCCCGCTTTACTACGCGAAACCGGACGGCAAACTTCCCCTCGCCTGGCTGCAATTAATGCGCGAATCGATTCGCAGCGTCACGCCGGTGTTCAACACACAGCGGATGGTGAAAGAATACACCGAGCGTCTTTATATCGCGGCAGGGAAGTCGCACGAGAATTTTTCTTGTGACGGTTGTGCGTCGGCGGCACAACTGAGCCAATGGAAAGCGCAAATGCGCAAGGACTGGCCGCAAGTGCGGATTTCCGAGGTGCAAGTGGGCAACAAAGATCGACAAAATATTTTGGTCGGCGAATCGTTGCAAATCGGCGCGCGAGTTCATCTGGGCGCGGTCGATCCAAAGCATGTGCGCGTGGAAGCATACCACGGCGAAGCGGATAACGGCGATATCCGCAATCCCGCCGCGACCGTTCTAGATCAAACAAGCCAGGTGGATGGCGACGGGAATTATCTGTACCATGGATCAGTGCCGGCGGCGGAAAGTGGCACCTACGGTTTTAGTGTGCGCGTTGTTCCAACACATCCACATTTGCTGCAAGCACACGAATTACGTTTGATTACATGGTCGTAGCAACCATATGCGGCGCAACTTCCCCATCTGCGTTGGTTGATCACAGGTTGGAAAGTTGCGCCACTTGATTTGAGATGAATAGAACAACTGTCTGAATCCAAGTTTCAGATGGTTTGATCCCAAAAGAGCACGACGCATGACGTGGCGTGGTGGCGGAGTGACTCCGAGCGCGCCGACGATCAACACGATCAGCGTGCCGAGACAGAGTTCAGTGATGACGTTGCGAATCAATTTGTGGATAGCTTCGCGTTGCTGATCATTGCGATCGCTTCCAAAAGTGAATTGTGGCTTGAGACGCAGAAGATTCCACGCGCCTAAACCTATCATGATAAGAAACAGGGATAGTTTCAATACAAGCAAGCGTCCGTATCCGCTCACGACGAGCGCACGGAAGCTGCCGACGAGAAAATAACTGTTCACCAAACCCGTTGCCGTGAGGACGCCGACAACAAGCAGACTCAACGCGGAAAACCTGCGAGTTATCGCACTGGCAGCAAAGATTAATGACGGCTCATTCGATCTCGACGCTCGAACAAGAAAAAATGTCAGCGGCAACAAACCTCCGGGCCAGAGCGCAGCGGCGACAAGATGCGCCGCATCGGCAATAAGATGGATGAGGTGCTGGGCTCCCAACGTCGCACCCGCGTGTCCGGCCCAGGCAAGAGGAGCTAGAAGCGTTGCTGCGACAAACGTGCCGGCGCGTTGCCACGCGTGCGACCGAAACAAAGCATTCCGCCATTTTCCCAATGGAATTAAGTGCGCCATGGTGAACAGCAGCATCAGTCCAAGGCGCGAGTCCCACAGAAACCCGAACTGTGTTCGAGTGACTGCAATTTCTGTGGAATGGATGGCTGGCAGTTCCCACAAACTTCCGCCCGTCATTTTTGCGAGAACTATCCAGAACCAGACAACGCCGGAACCGATCGCCGCAAAACCACTCCAAACCACCAGCCATCGAAACTGGCAGCGCAGAGGCTCTACATCTTGGAAGACACTTCGGTCAGCCCGCCTCAATGCCGGTGTTGCGATGAAGGTTTCAAAGGCGAAGAGGGCCAGGAGAACCAAGCAGGCGCCGATGTGCACCGCGCGCGTGGCAATCATGAACATGGCTAGACGTTGCCTCCTTAGGTGTGCTGCGCTTTACCGCACAACCTGAAACGCGAAGTCGCCGTTCGTCACATGCGTATCCACTGACACGACGCGCCACACGACTTTATATGTTCCCGCGTTCAACGGCGGAAGAGACAGATGCAGCAACGCCTGGTTCGCAGGGTCTGCGTGCGTGTCGCCTTTGTCGATTTGTTTGCCGCTCCCATCAAAAACCTTGATGCTGCTGAAGGCCGGCTCGATTTTTCCCGTAAACCAAATCCGCACTTCTTGAGGCATCTGTTTCACTTTGCCGCCTACCGGGGGCTCGGCATGATCCACAAACGCATGCGCATGAGCGTGCACTACGGCTGCGACGCTGAGCAGCAACATCAAACAAATATTTTTGAACCTGCTTATCAGCTTATCTTCCTCCGAATAATGGCCGCCCGATCGAGTAGGGGAACAGATCGTCGAGATAGAAATGCAGCTGCGCGATGAAGCCGACATCGTTGCCAGTACGGGAATTAATGGGAATAACTGCTTCCGCACCGACCTGGAAGTATTTACCGGACCAGATGATCCCGGGATTAACCGTACCGGAAATCAATCCACCTTGCCCGCGGTCGAGTGGGTCGCTAAGGGAAATCTCCACCAGCGGAATTAAGCGGTCGAATGGCGTGCGCAGCCCTATGTCTCTGACCTGCTCCTGCAAGTAGATCAGGCTGTATTCGACGGCAAAACCCAATTGTAACACGGCTGGGTTTGGCGATCCGTCCGTCCTCGCGCTGCTCGGTATGGCGACGCCGACGAGGCCAGTGATCGCAAGCGGTCTCACCAACGAAAATCCCTGCGGCAAATCACCCAATCCTTTGCCGAAAAATAGTGCCGGCGTCCACGTGCTAAAAGTATCTGCTCCCACTTGCTCGCTTCCCGTACCGCCGACGTCTACGTCGACACCGACGGACACCACGGCTTCGTGTTCGTCGTTCTCAAAGAACTCGTATTTCGAGCCGATAAAGAGATTGTCGAAGCCATTCACCGCCTTGCCCTGTGAAGGATCGAGCGTAATAAAGGTCTCGCTAAACTCGATGTCCCATTTCGGCGTGATGCGCAGAGCGATATCGGAGGAAACCTCCGTGTCGCGCGTGCCGCCATCGTCCGGCGTGACAATGCTGGAAATAGTTGGCAGCGAAAACTCATCGGCGACAAATGGATCGTCGGTCGAGAGCGTGGCTGGAAAAAAACGCGCGCCGGCGAAACCGTGGCCGTTAGCCCAGCCGGTCGCGCTGAGTTCGCACGCGGCGCAAATGAGCCAAAAACGCAAAGGCAAATGTTTCATCAATATTCCTCCAGTGTGATAAGAACGCGTCCGCGCCAAGGCGTGACGGTTCCCGGTTTCGAAAGGCAAGCTGCAGGCCCGTGCACACGCACGACGCAGCGCGGCCTAACGGGGGTTAGTTAACCCGGCAGCACGCGCGGTGGAGGAACCAGCGGCGATTGTCCGATCTCGAAGAATGAAAAGTAGGCCGATGCGTACTCAAAACGTCTGAAAGGCGGCACTAAGCGAATCGCGCGCGGCCCACAGATCATGTCGATCTTCGGTGTCGCCAATTGCAGATCCGATTTCTTTTCGGAATTCTTTCCCTTGTTGACCGCGTGGCAAAGCGAGCACGGATGAGCGCCATCAAACGTCTGAGTAATCGCCTGGCGCAGCGGCGCCCGCTTCGAGTAATCAATGATCATCGTTGTCCACGCCAGCGACTGCAACGCAACCCATTGCAAACCAATCGCGCAGCAAAGTGCGATGATGGTAGCGAGACGGCCGACGCAGCGAAGCACGAGCGCGAAGCTAGTTATCACGTCACAAATGTCAACGCTTCGCTTGACCTATTGACGTATGTGGTTCGGTCGGGAGCGGTGGAGCCGCCAAAAACTGCCTAGGAGAGACATTCTAGGGATTACGACTTTCACCAAATTTTCTTTGCGCAAAATGCGTTTTTAGATGTTCAAGTGGGATGGAATTGTAGTATACCCTCGCCCATCACCAGCAACCAACGTGTGACCAAAAAACGGAGTCTGAAACTAATCATTCCCGCAACGATGGCCTTCGCATTAAGCCTGGCCCTCTATGCCGCTCCGCAAATGGTCTTCCGCGTCGCCAGCGATTTGTGGGATCGCTCTACAATTTGCCCCGACCACCACTCGCCCCATCGAAATACCCGCCGGGCAACGGCGGCGGTTTCGTCCCTCTCGCAGGCTGAGGAGGAAAATGGCCAAAGTAGGACTTATCTTGGAATCCACTGGTCGTTCGATAAGACGGAAGGTATCGCTCAAGGGCGGCGGGTGGCCGACTACGTGTTCGCCAACGCGTTTACCTCGATACCGACGAAGAAATTGCAGTAGTAAGCGACGTCCAGACAGCGCAGCGCGCTGGTTTTACCTTTTCATTTCAAAACCGCCGTTGCCTTCATCGAGATATTCGGTCGAGCCGACACGCGAAATCTGAAGCGATTGCCGCCAGGTTCCCACTGAGAAATCTTTTGTGGCTTCGATCTTTTTTACTTCCGGCTTCAATATCGACAAATCGGTCTTCGCCATCGCCTCGGATAAAATCCTGCCATCCAATCGCTCTGGCGCAGCAATCTCCAGAATGCGCAAGATCGTTGGCGCAAGATCGACATTGCCGCTGGGCAAATCATCCACGTAGCCGCGGCGGAAGTCTGGCCCGGCTGCGATCAAGGTATTGTGCATATCGAATTGGCTAAGCGTGGCGTGAGTCCCCTTTCCCGCGCCGCGTTGCCAATCAGCGTCAATCATTCCCGGAACACCGAATTGATTTTTCTTTTCGTTCCAGCGGAAAGCCATCACCACATCCGGCGAATGCGGACTGTCGATCGTTCCCCGGCCGAGAGCGAACGTCCCTTCCATCGCTTCTTTCGTGAAAATCACTCCGGCAAAATCTGATTGTTGCAGAAATTCAACGAGACGACGCGTGACCGGCGCGTCATGGTTGATCACGTAGAAAAGGACGGTGCCGCCGTTCCCGACCAGCATGATGTCTCCCGGTTTTGGTTCGTCGCTGAATTCCGTCTTCGCCCTGAACCCGGCGTCATTTAGAATTCTTCGCACATCGACCGAGCGCTCGATGGTGGAGAAGCCGTGATCGGATACGACGAACACGTCTGTTGCCTCGCGCGCTCCTTGTCGATCCAACGCCGATAGCACCGCGGCAAGATTTTCATCGGAGGATTTAATCGCAACGAGCGCTGGTCGCCCACCGGGCGCAGATCCATGTTGCGTAAGATCCGGCTCTCCCAACCAAAGGAGCGAAAACGCCGGCACCCCATCTTTCCAAAGAAGTTCGGTAAGCGCTTTCGTCGTCCACTTGTCTCCCTCAGCATATTGCCCGAAGGGCGGAAACGGACCGAGCGCGCCAACAATGGAATTAAGCGCATCTCGCGGCCGCGATTGTCCGGCGAAAAGTGTAACACAATTTTTCGCGTGGCCAGGATCGACCTGCCGGTCCAGCAAAAGGCCGACAGTCTTTGCGGTAGCAATCGCTGTGCGCCCACCAGCGCGTTGCACGATCTCAGCGATAGTCGGAATCGAAATATATTTCCCACCGGATAATTCGTCCCCCTTCTCCACCACTTTTGGGATCTCAACGTCGAGTGATTTTCTACTGTCAATTTCTGGGCGGTAATCGTGGTTCGCGATCAAACCGCTGTGGCCCGGATAAGCGCCCGTGGCAATCGCCGTTCCATTTACGTTTGTCGCACTCGGATAAACGGCATGATGATTGCGAAAAACGACGCCCTCGTTCGCCAGCTTCCACAACGCGGGCGCATTTACCTGGCTGACGAAATCCGGACGCATGCCATCCCAGACGACAACCACGACATGTCGCTCGGATTTCGGCATCTCGGCCGCAACTGCGGCCTGCGCGCAGAATACGCAAGCGATCCACACCAACGTCGACAACGATCTCTTCATCGATTTTGAAAATCTTTTGCGTCGCCGCTGACGAGTAGTAACGATGTGGCGCCGCTCGCCAACGCCAGGACGGCTCCGAGAAGCATAACGCGTCGAAAACCTTTCACGAACGATTCATCGATCGCCCGCTTAAGATCTTGGCGCATTTGCGGCGCGACATCTTTGGGAATCGTCGTTGCCGCGAGATTAATCCGTTGATCTTCGAGCGAACGTCGCACTTCTGCGGAGACTTCGAGGTTGGATAAACGCGAGTCGATCGAGCGATTAAATACGTGAAGCATCACGATGCCGAGGGCGGCAATTGCGAGGAGCCCAGCCGCTCGTGAAACGGCGTTGTTAATTCCAGAAGCGATGCCTACCCGATTTTCTGGGACCGAATTCATAACGGTCGTGGTCAGGGGTGCAACGCTTAGCGCCATGCCGAAGCCAAGTACAACGACCGCCGGAAAAAAACCGCTCCAGTAATTATCCCCAATGCCCGGAACCGCGAGAAGTGCGAACCCCACTGCTGCAATAATCGGGCCAACGACAAGCGGAAGTTTCGCTCCATAAGTCGTGACAAGTCCACCCGACCAGCGCGAAAGAAGAAACATGATCAAAATAAAAGGAAGCAACGCAGCGCCGGCAGCAGTGGCTGTGTAGCCTTGAACTTGAATCAAATTCATCGGCAAGAAAAAAAGCGTTCCGCCAAGCGCGCCATAAAGGAAAAGGGTCAGCAGATTCGCGCCGGTGAAATCATGCGAACGAAAGAGCGTAAGCGGCAACATTGGATTTCGCGCTCGCGCTTCCCAATAGATAAACAGTACTAAAGTGAAGCTACCCGCGATTAACGCGCTCACCACTGCCGGGTGACCGAAACTCAATCGCGAGGACGCGATTAAACCATAAACGACCAACCCAAGCCCGATTGTTGCGAGCGCCGCTCCCAACCAGTCGAGTCGTTTATTACCGCTCTTGTCCCAGCTTTCCGGCACACATCTAAAGGAAAGGAGCATCACAACAAGTCCAATCGGCAGATTAATAAAAAATACTGCACGCCACGAAATTCGCTCGATCAACCACCCACCAAGCACTGGACCGATCGCTGCTGTGATCGCAGTGAATCCGGACCAGACGCCAATGGCGCGACCGCGATCTTGATCGGCGAATGATGCGCTAATGATGGCGAGACTGCCCGGCACGAGTAGCGCGCCACCGGCGCCTTGAACGGCGCGCGCGGCAATCAGTTGGCCAATGCTCGCGGCAAGCCCGCACCACAGGGACGCAAGAGAAAAAAGCACGACTCCGATAATGAAAATGCGGCGGCGCCCATAATGATCTCCCAGCGACCCGCCCACGAGCAGGAGTGATGCGAGTAGCAGCGAGTAGGCTTCAACCACCCATTGGACATCGATGACCGTGGCATGGAGGCTTTTTTGCAACGCCGGCAGGGCCACGTTGACGACTGTGCCGTCAATAAACGCCATGCTCGATCCGAGGATCGTTGCCGCGAGAATCCACGGAGCGGCAGATTTCGCACAGGGCGCCGCTGCAGGCCCAGTATGAATAAGAGCTTTGTCACAGGGCGATTGAACGAAATTTGCCATCTCGTGTTCGAATTTGCATCACAATGAGATGCACATTGACCCTGCGAAAATTTTCGAATTTGCCCAAGCGCAAAATGTCGAGTCCACGTCGGTCGTGTCCGGCAAGTTGATCCGTCCCGCCAATCTCCTAGCCTCTTCCATGCAGAAAGTTGCCGTCCTGATACTGGCCGCAGTCCCGCTTGGTTTCGTTTCCGCCGGGGAATTGATCCCAACTGCGCCGGGAACAGGTTGGCGATACAAGATGACAGAAGAACCTGGGAAAGGACTCAGGATTCCCGATTCAAAAGCTGACGCCACCGGTACGATTCGCGTCTCCGTGTTGTACCGCAATGCCGGCACGGAAAACATCGACGGAAAAGAACTTCTCAAGTTTGAAATGCATCGCGCTGGCGTCCTAACAAACACCGACCTGCTTTCGATCGACGAACGCGGAATCGTTTGTGCAGCGCGGATTAATTTGGACGGCGAAATGATCAAGCTGAATCCACCGCAAACGATCATCGCCACGCCCCTCAAGCGTGGCGCAAGCTGGAATTTTGACGGTCAGATTGGCGAGCTGAGAGTGCATCAGCATTACGAGGTAACCGAAGAAGGCGACATCGAATTGCCTGCCGGAGAATTTCACGCGTTCCACATTCACGGGGAACAAATCTCGCCCAGCCGGATGACGGTTGACCGCTGGTTCGCGATCGGGACCGGAATCGTCAAGGATGTCACAACAATGCGCAATTCGGGCGGCGATTTGCTGGAACGCATTTCGCTTGAGCTGATGGAACAGCCGAAAATTGTGGAAAGGCCAGAGGTCAAGTCGGCTGGCGCCCCGAAAAAAATTTCAGTGGATCTCGCAAAGCAGCGCCTCGGTGAGGCGACCACGACATTTTCATCGAACACACCGCAAATTTATGCGCGGTGGCGTGGAGATCGTCTGCGACAAGGCGCAAAAGTGCGTGCGGTCTGGATCGCCGAGAATATTGGGGAAGATTTCCCTCCCGATTACAAAGTGGACGAAGCTACCGCGATCGCGGAAAGCGCAGCGGCTCATGGAGCATTCACATTATCGCGGCCTGACGATGGCTGGGCGCTAGGCGATTATCGCGTCGAGTTTTACGTTGACGACGTCTTGGTAGACACCATGAAGCTGAAGATTGTGAAATGAGCGCGAACACTTCTGGCGGCAACGGGGTGTAGAGACGGTCTGTCCTCAGCCGCAGATATTTTGAGAACTACGCTGCGCGTGAGGACACGCGCCCCTACACCAGGAAATCTTTGAATCCAAAAACACGGCGCATTCCATCTCATTGAAAGAAGCACATTTTTATGCAGAGGATCACCGTCGTATTTTTTTCCGCGTGCATCATTGTCGGCGTCGGATGCCATTGGATCGGAGTTCGAGGCAACGGCCATCTCAAGAGGGATCAACGCACGATCAGCGCTTTTGCTACAGTTTACGCTGGCGGCGCATTCACGATCGAGTGGCGAAATGGCGCGCCCGCTCTCAGCATCACGACAGATGAGAATCTTCTTCCCTACATCGACAGCCAGGTTTCCGGCGACACACTTCACCTGCACACGCGCGAAAGCATTTGGCCGACGCACGGGATCAAGGTCGTGATTTCGAGCCCCACCCGCACTGGGGCAAAGATCAGCGGCGCGGTGAGACTGACCGCAAATCAACTCTCCGGTTCGAGATTCGCTGTTGAATCAACCGGCGCATCGCGGGTAACACTCGATGGAAACATTGACGAACTCCTCGCCGAGATGACCGGCGCGAGCGAATTAACCGCGAGCGGTCTTCAAACCAAAACCACTGAAATCTCTACCACCGGCGCAGCGGATGCCGACATTGCAGTCAGCGAAACATTGAAAGTCGCCATCACCGGCGCGGGCAAAGTTTCTTATTCCGGCAACCCGAAGACGATCGAGAAACACCTCACCGGCGCGGGCTCGATCCGGCACAAGGACTAGCTGACCTGTCTTCGCACTCTGGCGAACAATAGTGGGACGACACAGAGGTCGTCCCTCCAACCAAAAAATGGAGCGACAGGCTCTGTCCTGTCCTCTTACCATCTCCCAATGGAAAACTTTATCTGCGTGCAATGCGGAGTGCAGTACGGCGCGAGTACCCAACCGCCGCCGCGCTGCACGATTTGTAAAGACGAACGGCAATTCGTTCGTTACGGCGGTCAGGAATGGACAACGCTCGACCGCCTGGCGACCGATCATCACAACCGTTTCGAAGACGAAGCGCCGCAGTTTCTCGGCATCGGGACCGACCCGGAATTCGCCATCGGCCAGCGCGCCTTGCTCTTGCAATCGCCCGGCGGAAATCTGCTCTGGGATTGCATTTCATTGCTGGACAACAAAATCATCGCCGAGGTCAACGTGCGCGGCCGCATACGCGCGATCGCCATTTCGCACCCGCATTTTTATTCGTCGATGGTCGAATGGGCCGACCATTTCGACGCGCAAATCTTTTTGCACGCTGCCGACCGCCAATGGGTTATGCGCGGAAGTCCGCGGATTCAATTTTGGGAAGGAACAACGTTGTCGCTCTGGGACGGCTTCACGCTGATCAATTGCGGCGGGCACTTCGACGGCGGTACCGTGCTGCATTGGCCCGCAGGCGCGAACGACAAAGGCGCGCTGCTTACAGGCGACATTATCACGGTCGTGCAGGATCGCCGGTACGTCAGCTTCATGCGCAGTTACCCGAATCTCATTCCGCTTGGATCCGCGGCAATACGCCGCATCGTCGAGAGAATCGAACCATTCTCATTCGAGCAAATCTACGGCGGCTGGTGGCAGGCGAACGTTCTATCGGACGCAAAAGGAGCGGTTACGCGATCGGCTGACCGTTATCTGCGCGCGATCCGCCTGTAGCCACTTCGCTAAGCGAAGTCCACATTCGGATCGTTGACGGGGGTCGCGGCGCTTTTATGCTCAGCTGTTGATTCGTTTGTTTCTGCGGCTGTTGTAATGCCGCCTCTGATAGCAAACGCAGGCGGCACGCCTGCCGCTACAGCATAATGTCCTCAATTGATCAGTTCATCGACGATGCGTGGCAATGCCACGGCAGCTGGCTCGCGCAGCCGTTGCGTCGCGAACCGTGAAAGCGGCGTTTCATCGGGATTCACTTCGATCAGTTCGCTTCTACTTGCGCACGCGCGCAGTGCCCAACCGATGATGTACCCAAACGTGGCCGTTGTTCCGGCTACGATCACAAAATCGCAAGGTCCGCGATCGAGATAATTCTCGACTCGGCCGATTTCGCTCGAAGCCAACTGTTCGCCGAACCAGACGACGCCGGGCCGCATGAATGCATTGCACTCTGGGCATTCCGGAAGATCGATCTCGTGCTCGTAATCGCTTCGACCGAAATGGCACTGCGAGCAGCGCGTGACAAAAATATCTCCATGAATTTGCACCATCTCATCTTTCGGTGAGCCAGCGCGTGCATGGAGATCATCCACGTTCTGCGTGACAAGCAGGAACTCGTCAGCGTGTTGGGCTAGTTTCGCAATCGCCTCGTGCGCAGCGTTCGGTTGCGCATTGCGGATGCGCTGCCGACGCTCGCGATACCATTCCCAAACCAATTTCGGATCACGCGCGAACGCTTCCGGCGTGGCCAGCTTTGCGGGATCGA
>DASXNN010000040.1:0-30352 GCA_036495045.1 Candidatus Udaeobacter sp.
TTTTCAGAGGAGTAGCATGGCATCGAGGCGATGATCTCGACCTTGTGCGTGGCGAGAAATTCCGGCAGATCTTCGTAGCCGGGCTCGAAGAGAATCGTGAGATTGCAACGATCAATGATATGGCGCGCCACTGGTAGCGCCGTCACTCTTTTGACGAAATAACGGAAATCGGGAATCATCTCAGGCGCGCCGCCGGTCAAATCGACAATCCGAATCTCGGTCTTGGCAACCCAATCGATGACGCGATCAATTGTCTCGCGCGTCATAATTTCCTTCCGTCGTGGCCCGGCATTCACGTGGCAATGCACGCAGGTGAGGTTGCAAACCTTGCCAACATTAACCTGAAGAATCTCGGGGCGCCTCCGACGAAGCGAGATCGAATGCTCTCCCAGTTTCTGGGCAAACCTATTCATCCCTTGGGAAATCAACAGCAACTGCCGCCATCGCAACACTTGTTTGCTTCCGTGGTCATGTCGTAGTTGTGGCCTTTGGTTTCTTTTGGATGCCGCAAAGACGTACGGGAACAATCGAACGGCTTCGCTTCGGCTAACGGTACATCGACAATCGGATCCACAAACTCAAAGAACTCGGGATACGGCGGCTTCTTGTAGAGGTTGTAGGTCTTGTCGCAAACGGCGTACCGTTTACCGCGCTCCATTCGATGGTTGTCGTCATCGAGCACTTCCTTGAATGGGCCGCGATAGATGACGGCCTGATTTCGCTCAAAGCATTCGCCTTGCTTTCCTTTGAACGCCTCTAGGGTTACTGAACGAAATTCGATTCCTTTCACCGTGCGCCACGGACTAGTATCGCGCTTGAGAATTTGGACCCCGTAAAAGCCAGCCCTTTCAAATTCGCAAATAAACCCTTCTTCCGTTAGCGCGCCGGAAATGCAGCCGCTCCAAAGCTCAGGATCGTCTTGCATTTCTTCCGGCACTTCTTCGTCGCTGACGATGTCGCAGATCACGGCTCGCCCTCCCTTTTTTAGGACCCGGAAAATTTCGTCGAAGAGTTGTCTTTTTGATTTGGGCTCGACCAGATTGAGAACACAATTAGAAACGACCACATCAATCGAGTCGGGGGCGATGAGCGGATGTTTGACTCGCAATTCTTCAGCGAGCTCATCCGCGGCGAGGAAGGAAGCTGCGTCCATAATCGGCTGCGCTTTCAATTGTCGATCTAGCAATTCGAGATCGAGTGCCAAATCCTGGATGCGGCCTTTGCGAAACTCCGCGTTTGCAAAACCGATGCGCTCGGCGACGATCGGTGCATTACGCCGCCCAACCTCGAGCATCTCGTCGGTCATATCGACCCCGATCACTTTTCCGTTTGGCCCAACAATCTGAGCAGCGATGAAACAGATTTTGCCCGTGCCGCTGCCCAGATCGAGAACCGTTTCGCCTTCGCGCAGGTAACACGACGGGTTACCGCAGCCGTAATCGCGCTCGATTACTTCCCGCGGAATCACTTTGAGATAATCGGAATTGTAATCGACCGGGCAACAGAGCTTGTCCGCGCGTTCTTTTGCTCCCGCCGCGTATCGCTGACGAACAATGGCTTCCTTGCTGTGGGCTTGAATCATAGCCACTCTAAGCTTTAGCAGACTGGTCTATTCATGGAAAGCCTGGGATTTAAGCGCGCGGCGCGCGATTTTTGTGACCCAAATTGTGACGATGACGGTTGCAGCGAGACCCACACCTAAAAACGCCCAATACTGCCAGCCGTGTTTGACAGTCTCGCCGCCAGCTGCTGCAGCGACAGCCGCTTTGCCGGCGGTGCCGATGTAAACGTAGAGGAAAGTTCCAGGCATCATGCCGATCCAGCTCGCCAGGACGTACCGCCAGAATCTGACCGCCGTCAGGCCGTAAAAGTAATTGCTGAGGTTGAACGGAATCACCGGGCTTAGCCGCAGCAGGAAAATTAACTTGGCACCCTGCTCACCTATCGCGCGGTCGAGGTTCCAGAATTTTTCATTTCGTTGCGCAATCGCTTCGATTTTTTCACGTGCTATGAAGCGGGCCACAAGAAATGCCAAGGATGCGCCGAACGTGGCGCCGACGGAAACGGCGAGAAAACCTTTCCACAGACCAAACGCGAAGCCGGCGCCGATTGTTAGAATTGACCCCGGCGCCATCAAAACTGTAGCCAGCGCGTACACGACGATGAAAATGAAAATACCGGCTGCGCCCATGTGACCAACCCAATCGCTGAAGCTACGCAGCGATTGTTGAACTGGCAGAAATCTCATCGCGAGGAAGAGCGCGATCACAATCAGGATGAGAACAACAAGCCGCGCGACCGCGTTTTTGGATTGCTTTTCGGTGCTCATTTACGTGCGCGCTGGTAAAGCCAGGTGAAGATCTTTTTGGCCCGTGGAGTAAGCCGCGTCTTGTTGAATTTGTCGCCGGCTTTGCGCGCCAGCTCGGCGAATGTTGGATATACGTGAATAATCGACGCAATTTTGCCCAGACCGATTCCCGCTTTCATCGCGAGCACGAACTCCTGCAGTAAGTCGCCGGCATGCGGCGCCACAATAGTTGCGCCGAGAATTTTATCGGAGCCTTTGGCGGTCAGGATTTTTGCAAATCCAGCTTCTTCGCTCTCGACCACAGCCCGATCGACATCTTCCAGGAGGACGACGAATAAGTCGTATTGGATGTTCTTCTGCTTCGCCTCCTTTTCGCCGAGGCCGACGTGCGCGACTTCCGGGTCGGTGTAGGTGCACCACGGCACCACCGACCAATCGACTTTTTGCCGCAGCAGTTGGAGCGGCATCAGAATATTCCGAACGACGATCCGCGCAGTGAAATCGGCCGTGTGCGTGAACTTGAGACGATTTGTGATATCTCCGGCTGCGTAAATGTGCGGCTGCGATGTTTGAAGGCAGGCATTCACTTTTACGCCCTGCTCGTCGTAGTCGACACCGGCCGCTTCGAGATTGAGTGCGGACAAGTTAGGCCTCCTTCCAGCAGCGATTAACATCACGTCGGCAGTGATCGGCTCGGCATCAGCAAATTCCAAAGCGACTTTTCCATCGCGCATCGAGACGCGCTTTGCCGGCGCGTTCAAACGGACACGAATTCCTTCAGCCATGAAGCGTTTTTGCATGAAGTCCGCAACATCGACATCTTCGCGCGGGACAAGCTGAGTGCTCCGTTGAACGATCGTTACTTTTACTCCGAGCCTGCTGAAGGCTTGCCCGAGCTCGCAGCCGATTGGGCCTCCACCGAGCAGGAGCATCGTTTCGGGTTTTTCCTTCAACTCATCGAAAATCGTTTCGTTCGTAAAATACGACACCGACTCGATGCCTTCGATTTTTGGAACCGTCGCGCGACTTCCGGTGGCGATTACGAAATTCTTCGCGCACAGCTTTTGCCCAGCGACTTCGATTTCGTAAGGCGAAACGAAGGCGGCTTCACCGCGAAAGATATCGACGCCGAGCGATTCGAAACGTTCCTGTGAATCGTGCGGCGCAAGCTTGGCACGGCGCGCGCGCATTCGTTCGAAAACTTTTTCGAAAACAAACTGCGGCTCCTGGCGATCCAAACCCCATTTTTCTGATTCGCGGATTTGCTGAATCAATCGCGCCGAGGAAATAAGGGCCTTGCTCGGGACGCAACCGAAGTTCAGGCAATCGCCACCCATCAGATTGCGCTCGATCAACACGACACGCCCGCCCAATCCCGCCGTCCCCGCCGCCGTGACCAGACCGGCCGTGCCCGCGCCGATTACGACGACGTTGTAAACGCCTTCACCTTTTTTCACGGAAACTGGTTAGAATTGTGACCGTGCTAAGAGACCGGTGATTGATGCGATTAACCAGGAGGATTGTCACGCCGGCGAGGAGCATGAACGCCATGGCAAATCCTTGCTGATACGAAAATCCCCAGAACCTTTCCGGGCGTCCGTCAGCGCGCAAAGGATCCAAAAGGAGTCTGAGCAAACCGTAGAGAAATAAATACGCGCAGAAACTCGTGCCTCGAGCGAGTCTGGATCGTTCAACCTGTTTTAGCAGAAAAAAGCAAACGAGCGAAATCGCCAGCAGTCCGCCTGATTCATAGAGCTGGACCGGATGCGGTGGGCGGCCAGGACAGCAACCGTTGACATAACATCCCACGCGGCCAATCGCGTGTCCCAGCGGCAATGCGACTGCGAAGTAATCAGTGCCTTGCCAGAAGCTTAGACCGCGCCACCACGCGAATATGGCAGCCGTGATGAGAGCGCCCGCCAGACCGCCGAAAAAGATAAATCCGGTTCCAAAGTCGGGCCAGAAGTGCAGTTCGCCGGTGGCATAGTGGTGCCATCCGAGAATGACAAAAAGAGCTTTTGCCCCAATGATTGCGCCGAGGAACGTCAGCCAGGTTCCAACCCAGAATTCGTTCTCGCTAACGCCGATTTGGCGGTGATGGAACTTCAACCACAAGATCGCTGTGACTCCACCGGCAGCAACAAAGAATCCGAAAGGCGTCATGCTGCGGATGAGATTTGGCGATAGTAAGCCTCTCGCAGGTCCAGTGCATTTACCGCGCACATCGGCTCGAGCCGGCCGTTGATTGGTACGCGAAACGCACAGGCGGCAAGGCGTTCTTGACCATGAGCAGTTTTCATTTCAGCAGCGCTCATAAAATGGTGGCTCACGATGCAGAAATAGTTCGCCCTGAAAGAACGCGCGCGTCGTAGGAGTCTAACGAATGCAGGCAGTAACCGGCCGATGATGAATCCGCCATTGTGAATCGCGATGCGAGCGGCTCGCCGCAAGGCCCGGGCTCGGTCGTCCAACCGGAACGAGGTGCCGCCGAGCCGATCAAGTAAGTCCTTCAGCAATCGCATTTCGACCTCGTCATCGCGACGATAGAGGGGAACAAACGTCACCCCGTCACGTCTTCGCACCGCCAGTCCCTGGACAAATCGGGAACAGCCGGGATGGCCTACCCAACCTTCACCCCGGCCAATCGCAGGATCAGCGGCGCCTTCAGCAATACGCTGCCATAATTCATCGGGAGCAACGCCCCTGAGCGAAGAATCGGTGCGTCCCACCTCGGCCAGTGGTTGAAAGCTGACCATCTTGAACGCATTGGCGTTAGCCAGGAACCATCGGATGATCCCGGGAACGCCGTTAAGATTGTGTTGTGTGACTGTCACTGTGGAAGCAACCTCCAGCCTGCGGCGGGTTCGGGTGCGAGCCCTGCGGATCAATTGTGCGAACTCGGTTCGAAGGCCATCCAAGTCGGCCTCGGTCTGTGCAGCTCGATAAGCGTCGCGGCGTCCATGTTGAGTGGTATCGATGTGGATGCACACTTCCGTCAGCCCGCCTTTTTCCATTAACCGTTCGAGCAGACCAGGGCGCCGCCGAAATGTTTCGCCGTGCGTCATTAACATCGGCACGAGGCCGAGTCCGCGCGTATACGCAATGATCTCGATCAGCTCGGATTCATCTCGGAGTGAAATCTCGCCATCGGTGAGCTGGACGTTTCCACATGGCCCCAGCCACGCGCGGATTTGTTGAAGTTGTTGTTTGATCTCCGAAAGGTGTGCCGGTCGGGCTTTGTTCGCGTCGGCATTCAGATAACAGCCGGTGCAATGAAAGTCGCACTTTGGCATTGCACCGATTGTGGCACCACAGCCCGCATATTGGCGTCCCATGAATTGAGTTGAGCCGCGAAACGGCGCCGGCACGCGCTGCCAAGCGGCGGCTAGCACAGCGCGCACTTCGGCTGCCTCTTGCGCCAATGTCATGTTACCGTGAACGCGAAGCGGCGGGGGTTGGAGTTGTCCGTGAAGTCTCCTGCGGCTTCGACGCGGGAGTGAAACAGGCGACGGCAGCTGCCAAAACAACTGCAAACCCGATCAGCATTAGGAGGTCCTTTTTCATAGATGACTTCGATTTACGATAATGTTTCTGATGGACAAGAAAATTCATTTTCCTTGTAAGCTTGGATCATGTTAAGCGACCTGCTCAATAGGTCGCGATGCGCGCTGTTTCCTTACATTCCGGTTTTAGCCAGCTCCAATGAAAATGAGAATCCATTTGTTAGCTGTATTTTTTCTGAGTGTGCCTTTGATTTGCGGCGCCACCGAGGTTCCGGCCGGAATCAAGAACAGCGCCTACAACCAGTTGCTTGAGAAGTATGTCAACCCGCTGGGCCTCGTCGCGTACGAAAAGTGGAAAAACAATGCCGATGATATGAAAGCCCTGGACGATTATCTCGCCCACTTCGCGGCCAGGGGAAACGCCGCCCGCGAGGACGAGCGTCACGCTTCGCTGATCAATGCCTACAACGCTTTCGTGCTCAGGTGGATCCTGCAAAATTATCCGACCGAAAGTATTTGGGCGCTAAAAGGCTCATTCAAAGAGCGGCGCCACAGGCTGGGTGGGACGAACGTTTCCTTAAACGACATCGAGAACGACATGCTGCGCCCGGAGTTTGGCTGGCGCACTCACGCCGTGCTCGTCTGCGCGGCGCGAAGCTGTCCGCCATTGCAACGTTCGGCTTATACCGCGAGTGCCCTTAACAATCAGGTCGCGCGCGCGTACCGCGCTTGGTTAGGCCGCACTGATCTCAATGAGTTCCTGATCGACAAGAACGAAGCCAACGTGTCGACCATTTTTAAGTGGTTCAAAGGCGATTTCGATCAAGCCGGGGGTGTGAAATCCGTAATGGCCAGGTATGCGCCGCCGACGGCGAAACCGTTGCTGGAGAAAACCGATAGCAAGATCACCTACAAGTCATACAACTGGGGCTTGAACGATCAGGGGCCACACGGACGTAATTACAAGATTAATATCATCGATTATCTTCACTGATGTCGTGTGTCGCACTCGGATTGTTGATCCAATAGAGCCGTGCTTTGGGTGTGAACATTTCTAAGTGAGTTGCATGCCTGACAGTGGGTTGACAGCAGTGTTAAAACAAAACCACGAATACAATTAGAACTTACCTTGCGGTTTGTTTCACCGCGGGCGTGGTCGGCGCAGCGGCGGTGCTCATTTTCTCGCTTGCTCTCTATTACTTTGGCATTTCTCCGCACCTGGGCGTAACCGCGGCGCCGAAGCTTGCGCCTCCGGGAATTTATCAGCCACTGTTCTGGGGCGGACTTTGGGGCATACCCTTCGCTCTGATCACGTGGCGACGCGAAAGCCATTATTATCTCATCGGCTTGCTTTACTTTCTGGCGCCGGTCCTGGCGCTCTATTTCATTTTCGCGCCCATGCGCGGCATCGGCATGTTCGGTCTAAGTAAAGGTCTGCCCTACACATTTTATCTTCTCCTCGTTAACGCGCCGTACGGGATCGTAACTGCGCTGGCGGCGAAGTTGCTGAACCCGTCAGTGAGAGGCTGAACGCGTTGTGTTACTTGGCTAGTTGGTCGGCAGGTTGCGGCGGGCGGTCCGGCTGTTCGCCGTTGGGCAGACGCCAAGGACGTTGTTCGCGAAAGGGCAGGGCCAGTAATTTACCAACGGTCAGCTCGTGTTCGTCGCGATAGGCCGCGACGCCGATGGTGATTTCGTTTTGCGGAATGTCGCGGCGCAGGGTGCGATGAAGTTTATCCCACCAGCAAAAGATCGTGCCCCAATTTGAATTGGTTTCCCGTTGCACGATCGAATGATGAATCCCGTGCATTCGCGGCGTGACGATTACGTGATTTAACATGCGCTCCAAACGGACGGGCAGCCGCCAGTTGGAATGATGAAAGAGTGTTGCGGCCTCGAACGTGATGAAGAACACGACCAGCATTATCGGGGCGATGCCGAAAAGCATTACTGCAAGCGAAAGAAATCCGACTGAAAAAATCATCTCGCCGAAATGGAACCGCGCGGCGGTGCTCACGTCGAGGTCGAGATCTGAATGATGCACGTTATGGAATCGCCAGAACACCGGGACCATGTGATTGGCCCAATGCCACCACCAGTACGCATAATCCATCAGCAAGAACGTCGCGATGCAAGCAACCCATCCGGGCAAAGGGAACCAGTTCAGCAAACCGATATGCCGCACTTCCGCCCACATCGCCACCGTGAGCGGGATCGGCAGCATCGCGAGACGAACGATGGCGAAACCGGGAATTGAGAGCACAAAATTGCGCACCACACGATGCAGAGCGCTGAAATGCTGGCGTCGCAGCGGAAATCGCCACTGCAGCCAGAATAGCGCGAAAAATACGCAGGCCAGCAGTGGCCGGCCAACATAATCCATTAAGGGGATTCTTTGCACGAACGCGGTACGGACGAGGCCCTCGTGACTTTATCACCGATCCATACGGAACAGCAATGTAGAGCTGATGGGCTGAATCGAGGTTTTCCTAAGCGCCGATTCGGCGAAACGTAAACGTCGTCTCGGGTTTCACCACCTCACCGTTCATCTCAAGCAAAGGGTATACGAGAAAATTGATCGGGCCGCTCGCTGGCTCGGGATCAACTACCAAATCGCGGCCTTTCGTCAGCTCGAAACGATTGGCCGGGTTGTGGCCGAAGTAATAATCGGCCAGTTTTGGATTTTTCCACGCTTCGCTAATATCCACCGGCACCCAACGTCCGTCGGCGAGAAATTCGGCCCAGCAATGATAGCCCTCGATCGTACCCTCGTTCTTATCGGCGGGAATCGTAGCGCCAATAGCAAAACGAGCAGGTATCCCAATGCTGCGCGACAGCGCAATGAAGTAGGAATGAAAATCGGTGCAATTCCCGGTGCGCGCGTCGCAGGCGTGCATGGCGTCTCCGCGACCCCAGCCAGTTCCCGATTTGTCGTAGCGCATCCGGCCGATAACGTGATCGTAAAGCGCCTTCGCGCGTTCGAGGTCATCAGTTTTTCCTGCGACGGTTTCCTGAGCGAGCGTCCTGAACGTTTCGTTAATCGGTACTAGCTTTTCCGGGCGGAGGAAACGGGCGGCATCAGCGCTGCTGGCAGCATAAGCAGCTTTCTCTTTCCGCACGACGCGGTATCGGACCTCGACGGTTTTACCGCTGTCCGAAGCGTGTGGATAGAGCACGCAAATGTCGTTGCCGTAATCGCGGTCCTGCACCTTTTCCCATTTCATTGGGATATTCAGTTTGTCCTCAATTACCGTTTGAAAGGAGTCCGTCTTCGCCAGCGGTATCCAGATGCGAGCTTCGCCTTTGATCTCAGGAAGTTTAACTCGATAGACGAATTCGAATTGATCCGTGCCTTTGACGATCCCTGGAGCATCAGCGGCGCGAGTTGCAAGCGCACCGGCTAAAAAAAACACAGAGAGAATCAAAGCCCGCATGAGAACTTAACCTGCCGGCACTTTGTGCCACTTGCCATTCTCTTCTTTCCAATTGTAAAGCGGTTTGCCGTCGATCTTGTGAACCGCCGTCTCGGTGACTGTCATTGTGCCTGGCTGCCCGGCCAGGAAAAAGTCAATGTCGTAGATCTTTCCCTCCGCCCCTTTCATGTCCACACAAGCGAAGTATTTCCCGCCGCCAAGATCGGAGAGTCGATCGTCATGCACTCGGATCAGATCGAGAGCCAGGTCCTGATCCTGGTATTTCACATGAAACTTGCCGTCGCTGCTCTTTTTCGTTTCCGCATCGATATTTTTCTTGATGCCGGCGGAAATATCAGACTTGCTCACCTGTTTTTCCGCCCCGCCTTTTTTCGCGTGTTCTGGATGCTCCGGGTGCTCTGCGGCAGAGACTAGCGCCGCCGGTGTAAAGAATAGTGCAATCGCCAGTGTAATAATTAGCCTTGAGATCATATGAATTCCTTGTTTTTAGCTTCGTCTGCGCACAATTGCTTGGATGTCTCGATAGTTTTCTGGCATTACAGCCGAGAAAGCAAGCAGGGTTGTTATTTCCAATTGTTTACGAGAGGTACACGCAGGCGTTTTGTTCCTGCTTCACTTCAAAATTCTTTGCCAAAGCGCTGGACGGCGAAATTAAGCGGTGATCAGTGGCCGATGCAGTATCTGCGGAGTCTAGTACAGTTTTAGCCAAGATGCGATCGCGTGATCGCCATTTGGCAGACGATTCGGAGAAAAGCGTTCGAACGCAGTTCTCGATCATTGTTCCGGTCCTTAATGAGGCGCTGTTGATACGGCCATTTCTTCTGCATCTGCGCGAGCGAGGGCCCGAAGCTGAGATCATTGTCGCGGACGGCGGAAGTTCCGATGGCACGGTCAACCTCGCCACGGGCCTTTGCGATCAGCTTGTTAGAAGCGAAGCGAATCGGGCCATACAAATGAATACCGGTGCACGCACTGCGAGCGGTGAGATTCTTTGGTTCGTCCATGTCGATGCTGAACTGCCATTGGGATGCTTGGATGAGATCGGGCGCATAATGGATGAGCCGAATGTCGTCGGCGGTTACTTCCGGATTCGCCTGCCGCAAGGATTGGTTTATCGACTCACGGACAGCTTTGCCCATTACGCAGGCGTTCTGCTGCGAATGCGATGTAGCGATCACGGCATATTCTGCCGGCGAACTGTCTTCCTGGACATTGGCGGCTTTCCGAACGTGCCGTTGATGGAAGACGTAGAATTTTTTCGCCAGCTCCATCGCCGCGGTCGCGTGACGTACAGCGACAAGCGAATCTTGGTAAGCCCTCGCCGCTATGAGGCGATCGGGCGTGCGCGCCTGACACTTGCCTATGGACTCATTGCCACGCTCTATTTTTTCGGCGTCCCATTGTCGAAACTCGCGTCGCTCTATAGGCGCATGTGTTGCAAAGCGCCGCAGGCAGACTTGACGGGATAATGCCGTCGCGCTGACGGCACGGTCCAGCGTGCACGCGACGAGGTCGCCCCATCCGTTTTCTATGTACAAGCACAGCAAATGAAAAGGAGGGAGTCATGAAAATAACGAGCCTTATTGTTACCTTGGTAGCGGCCTTGGTTTTCGCCGCTCTCGGGCAGGAAGGAACACTGGAAGACGTAAAGCAGGGAGCAAAAAAAGCAGGGGAGACAATCAAGAACGGACTTGAAACGGCAGGCAAAAAAACCAAAGACGCCGCTGAAACGGTCGGAGAAAAGACGAAGGAGACCGCCGAAACTGTTGGTAAGAAGACCAAAGAAACGGTGGAAACTGTTGGGGAGAAAACGAAAGAGGGTGCCAACACAGCGGGCCGAAAATCTAAAAAAGCATTGCGGAAGGCCAAGGCCGAAGCCAGCGAGAAGCGATCAACAGATCAGGCGCCTACAACGTCGACCCCGAACGATCGCTAAAAGCACGGCCTCAGGTCTGAACGAGGAAACCAGCTGCTCATGCTGAGCGCGAATCGAAACTTTTGAATAGTCATTAGAGTGAACTCCTAGTCGGTCCGGCCGCAAACAAGATGGATCGGCGCGTGAGGAACGCGCCCCCTACAACGTTCCAAAGGCGGATGTATCGGCGCACTGCAAAACGCCGATATCGTTTAGAACTTGCCCAGGCTCATTGAGTGAGTCCTATTTGCCGCGATCAAATGAGTGGTTTGCGCCTGGGAGTCAACATCGATCACGTGGCCACGTTGCGTCAGGCGCGTTATGCCACCATGCCTGAATCGAAAAATGCTGAGCCTGATCCGCTCATGGCGGCGCGTGTTTGCGAGCGGGCTGGTGCGCAAGGAATCGTCGCGCACCTGCGCGCAGATCGTCGCCACATTCGGGATCGCGATATCGAACGCCTGCGCGCAAACATCATGACCAAATTGAATCTCGAAATGGGCAACGCCGCCGAGATTATCGATATTGCCTTGCGCATCGTGCCGGATGAAGTCTGTCTCGTCCCGGAGAAGCGAGAGGAAGTTACGACCGAAGGCGGTCTTGATGTCGCAGCTCATCGAAAGGAACTTGAACTCACGATAAAACGGTTTCACGCCGCGGGCATTCGGGTCAGCCTGTTTATTGATCCTACTTTGAAACAGGTCGATACCGCGGCTGAGCTCGCGGTCGAAATGGTGGAGCTGCACACCGGGAAATTGGCGAACGCATTCACAAAAAAAATTGAAAAAGAAGAACTGGAGAAGTTACGTGCAGCGGCGCGTGCCGCATCGGAATCGCATCTCCAGGTTAACGCTGGCCACGGAATCAATTACAAAAACATTCAGTTGATTCGCCAAATTCCTTGCCTCACCGAGTTAAACATAGGCCATTCGATTGTTTCACGCGCCGTCTCCGTGGGACTGGAAGAGGCGGTGAAGGAAATGCTTGCCGCGATGGAGAATTATCCCGGATGAGTGTGCTCGGAACAGGTGTCGATCTTGTGGAATGCGCGCGCATTCAACGTTCCATCGATCGGTTTGGCGATCGATTTCTTCATCGCGTTTTTACTGAGGGAGAAATCGAATATTCGATGTCGATGAAATTTCCCGCGCGCCATCTCGCCGCGCGTTTTGCCGCGAAGGAAGCCGTCTCCAAAGCATTCGGCACCGGCATCGGCAAAGCAATGGGCTGGCGCAATATCGACATTCGGAAAAAAACAAGCGGCGAGCCATTTCTCGTCTTTTCGGGTCCGGCACAGGAACTCGCGACGCAGCGGGGCGTCACTTCTGCCTTTGTTACGCTGAGCCACACTGAACATCACGCAGTCGCGTCTGTTGTGCTCGAAGGCACGATCTCGCAGCGAGAATAGACGGCGATTCGAATTAATCAGTTGCGACATCGCCTGTTGATGAAACGATCATCTCTCCGCATCACGTTTGTCGTCATCGCTGTGGCAGCTGCCGTGGCCGTCGTGATTGACGATCTCAAACGCGACGCAGCCGCCCGCAGGCTGCGTGAGGCAATTCTCGCGGAGCTCAAGCCGCTGGCGTTGAAGAACTGTACGCTGAAACGCTTCGGCAGCGCCAATGACGGCGGATATCTGATGTGCGAGAATCTGATTGAGCCGCTCGATGCAGGCTACTCGTACGGCGTTGGCAGCAATGACGACTGGGGGTGCGAGGTGTCGCGCCGGTACCACGTTCCGGTGCACGAGTACGACTGCTTTGATCCCGCGCGTCCAACCTGTAATGGCGGCACGTTCGTGTTTCACAACGAATGCGTCGGCGATCGGACCGGCTACAGGGACTCGCGTTTCTTCGACACGCTGGAAGGCCAAATCGGAAAAAACGGCGATACCGGCCGGCGCATGATCATCAAAATGGACATCGAGGGAGCAGAATGGGATTCGCTACTCGCAGCTCCCGATGAGCTGCTGGCGTCGATTCCACAGATCGCAATGGAAATGCATGGCTATGACGATCCGAAGATTGTCGAAGTGATCCGGAAGCTGAAGCGGAACTTCTATCTTGTGAACCTTCACTTTAATAACTGGTCGTGCACGCGAAAGGCAGCGCCGCTCCCTGCCTGGGCGTACCAGGTGCTCTGGGTAAACAAGCGCATCGGTGTGCTCGATCCGACCGTGTCAATCCCCGCACCGATGAGCCCGCTAAATGCCCCCGACTCGCCGACGTGGCCCGATTGTCAGTTGCCCACGCCGAGGTCGCAGCCCTGACAGTTCCGATTGACGAAGCAGATTTGCGAAGTCGGGTTGGTAGGGCGCGCAGTCCTCTGCGCGCCGTCGGGTGTCCATCCAAACGGTGCGCACGGGAGTGACGCGCCCTACCTGACGCGCTAAGTACGCATGTTGTGCATTGAAAGTCGCCCAGCTTTCCGGCAATTAGGGCGTCATGGATTATTTTCGATACATCATGGAAATCGTCGGAACTGGCGTTGATGGCATAGGTGTATTTGTCATTATTGGTGGCGCGCTCTTGGCGACTGTCGGGCTTGCCCTTCGTGCTCTACGCAATACCGGGAATTACTATTCGCTTTACCGGCAGGATGTTGGTCGCGCTATTTTGCTCGGTCTCGAGTTCCTCATTGCCGGCGACATTATCCGGACGGTCGTTGTCGCGCCGACAATCCAAAACGTGTTGGCGTTGGGATTGATCGTTCTCATCCGCACGTTCCTCAGTTTGTCACTGCAACTTGAAATCGAAGGCAAGCTGCCATGGCGCCGTCAAGCGCCGTAGGCAATCAGGGTGGCTGAAAACACTTAGATCGAGAGCAAGCTTGGCACCGGCGAGCATTCACTGATTAGGACGACGTGGCCGGAAAAATCGGACGAGAAGAAACGCTGCGAACTGTTTCGAAAAGGTGTTAACGGCGTCGTGGCAAATGCACCGAAAAACACGCAAGCCCGCGTGTTTTCGAGTAAAGCGGCCAGGCCGCTACTCCATCCATCTAAGCAAATAGAAACCCTCGCCGGATTTTCTCCGGCGAGGACCTCGTGACTCAAGCCATGCCATTACTTCGCACAGCAAGCGTTGCCGGGGTGGCAGCACGGGCCGCCACAGCAACCACCAGCCAGTGCAGTCGCGGTCGCCATACCGATGAATGCTGCCAGAATAACGATCAAAAGAAGCTTCTTCCGATTTGTGCCGCTATCGGCGCGGGAATGCTCGATGGCTTGCGCGGCGCCGGTTTGAAAGTGACACTTACGTTTGGTTGCGCCACCTTGCTTTACCTTGTCACAGAGGAGTTGCTCATCGAAGCGCACGAGGTTCCGGGACACCTCTTTCGACCGCAATGTTTTTCGCCGACTTTCTTTCGCTCTTAGTCATCGACATGCTTAGGACCTAGCGAGACCCGAGTTTTAAAAAGTGTTCAGGCAAAAAATTAGGCATCGGTTGAGCCATCTGGAAGCGCATCATCGGCTGCTCGTTTCGGTTGCGTTTGCCGCGGTCGTTTGTCTGGTCTTGAGAGGCCATCTGCTTTGGCGCACGCAGCTCATCGTGACGTGGGATGCTTATGCACTCTGCCTACTGGCGCTGGCTTGGACGCGCATCATCACGGCGCAGCCGCGCTTGGTGGTGCGGCTCACCACGCTACAACCGACCAGCCGTAAGCTCATCTTTCTTTTTGTCATCGTGGCCTCGTGCGCGAGCTTGGCATCGGTGGGCTTTTTGCTTGGAGCGGCAAGACGTATGACAGGAGGGCCGCTCGCCGCACACGTCGTGCTGGCGCTGGTGACAGTGGTGCTCTCGTGGCTCGTGCTCCACACAATCTATGCGCTGCATTACGCGCATCTTTTTTACCGCGAACTTCATCGCGCGAATACGACGCACCTCGCTTGCGGGTTGATTTTTCCAGATGGGGAAATCGAGCCGGACTACTTCGATTTTGCTTACTTTTCGTTTGTCATCGGGATGACGTGCCAAGTCTCCGACGTGCAGATCAACTCGAGCGAGATCCGCCGCTGGGCGCTGCTGCACGGCATGGTCTCCTTTGCGTTCAACACCGCCGTGCTGGCCTTGTGCATTAACATCATCTCGGGGTTGCTTTAAAAAGGGTGCGCGTATTTGCCGGGCTATGATCGCTTTTCAGGTACAACGCTTGCGCATGCTTACGCGTACGGTCGCGAAAGTCGACGAAGACACTGCTGTCGCGTTTTTGAATCTGACCTGCTGGAGAAATCAGCCCAACCAGGATGAGTCTGGCGCGGGGACGCGTCAGGCGACGGCTGTGCCGCCGCCGCTAGAAAAATGTCACCCGATAGAGGTGATGAATTACGGCTGAAATCTGATTTGCCATGATCGTTTTGAGAATAACGTCGTCGGTAGCGGCAACAACATGATGGGCCTGTCGCCCGTCCAAGCGATGAACAGCAAGATCTGCATGGCAGGGAAATGACGCAATGCGCAGCTTGTCAGCGCGCTTGGTAGCTAAGGACGCTGCGCGGCCGTGGGCGCGCCAGGTGATTTCAACTGCTTCTTGGCACCTTCTCCCAGATAAAGCAGGAGAATCGGAATTGCGATCCCCGCGGCCAGCGTTACGGCCATCGCGGTCTTGTTCTTCACAAAGCGAAACGCCATCACTAGGCCGAGCAACGTGGTAAAGATCAAACCGACGCTCATTGTGATCACTAGGCCTTTGAAAAGGTAAGTCGAGTAATCGCGCATGCCCCACGGGAAGTATTGATCGATGTGAATGGTAGAGAGTCTCTCGATCCAGGATTTCCCAAAGCCGAGGCCCTTGTTGCGATTGACGGTGACCGTCTGCCACCACCCGGTCGCGATATAGAGCAGCAAGAGTGGCGCAAAGAAAACGCCGAGATAGCGGTGCAACTGACGCAGCCAGCGGTTCATAATTCCATGCGAATCCTAAGCGTAAAGCGAGGCGACCAAGTCGGAGTAGCCGTTGTACTTTAACGTCGGAATACGCATGTCGGTGCCAATGTCGCGCTCGGTCATCTGTGACCAGCGCGGATGCGGGACGTCCGGATCGACATTCGACGAAAAACTGTATTCGCTTGGCCCCAGGTCATTCCAAAAAGTGCGGGGCTGCTCGGCGATGAAATCGATTTTCACAATCGACTTCGGACTCTTGTAGCCGTACTTCCAGGGAACGATCAAACGCAAAGGCGCACCATGTTGCCGCGGCAATGGCTTGCCGTAAATCCCAGTAGTCAGCAGTGTCAATTCATTCATCGCTTCGTCCATACGCAGACCTTCGTAGTAAGGCCAAGGATAGTCTTGCTCCCTTTGTCCCACCGCTTCTTGCGGTCGGTAAAAAGATATAAAGCGCACGTACTTTGCCGAGGAAAGCGGTGCACACAGCTTGATGAATTCTGCAAATGGGAAACCGACCCAAGGGACAACCATCGACCACGCTTCCACGCACCGGAGCCGGTAAATCCGTTCCTCCAGCGGGAATTTTCTGATGAGATCTTCGAAACCGATCTGAAAAGGCTTTTGCACGAGACCTCCGACTTCGATCGTCCACGGATCAATGGTGAGGCCGGATGCAAGACGCGCCACCGCTGCTTTGTCGGTGGTAAATTCGTAGAAATTGTTGTAGCGACCGGCAATGTTGGCCGGGGTTAGCGTCCGATCGGCAACTTGATGTCTGGCATTGCGCATCGCGGGATAAAGATTGTCGGATGGCCGCGGCGGCAGCGGAGCGTCGGCTGTTTCGGATGCGCTTTCTTTCGACCGACAAGCCGACAACGTCGCGGCAGTCGCGGCCAAGGCCAGCCTTCTGATGAATTCGCGACGATTCCAAAAAATCGCTTCTGGCGTGACCGCGGATTCTGGAAGCGAACAAAGGGAATTATGTCGAACATTCATCGCCAACGACCTTCACATTCTAGATAAAAAACCTCATGCGTTCTTCGTTTTGTCGCGTCGAGACTGAACACCTTACGATTTTGCTGGGTTGCTATTTAACACCCAGGGTGATGGTTGTCTCTCCGTGTCCATGTGGTCCGTCGTAGGAAATTTTTGGATTCCAGTCGCCAGTCATGTCGATCGTGATCTTGGCGCGAATTGACCTAGCGCCGAATCTTCATTTTCCAAATGACCTCACACTGCCGCTGATTGCGCCGGCCACAAAGACTGCAATGCCGGTGGTCATGTTGTTCACCTGGGCGGTGATGCGCTGGCAATTCAGCACAAAAGGAGCTGCAATCATCCACAGGCCAATCAAAGCGTTGATCCAACCGATCCAGAAACGACCGAGCGGGCGAATGTAGCGTAGAGTCGCCAGAATCACGAGTACTGCACCGGCGATTGTCTCGTTCCAGCTGATCGCATCCTGCGCGTAATTCAGCACCCATGGCGCGATAAACAGCCATGCGCCGAAGAGAATGTTCGCCCCGCTCGCCCAGCGGATTTCCGACAGGTCAGCTGCGGTGTACGGCTCGCGTCTGGGTCCTTTCTCGTTCGTTTTCATCCTGCGGTTACTTCAAAAAACCTGTTGTCCTCGTCATGGGTGCCTTGGAAGAGAGTTTTGCTTCCCGATCGTCGGCCATGTCGAATTTGATTTTGGCCGCGATATTAACTGGGCGTTTTCTTACTTTCAATCGCGCTGCCTGGTATGATGCCGATCAACGCGACCGATTTTGTTGTGGGGCGTTTAATTTGCCCTTCGCAAGCTGCGAATTCGCCGCGGGACGAATTCGCCGTGGCGGACTTGCGCCACCAACTCGCGCAACGCGGGTGGAATCAAAGGCATTTCTTCTTCAGTCTGATCGGGCAGTTCGCGTTTGCGCCAGATGACGTAAATCACCGGGTAAATCAGCAGCTCGAGGATTCCCGAAGTAACGATTCCGCCGATCATGGGCGTGGCGATGCGTTTCATGACATCCGCGCCAGCTTGCATCGTGGGCGACCACATGATTGGCAAAAGTCCAAAGAGAATCGCACACACGGTCATGATCTTTGGCCGAATTCGTTGCACAGCACCTTCCATTACGGCGTCGTGCAAATCTCTTATGTTATTCATTCGCCCTTCGGCCCGGAATTTTTCCCACGCATGATCGAGATAAAGCAGCATGACGACCCCAGTCTCGGCATCGAGCCCGGCGAGCGCGATGAGGCCGACCCACACCGCAACGCTCATGTTGTAGCCGAGGAGGTAAAGCATCCAGAACGCGCCCACGAGTGAGAACGGCACTGCCAGCAACACAATGGCGGTCTTGAGCGCCGACTTCGTGTTGATGTAAATCAGCACGAAAATGATGAGCAGCGTGAAAGGGACAACGACTTTGAGGCGCTCCTTGGCCGCGAGCAGGTATTCGAATTGACCGGCCCACTGAATGTAACAGCCTGGCGGATACTGGATTCGGTGGGCGAGCAGCTGCGATGCTTTACGCACGTAGCCCTCAATGTCACTTGTCGTGATGTCCACAAAAACGAACCCGACCAGCTTTCCGTTTTCGCTGCGCACTGACGGCGGCCCCGTTTTGTACTGGATGTCGGCCAACATTGAGATTGGAACCTGCGCGCCAGTTGGCGTGGGTACGAGCACGCGCTTGAGCGCGTCGAGGTCCTCGCGAAAATCGCGGGCGTAGCGTGTGTTCACCGGATAGCGCTCACGGCCCTCCACCGTGGTCGTTATGTTTTTGCCGGCGATCGCCGACTCGATAATGTCGTTCACGTCGCCGACCCTCAGCCCATAGCGCGCGGCCACTTCGCGATTGACTACAAAATCTAGGAAGTACCCACCCACCGTGCGCTCGGCAAAAACGCTGCGGGTGTTTGGAAAGTCTGCGAGCTCCTTCTCGATCTGCACGGCAAGTTTTTGGATTTGCTCCAGATCGGGACCGAAAACTTTCACGCCGAGCACGCTGCGGAATCCCGTGGTAAGCATTTCCGTTCGCGTCTGGATCGGCATCCAAAAAATATTGGCCATCCCGGGTGTTTTCATCTTGGCGTTCGCCTCGGCGAGCAGCTTTTCCCACGTCATGCCGCGCCGCCATTGATCATATGGCTTCAGCGTCACGACAGTTTCAAACATCGACAACGGCGCGGGATCGGTGGGTGTATCGGCCTGCCCGGCCTTGCCGAAGACAGTCACGGCTTCGGGAATCTTTTTTAATTGTCGGTCTTGTATTTGGAGGATCTTAGTTGCCTCGCCGATCGACATTCCTGGCACGGCCGTCGGCATATAGAGCAGCGTCCCTTCGTTCAACGGCGGCATGAATTCGCTGCCGAGTTTCTTGAACGGAAAAATCGTGATCAGAAGAACGACCAGCGCACAGCCGAGTGTGAACCAACGATAGCGCAGAACAAAATCGGCGATCGGGTGATAGGCCCGAATCAGGAAGTGGTTTACCGGATTTTTTTCTTCCGGTGTGATCTTCCCACGAATGAGCAGCGTCATCAACACCGGCACAAGCGTGACGCCAAGAAACGACGCGAAGAACATCGAGAACGTTTTCGTAAAGGCGAGCGGCCGGAATAGTCGTCCTTCCTGCGCTGTTAGCGTAAAGACTGGCACGAAGCTCACGGTGATCACGAGCAGCGCGAAGAAGAGAGATCGACCGACGCTCTTAGCGCCGGCGACGATCACCTGAACCCGCTCAAAACTGTTGGGCTCGCGTCCGTGCTCGTCGCGAAAATGTTCGAGCGCCTTGTGCGCGTTCTCGATCATGATGATTGCCGAATCGACCATGGCGCCAATAGCAATCGCAATCCCACCGAGAGACATGATGTTGGACGTCACGTGCATCCACCACATCGGCACGAACGAAAGGATGATCGCGATCGGCAGTGTGACTATCGCGACAAGAGCGGAGCGGATATGCCAGAGAAAAACGAGGCAAACGAGCGCGACGACAATGCTTTCTTCGATCAACTTCTCGCGCAGCGTGCCGATTGCGCGCCGAATCAAATCGGACCGGTCGTAGGTTGTAACCACGCGCACGCCCTCGGGCAGCGAGGCTTTGATTTCCTCCAGCTTCTTTTTTACGCCGTCGATGACATTGAGCGCGTTCTCGCCGTAGCGCATGACGACGATACCGCCGACTACTTCGCCTCGTCCGTCCAGCTCGGCCACACCGCGCCGGATGTCACTGCCGAGATGCACCGTCGCGACATTTTTTATATAAATCGGCGTCCCGTTTTGAACTTTGAGGACAATGTTTTCGATGTCCTCGATCTTTTTGATGTAACCGCGGCCGCGGATGTAATACTCGGTCGTTGCAATCTCGGAAATCTTGCCGCCCACATCGGCATTGCTCGTCTTGATCGCATTGACGACGTCACTAAGTGCAATGTTGTAGGCGACGAGCGCATTTGGATCGAGATCGACCTGATATTGCTTCACGAAACCACCAACCGGCGCGACTTCCGCTACGCCTTTCACCGACTCAAGCGCGTAACGCAGATTCCAATCCTGAATGGAGCGCAGCTCGGCGAGGTCGTGCTTTCCGGTGTCGTCAACAAGCGCGTATTCGTAAACCCAGCCGACGCCGGTGGCATCCGGGCCGATCACTGGATTGACATCTTCCGGGAGGGAGCCGCGCACCGAGTTGAGATATTCGATCACGCGCGAACGCGCCCAGTAAATATCAGTGCCGTCCTCAAAGATGACGTAGATGAACGACTTCCCGAACATGGATTCGCCGCGGACGAACTTCACTTTTGGCGCCGCAATGAATTTTGAGGAAATCGGATACGTGATCTGGTCTTCCACCAAATCGGGCGAGCGTCCTTCCCACTCGGTGTAAACGATCACCTGCACGTCGCTGAGATCGGGAATCGCGTCGAGCGGCGTGTGCATCAGCCCGTAGAAGCCTGCGGCGACAGCGAAGATCGTGAAAATGAAAACAAGAAATTTGTTCCTCGCGCTCCCTTCGATCATCCGCTCGATGAAGGTTTCGCGCATCGGAATCGCGGCGGCTTTTTCCGCCGAAATCTGCTCCGGTTCGGTCATGGCTTCCCTTCAGGGACGGTTTCTTGACTCCTTTGGCCTTCTTCGAACTCCTTCAGCGCGCCTTGCACCTTTGACTCGGCTGAGATCAAGAAGTTTGCGCTCACGATGACGCGCTCATTGTTTTCCAAGCCGCTTTGCACTTCATAAATGTCGCCGTACTTGTAACCAAGCTGGACAACGCGCGGCTCGATTTTGCCCGCGCCTTTATCCACGAAGACAAGGTCACGTGTGCCGGTCGGCATCACGGCGCTCACTGGCACGGTGAGAGCTTCGCCCATGTTCATCTCCAACTCCGCATTTACGTACATCCCAGGGCGCAACTTGAAATCCGGATTCGGAATGTCGATGCGGACCTTGACCGTACGTTTCATTTCGTCGAAGAACGGATTGATGACGCTCATCGTGCCTCCGAATTTGTCGTTCGGATAAGGTTTCGTGGTGATCGAAAACTCTTGGCCGACGTTCAACATCGACGATTCGCTTTCGTAAAACTCAGCCCAAACCCAGACGACGCTGAGATCGGCGACTTCGACGAGCATGTCGCCAATCTTAACGCTCCTGCCTTGCTCAACGGGCACCGACTGCACGACGCCGCGGAACGGCGAAAGCAGCGTGAGCGTGTCGGAGACTTTGCGCGTCTTTTCCAACTCAGCGATCTGCTGATCAGTGACATTCCAAAGTTGCAGTCGTCGCCTGGCTGATTCGATCAACCGCTGCGGCGTCTCCCGCCCCTCCTTTGTCTTTGCCTCGTCACGCATTCGCAAGAGCTCGACGAACTCGCGCTCGCTCGTAAGCAAGTCGGGGCTGTAAATCGATAAAAGCGGCGCATCTTTTTCTACCAGCTCGCCGGGCGAGGTAACTTCCAGTTTCTGAACGTAACCATCGACGCGTGACACAAACTGCCAGTTGCGCGTTTTGTCGGGCACAATCAGGCCTACCGCGCGAATGGTGTGACGGAGAGGCTTGCGCTCTACCCTTGCATAGGTGACGCCAATTTGTTGCTGGCGCTCGACTGGTACCACAAAGTCGCTCGGTTTTTCGCCGGTTTTCACCTCGCCCTCTTTCATGCCTGACATTCCCGGCATTCCGGCCATCCCTTTCATCTCGCCGCCGCCCTTCTTTAGCACTGGCACAAGGTCCATCGAGCAGATCGGGCATTTTCCGGGATCCTTCGAATGCACCGAAGGGTGCATCGTGCAGGTCCAGTAATCGATGTTGCTGTCCTTCGCCGTCGGCCCTTTCTTTAGCACCGGCACCAGATCCATCGAGCAAATGGGGCATTTTCCAGGATCCTTTGAATGCACCGAGGGGTGCATAGTGCAGGTCCAGTAATCGATGTTGCTATCCTTCTTCGCCGTCGGTCCTTTTGAGCATGAAGCCGTGCCGAGGAGCGTGAGCAGCGCCATGAGAGGAATGATTTTGTTGAAAAATTTTCGTGATCTCATTTTCGGTTGGCTTTCGGTTAAGGTGGATCGGCAGGCAGTGGATAAAGCTGCGCGCCGATGATTGCTTCCAGTTCCGCGACGCCGACCTGGTAATCGGTCAGGTGCATGCGAGCCGTCGCTTCGATGTCGCGGAGGGTGCGCTGAGCCGTTATCCAGTCGAGAAACGACGCTTTGCCCGATTCGTAGGCGAGCCGGTTCGCTTCAAAGGCCTGTTGCACCTGCGGCACAAGCTTGTCGCGGAACAATTCGACGTGATGATGAAACGTCTCGATTTTCTGAACCTGATCGCGCAACAGTCGCAGCGCTTCTTTCTGCGAGCGATCCAGGCCGTGTTCGGCTGCGCCTAGATTTTCGGCGGCCTCGCGTACTCCAGCGCCGTACTTTCTGAAATTAACCCACGGCAGTGGAAAAGAAACGCCGGCATCTACTTCGCTCACGGCTTGTCCAGCGTCATTGTAGCGCTGCGCTTTGATCATCAGCGCCGGATCTGGAATCCACTCGCGACGCGCGAGCTGAAGTTTCCATTTTTCCATGTCGATCTTTGCTTCGGCCATTTTGATTTCCGGCCGATGCGTAAGCAGGAGGGGGCGGAGCAGTGAAGGCGAGAGTTCTGGCCCTTTAATGCTTGCCGTCCCCGGCACACTCAGCGGCGCGAAAGCGTCGCGGTTCATCAACTGATTAAGGCGCGACTGCTCATCCGAAAGCTGGCGCTCGAGATCGCGCTGCGTTTCCTCTAGTTTGCTCTCATCGGTTTCCGCGACGAGCACATCTGCTGCGCTCTGCGTGCCGGCTTCGTATTTCGCCCGGCTGATGTCGGCAATCTGCTTCAGCGAGTCGATATTTTTGCGATTGATTTCGAGCTGGTCGTAAGCGTTCGCGAGTCGGAAAAACGATGCGCGCGCTGCGGCAATCACGTCGAGTTGCGCACGTCGAACGCCCTCATAAGCGGAGATCGCCTCGGCCATAGCCGCGCGGGCGCGCGTAAGATTCTTTCCAGTAATCGGAACTACTTGCTCGATGCTCACCGATTGGTCCATGAACGCGTTCGGCGGTACATTGACAAAGCGATGCACCAGTGTGTCGCCGCCCAGCCGCGGGTCGTCCCATGCCGCCGCCTGTGGAATCCGTGCCCTGGCCGCGTTCCATTTTTTTAACGCTTCCTTGATGGCCGGGTTATTTGCCAGCACGGCGCTCGTCACTTCGCTAAGGGAGAGCGATCGCGCAGCAGTTTCACCTTCAGCAACACCTGCTGATAGTTCTGCTGCGACTGCAAGAATTAAAGTTAGATTAAGTAATAAAAGGTAAGTTGTTTTCATTGATCCAAGAGTTGAGTTGAAGACCAGATGCGCCAGTGAATGGGCACACCCCGAGCGTCAGCGTTCTTGGATCAGATGAGAAACGTGCAGAGCAGCGCCAGCCGCGGCGGTGAGTTTGCTAATGGCGCCGCAGCCTGGAACCGGAATTGCTCTGCTCCGACTTCACGACTTGGCAAAGGCAGCGCGGCGGCAAAACAGATTGCGCTCAGTTGTTGACCGGAATCAGCTTTCGCAAGCGGCTGTGACGGCGGAGCTGTGTTCTTTGGCGATGTCGCGCAACAGGTTTTGTTAGCGCAGCAACTTCGCTGACAAGCTTTTTGACTTGGCGCGTTGGAGAGGATGCACGTTCGCGCGGCAAGACCCAGCGGAGCTGTAAAAAGCGCGGCGGCTATCGCCGTCGAAATTATGATCCTACTCACCCTTGATTTCGTATAACACGAGTTAGACCGCGCGTCGACATTAGACTATTTCTTTGGCAACATGAGAAGAGCGCATGAAAACTGAGAATTTGGAATCTACAGCGAGAAAGCTGGTTGCAGCGGGCAAGGGGATCCTGGCAGCGGATGAAAGCTCGCCGACGATCGAGAAGCGATTAAAGACCATCGGGGTTGCTTCGACGGAGGAAAACCGCCGCGCGTACCGTGAAGTTTTATTTACCACAGCCGGCGTAGCCGAATTTATCAGCGGCGTGATTCTTTTTGATGAAACAATTCGGCAGAAGACTCGTAACGGTCGCAGCTTCGTCGAGGTTCTAGAGCAACAGGGGATCATCCCCGGCATCAAGGTGGATAAAGGCGCCAAGCCGATGGCAAACTTCCCCGGCGAGAAAGTCACCGAGGGTCTGGATGGGTTGCGCGAGCGGCTGGCAGAATACCGGAAGTTGGGAGGGCGCTTTGCCAAATGGCGCGCGGTGATCAGCATCAGCGACAACATTCCTACGCGGAGATGTATCGAGGCAAACGCAGAATTGCTGGCGCGCTACGCGGCACTTTGTCAGGAAGCCGATTTGGTGCCGATCGTTGAACCGGAGGTGCTCATGGATGGTACACACACCATTGAGCGTCATTTCAACGTCACCCAGCAAACGCTGGAGATCGTTTTCCATGCGTTGTTCGGCCACCGCGTTGTATTGGAAGCGATGCTGCTGAAACCGAACATGGTGCTTTCCGGAAAAGACTGCGCGCAGCAGGCTCCGGTCCAGGAAGTGGCTGAAGCCACTGTCCTGTGTATGAAGCGCGTGGTGCCCGCCGCTGTTCCCGGTCTTGTCTTTCTCTCCGGCGGTCAGACCGATCAACAAGCGACGGAACATCTTAACGCGATGAATCGTCTGGACCAGGTACCGTGGCAGTTGAGTTTTTCCTATGGTCGCGCGTTACAAGCTCCTGTGCTCAAAGCATGGAAAGGCGAGCCCGGGAACGTGGCCGACGCGCAACGGGCGTTCCATCACCGCGCTTCCTGCAATAGCAAGGCCCGATTCGGCAAATATGCGGAGGACATGGAAACCGCGAAGGCGGCATGACCCTGCAAGCCGTCTCATAATGTGCAGCGCTTGTAGCCACGGCGCTGTGTCGCCGTGATATGGATATTATTGCTGCTCTTGGCCACGCCCTCTGGATGGCGTTCGCCATGTTCTGGGAAATTTTGTGGCCACTCATTCTCGGCTTTGGCTTGTCTGCGGTTGTGCAGGCGGTCGTTTCGAAAAGTGAGATGACAAACCTGTTGCCGAATGATTCTCCGAAATCGCTCGCGATTGCATGCGGTCTTGGCGCGGCGTCATCCTCCTGTTCCTATGCGGCGGTAGCTCTGGCGCGGTCGATCTTTCGCAAAGGCGCCGACTTTACTGCAGCGATGGCGTTCGAGCTTGCCTCCACCAATTTGGTCGCCGAGCTGACCGTCATCATCATCGTGCTGATGGGGTGGCAATTTGCCGCCGCCGAGTTCCTGGGCGGACCATTGATGGTTGTCCTCATGGCGCTGCTCTTTAGAGTATTTTTATCGCGAAAGCTCGTTGCTGAAGCGCGCACGCAGGCGGATAAAGGCCTGAAAGGGAAAATGGAAGGCCACGCTGAAATGGACATGAGCGTGGCGGAAGGCTCGTTCTGGCAGCGCATCACCTCGAAGAATGGTTTCACAGCTACGAGCCATTACTTCGTCATGGATTTGCTTGCTGTATGGAAAGATATCGCTGGCGGTTTGCTCATCGCGGGCACGCTCGCTGCCTGGGTGCCGAAAGATTTTTGGAAGGAATTCTTCCTGGTCTCGCATCCGGTCGCCGCCAAGGTTTGGGGACCAATCGTCGGACCGATCGTCGCCGTCGTTTCGTTCGTTTGTTCCGTGGGCAACATACCACTGGCCGCAGTGCTTTGGAATGGGGGCATCAGTTTCGGTGGAGTCATAGCGTTCATATACGCAGACCTGATCGTGCTTCCCATTATCGACATCTACCGAAAGTATTACGGCTGGAAAGTGGCTGGGCTTATCGTGGCAGTCTTTTATGTCGCGATGGCCCTGGCGGCGCTATTGATCGAGCTCCTGTTCGACTCACTAGGGCTAATTCCGTCTCAACGGAGCGCCCAGATCGTCGAGACATCGATCACTCTCAACTACACTACCGTCCTCAATGTGATCTTTCTTGCCATCGCCCTTTTGCTAGTGGTCCGGTTCCTCAAAACCGGCGGACCAAAGATGCTCGCTCACATGGAGTAGAGTCAGAAATTCGAAACGCATTGCGACTATGATGAATCAAATGATGAATGCCTTCACATTGAGGTAGTTCAGTATTTCGCTTCCCAACAGCGTGAATGGCACGATAAAATCTCCAGCATCCAGATTAAGGTATCATCAGCCAATCCTATGAATACACAGTTTATCAACGCCGTATCCGTTGCATTGTTTTTAGCGCCGGCTATGCCGCTTTTCGCCGCGGAACATCCGCAAATACGAGTGCAACCGTTGCCACAGACAACAACAAGCGCCCCGCAGAGTGGCACGTCGACGATGGTCGTTAGCACGGCCGATATCTCTACCGGAATCAAGAAGCACATCGCGAGCGACCGCAAGAAATCCAGCGACAAGAAGTTTCATGTCAACTATCAGGGCAAAGATCTCGCGCTCGATTTGGTGAAGGTCCATGACGACCGGCTCTCCAGTCTCGGCAGCGGTAAATATTTCGCCTGTGTCGATATGAAAGCGACCGACGGCACAATTTATGACATTGATTTCTTTATGGCCGGACAGCCGGGCAGCATGAGGGTCACAGAAACTTCCGTTCACAAAATCAACGGCAAGCCGCTTTACAACTGGAAAGAGGAGGGCGGTGTGTGGAAGAAAGTGCGGGTCTCGTAGAGACGCTGGGACTACGCACAATTAGTCTGTAGCCGCGGCCTTGTTGGCCGCCGCCCACAAGCGTAGCGGAGCGACGCGGCTACAGTTGCGGGTTGCGCTGCGCTCGCGAGTCCGGCAGTTTCAGGGGCGATGCCGAAGACATTTTTCATCACCACGGCGATCGATTACACGAATTCGCCGCCGCACATCGGGCATGCTTACGAAAAGGTGCTGGCCGATGTTATCGCGCGCTATCACCGCCTTAAAGGCGAGAAAGTTTTCTTTTTGACGGGCGTCGATCAGCACGGCCAGAAGGTGCAACAGTCCGCTGCGAAGGCAGGTGTTGCCCCGGCCGAATTCGTTAAAGGCATCACGCAGAAATTTGTCGAGCTTTGGAAAAAGCTCGACGTGAAATACGACGGATGGGCCGCAACGACTGATCCGCTGCACAAAAAATGTGTTCAGGGAATCTTGCAGCGCCTCTATGACCAGGGCCAAATCTACAAGGACAAACAAGCCGGTTATTACTCAATTCGTCAGGAGCAATTTCTCACCGATAAAGAACGCGGACCTGATGGCGAGTTTGGTCCGGAGTGGGGCGAGGTCGAGTTTCGCGAAGAAGAAAATTATTACTTCAAGATAAGTCAGCACAAAGACTGGCTGCTCTCGTACATCGACAATCGTAAGGACGCGATCATTCCCGATTTTCGCCAAGTCGAATTGCGCAATGCGGTTGAAAGAATCAGCGACAACCGCCAGTCCGGCTCGGACCTCTGTATTTCGCGTCCGAAATCGCGGCTCGACTGGGGAATCGAACTGCCGTTCGACAGAGATTTTGTCACTTACGTCTGGTTCGATGCCCTAACGAACTACATCAGCTTCGCTGATTACGATCCGAGTTTCTCAACTTTTACCTCGCAACCAGCAACTTTCCGCGACAAATGGCCTGCGCTTCAAATCATCGGGAAAGACATTCTCGTTCCTGCGCATGGAATTTACTGGCTCATCATGCTGCATGCGATCGGTTTTCCCGATGAAGCGATGCCGCAATTATTGGTGCACGGCTGGTGGAACCTCGGTGGTGCAAAGATGAGCAAAAGCGCAGGAAACATTATCGATCCATTCGCGCTCGTTGAGAAATACGGCGCTGAAGCGCTTCGCTATTATTTGATGAGCGATATCGCGACTGGCAAAGACGCCGACTTTTCCGAGGAACGTCTTGTCAAACGTTACAACGCCGATCTGGCCAACTCGTTAGGCAATCTGCTTAATCGCACGTTGAATATGACATTGCAGTACTGTCGAAGTTCACTTCGCACTTCTTCTCAAGAGAGTGATGTTCAAGCTCCTTTAGCGAAGGCTGCGCAGACTGCTCTTGGTGACTACAGAGTGATGATTGAAACTGGATCTCGGAAAACGGGTAATAGAGAATTCTACAACTGGGAGCGCTATCGAATTCAGGATGCGCTTGCCGCTGTGAATACGTTTGTGACCTTCTGTAATCAATTCATCGACGATCAGAAACCTTGGTTCCTTGCAAAGGAGAGTTCCAGACGCGAGCGAGTAGAAGCCATTCTTCATGGCCTCGCCGAATCTCTTCGCATCATCGCGATTCTGATTTCGCCAGTGTTACCGAAAGCTGCCCATGGAATTTTCGATCAACTCAATTGGAAGATGGACTTGAGCGGCAAAAAAGAACGGTTTTCGCTCAAGGACGCAGAGTGGGGGAGACTGCCGGATGGACATGTCATCGGTAAACCGGTGCCGCTGTTCCCCCGGATCGACATCGCATAATTCACCACAAAGACACGAAAGAGACACAAATTTGAAAGCGTCTTCGTGACCTCTGTGTCCTTCGTGGTTCGTTTCAGAGAATTCACTGCGCGCATTCCTCAAATGCCGCTGGCTCACCGTGCAGATACGCGAGTGCTTCTCCGGCGAAATGCAATGAACCGGTGAGAAGAATTGGATTCGGCTTGGCACGCGCCGAGTCAATTGCGGCAGCAATTGATGCAGTGATTAAGTAGGGGAGTGGTGGAGTAATGGCAGACAGAATTTTAGCAAGCTCATCCGGCGGAGCGGCGCGTTCACTACGAATCTTTGGGAGGAGCACCGAGTCCGTGATCGGCGCGAGCGCTTCGCAGATTCCACGCAAATCTTTATCGGAAAGAATAGCGAGTATAAGCGTTGCGCGGTGGTCGCTAAAGATTTCCAGCCATGTTTCTGCGAGAATGTGCGCGGCGGCTGGATTGTGCGCGCCATCAATGACGGTGCGCTCGTCCCAACGCTGGAAACGCGCCGGCCAATCAATCGTCGCAAGTCCGGACTCAATCGAGGAATCGTCGATGTCGACCTTGGCAGCGCGGAGCGCGGCAATTGCGACAGCCGCGTTTTGCTTTTGGTATTCGCCCGAGAGGCCAACAGAAGTTTTCTGATAAGCGTCATTTACAAACTGCAACGGCGCTCGACACTCCGCAGCCCGGGTGCGAATTACTTTTTCGGCATCCGAAGCTTGAGGAGCGGAGACGACCGGAATCTTTTGTTTGATGATGCCCGCTTTTTCAGTCGCGATTTCTCGGAGCGATTGCCCCAACCATTGTTGATGATCGAAAGCGATGGAGGTGATCACGGAGACATCTGATTGCACCGCATTCGTGGCGTCGAGGCGTCCGCCCAGGCCGGTCTCCAGAATCGCGACGTCGATCGTCGCATCAGAATAATGTTTAAGCGCGAGCGCGGTCGCGATTTCAAAAAAAGTTGGATGCGGATCCCAACTGCGAACGAGATCGCGAATTGTGGTGAGGCCATTCGCAACCGCATCCTTAGAAATCATTTCACCATTTACACGAATTCGTTCGCGAAACGTAACAAGGTGAGGAGAGATGAACAGGCCGGTGCGATATTTTTGCGCACGCAGAATTGAATCGATCATCGCGCAAACTGAGCCTTTTCCATTCGTCCCAGCGATGTGAATGACTCGGGCGCGGCCAAGATCGACACGAAGGACGGCAATGAGCCGCTGGATATTTTCGAGCCCGAGCTTGATCCCGAAGCGCTGAAGGCCGTAGAGCCAGGCGAGCGCCCCTGGGTAATTCACGGCACGACGGAGAAATAACCGAGCAATTGGCT
>DASXNN010000041.1:0-2768 GCA_036495045.1 Candidatus Udaeobacter sp.
ACGACCGAAATCGACGTTGTGCTACCGCTCGATACGCCATTCGCAGACAGTGTAACGTTGATGGCCGTAGTGATACCTCTTCCCTGTACGACGATCTTTCCAGCTTGCGCGCCGGCAGCTTTCGGAGCGAAGCTCACATTCAACGTGGCGGTAGTGCCTGCGGTAAGGCTCAGCGGTGCCGTGACGCCGCTGATCGCAAAATAATTGCCGCTCAGCGCCACACTCGTGATGGTTATGCTAACCCCGGTGGAATTTGTGATTTTTATCTGTTGCTGCGCGCTGCTTCCCACGTTTACAGACCCGAGGTTCACCGAGGTCGGACTCGCGGTAACTGACGATGCTGCCACTGCGCTGCCTCCAAGAATAAACACCAAAAATTCCATCACAACAATTGGAAACGTTAATGAGAGTTTCTTCGACATTTTCCGTTTTTGCCCGCTGCCGGAGGGGGAGTGCGGCGCAATAAAAAACTACCGGGACCCTTGGATTTTCACGACGGAGGGAGTCTACGAATTCGCGGCAGACAGGGTCTACTGGCCTGGAGGCACGCGCGAGGACAGGTTCAGACGCTGTCCCCTGTTGTACCTGCTGTAAAGCGGGGTAAATGCGGAAGCAATCGCAATGTAATGTTCGCCTTTTTGATAATTGGCCGCAGTCGCTAAGAGCGCTCTACAGACGGACTGGGCGCTTCTAACGGACGATATTGATGGCGATGGCAGGAGTTATGGTTGCGGACGTAGTGCGGCCGGCCGGAATCACGCGCGTGCCAAATAGAATTCCGACTTTGGAATTCCAGCTGTATTCGATCGCCGGCGCAAAACCGATGGCGTCGCTAAAGCCGGTGTTGAGCCGAATCGGTCGCGTGTTCTGCACGCCCAGCGAAGGGGCTTCGTCGCTTCCGATGACGCGCGTGCTGCTTTGGTAGCGATAGGTCGCGTCGAGCGCCAGCACCCAGCTTCGCGTGAGGCTGTATTCCCACGATGCGTCAACGAAAGAGGTGCCGCCGGGCCTCGCGTTCCCGTGAAATTCAGCATCCGTTCCGTAGACGCTGACGCCCTGCACACTCACATTGCGCGAAAACGATTCCGATGCGTCCAAGCGCATGCGCAGAATGCGGCGATTCGGCAACCAGAAATAGGTTTGCGAGTAGAACGCAAAGGTCGTCGTGTACGCCCCGCTGCCGAGCCCATTGCTCGGCCGGTTTCCCAGTTGGTCGTATTTCCCGGACGGAAGCGTTTCCTGCACTGCAAACGACGTCGTCGGGACCCAGCCGCCCTCATGAAACTTCGTCAGCCGGTATTGGCCTTGCACCGTTGCGTCGCCCATCTCGACGCTGGAGCTGCTTGGCGCTCCATTCACGCGGTTGTAGCCGAAGGTCGGGATCACACCGATCGTCAGTTTGTCTGTCAATCCGTAGTTCACATACGTGAGCGATCCGAATCCGTTCGATTTTGCGGCTTTCCGTTTCACGCCATCGCGATCGTGTTGGCCCTGCTGGATCACGTCGTAAAGGTACGGCTCAATCAGGAAATGACCTTGCGGCAGCGTCGCGGCCGAGGGCGCCAGCATCGCCCCGGTCCACCACGCATCATCCAGCGATTGACGATCGGAGGAATTTTGTGCCGAGGCCACTTGCGTACACACCAACCCGAACATCAAGGCCAGCACGGCGGAAGCCTTCTGAGTTGTTATTGTGTGCGACATCTCTGCGATCTCTTCGCGTCAGTGTTACCGCTTCGCCCGCGGCTTGCGCTATCCGGCTTTCACGGTTGAACTTCTCGATCTTGCTCATTTCACGCGCGTGTCCACCGCGATCCAGTTCACCTCCCAGGTTTTGCCTCCGTCATCGGAAAACGCCTGCTCGAAACGGCATGAATTCGCCGTCATGTCCATCCACACATTGCGTACGAGAATCATTCGGCGATTGAACGGCTCCTGATCGTAGAACTCGCCGCGCCCATTCTTGAATTCGCCAACCGTTGGCACGCTCAGAGTGCCCCCATTCGCATTAGCGAAATTCAGGCTCCACTGACGTGATTGAGGATTGTAAAGGCGCAGGCTGAGCCCTTCGACGTGCCCGGTCGAACCATCCACCTCGAGTTCCACGAGATTGGCGCGGCCATTCCAGACCTTGCGAACCACGGAAGTTCCTTCGTATTCAATCCAGGTGCGGGAGCCGCTCAGCGGATGCTGCAGCCGAGAGAGATGCGTTTTCCAGTTCCCAATCTCGAAGTCGAAATCATGCTGCCCGTCTCGTTGCGCTGAAGCTTCTTGATGCTTCGTACCGTAAAGAGGCTGCAAGACGACAATCAAGCTGCACGCCAGCAGATATTTCCGAAAGTCCCGGAACGCCTTCATCTTTTTTATTCCAGTCGCCAAGATTATTAAAAAATGCGGTATTCGTGTTTCACTCGAGAATGAAATATGTCGGTCATCGGCGAGTTCGAATGCCTTGCCCTTAGCCAGGCTCAGCGCGCGTCTCAGTTACCGTCGCCCACTCGCGTCTGATCCGTAATCCAATTCACTTCCCATGTTTTCCCGCCATCCTCTGAAAACGACTGCTCAAAATGCGGCACCTTCGTGTCGGTCTTCGACCAAATAAATCGAACCAAAATCATTTTGCCGTTCAATGTGTCCTGCGCGTAAAACTCCCCCTGCCCATCCTTGAACCGTCCGATCTGTGGCGGGACAAGCAGGCCGTCCTTGCTGTTGGCCCACGTGAGGTACCACTCGTGCGTTTTGGGATTGTAAGTACGCAGCGTGAGCCC
>DASXNN010000042.1:0-3058 GCA_036495045.1 Candidatus Udaeobacter sp.
AGTATCTCGCTCCTGCGCGCTCATGACTTTCTTAGCAAACAGATCCTGCGCCCGCTTTTCGTTTGTGTTTGCTTGTACTAGCGTGGCCTTGTCCTTTGCCAGGTTCGCTTTGGCCTGCGCCAGTGCGACTTGAAAATCACCGGGGTCGATCTCGACCAGCACATCGCCTTTTTTGACCGGTTGATTGTCATCCACATGCACCACGGTCACGCGGCCGGCGATTTTTGGCGCGACGGAAACGAAGTGCACATCGATGAACGCGTCATCGGTTGATTCGTGAGTAAACGAATGAAACATGGCCAACCCGCCATAGCCGATTCCAACAATCGCAAGTAACGCGGCGGCGATAATCACGCCGGGCCGCCGAAACAACGACTGCTTTTCATCTTTGGTTGAGGAACCCTCTGCTTCAGGACGCGCTCGACGATTCTCGTCATCTTGCATGACGGCGCTGCGCCGATGTTCTCTTTCTTTAGAAATCGGTAGCTCACCATTGGTCGGAATTTCCGTTTTCATAAGGTTGGTCCGTTCACTCGTAGGACGATTTTTCCGCGGATGTGACCGCTTTGATGTTGGCGCTCGATAATTACTTCGATAGATCCGCTCCTAATGGTTAGGCGTGGTGAGTGCCTTTAGCGGCGGTGGTGCAAACACCACATCCAGCTTGCGTTTAGGTTTGCGCCGCACTTCCGCGCCAGTCGGTTGTGCCGGGATGTTGGTGCTGCCGGATCGAGCCGACGGAGGCACCGTGTGACGCATAATGGCTTCGATAGTTCTGTTCATATTTTCTCCGTTCGTTGGTTCATTTGGCTAAGCTGGTGAAACGACATGCGCGCGCGGTGTCACAGGTGCGCCTTTCGTTTCAACGCGTGACTCAAAGATTGCGGCGAACACCGAACGCACACTCGCGAACACGACCGCCCAAAGGACCGTGACCACGAGCGCCAGTCCGAATCCCGCTGGGTTCGCCAGAATCTGAAACAGCAAGATATTCGCGATGATGGCTCCAAGGATCGTGAGGGCGAGTGGCACGTAGCGATTGAGCAGGAGCAAAGCGCCCGAAACGACCTGGAGCGCGCAAACCACCAAAAGATATTTCGAAACAAACGATGTGCTGATGAATTGATCCGCGACTTCGCTGGACGGCGGCATCGCGATGAAGTGAAGAAATCCTGTGAGGCCGAGGACCAGAAAGATCAGACCTAATAGGAACCGACTGACCTTGATTAAGATTTTCATACCCATACGATCCGTCCGGTATGTCGATCTTGGGAAAGACCAAGTTTCTTGTCTCGATATGCCGGCTCGGCATACTTGGAGTGAGTGGAACTTCGGCATCTTCGTTACTTCGTCGCCGTCGCTGAGGCGCAAAATGTCCTGCGCGCTGCGACGCAGATACTTCACGTTTCGCAACCGGCCGTCAGCCGGCAGATCCGCGACCTGGAAGATGAGTTGGGGGTCCAGTTGTTCGCGCGTACTGGCAAATCGATCCGCCTTAGCGAACCCGGACGAGTGTTTCTAAAGGCAGTGCGCGACGTTTTAGAACGCGTCGATGGAGCAGTCAAAGAAACGCGGGTAGTTGCCGGCGCCGATAAAACAGAGCTGCATATCGGCTATTCGCTCGCCGCGAGCGCGCGCATTCTCCCTTCGATCCTGCGCGCATATCAGCGCGCCATGCCGAAGGTCCGCATCACGTTGCACGATCGCAGCAATCAAAAGAGCATCGCCGGTTTGCGGGACGGAGAACTTCACCTTGCGTTTCTGCCTCGTCTGCCAAAGGCCAGTGAATTGCGCGACGTTCGCTTTGAAGAATTGACCCGAGAGCGCATTTGTCTTGTCGCCTCGCCTGACTATCCGCTCGCGCGTCGGCGTGTGGTGAAGCTAGCCGACGCGGCGCGCGAACCATTCGTCGGTCTAAGCCGTGAAGAATATCCCGAGTACCATGATTTTCTCGCCGCCTTTTTCCATTCCGTGAAACAGAAGCCACGGGTTGTGGAGGAACACGACAGCATGTCTGGGGTGATTTCCTCTGTTGAGGCCGGCGCTGGTGTGGCGATCGCGACAGAAGCATTCCGTCACGCTTTCGGACATCGCGTGAAACTTTTGCGGCTCACACCTGAACCGAAACCACTCGTCGTCGGCATCGCGGCCGCCAAAAGACGACTTAGTCCGGCCGCCGAAAAATTCTGGCAATGCGCCAAAGAAGCTGCGGCTACAAGCAATTGACGTCCGTCCTTCAGTCTAGTTTGTTCCTGTTTTTTGAACGTGGCGGATAACAAAAAATCCCGGGTGTTTGCCACGTCGCACATCGGTGAGGCAGCCGGGAATCGGTTGCGCGAGAGCGATTACGAGCCGGGCATTAGCTGCTGGAGAACTTTTTCCGGGCCGCGTTAATCTCCTCAAGATTTAGGGCGGCGTGCTAATTCGCGGCATTTGCGTTCTCGGCAGTAAAATCTTCCGTCTGCCGGGGCTATGGCTGTTTCTCGGTCGCTTTCTTCAGCGTCTGCTCCGCCGCCTTGCGGATTTCGCCGCGCCTCTGTTCGGTGTCGGACCACGAAGATGCGGGCGCGGTATGCGAATCGAGCAGCGACAAAACTCGCTGCGCATGCTCGCGCGCCGTGTCTTTCTGGCCGTTGGCCAGGTAGGCGTCCGCGAGATCGTTTTGCACGTCCGCCGATTGCGGATATGCGATCTCCAGCAGCTTGAAGACTTCTAGTGCGGTCTTGGCATCGCCCTCGCGCTGGTAATCTTCGCCGATACTGTCGGCCGTAACTTCTGGAAACAACTGCGCCTGCGGGTCTTTCTTCCGGGCTTCAAGCAGTTGCTGCTTCACTTGCGCGACGCCCGCGATGCCGCCGAAGTTGAGCTGATTCAGAACCTCCGCCGAGGCCAAAGTATCCGCCAGTGGCGGTGCCGGCGTCCTCAGCAGCGTACTCTTCAACCACTGAACGATGATCCCCGGTAGCTCCGGATGTGGCTTGAACATATCGGTTCCGTGGCCGCCTTTGGCCGGAACTTTGCCGGTATCAAGAAAAGTCTCGTACCACAGCCAGGGCGC
>DASXNN010000043.1:0-14546 GCA_036495045.1 Candidatus Udaeobacter sp.
GCATTTTGGGATACCCCTATTCCGCCCTCGCACGCAACGGGAGATCGTCAAGAGTATGCCCGTGCCGGACTGTCATCAAATTGTCATACAAACGGGATTTCCGGCGGTTTCTCCGATTTCCGGAGCGCGAGGTTGCCGCTAATCACGGTGAGCCGCCTTCGCACGCGGGGGCCTATGGGGCCAGGGGAGGGTATCATTTTATCAATGAATGAAACAATGCGTAACCGAATCGTCACGCGATTTTGACAATTCGTAACCTGACGCGACGGGCGTGTCGGTTTATCGAAGCTCAACTATGAACGTAATCACGGTGACGAGAACGGTCCGCAAACGGACGCCGTACAGACGATCTCTGCTTCTGAGGTCATTCCGCGGATTAACCCGGAGTTATTTCGCGAGCGAAAAGAGTTGGGAATTTGCCATCGAAGCGCTGTTTTTTGCCATCATCGTCGCGATTTCGGCCTGGCCGATCTTTGCCGCGGCCGATGCGCTGAACAAATTTCTCCAAAGTACCGCGAGCTGAAAACGATCGCCACCGCCCGCGAATAATTTTCGTGCGTCTTTTGCACGTTGTTTTGATCGCTGAAATTACCTCCATTTTTCTTGCGGACAGGTGCTTACGCCGCCGTGGTTCTCAGCTTGGCCCGTGTATAAAATCATTGATGTTTGAGCCTCCAATTTCTGCACGCAATTTTCGTCGTTTATGCACGATGACGATTAGGGATTTCAGCGCTCCTCGATTCTTTCCTCCCCTGCGACCATGCTGCCAGATTCCCTGATTGCAGGGCTGCAATCTGTTCATTTCTCCTATGAAATCACGTTGCAATGCCCTCTGTGATTTGTCACTTTTGCTACAGTTGATTTGCTACAATCTGGCAATTTACCTATGAGAATTCAGATTAACTGCTACCGTGTCAAGGTAGTGCTCTACCACTGAGCTAACCGCGCCCTATTAGTGATAAATGAGGAGTGATAAGTGAAGAGTCAAGCGGCTTGATCTTGCAATGTAAATCGCAATCGCAACACTTCGCCACTGGACAACACGGAGCCAGCGGACGACTGTTCGCATCTCGTGAGTGTCCTGTTTTTTAAGCGTTTCTTGCAGCGTCCGTTTCAGATCGCCTCGATTGTGCCGAGCTCAAAAGCGCTCGTCGAACGGGTCGCCAGAAAAATGGATTTCAGCCAACCGCGCGTGATCGCCGAGTATGGTCCGGGCGAGGGCGTGCATTCACGCGAGATAGCCAGGCGCATGAGCCCGGATTCGCATTTGCTCTTGTTTGAGCTGGACCAAGCTTTCGCTCGCGATCTCGAACGACAATTTGCCCGGGATCGGCGCGTGCATGTGATCCATGGAGACGCGGCGCGGTTGCCTCACGAGTTGGGACGGCGAGGCATCGCCGCATGCAATTACATTCTTTCGGGCATTCCGTTTAGTATTCTTAAAATCGACAAGAAACGCACGCTTCTCCAAAAAACGCATGACGCATTGGCGCCGGGCGGCAGTTTCATCATTTATCAAGTGACCAACGAACTGAAGCAGCACGCTACGCTTTTCGAGTACGCCGAATCAGAATACTTTTTGCAAAACATACCGCCAATGTTCATTACCGTTTTTCACAAGGCGGAATCAACTGAACCGCTGAATGGGTGGGAGTACCGCACCTCGCGACGGACGCCCGTGAGCGTTAGCGCAGATCGCTCGGCATGACAGACAGGCCGACGCGCATGGAAAAAGATTCGATGGGCGAGATGTCCCTCCCGGCATCCGCGCTGCATGGCGCTTCTACTCACCGCGCGGTCCTCAACTTTCCGGTAAGCGGTTACCGGTTTTCGCGTCCATTTATTCGCGCCTTGGGCTTGATCAAGTGGGCAGCGGCGCAGGCGAATCACGATCTCGGTTTGCTCGATGCGGAGCGCGCGGCGTTGATCGTGCAAGCAGCCGAAGAAGTGGCCGAAGGAAAACTCGATGAACATTTTCCGCTCGACATTTTCCAAACTGGTTCAGGCACGAGCACCAACACCAACGCGAACGAAGTGATCGCAAATCGTTGCGCCCAGCTCGCCGGCAAAGCAGTTGGGTCGCGCGAGCTGGTTCATCCGAACGATCACGTCAACATGGGCCAATCGAGTAACGACGTGATTCCCTCCGCGATCCACATCAGCGCAGCTGAACAGTTAAAAAACTGTCTCATCCCGGCTTTGGAAAAATTGCATGCCGCGCTCGACGGCAAAGCGAAGGAATTTTGGAAGATCATTAAGATTGGCCGCACTCACTTGATGGATGCGACGCCCGTGCGGCTCGGCCAGGAGTTTTCCGGTTATGCGCAGCAGGTTGCTTACGCGAAAGAACGCGCGCAGAAAGCGATCGAGGCTTTGCGCGAGCTTGCACTCGGCGGCACCGCGGTCGGCACGGGTTTAAATCGCCATGCCGATCTTCCGCGCAAAATATTGCGGCACCTGGATCAACGCGCCGGTATTGCCTTTTACGAGGCAAAAGATCATTTCGAAGCGCAAGGCGGAAAGGACGCGGTGATCGAAGCGAGCGGCCATCTAAAAACCATCGCAGTAAGTTTGTTCAAGATTGCAAACGATATCCGTTGGCTCGGCAGCGGCCCGCGCTGCGGCATCGGCGAGATTCAACTGCCGGCCACGCAACCGGGCAGCTCAATCATGCCGGGAAAAGTCAACCCCGTATTGTGCGAATCGGTCATGATGGTTTGCGCTCAGGTGATCGGCAACGACACGTGCATTACCTGGGCGGGTGCAAACGGAAACTTCGAGCTCAACGTCATGATGCCGGTAATGGCGCATGATCTGCTCGAGTCGATCCGCCTCCTCGCTAATGTGGTCGATGTCTTCTGCGACAAATGCGTGACCGGGATTGTCGCGAACGAAGAACGCTGCCGCGAACTGGTCGAGCTTTCCATGGCCATGGTGACCAGTCTCGCGCCAAAGATCGGTTACGATCGCGCAGCTGAGATCGCAAAGGAGAGCGCGAAAACAAGACGCACTGTTCGCGAAATTGCCCGGGAACGAAAAATCCTGCCGGAAAAAGACCTCGAGCGCGCTCTTGATCCCATCAGAATGACTGAGCCGGGCGGCGAGGTCGCTTAGGCGCGCTTAGTGCGCGGGATGCCATGGTCGCCAAACTTGAGGGCCCCCAGTTCTCGGGCGGGGCGAACATCGCGATCAAATGTCCGAGCCATACGTATGATCAAACGGTCGCATTTTATCGCGACACGCTCGGTCTGCCTGTGATTGAAGAAGAACTGGACGGCTGCATTTTTCAATTCGGTCCAAACCGGCTCTGGATCGACAAGGTGCCGAACCTGAGTCATCCGGATATCTGGCTGGAACTGGAGACCAACGACACCGAGGCCGCCGCGTCATTCCTAAACGTAAGCGGCGTAACGCGGCGCGATGAAGTCGAACAGTTACAAGAAGATTTCGATGGGTTCTTCGTGTCCGCACCGAACGGGGTTATTCATCTCGTGATCGGTCACCAAGAAGCATAGCGCATCACAGAAACGCCTGCGGTCAGGTAGCTGCTTACCGGCGCAATTGCTACAGCCTTCACGGATCCTAGACGTGACGACCTACGATAGTCAGATCACGCTCGAGATTATCAAGCCGCGCAATTCGCGGAAGTAATCCCCAGCGCTCAAAGCCAAGTCGCTCAAATAATTTAAGGCTCGGTTCGTTGTGCGCGAAAATCAGTCCGACAAGTGCCGTTATCCCGAGCGATCGTCCGCGCGCGATGGCTTCTTCTAATAAATAGCGCGCCACTCCTTGACGCCGGAAATCTTGATCGACATACACGCTGACTTCAGCCGTGCCGCGATAAGCGCAGCGCGGCAGGAATTTTTTGAAATCCAGCCAGCCAATCACGCGGCCATCGGATACAGCTACCCAGAATGGATGTTGGTCCGGCGAATGTTCGCGGAACGACGGCAAACGCGCTTCAACCGTGGTCGGCTCAAGCTCGGCTGTCACCATGCGCGTTGGCACAGTAGCGTTATAGATGTCGACGATGATTGGGAGATCGGACTCGAGCGCGTCGCGGATCTTGAATCCAGCTGTAGCGGCGGTCTGTGACCGCCGATCTTCAGCCGTAAGTGAGGCGCTCATAAAGCGCCGCTACAGGTAGCCGTTTGGAAAAATGCATTTTCAAACGTCGGCTGAAACGGTCCCGGCGTCGTTTCGCCGATTCGAAAGCGCGGACTTATTTGCGATTGCGTGGCGCAATAAAGTTCCATGCCGATCCTGCCGCACTTTGCAAGCGACGAGCGGACCGCGCCCAAAGCGAGCTCAGGCGTATTGCAATCGCGGCTGAGATGCCCGAGCACTACGCGCTCGATTTTTCCCGAGAGCAATTCCCCGATCACGTTCGCCGCAGCCGTGTTCGACAGATGGCCATGACGCGATTGAATCCTCTGTTTCACCGGCCAAGGCCGATGCGAATCGTTCTGCAAAAGTTTTTCGTCGTGGTTCGTCTCGATCACAAGCGTCTGCACTTCGCGCAAGCGCTCCACGATCATTTTCGTCGCATAGCCCAGATCGGTGATAAAACCGAGGCCGCCCGATCCCGCGTAAAAAGCAAAACCGAGCGGATCGACCGCGTCATGTGGCACGGGAAAAGTTTGGACCGTGACATCGCAAACGGAGAACTCGGCGCCAGTCCGAAATATTCGCCAGTTTCGATGCTGCTCGAACAATCCGTCGTAGCGAATCGCTTCGGCTGTGAGCGAGTTGCAATAAATCGGTACGTGAAATTTACGGTAGAGCACTTCGAGTCCGAAAACATGATCGCCGTGTTCGTGGGTGAGAAGCACGCCATCGAGCTGGTGGGGCGCAACGTGACACTGCGCCAGACGCAACGCCAGTTGCCGCGCGCTGAGGCCGCCATCGACAAGAATCTTGCAATGATCGGTCGCGACCAGTGCGCTGTTCCCGGCGCTGCCGCTGCCGAGCATCGTCAAGCTGAACACGGCTCTCAAATTAGCCGCGTCGTCCCACCTTGCGCAAACGGAAACGAATAAATCAGTGCGCGATTATGATTTGCCGTTTGGCCGTCAATCGATTCGAGGTCGCTCCGCTTTGCTCGACATGACGCAGTCGCAGAATTAGATTCGCATCGCTTGAAAACGCGCATCTTCATACTTATCGGAGTGGCCAGCGCTCTTTTTAGAGCCACTGCTTGCGCCCAATCAGATCTTAATTCGGACAGTAGCAATCTGGACTTCAAGCAATGGGGACTGACTGCGATTCAGGACGGCGGCCGGCGCAAACCGGTTGACACATTTGCCAGAGAGACGCTGATCCGGGTTACCGGAAGATCGACATATACAGACAAAACGGGCCGGACATGGCAGCCGAATGACTTCGTTTTGTCGGCGCTGCTCGAGACACACGACTGGAAGAACGAGCCGATGGTACTGGTGTCGTTAGGGAAATTGAAAGAGCAGCTCGGACTCGATAAAACCCAGCGACGATTTTCGTTCGCGCAATTGACCGGCTCGTCGGACCTGCAACGGATCACGAATGAGGCGCGCGCACACAAGCGCGCGGAACAATCGCTCGATCGGAGCGAGCAAGAAGCGCTCAGCGTAAGCGATCGGCTGGCGCTTTTGGGAAATGTGATGACGGGAAACGCGTTATTGATCGTTCCGGCGCCGCGAAGCGAAACCGATCCGTGGACCGTGCCCGATCCGGCGGCAGTCTCTTCTTATTATAATGAGGCGCAGTTCGCGCCAGCTTTCTCCCAAGTGACGAAAATGACGGGCGCTTATGGCCAAGGCGACGCGTTCAACTTCAGCTCCGCCGCACGCCAGCTTCGGGAGAATTTGCGCGGGCTGAGTCCAACGATTTACCCGCAGGAGCAACAATTGCGTCTCGAATATTTCTATAATCATTTCGAAAGCTTTTATCGCGCGATCTGGTGTTACGGGATTGCGCTTGTGATTCTGATCGCGGCGCACCTCCGCAAACGGGGAACGGCTTTACGGAACATTGGCGTAGCAGTTGCGATCCTCGGTCTCGCCTTTCAGGCAAGCGGAATCGTCATGCGCTGCCTGATCGCGGGGCGGCCACCGGTGACGAACATGTACGAGTCGATCATCTGGGTCTCGTTTGCGGTCTCGTTTTTCGGGATGATCTTTTTCGCGCGTTATCGGACACCGGTATATTTGCTGGCGGCGTTGCCAGTGACGCTGGTTGCGCTGCTGCTTGTCCATCAAATGCCGATCGCGATGCCGTCAAGCATCGATCCGCTCGTACCGGTCTTGCGGGATAATTTTTGGCTCACGATTCATGTGCTCACTATCACACTGAGCTATGCAGCCTTCGCCCTCGCGATGGGCTTCGGTCACATTCTGCTCTGGCGTTACGCCCGCAACCCGGCAGCGGCGAGCGCGGACGCGCCTATGCATTTCTGGCTTTATCGCGTCCTCCAGCTCGGCGTGCTGTTGCTCGCCGCGGGCACGATTCTTGGCGGCGTGTGGGCAAATTATTCCTGGGGCAGATTCTGGGGCTGGGACCCGAAGGAAACGTGGGCTCTGATCGCATTGCTCTGTTATATTCTGACGTTGCACGGGAGGCTCGCCGGTTGGTGGACAGAGTTCGGTCTGGTCGTGGCGAGCGTGGTTTGTTTTCTCGCCGTGTTGATGGCGTGGTACGGGGTGAATTTTGTGCTCGGCAAAGGTTTGCACAGCTACGGGTTCGGTATCGGTGGCGAAACGTACGTTGCGACATTCGTCATTGTCGATCTTTTGTTCGTTGCATTCGCGATCTGGCGATATCGGATGAGCAAGACGGTTAGCACCCAAGGCACGACCAGAAAAGAAGCTGTTCCCGTGTAGTCGGCCCCAAAGGCGTTCCGGGCAGCTACAACGTTATTCCGCGGTGAGCGTGTCCAGAAATTCGCGTGGCGTTTGGGCGCGGAGCAGCCTGGTCCGGATCGCATCATCTTTTACCAGGCGCGCCAGGGCGCCGACGCAGATTAAATAATCATTCACTAACCGCTCCGGCACGCCGATGACGAAGATCAACCGGGCGCGCAGTGCATTTTGGCCAAAAGGAATACCGGCGCGGCTTCGCCCGATACCGAGCACGATCTCATCGACTAAATCGGTGCGCGCGTGCGGAAAGATAACGCCATTTTCTACCACGCTCGGGTGTTCCTCGTCGCGCGCGAGCACTTGTTCGAGAAAATCCTTCGGGTTGTTGATCTTCCCGTTGGTTGCGAGCAACTGGACGACCTCCCGTAACGCATTCGCTGCTTTGCGGGAGCGCAATTGTAGCGTCACATGCTTTTCATTGAGAAGATCGGTGAGCGAGATAGCCACGGCGGCAGCGAGATTTGTTGGATTATCGGGGCAAACCCAGTTATCCAGTTAATGTGACATCTGTGGCAACTGAAAATAAGCCAAGCGAGGCTACCGAAGAAACGACGGTCTCGTTACAGCGCAGTCTTTACGACCCGGGTTACGTCAACGCGATGTCGCATTTTTATCGCGGCGAGATGGGCCGCATCATGGTCTGGCGGCAGCGGCTCGACATGACCACCAATTGGGCCATCACCAGCAGTACCGCCATTATCACCATCGCGTTTTCCACGCGTCAGGTGCCGCACATCATTTTCTTTTTCAATCTCGCGATCGTTTGGGTGCTGCTCTGGATTGAAGCGCGCCGTTATCGGTTCTATGACGCTTTCCGGGCGCGTGTCCGGATGCTCGAAGCGCATTTCCTTGTGCCGATGGTGATGGAGAATCGCGATTTGCTTCAGGGCGAATGGAAGAAACTTGTTTGCGAGGATTTAATTTTGCCCTGCTTCAAAATCAGTAAACTGGAAGCAATCGGCCGCCGGTTAAAGCGAAATTACATTTTCATTTTCATTCTCATCATCGTGGCGTGGATCACGAAGATCTTTCTGCACGCCGAGCATGCAATGGACAGTGTCGGCGGGTTTTATCGCTCCTTACGCGTAGGAACTATTCCCTCTTGGTTGGTGGCGTTTATCTTTGCCGGCACTCTGATCACCGTGATCGGGATCACAATTTACGTGAGCAAGAAATCCTCCGGCGAAATCTCCGAATTCGGCACCCACCGGTCGCTCTGGCGGATCTGAAGAAAGTTGATAGTTAAGAGTTGATGGTTGAGAGAACCGCCATGGCGGAATCTTCTGAGTCTCCCAACTCGCCACCCTCGAGTTTCAGCAAGCTTTGCGAAATCGTCGCGCAGTTGCGCGCACCTGGCGGCTGCCCGTGGGACCGGGAGCAGACTCACGAATCGTTGCTGCCTCAGTTAATTGAAGAGGCTTACGAAGTCGCTGGTGCGGTGCGCGCCAAAGATGATGCGAACTTTCGAGAGGAACTGGGCGATCTGCTCCTGTTAATCGTCATGCACGCCGAGATCGCGCGCGAAGCTCGGAGATTCGAGATTGACAATGTCATTGGCGACGTGGCGGAGAAACTCATCCGGCGTCACCCGCATGTCTTTGGCAAAAGCGATGCGCGCGACAGCGGAGCGGTCCTGAAACAATGGGAGTCAATCAAGCGGGCAGAGAAAACGCGCAAACATTATCTCGACGGTTTGCCGGCAGCGTTGCCGGCATTGGTGCGAGCGCAAAAAGCACAGTCAAAGGTGGCCAGGGTTAATTTCGATTGGAGAGAATTGCGCGACGTGATCGCGAAAATTGAAGAAGAAACCGCCGAAACGAAAGCGGCGATTTCCTCGCAAAATGGACAAGCGATTGAGGGCGAAATTGGCGATCTGTTGTTCGCCGTCGTCAATTTGGCGCGAAAATGCAAACTTGACGCGGAAGACGTGCTCCAAACTGCAACGGACAAGTTTGTTGCGCGATTCAATCAATTGGAAGACGAATTGAAATTGCGTGGCAAGAAATTGGGAGGTGTCGATCTCGCCGAGCTGGATGCGATTTGGAATGAGATAAAAAGGAATGACGAATGAGCGAATGACGCAGGTCGAATGACCGGCCGTTTAGCACGCGGTCTTGTTTCGTCGTTCGACATTCGTCATTTGCTTGTCATATTCCCCGTCCCGATGAACCTGCTCATCAATCTGCTCTTGGCCGTTTACGTGCTCGTGGCGTTGCTCATGGTGCTCGTAATTCTGATGCAACGCCCGAAGAGCGAAGGCCTCGGCGCGGCTTTTGGCGGCGGGGTCACAGAAAACATTTTTGGCGCGCAAACCACGAACGTTTTGGTGAAATTCACGGCATGGCTGGCGGGTATCTTTTTCGCGCTCACCTTCGCGTTGTCGATCCTTTATGCCCATAAGAGCACGGCCGACAGCGTGTTCCGGCGTGAGCTGATGAAAACACAGGCCGCGCCCCAAACTTCCCCAGCGCCAACAGCTGCAAAACCCTCGCCAGTTTCTTCTTCAGCCCCCGATTCTGGAGCTGGCGTTTTGCCCGCTGCCAGTGCAACCCCCGCGAAGCCAGCGACTTCACCTGCTTCATCACCGCAGGGCAAGCCATAGCTTTTACGGCAAGGCCTGGCAATCAGTTACTCGTTGCCGGCTTGTCTCTTGCGTTCCTGCAAAACCAGACGATACTGCCACCCGTTATTGGATTAGTTCTGTTCTGTTCGTTGCGTGGTAGATCGTCAGTTGAGTTTGTCTCAGTGGTGATTTGAAACCCGATTCCCGGGAACGGCTCTGTGGCTGGCAGTTTTTTCCAAAATCAAATCACAATATGAAACTATATGTAGGAAATCTCTCCTTTGAGACTACCGAAAACGATCTTCAGGATCTTTTCGAACAACACGGCAAAGTCAGCGAGGTCGCGCTGATGATGGACCGCATGACCGGCAAATCGCGCGGTTTTGCGTTCGTCACCATGAACGACAATACTGAAGCTGGCGCGGCCATGACGGCGCTCAACGGCAAGGAAGTTGCCGGGCGCACACTCACGGTTAACGAAGCGCGCGCACGCGAAGAGCGTCCGCGTCCATCTGGCAACCGTCAGTACGCCGGCTTCCGCCGGTAAATAATTTGATCGCGCTGAGCCGGCCTCGGAATTTTCGGGGCCGGCTCGCCCGGTCGAACATCATGGACCCGAAAAAAGCGATTGAGTTGGAAGGAATAATCATGTCGGTTCTTCCCGGCACGATGTTTCGGGTCGCGCTCGCCAACGAACACTTGGTTCTCGCGCATATTTCTGGTAAGATGCGCAAACGCTTTATTCGCCTCACCATTGGCGACCGCGTCAAACTCCACATGTCACCCTACGATATCGATAAAGCGCGCATCGTTTATCGGCTCGGCTAATCGATCTTTATTTATGCACTTTTTTGCCCGACCCACCGCTCCGAAAGCAAAGGGACCAGTCATTAAACGCCTGCTCATCCGTTGCCCTTCAACGGCGAAACTGACGCCGAGCGGTCAAACGATCGAGGAAAGCTTGTGGGCCGCCGCAAAAATCAAGAGCAGCAAGTTCAGCTGCCCGCACTGCCGCCAAGTCCATACGTGGACAAAAAAAGACGTCGTCCTCGCGCGCTGACTCAGGCCGGTTAGAGCACTGCTTTCCCTGAGCGAAGTCGGGCGGACGACCTCGATTTCGGATTTTTGCTCGGAATCCGACGTTGAGGACTGACGGCGGAGGACGTGTCTCGCTCATACGGCCGAGGTGGCTGTTTTTACAGTCGGAAAAGTTTGCCGAATCGTCACGCTTCCGTCATACGGTTGTAACAATCGCTTTCTAGCTTCAAGCGCAATTTGCGATAAGCGAATCGCAGAGATTCAAAACCTTACCTATCAAAAAGGAGAAACATAATGTTTATCAAGAAGTTTGTATTACGGGCGGCTGGCGTGAGCTTGGCTGCAATTATTTCGCTGGCGGTGCAACCGCTTAGAGCGCAAACATCCTCTGAATCCAAAGAGATCGAGGAGTTGAAGCGCGAAGTCGCCGAGCTCAGGCAGGAGGTCAACAGCTTGAAAAAACACGCCGCGCCTGCCCCTGCGGTCGCCGGGGAGGGACCCACAAAAACCGAAATCGTTTACGATGGAAAGACGTACGTCGAGAGAACCGTCCCCGTTGAGAAGTCGGCCGCGGACAAATGGAAATTGTCCACTTCCATCAGCGAGATGGAACTTTACGGCGATGTCCGCCTCCGCTACGCATATAACGGGGGCCGAACCGACGACACTCCGCTGGCCGCGCCTGGCCCGGGCGTGGCGGGCTTTCATGACTGGCAGGAGCGGGAGCGAGAGCGTTATCGGATTCGCTTGGGGTTGCGCGGAACGCTTCTAGACGATTGGTTCTTTGGCGTTCGATTGGAAACGAACGCCAGTAACCGCTCTACAAATGTGACGTTTGGGGGCGACAGCGCCAACGGGCCGTTTTCGAAAAACGACGACGGAGTCTTTGTCGGCCAAGCCTATGGCGGTTACAAGGGTTTGCCCGACACCACGCTGACTGTCGGCAGAATGCCGAACCCGCTCGTGAACACGCTGATGGTGTGGGACCCGGACATCAATCCGGAAGGCTTGGCCGAGCAGTGGAAGCACACATTTGTGTTTGGAGGAGGCGCGCCGCCGCCCGCCCCGTCCTTCGGCAAAGATGGTTATAGTAAGGATGGCAAGGCTGTTGTGTCACCATTGCCGCCATCAGAGCCATTCCTGAAACTCGACCTCTTTGCAAACTTTGGGCAGTTTGTGTATGACGACGCGAGCCCGTCCAATCCGCTCGGCACCAGATCGACGACGACGCAGCCCACCGGCGAAAAGCAGCTCACCCCGGATACGAACGCGTTTCTACTCGCGTGGCAGGTGGGCGCGAGATTTAATTTCCCACGCAATTTTTACTTCCAGCTTGCGCCGACGCTCTACAACTACACCGGGAACGGCAAAGATTTTAACATTCACTACCAGGGCGGTGATCCCACCTTAACGAACGCGAAGTCCCTCGCGCAGAACCAGAACGGCATCAACAGTTTGTTCGTGTTCGATATACCAGCTGAAATCGGCTGGAAAATGTGGGGGGTGCCGATGCGCATCTTCGGCGATTTCGCCACCAATTTTGAGGCCGACGATCGAGCTGCGGCCGCGGGTCATCCCGGCAAGGGCGACCAGCGCTACGCGTTTCAAATTGGCGGTGGCGTCGGCCAGTTAAAGGCAAAACACGATTGGCAGATCGACGTCTGGTACCAACAGTCCGAACAATACGCACTCGATCCGAACTTGGTCGACGATGATATTTTCGATGCCCGCCTCAACATGCAGGGCGTCGCCGCCAAGGTGGGATACAACCTGAGCGCTGCTGTCAACCTGAGCCTGACCTACAATTATGGTTGGCGGTACGACAACAGTCTTGGCACGGGCGGAACACCCATCGCGATTGGGATCAACCCGCTGGACCGGTACCAACTGTTCTTCGCTGACTTGAACATCAAGTTTTGAGAATTAGACACCTTGGTTAGGTTACCGAAAGCCCGCCCGGGAAGTGCTTCTCCGGCGGGCTTTTCCTTGCCGCAAATCATTGTTCGCCGGCCGGGGCGCAATCTGAGAGTTTGGAAAGGAGCGGTTCTGCCGCACAAACGTAACAGTACTTTTTTTGCCGCGGTGCCGGGTCGTCCTTACGTTTACTTCTGACTGGGAATGGAGACATTCAATTTTCCCCGACGAAACCCGCCATCGATTTTTACGGCCCAACAGCGCTTCTCCTTTGGCAAATCACCAGAAGAGCTCCTGGCGCCGAAGCGTTACCGTGCCGGCTGGATCTCTGACGCGCATCTGGGCACACGTGGCTGCAATGCCGAAGCGCTGCTGGATTTTCTGCGTGAGAACGATTTCGAGACGCTCTACGTTGTGGGCGATCTGATCGATATCTGGTCGCTGCGCCGCGGAATTTATTGGCCGCAGCAGCACAACGACGTGATTCAGAAAATTTTACGCAAAGCCCGCAAGGGCACCCACGTGATTTACATCCCGGGAAATCACGACGAGCTGGTAGCCGGTTTCTGCGGCGCCTACGGGAACATCGACATTAAGCAGAGCGCGATTCATGTAACCGCCTGCGGGGAACGCATCTTAATTATCCATGGCCATGAACTGGACACAGTGGTCCAAAACGTGAAATGGCTCGCGTTCGCCGGTGATCTTGGTTATCAATTTTTGCTTTCGCTCAATCCGCTTATCAATTTCGTCAGGCGACGCTTCGGTCTAGGCTATTGGTCGCTCAGCGCCTATGCGAAGCGACGTGTGAAGGACGCGGTGAGTTTTATCGGCAAATTCGAAGCTGCTGTGACGCATTATGCGGCACGCCATCGTGTGGACGCCGTCCTCTGTGGCCACATCCATAGCCCGGCCATCCGGGAGTTCGATAGCGTTACCTATTATAATTGTGGCGACTGGGTTGAGAGCTGCACGGCACTTGTTGAGGAGAGCGATGGCCAGATCAACATGGTTGATTATTTGCCGCGGGCCCAGAGGCTGCAACTGCGCTCGCCGCAGCGCGAACTGATAGGCTCCGGCGCATGAAAGCAAAGATGAAACGCAAACGAGCCCGCCGCCGAAGATCGTGGGAATCAACACCGATAACCATGCTTGAATCCGAACTTGATGCGCTGCACCGCGATTTGCGAACGACTGCAAAGGCATACATCGCCCGTCTGGAAAATGATTTACTCGTCTGTCTCGCCGCGCTCAGGTCCTATGGACCGATCGAACAGGTCTCTCGCGAAATACTCCACCAAATCCGTGATCTCACGATTATCGTTCGCAATCGCAAATTGAAACCGGAAAAAGGCCGGCGGAAAGACTTGCGGAAAATCGACTCGCTGATCGTCGACTTGGTCTCGATCATCGGACAAAAGAATTGAGCGCCGAGTAGTTTTAAATTCTAGCACGATTAGGTTAATCAAAGCCCGCGCGGAAAGCCTCCAGACAAATATCAATTGTCCGGCTGGACGCGCAGCTCCCTAAACAGTGCTATCAAAAGATTCTGCAGCGAAAAATTGTTATCCATTTGAATCCAGCGCATTCCGACGCGTGGATAATTGGTCGCCGTCAAAGTGGCAGTGACGCGACCGCTCTCTTTTAGCAAATAGATCTTCGCACCCGGAGCCAAATCAACCCAGCCAAAGGCCGGATCGTCCCGAAACCGCGCGACCGGGATCAGTTCACCGTGACCGCTCCTCGCAAGAAAGGCGCGTCGCGCGGGATCGAATTGGACACCAGGAAAGCGAAAGTCGAACGATTCGTCTCTCCGCGGCTCGTCGTCACCGGCATAAGGCAAATTACTGAATGTGATCCGCGCCGCCAATTCGCCGTCTTTGCGTTCGAGGGAGAGCTGGTGCCAAATCATTTCGCCGTATGCAAACGTTTGCGGATGATTGGGACTGGTGATGCTGATCGCGCCCGCCATCGCGGACCCGCTCGTCATGAGAATGGCCGTCAGCAAAATCACGACTCGCATCCAAAAAATCTAGGACGAGACGCTCAATCGTCCAGTTTCCGCCGCGAGCATCCGTTCCAAAATCTGTTCTAGGAGTTTCGGCCTCTGCTGAAGGCCGATCCGGCAATCGCGA
>DASXNN010000044.1:0-34971 GCA_036495045.1 Candidatus Udaeobacter sp.
GTGGACCGATCCGTTCATCATCATTACCGCGCTGCCCGGCGCGTTCGCCGGCATTTTATGGATGCTGTTTCTCACGCACACCACTTTCAACGTCGAATCGATGATGGGCGCGATCATGAGCATCGGTGTCGCGACCGCGAATAGCATCCTGATGATCACCTTCGCCAACGAACAACTTCGCGAAGGCAAAACCGCGCTCGACGCCGCGATCCTGGCCGGTCACACCAGACTGCGCCCGGTGTTGATGACCGCGTTCGCGATGATCATCGGCATGGTGCCGATGGCGCTTGGTCTCGGCGAAGGCGGCGAACAAAATGCTCCGCTTGGTCGCGCTGTGATCGGCGGACTGTTACTCGCGACCATCGCGACACTGTTTTTCGTGCCGGTCGTCTTCAGCATGATCCGGCACAAGAGTCGACTGCGCTCGATCGATGACGATGTCAATCTTGCCCCAAACCAACTCGAACCAGCAACCCAACATTAAGGAGAATCAATGACTGCAACTCAACCAACTGAAGCTTTGAAAGCCACTTTCCAACTGTCAGCGAACAAAACTAGGCGCGGTTTAAACGGGCGCGTTTTGTTCGGAGCGCTTGCAGTGCTGGCCGCGCTGTTTGCCGTTGGAATGTTGCCGCGCTGGCGCGCGAATGCAGCGCTGACAAGTTCGGTACGCGATCAGCGACCGACTGTCAGCGTGATCGCGTCGCAACATCCGGGCGCCGATGACGCGAATCTCGTTTTGCCCGGCAGCACGCAAGCGATCCAGGAAACGGCGATCTACGCGCGCACCAACGGGTACGTTCGCAAATGGAACGTCGACATCGGTGCGAAAGTCGAAGCAGGGCAACTGCTCGCAGAAATTGAAACGCCAGAGGTCGACCAGGAATTGAATCAGGCGCGCGCCAATGTCGCGCAAGCGGCAGCCAATCTCGATCTCGCGCGAGCTACGCTGACGCGCTGGCAGAAACTGGTGGATCAAAAAGTCGTTGCGCCGCAGGAGTTCGACGAAAAGAAATCTGCCGCCGATGCACGCGACGCAGATCTCAAGGTCGCACAGGCGAACGTGAAACGGCTCGAAGAATTGCAAGGCTTCGAGAAAATTTTCGCGCCGTTTACCGGGATCGTGACCGCGCGCAACATCGACAACGGCAATCTGGTTTCAGCCGGAAGCGGTCAAACTCAGCCGCTCTTTCGCATCGCGCAGACTGACACGCTGCGAATTTACGTAACCGTGCCGCAAACGCAGTCGCGCTCAATTGTGCCCGAACAAAATGCGACGGTCTCGGTGCGCGAAATTCCGGACAAAACTTTCAACGCCAAGGTCGTTCGCACTGCTGGAGCGCTTGATCCGGCATCGCGCACGTTGTTAACCGAGCTGCAGGTTCCGAACGCCGACGGGCAACTGTTCCCCGGGATGTACGCCGAGGTAAAATTTACGCTGCCGCACGATGACCGCACGCTCGTCGTTCCCGGCAACGCCGTCATGATTCGTTCCGACGGCCCGAAGGTGTTGGTTGTCGACGCGAAACAAACCATTCGCGCTCGCGCGGTGAAACTCGGGCGTGATCTCGGCGACAAAGTGGAAATCGCTTCCGGCCTTGATCCAAGCGAATCGATTGTGGCGAATCCAACTGACTCATTGCACGATGGCGCGGAAGTAAAAGTGCAGGCGCAAGCTTCGAAACCTTCTGATCAATCAACTAAACCAACGAAAGGCTAATTCCATGAACAACAAAACATTCTCAGGCAAAGTTGCACTCGTCACCGGTGGAACATCCGGCATCGGTAAAGCGACGGCGATCGCATTCGCCCGTGCCGGCGCGAAGGTCGTTCTCAGCGGCCGCCGCGAAAAAGAAGGAGCACAAGTCGTCGCCGAAATTAAGAAACTTGGCGGCGGTGCGGCATTCGTCCGCGCAGACGTCGCCAAAGATGTAGACGTGAAAGCGATGGTCGATTTCACGGTCGGCAAATACGGCCGGCTCGACATCGCTTTTAACAACGCCGGCGTCGAATGGAAAGGCCTGCTCGATCAGGCGACCGAAGCCGAATACCGTCGCATCTTCGACATCAATGTTTGGGGCGTTCTGAATTCAATGCGTCACGAAATCCCGGTCATGTTAAAAAACGGCGGCGGGGCAATCGTCAATACCTCCAGCGTACTCGGACACGTTGGCATGGGCCAGGTCAGCATCTACATCGCGTCCAAGCACGCAGTCGAAGGCCTAACGAAAGCCGTCGCGCTCGAGTTCGCCAAACAAAATATCCGGATCAACGCCGTCGCCCCTGCCGTTGTTGCAACCGAGATGGTCGATCGCTTTGCCGGAAAAGAAGGCGAGATGCGCGAGTACCTTGCCTCTCTTCATCCAGTCGGACGAATCGGCGCCAGCGAGGAAATCGCGGCGGCTGTTCTCTATCTCTGTTCCGACGACGCAAAATTCACCGTCGGGACGTCGCTAGTCGTCGATGGGGCCTTTATCGCGCAATAAACTGCTTAAAACCGCCAACTGCCAGGATAAAAAAAGACCGACGAGACTGGAGTTTTTGTTTGTAAGCCGTTTTTATCGTTCAAAAGTTGGCGAATACTTGGCAAATAGATTGCGTTTTCGTGCTTTTTCGTGCGCGAGCCTGCGCAATTTAGTTTGTTTCGATCTTGGTCGATTTTCCCTCGTAAAATCACATTTTCGAGGATGCCGATGATGGGATTCGAACCCATACCCAGCCTTCGCGGGAACGGATTTCTAATCCGTAGGTCGGAGGTTCGAATCCTCCCGGGCGCGCTGATAATGCCGAAACCCTGATGACGAATCAATGACGAAAGCCGAATAATGAATCAGTTTTTCGGATTTCGAGCTTCGTCATCCCTTCGTGCTTGGTCATTCGTAATTCGTCATTCTCTTTTCGTGATCGAGCAGCCATTTCTTGCGCCATAATCCGCCGCCATAACCGCAGAGCGTGCCATCTGCTCGAATAACGCGATGGCATGGAATCACGATGCAGATCATGTTCGTGCCGTTCGCGCGACCGACGGCTCGGCGCGCATTCTCATCCCCGAGCTGCTTTGCCATCCACGAATAGGAACGCGTTTCGCCCACTGGAATAGAACGCAAAATTTCCCAGGCCCGCAGTTGAAAATCCGATCCGACTGGCGCCAGCGGAATGTCGAACTTCAATTTCCTGCCGGAAAAATAATCGGCCAATTGCAAACCGATCGCCTCCAGATGCGGATGCTCGCCCGGCACGACATTTGTGCGCAAGCGTTTTCGTAAGATCGACAACTCCCTTTCTGTCGCGCGTCGGTCGACGAACTCGAGCAAGCGTAATCCTTCGTCGTCCGCCACGGCAATCATTCCGCCGAGTGGTGTTTCGATTCGCTGGGCAAATAAACATGATCGCGTTTTCGCGCTCGTTGGTGGATCGCCAAAAATGCGAGTAAAAGCTTCGCGAAAACCGCTGTCCGATTCGAAACCGCTTCCGTTTTTCGCCTGATCCACGCGACCACCGCGCCGCACTTCGCGAAGCGCAACACCCAGCCGGCGTGCCCGATGATAAGCCTGAAATGTCATTCCATAATGTCTTTTGAATTGGCGCCGGGCCGTGGATGGATCGATCGCCATCGCGGCAAGCTCTTTATCTGTCAGCCGTCCGCCGGGGGCGCGTTCGACTTCCACGCGCAAGCGCTCGATCAATTTTGGCGGGCGCTTGTCCGGATCCATCGGATTGCAACGCAAGCATGGTCGATAACCCCCATGCAACGCTTCGCTTGGCGTCGCGAAAAAATCGACATTCTCGCGAGCCGGCTTTTTAGCCGAGCAGGTTGGCCGGCAGAAAATCCACGTCGTGCGCACGCCAGCAAAAAAAATGCCTTCAAAACTCGGATCGCGATTGACCAACGCGCGATACATCGTTTCGGACGGAGGAAGAAGTTCGAGTGCTTTCATACCCGTTCGATCCGGAACGTGTAACATCCGCGGTCTGCACTGCGTGCATCCACAAACGCAGCCTGCGGATTTTGCAGGAGCGTTTCAATGACCGTCTCCGGTTCGCCTCCATTTACTGGTTTGGCATCGATCATGTCGTATTCTGAATTATAAGCGCGGAAGACGCGACCGCTGCGAAAATCCGACGGATATTCGCCTGTTGCTGTGTAGCGCTCGCATGGCTGTTCGTGAGCGAAAATCGGTCCTGTCTCTGAATATGGATGATCAGGCGGAATTGCCGCGAAGGGAAACAAGATCATTCGCTCGCCCGGCTTCGCCCATCGCAGGCAATGGCGACAGGGATATCCTCGCGGCGAATCGACCGCGACCACTCGATGGTCGCGCGCACCACTTTTAGCCGCGCGCCGTGCCGCTTCCGCGACTTCAGTTTTCAGCGGAATCACTCTAAAATTGGAAGTTCTCATGACGCAAGGTATGTCCCACCATCGAGCCGCGCATCGACGAAATTCGGGCGGCGAATTCCCACCGCGTCTACCAACGATGAAACGCCGGATGACCTTCTTTGACTGCAACGAAACTCCCGCGACATGTCGCACAAACTTTTCCGCCGGCGCTCAATCTTCCCTCAACAGTCGCGCGATCGTCCGTTAGATTGATAACTCTGGCTGAAAGAAACACCGAATTGGTCGTTGGAGTCGGCCGAAACAATTTAATCGAATATTCTGCCGTGACCGTGCACGGCGGGTGATTTTCTTTCGCGCGCTTCATCAAATAGTAGGCGGCGGTCCAGTTGCAATGACAATCGAGTAAGGTGCCGATGACGCCGCCATTCAAAACTCCGGGAAATGCTTCGTACTTCTTCTGCGGTTTCCATTCTGCGACGACCTCGGCATTCTTAGGGAAACTGCGAATACGCAATCCTTCAGGATTCGCTGGCCCGCATCCCCAGCACGCATTGTTCGGGGCATAGCGTTCCTGCAAGGATCGATCGCTCATCGTGTTCTACAAAACTGAAAGCGATGGCAGGACGAACGCGCGATCCACCTATTTCGAGGACGCACCGTCCGAGGCCGAGCCCGGATATGGCCGCATCTTTGGTCCTACATAAAGAGAGCGCGGCCGGATCAAACGATTGTTGTCATGCTGTTCGGTCACGTGTGCGCACCAGCCGGCCACGCGGGACGCGCCGAAGATTGGCGTGTTTAGCTCAGGCGGAAAACCGAGCATCCAAAGTACTGGCGCAGCGTAAAGATCGACATTCGCGCACAAATGTTTTTCGCGTTCCATTACCTCTTCAAGCTTCTCGCAAATCGGAATCCATTGCTCTTTGCCGGTCCGTTTGCCAAGCTCACGGCCGATCTCGCGCATCACCGGCACACGAGAGTCTCCCTTTTTATAAACACGATGCCCGAAGCCCATGATCTTTTCTTTGGTGTCGAGTTTTTTCTTTAACCAGCCTTCCGCCCGATCAGGCGTGCCGATCTCTTCGAGCATCTTCATCGATTCCTCATTCGCGCCTCCGTGCAACGGCCCTTTCAGCGTCGCGCACGCCGATGTCACTGCGGCATAAATACCCGCCAATGTCGACGCCGTAACCCGGGCCGCAAAAGTCGAGGCGTTGAATTCGTGGTCTGCGTAGAGGACAAAAATCGTGTCGAGCATTCGCGTCTGCCATACTTGCGGCACTGTTCCCGTTAGCTTGTAAAAAAAGTTGCCGGCGTGGGTGAGATCCGTTTTTTCCGGTAACGGTTCGTCGCCGTGCGAGATTCGCCAGCCGTCAGTGATTAAGGTGGACACGCCCGCTATTAATCGGATCGACTTGCGAATGTTCGCCGCGTGCGAGTTGTCGCCCACGTCGCTGTCGAAGGCGCTCAACATCGATATGCCCGTGCGCAGCATATCCATTGGATGAGTCGAACGAGGCATGAGTCGCAACATTTGCACGACCGGGGCGGGCAACTCTCGTTCCGCCGCAATTTGTTGTCTGAACTGCGCAAGCTGTTTTACGTCGGGCAGCTCTCCGTTGAGCAGCAAGTAAGCAACTTCCTCAAAGCTGGCCTGCTGCGCCATTTCGTGAATGTCGTAGCCGCGATACATCAGCCCGGCATTGGGATCGACCCAGCAGATCGCCGTCTCGCCTGCGATCACACCAGCCAGGCCTGGACTGTAAGAGGGTTGCTTCGCTTCGGTAGCCATGTTGTTCGCTGACTTTAGCAACGATACGCGTCTCGACAAATAGTCAGTTGCTTGGACGCAACCAATTTTCCGCCGTCGGGTCGTAATCGAGGAGTTCATAAAGTTCCTGTCGAGTCTGCATCTCGTCGATCCACTCCTTTTGTGTGCCTCCCTTCTTCAGCGCGCGTAGAAATTCCCCGCTGGCTTTCATGGCCACACGGAAGGCGCTCATCGGGAAAATCACCATGCGATAGCCGAGCTCCGCTAAATCCCGAAATGAGAGAAGCGGACTTTTCCCAAACTCCGTCATGTTCGCCAGCAGAGGCGGATCGATCTCTTTTGCGAAATCGCGGAATTCTTTATCGCTCTGCAACGCTTCGGGAAAAATCGCGTCCGCGCCCGCTCCGAGATAATGCTGTGCGCGGTCGATTGTCCGTTGAAAATCTTCAACCGCGCGCGCATCCGTCCGCGCAATAATCATAAAATCGGGATCTCGCCGCGCCGCCACGGCCGCTTTGATCTTTCCCACCATCTCGTCAACATCGACAAGATCCTTTCCAGCGAGATGCCCACAGCGTTTCGGAAATTCCTGATCTTCAATGTGGCAGCCGGCGAGACCGACACGCTCGAATTCACGAACTGTTCGAGCCACATTTTCCGCTCCGCCAAATCCCGTATCCGCATCGACAATTGCCGGAATCTCCACCGCGCTTGCAACGTAACCAGCGAGTTGCGCCACTTCAGTAAGCGTGAGCAGCCCAATGTCCGGCACGCCCGCTGTCGCATTCGCCATTCCCGCGCCACTGATATAAACGGCCTCAAACCCAGCTTGCTCCACCTGTCGCGCAATCGCCGCATTCGGCACGCCCGGTAACGCTACCGCGCCTTTCGAAATCAAATCGCGCAATCGCGCAGCTTTCGTTTTCATTCAATACCGGAAAAGGTCGCAAAATGACAAAGCACCGATGACGAATAGGGTTCGTCATTCCTTCGACATTCGTTCATTCGTCATCGGTCATTCTTTTTTTGGCATTTCCACTGTCTTCATTAACTCATCGACATTCCTTGCTTCGTCCAGTTTCCACACAAGATCGACAATTCCGCGTGCCCGCTTCTCGCCAAGCGCGGGCGAGACAAGGGCGAAGAACTTCCCTTCGACCTCAGAATCCTTTAGCGGATTCTTTGCATGCCCCAGTGGATAATCCACCCGCTTCGTCAGCTCTCGGCCGTCATCAAGATCGACATGCACGATGTTGGCAACCGCGTCCGGATACATCGCGCTCAATTCCGTGTTGCGTTTCACCTTTACCGTCTCCAAGAAATTCCAGACCTGAGGATCTGCGAACCGCTCCGGCTCGAATTGTTTGTTCGTCACCTCGCCGTCAATCAGCGCGATCGCCGTGATGTAAGGCAGGCTGTGGTCCGCTGTCTCACGCGTGTTCGGTTTCCATTTCTCCGGCTCGCTCCCAATAATATCCACCGACGCATCATGACTCTCGATCGTCACTGATTTTATCCGCGCAGAATCGAGAATTTGCTTTCGCAAAGACAATGCTGCCTCAATCGCGCTTTGGCTATGATATTCCGCCGGCCAATATTTGATGCTCGTCTTCAAAATCATTGCGGCTGGACCATCCTTCGATTTCGGAAACGGAACGGCGAATTTTTCGCCGAGATTGCCTAACGACACGCCGAGTTGCTTCTCGAAGCCCATTTGCCCTTCGAAAATAGGTCCCGGTCCGGTCATGCCGGCACGCGCGAGCAGCGCGGAGTAAACACCGTGACGCGCGGCGGTCGCAAACGCGACACCTTTCCAGTGCGAAAGCTCGCCCAATCGTGCCTGGCGCATCGCCGCGCCGGCCACTCCCGCGATGTTGACAGCGTGACGCGTTTTCTTTGGATCAAGCTTCATCAAATGCGCGGCCGCCAGCGCAGTTGAAAACGCGCCGTAAGTCACATGATCCCATCCCCGGGCGCGAATACTCGCTGCATCGCAGAAGCGGCATTGCACTTCGTAAGCGAGTGCGATTGCCGTTATCAACTCCGGCCCGGTCGCCCCGACGCTTTCCGCGGCAGCCAGGGCGGCGGAAATATTGTCGCTCGGGTGCGCCGGCTCCTTCGACAAATAAGTGTCGTTGTAATCGAAGTATCGAATGGCGCAGCCGTTGGCGAACGCTGTCCAGTCCGGCGGCGCTTTGTGGTTCGTCCCGAGGACTGTCGATCCTCGCTTCGCCGAAAATTCGGAGGAGACTTTGCGCGCGATTGCGCACGGCTCTTCGTTCCATGCACCAAGGGCGCAACCTAACGAGTCGATCACGCGCCGCTTCACTTCATGCACAACTTCCGATGAGAGGTCCTCAAATCGAAGAGCGCAGCCGTAATCAGCGAGTTGATGAGCGAGTGTTTTCGTGGCCATGAAATTGAACGTCCAATCTGCCGATGAAAATCAGGTCGGCAAGCGATTGTCGATGGTTGCTCTGCGGTCGAAAACGGGCACAATCTTTTTCAGATGAACAAGGTGTATCGAAATGCAAAGGCCGCGCTGGAAGGCCTGCTCCACGACAACATGACGATCGCTGCCGGCGGTTTCGGATTGTGCGGCATTCCCGAGAACCTGATCGCAGCCGTACACGAAAGCGGCGTGAAAGGCCTCACGATTGTCGGCAACAACGCGGGCGTGGATGATTTCGGCATGGGGATCTTACTCCCGGCTCGCCAAGTGAAAAAGGTGATGGCGTCGTACGTGGGGGAGAATAAGGAGTTCGAGCGGCAAGTTCTCTCGGGCGAGCTCGAACTCGAGCTGATTCCGCAAGGCACGCTGGCCGAGCGACTGCGCGCTGGCGGCGCCGGCATTCCGGGATTTTATACGCGCACCGGTTTCGCCACGAAACTCACCGAAGGCAAGGAAACGAAAAAATTCGGGGACTGCGAGTACGTTCTCGAGCCGGGCATCACCGCGGAGTTGTCGATCGTGAAAGCATGGAAAGGCGATAAATCCGGGAACCTCATTTACCACGAAACGGCGCGAAACTTTAATCCAATGATCGCAACCTGCGGCAAGGCTTGCGTGGCCGAGGTCGAGCAACTGCTTGAGATCGGCGAGCTCGACCCGGATCAGATCCATACTCCGGGAATTTTCGTCGATCGTATTATTCAGGGCGCAAATTACGAGAAACGAATCGAATTCCGAACGGTCCAGGGCGCCGATCCAAACAAGAAAACTTCATCGCCGATTCGCGATTTGATGGCGAAACGCGCCGCACAGGAATTGCGCGACGGCTATTACGTCAACCTCGGGATTGGAATTCCGACGCTGGTCGCGAATTACATTCCGAAAGGAATTCACGTCACGCTTCAATCCGAAAACGGATTGCTCGGCATCGGACCATTTCCTAAACCCGGCGAAGAAGACGCCGACCTCATCAACGCCGGCAAGCAAACCATTACTGCAATGCCGGGCTCTGCGTTTTTCTCCAGCGCGGATTCGTTCGGACAAATTCGCGGCGGCCACATCGATCTTGCGATCCTTGGCTCGTTCGAAGTCACCGACAGCGGTGACATCGCGAACTGGATGATTCCCGGAAAGATGATCAAAGGGCCCGGCGGCGCGATGGACCTGGTCGCCGGCGTAAAGCGCGTCGTCGCCGTGATGGAACACACCTCGAAAGACGGCAGCCCAAAGATTTTGAAAAAATGCACGTTGCCGATCACCGGCCTCGGCGTCGTGAATTTGATCATTACCGACTTGTGCGTGTTCGAAGTGAAAGAAGGCAGCGGACTCGTGCTCACGGAGATCCATTCCAACGCGACCGTGGACGAGATTCGCGCAAAAACAGGTGCGCCATTCGAAGTCGCACTTAAATGATCGGGCAACGTATCGTTGTTTCGTCGATCATCGTTTTCCTTTACGGCATGAGTTCCCTAGCCGTTGGCAGCGACCAACAACCGATCCGTCCCTTCGATCGCTACCGTGCGATCTTCGCCGTTTGCGTCGAGAGCTTGAACGTGAAATGGACGGGCGAAGCGCGAAAATACCTGCTGGACGAGGTCAAACGCCGTGCCGAGCGGGAAAAATTGATTGTCTCAATCGACAACAACCTGGATACGAAACAATTTTGCGACACGCACGGGTTCAACACCAACGAAGTGATCTGGCTGGTCATGAAGTTCGAGGATTCGGACGTAGAAAAAGGTCGCGTGAATTTCACCTTGAACGCGCAAAATTTTATTGTGCAAGGTGCGGTCTTTGATCCCGGGATTTCATTTAAGGCCGCGAAATCATACCTCGACCGCATGCTAGACGGGTTTTTCGAATATGGTGAAGGCAAAGCGCATCTAAGCGAGTCGATCAAGCGTGATGAACGCGTCATTCACTCTGTCGCTCTCGCGGACAGATCAGCACGAGCACGGACCCAATGATCCAGCACGCGATCATCATCGCGAAGCCGCTTCTGAATGAGCCGCTTTGCTGACTGAGATTACCAACAATCTTCGGCCCGAAATATCCGCCGATACTTGCCGTGCAGTTGATGAATCCGATGGCTGCCGCAGCGGCCGCGCTCGTTAGGAATTCGGAAGGCAGGGTAAAGAAAGCCGGAAAGTACGCGACTGTGCCGATCCCAATGATGCTGCACAATACCACTAGGAGTCCGTTCGAATGCGGAAGCAAAAACCACGCGCCGAGCGCCGCGGCCGCAGCGAGCTGTGGAACCGCAAAATGCCATCGGCGTTCGCGCATGCGATCCGAGCTCCAGCCTACAAATAGCAGTCCGACGGTCGCTGCAGCGAACGGAATTGCGCCAACCCAGCCGATCAGGCGAACATCGGTCCAGCCGGTGAGCCGTTGTAGAATTGTCGGAAACCAAAACCAGAACGCATAACCGCCGACGTAAGTGAAAAACAGCGCCGTCGTCAGCGTCAACACGGCCGGATGACGCAGGGCCTGCCAAATCGACAACCGCTCAACGTGAGCTTTCGCCGCGCGCTCATCTGCCGATCGCGTGTTGATCCAATCGCGTTCGCTAGGCGAGAGCCAACGCGCATCGTTAGGCCGATCCGGCAGGTAAACAATCGTCGCGATGCCAAGGATGATTGCCGGCGCGCCTTCCATGAGGAAGAGCCAGCGCCAGCCGGCGAGATTCAGCCAATGCACGCCCAGAATACTTCCCGCGATCGGCCCGCCAATCATAAAGCCGATCGGAATTGCCGCCATGAAACGGGCGATGGCTTTACCGCGATCCTGTGCTGTGAACCAATGCGACAAATAAACGATCACGCCGGGAAAAAACCCCGCTTCGGCCGTGCCTAACAAGAAGCGCACACCGTAAAGCTGGTGAGGAGTGTGGACAAATGCGGTCAGTGTTGTCAGCGCGCCCCAGGCGATCAGCGTCAGTGCGAGCAACCAGCGCGCGCTCCAGCGTTCAACGAGAAGTGCGCCGGGAATTTGAAGCGCAAAATAGCCAATGAAGAAAATTCCGCTCGCTGTTCCGAACACCGAATCGGTCAGGCCGAGATCGCCTTTCATCCCGAGCGTGGCGTAGGCGATGTTGGTGCGATCGATGTAGTTCGCGATGTAGAGCAGGAATAAGAACGGCAGGAGTCGCCACGCAATCCGACTGCGTGCGCTTTCTCCGGCGTCTTGCACGATGTCGATCTTAGACCATCGGCCGGAAGCGGCCGACGACTTCCTGGAGGCGTCCAGTAATCTGGCCTAACGAGCAGACCTCGACCGCGTCGAGCAGCGCCGGAAAGCAATTCTTCCCGCTTTCGGCAACTGCGGCGAGTTTGTCGAGCGCGCGTTTCGACTTCTCGGCGTTTTTCTTTTTGAACTTCGCCAGGCGATCGACTTGCAATTGCTGTTTCTTGCGCGGCGTACGCGCGAGCTTCACTTCCGGAATGTCATCCGTTCCATTTCGGTATCGATTCAATCCGATAATCGGCCGGGTCCCGTCGTAAATTTGTTGTTCGTAACGATGCGCGGCATTCTGTATTTGGCTGCGCTGAAAACGATCTTCCACCGCCGCCAGCACACCGCCAAGCCGTTCGATCTCGCGAAACTCGTCGAGAATCGCTCTCTCGACCGCGCGCTCGACCGCTTTCATGCCCGGCGAACCGCTCAACATGTTCATCGTGTGTTTGAAAATGCCGGATTCCTCAAGCAGGATCGCTTGGCCGTGGGCCGCGAGCCGGATCCATTCTTCGCTTGGTGTCGTGAATGGTTCGTCTGCGCTGTTTGAATGACACGAATTCGTCGCGTTCATATAAGCGAGCATCAGCTCCGCCGCCGTGCGCGTGAGATTATTTTTGAATTCGGCGGCAATGAGTGAGCGCCCGCTCGTTTGGGTGTGCAATTTGAAAAGCTGACCGCGCGGACCAGCATTGAACGCGTCGCGCATTCCAATTGCCCAGACTCTGCGCGAGACGCGGGCAAGCGCGATGTATTCCGCATCGAGTCCGCAATCGAGAAAGAACGAGAGCCGCGGCCCAAACTGATCGACCGGAATCCCGCGCGCCGCGAACATTTCTGCGTACGCGAAACCATTCGAAAGAGTGTAAGCCGCCTGTTGCACTGGCGTTGAGCCAGCTTCGCCAATGTGATAACCACTGATCGAGATCGGATACCAGCGCGGCATTTCGCGTGTCGTGAATTCCACCATGTCCGTGAGAAAACGCAGCGACGCTTCGATCGGAAAAATCGTTTCGTTCTGTGCCTGAACTTCCTTGAAAATGTCGGCCTGAATCGTGCCGCGCAGTTTCGGAACAACTTTGGAACCGAAGCGCCGTTTCGCCGCCGCGATGTACATCGCCATGATGATCGGCGCCGGACCGCTTATCGTCATTGATGCCGAGAAATTCGGCGAGCCGAGGTCGAAACCATCGTAGAGCCGCGTCATGTCTTCGACCGTATCGATTGCCACACCGCCTTCGCCGATTTTTCCAAAGACGCCGTCCGCATCGCTGTCGATCCCATAAAGTGTCGGGCCATCGAACGCGGTGCTGAGCCGATGGGTCCGCTGATGTTGGGTCAGATAATGGAACCGTTCGTTGGTGTCTTCAGCCAGCATTAATCCGGAAAACAAACGCGTCGGTTCCTCCGGCGGTCGCGCACCATTACCGTCGACTTTCTGTTTGGCTCCGCTTGCCAAAGTTTTCTTTCCGTAACTCGCACTTTCAATTTCGCGCACCGGCTCCAAATACATCTCGCGGTAGGCGCCGTTTAGAAATGGAAACTCACCCGGCAAACCTTCGCCAAATAGATAACGCGCGATCTCGCCCGGCTCATCGATTTCCGGCAAAGCGAGGCGCGGTAATGGCAGCCCAGTCGGCGTCTGCGTCACCGGCGTCTTCGCCTTGGTTTCGTTCCAACGGTGAATCAGCTCGCGCCCAAATTTTTCATCTGAGCGCGCACGCTTCACCTGATCGAGAACGAACTGGTTGTACTTCTCGACGGCCTCAACAACTTGTCCGAGTTTGCTCATGATTGGTTCCCTGCCTTTCCGCGCCGCGATCGCTCGCTGCGACAAATTAAATCGAACAGCCGGTCCACGCCAGGGTTACGATGCCGTTTTGCGACTGTGTCAATGAGCCGTTGATCGCGGCGATTTTGCTCGAGGCGCTGTTCGATCTCCGAATGGGCGGTCCGTGCGCGTTGGAGATCACTCTTGTTCACTACGACGATGTCGGCCAGATCGAGCATGACGATCTTTTGTAACTGTAACTGGCTCCCATAATCCGGATTCATCACCAGCACCGTTTGATCGACAATCCCATCTTTCCGAAAAGGCATCGCTTCCTGCCCGGTGCCGACAGTTTCGATAATCACGTAATCGAAATTGGATCGCGCCAGCAAGGCGAGACAATCATGGGTCGCGGGTGAAAGTCCGCCGGCTTGTCCGCGTGTCGCCATGCTGCGCATAAACACGCGGTCGTTCTGCGAATTGATCATGGTCGCGCGATCGCCCAGCAGCGCGCCTTCGCCGACGACACTTGGGTCATGCGACAAGATCGCGATCCGTTCTTTTCGATTCTGATTCAAAAAACGCAGCACCAGCTCATCAATCAGCGTTGTTTTCCCAGCCCCGCCGGGTCCCGTGAACCCGATAACGTTCGCGTTGCGGATTGCCGACTGCCGATTGCCGATTGCTTTCTTGGACGTTGAGCGTTTGCTTTTTGCGAGGCCGTCTTCGATCTCCGTAAGCTTCCAGGCAAGCTCGATGTCCCAAGATTTTGCGCGCGACTGTGGCTTGCGCAGCTTACCGTAGTTTTTGCGCACATAATCGGTCATTTCCGCAAGCGAAGTACCCGCGAAAAAAATTTGGTCCACGCCTTTGCGTCGCATCGTTACCGCATCGTCATGCGTAATCGTGCCGCCACCGCCACCGAACACTTTGATGTCGCTCGCACCGCGTTTGCGCAAAAGATCGACAACTTCCGCGAAGAACTCGATGTGCCCGCCGTTATAACTCGAAATACCAATCGCGCGGACGTCCTCCTGGATGGCGGCACGCACAATATCGCCGACTGAGCGATGATAGCCGAGATAAATCACCTCAATCCCGTGCCGGATAAATTCGAGATTGATCGTATTGATCGCGCTGTCGTGCCCATCGCAAATCGGCACAGCCGTAAGAATCCGTATCGGTGAAGTCATGCTTTCTGACAAAATGGACAAAATAAATCAGGAAGCCAAGAAAACAGGACGCATTCAATTCGAGTGATCCTCTGAAAACGCTCCTGCTTCAACTCGTCACTTGTCTCTCATTCCTCATCACTCCATCTTCGCCGCATGTCAGATCCTCTCGATTTCACTGGCAAAGTCGTTCTCGTCACCGGCAGCTCGCGCGGGATTGGCGCGGAGGTAATTGGGACGTTTGGAAAGCACGGTGCGGCATGTGTCGTGAATTACCTCGCCGATCCTGAGGGCCAAAACAAATCTGACGCGGAGAGCGTGGCCAGGAAATTGAAGGACCCGCTCCTAGTCGAATGCGATGTGACGCAGCCGGATCAGGTCGAATCAATGATGAAACAAATACAAGATCGACATGGTGGGCTCGACATTCTCGTGAATAACTCCGGGATCATTAGCGATCGCACGATCAAAAAGATGTCGATCGAAGAATTCGAGAGCGTGCTGCGCGTAAATCTTACCGGCACATTCACGGTCACGCAAAAAGCGGCTGCAATCCTGCGCAGTGGCGGCCGGATTGTGAACATGTCGTCCGTCAGTGGGCAGATGGGGCTTTTCGGCCAGGCAAATTATTCGTCGAGCAAAGCGGCCATCATTGCGCTCACAAAAGTTTCCGCACGCGAGTTTGCGCGGCAGAACATCACCGTGAACGCGATTGCGCCCGGCTTCATCGATGTTGGGATGAGTAAAGGCATGCCCGAAGAAATCACGGCCAACTTTATCAGACAAATCCCTCTCGGCCGTCTCGGCCACGTTAGCGAAATCGTCAATGCAACGCTTTTTCTGGCGTCACCGATGGCTTCTTACATCACGGGCCATGTGCTGAACGTAAACGGCGGGTTTTACATGGGATGAGCTGACTTCTGACCTTCTGAACCCCGACTTCTGACGCTAGCCCCAGTTTTGCACCAGAAGCCACACAAGCGCCGAGAGCATGCCGGCGAATGCGGATAACACCAGGGCCGCGCGCTTCGACTGCCTTATTTTGAACTCCGGCTTCGGAATGTCGTCGTGAATGTGGCTGGCCTCATACAGCTTCATGAGGGAAAACGCCACCACAAAACCGACGGCGCCCCACTTGAGACACCCGATGACTGTATCAAACATCCTGACGATATTCTAGCGCGAGAACTACAACCCTCAACATCCCGCGCTCTGGCTTCTGAGCGCTTGCCAATGCTGCAACCGGTCTTCAAAACTCCTATGCGCGTAAGCACAACCCAACTGTCTCAGCTGACCTGGCGCGGTCAGTCGATCGCACGTCCGCCTTTGGCCCTGTATCTTTTGACTTCTGCCTTCTCTTTTATGGTGTCGGCGACGGCGATTCTGCGGGCGACTCTTCGGCCGACGGCGAGGCCTCGGCCTTGGGCGCTTTCTTCTTGGCTGCGCGCTTCTTATGCGGTGTAGGCGACGGCGAAGCTTGCGCCGTTGCCGCGGTTGTAGACGTCGCGGTTGTTCCCGGTTTTTCCGCACAAGAGGTGACAAACGCAATGCCAATTAAGGTCGTGATTAAGGACAAAACAGTTTTTTTCATAGTATGTGGCTAACGACTCCAGAATGTGCAGTGGCAGGCTAGATCGCAAGCAATAAAATTGCCGCTTCCCTCTCCCGCCCTCTGACTTCTGATTTCTTTCCCTTTTTCATTGATCGGGAGTCGCCATTCCCTCGGACGTCCCTCCACCTTCTTTTATTAAACTTTGCAGCGCATCAGCCAGCGTCTCGAACGTGGTGATTTTAATTTCAGGAGCATAATGAAATTGGGAGAGAATATTGAGGCCGATATCTTTGTGCGGATCAGGCATGACTCTGGTCACCGAAGCCACTTGTTTTTCAGCCAGAGCGTCCATGATCTCGGCGACATGACGCGCCGCGGCGATATCCATCGATTGCAGCCATTGAAAATCCGCCAGCAAGCGAAAACCCGGTGCGAAATCTTTTACGATGTCACGCATCCGTTGAGCGGCGTGTTTCGCTTCCTCTTTGGTCACCCGTCCGGCAGCACTGATCACGACGAGGCGCTTGGATTTGTCGGCTTCAACTGAATACATCGTCCTTCACTCCCCGTTTCCCTCGCGTTCAGTCAGTTTATTTGCCGTGAGATGTCAGCCTCCCTGCGCTACTCCGCTTACGATAAGCAGAATGCAGCGGAACCAGAACCGCCAGTGAGCAATAGACCCAGCCGCTCCATTCAATCTGCTCTCTCGGCAGAATGAGAGCCAGGACAAGGGAAACGATTCCGACGCCAACTGGGATGCTCCATCCCGTTACCTCATAGAGTGTGATCAACCTTTCTCTTGCATCCAACTGTAACGGCTTCCGCAATTGCCAGGCACGCAAATTCAATAGCGCCACTTCCAGTGCGATGGCAGTAAAGCCGAGCGCGAAAACGGCAAAAAGTGCGCGCGATTGCGATTCGGAATGAGGCCCGAGCGCGTGGCCTACTCGACCGCCGCTGAGTAGAAACCACATAGAGCTAAAAATCGCTTTCAACGGATACATATAGATCAGAATTGTGACAATCATCGCCCAGCTAATGAAGATCGAGATGCCATCTTCGAGGCCATAACGCCGGCTCCACAGCCAATGCCCTCGCCAAAAGATTCCGAGCACAATGGTGCTCGCGACAAAGCCAGGCACATTCTTGAACGCGGCCAGGAGCGTTTCGATGTCGTCCGGGATTTGCTGCGCGGCGATCACCAGCATCGTAATTGCAAAGGCGAAGGCTGCGTCGATGAAGGTTTCCAGTCGCGTCATCTCCATGCCGCGCAGACGAAATCCACGGAGGCGCCGCAGCGCATCCAGCTGCGTCGGCGTTGCGGAGGCTATATCTTCGTGTCGGGCCCTCATCCGCCGCGATCCTACCGCAACACCTGGCTCAGATTGTAGCGTAATTTCTCTGACGCCCGCCCTGTGGTTATTACGTCCGCTTAAAAAATTTTCCTCGTGTCTGCTGCTGCTTTTCTTGCGTGAACCATCTTCCAATGAAAGGCCCATCTGGCCCAGCAAGCTATCCGCGCAAACGCATTCGAGCGTGTCTGGTACCTCGGCGACAGTGGAGGCGGAACCCGGGGCCCAAACGGTTAAGGGCCGATGAATAATCCGGGGATGAGTCACATGAGCGCTCAGGGTCTGCAAAGCTCCGAGTTCGGCCGTACAACTGCGGAAGATGCGAGAACCAAATTCTCAGACACAAACACGGATGAAACGACCGTCGCGACGAAGGGCAAAAAGAAAAGCAGCAAGACATTAAAATCTGCGACACGGAGGCATATAAACACCCGCGCAAATTCCGGAGATTAAGTCTTCAGGGTTACAAGAACCGATCGATGTTGAATACTGCGCGCGCGGATGCCGGTGGAATTTCTCTGCACAGGCACGCGTGTCTCCCGCCGAAATCGAACCAACCCGGCTGAGACAGCTACGATTACGCTGCTTTTTTCCTGGTCGCGCTGATTTTTGGAAATGGCACGACTTGCACGGATTCGACGCCTCCGTTTTGACCGAAGGTGGATTCGTAGGCCAGCTTCCCATTCGCGATCTCGGTTAGCGCGATATCGGATTCACGGAGCCCGGGAGCATATTCCACGAGCGGACGATGACCGAGCAAAAGCTGTCGAACGCGTCGTGAGACCATGTTCACCAGAATTTGCTGATTCGAAATTACTTCGGAGGCGGCTTTAACGAGATCGGCTTTCATAATTCATTTTTCGCTTGTCACTCATCACCCGTCACTTATCACTTTCGTAAAAGCGCCGACCAAGGGATCAACTCCCAAAAAATCTGGAACTCGATTGGGATTCCAGGGAATCGGTATCAGAGCAACCTCCCGACTATCGCCCGAAACCGGAAGATCACAACGTGAATTTGACTTCTCATTTCTGACTTCTGAACTCTGTTCTCTAACAATGATTAACGAACGTGATATTACCGTCTGGATAATCTCCGCGCTTCTCGCGATCGGCATTGGCTGGAGTCGTTACGCGAAATGGAGGACCCGCGACAAGATCGTGCGCGAGCTGGCAGCCATGGACCCCGATCGTCGGGAGAAAATGCTCAACCGTATGAACCCAAGGCTTGCGATGGAAATGCGCGAGCAGCTAATGAAACGCTTTCGGATGTGATCTCGCTGGCGCGCCGTAATTTTAACGTAGGAGCGCACTCCTGACCTCTGACGTCCGATGTCCTCGTCACCTTTCGAGATGATCGTGCCGGTCGTTGCGGCTGACATTGACGAGCAAAATCACGTTAACAACGCCGTTTACCTGCGCTGGGTCCAGGATGTTGCCACCGCGCATTGGCGAGCGATCGCCAGTCCCGAAGCACAAGCCACCATCGGTTGGATCGTGTTGCGCCACGAGATCGACTACAAGGCGCCCGCCACACTCGGCGACGAAATCATGCTTCGCACATGGGTAGGCAAAGCGAGCCGGCTTACTTTCGAGCGATTTACCGAAATCCGCCGGCAGCGCGATCGCCAGCTCTTGTCGCAAGCGCGCACGCTCTGGTGTCCCATCAATGAGCAAACTGGCCGGCCGACGCGCGTCCCGGCGGAAGTGCACACACAATTTTCGACCTGACGTACCGGAAAGTTAGAGGATGAAAGACGATTCCCAAAGCAAAGATGAAGCTCGATCTCGAAGGAATTGATCAAAGCAAGCGCGACTTTCGCAAAGAACTCGCATTGCGACCTATTACCGAGAAATGACGAGTGCTCGGGCGCTCCCTCAACGCGAGCTGGCCGCTCGCCGAGGGTCGAATTCCGGTGCTAAAAAAGAACCGTCGCGCAACCAGGCCTCTCTGTCCCCCTGATCTTTCCCTAGCAATCGCAGCTCTTACCGCAATTGCACTCCTTACCGTTATTCATCGGGCAATTCTTGCCGCTCTTCTTGCACGCTGGTTGATCCGCGGCAAACGCACTCGCGCAGATCACCGCTGCCAGGAACGAGAAGAGAATTTTAGAGTAACTTTTCATACGGCCTTGATCTTCGCTGACAGGCACGACAACGCCAGAAAAAAGATAGTCCGTCCGATTTCCGAAATCTGCCAGTCTCATAATTTCCCATTCCTAATTTCTTTCCGTCTTCTCCTCAGGTTCTCCCTTCCTAATTTTTCCTTCCGCCTTTAAATGTTCGTTACTTGAGAGGTTATGCCAAAGAAAACCAAAACTCGAAAGCCAGCCGAACGACTCGATGTTCGCAAGTCCGGCGTGCACGGTCGCGGCGTTTACGCCATGCAATTCATCCGCGAAGGCACCCGCATCATCGAGTACACCGGCCAACGCGTCTCCTGGGAGAGCGCTCCCGACGTCGAGAACAATCCACACACATTCAATTTCGGCCTCGAAAGCGGCGAAGTAATCAATCCCGAGATCGGCGGCAACGACGCGCGCTGGATCAACCATTGCTGTGAGCCAAACTGCGAAGCCATCGAGGAAGACGGCCGCATCTTCATCTACGCGATGCGTGATATCGAACCCGGCCAGGAACTCTTTTACGATTATGCATTGGAAATCGACGAACCCATCACCGAAAAATCAATGAAAGAGTTCGAATGTCATTGTGGCGCCGCACGCTGCCGTGGCACAATGCTTGGAAGCGCTCGGCATCTAAAATAGCCGCCCTCTTCTACCTTTCTGCAATCCGCAATTGTTTCCGTTTCTTTTTCTTTTTGAATCACACCCTTAAGAACCTCGCGTTTGGAATCGGCGGCATGCTGCCGTTTCTCGCGCTCACGATTTGGGGCTGGGGCGATTGGACAACTTTCTTTTCCAATCCGGTGCGCGTCGGCCTCATCATTTTGAGCGTGACCGGCGCAATCGCTTACGCCTTTTCCGGAAGCAGCGGCTTGGGAATCGGCCGGCGCGAAGATCCGTCCAGCCGCTGGATTTTCACTCCCCTGATTATCATCGCCATCGCGTTCGCCTGGCTGCCACCGCATCTGGATCGTCTCGACCGTTGGTCGATCGACGGCGACACTGTCCGCTACCTGGGGCTGATCATTACCGCCATCGGTGGATTCGTCCGCGTCGCCACCGTCTTTGAGCTTGGCCATCGCTTCAGCATCTTTGTCGCGTTGCAACCCAATCACCGCCTCAAGACCGACGGCTTTTACCGTTTCGTCCGGCACCCAAGCTATCTCGGAGCGTTACTGGCGATGGCGGGTTGGGCGCTCGTCTTTCGGAGCATTATCGGTCTGCTCTTAACCGCGGCGATGTGCGTGCCGATCATCGCCCGGATCCGCGCTGAAGAAGAATTTCTCGTCCGCGAATTCGGCCAACAATATAGCGCCTATCAACAACGCACCCGCTGGCGCTTGTTTCCATTCGTTTACTGACCACTCTGCAATCACTCACCACTTCTGATTTTGTTTTCTAGCCTTTTCCTCCTTTCCGCAGTCAGCAATTCGCATTTCGAAATTCTGGTTTCTGCCCTTCCTCATTTCCCTGTGAAAAAATCTCGATACGCGAACGGGAACCGCCTAGAAAGCTGATCCATGATGAAAAAGCTTATCTTCCTTGCACCGGCGATTTGCTGTGTCGCGGCCGGTGCACTCAACGCTAACGCGGGCGTCGTCGTGATGCGTTCCTCCAAGGAGGTCACAATTTCCAACTTTCCATACGAAAAAGGCACGTGGGAAGTCCAGTTGCTGGCGGGCGCTTTCTGGGATCCTGGCCTCTACGACAACCGGCCGCGATTTGACTACGCGCTGCAGAGCTTGCGCTTGGGCTGTGTAGTCATGGGCCTAACCGGCGGCGGATTATTCCGCGGCGACCTCGAGTTCCTTCTCGAAGCAATGGGCGGCCAGTTCTTCGAAGGTCCGGCCAGCTATCTCGTCGGCGGGAACCTCCTCGCCCGATGGAACTTTGTGCAGGCTCCCAATCCGAAATGGATTCCCTACATCCAGATCGGTGGCGGCGGTCTTTACAATGATGCCGACACCGGCGTTCAAGATGTTCTTGGCAGCAACATTGAAGCAATGGCGATTGCCGGGCTTGGGCTTCGCTATCATCTGAATCAAAAATGGGCGATCGTTGCAGAGGTCACCTATCGTCACATTTCCAACGCCGGCACGACGGACCGCAACCGCGGGCTGAATTCGGTGGGCGGCCAACTCGGCGTAAGCTATTTCTTCCACTAAAATCGGCTATAAGCTTCTGCTCGCCTTGCCACTAACTTTGATTTCAGTGGTTGTTAAAAAGTCGCTTCACGAACTGCCGCTCTTCCTGTCCGCGACATTTTTACTTCTTAATTTCCGGAGTCGCTCCGTCCAGCTACCCGCACAGTCAGCGTCAATCGGGCATCCACTTTGCCTAACGTTGCTTCGGCTTTGTGATCGCTGCGCTTGAATCGGCGTTCTTCTGTTGTGCCACTTTCCTCGCGGATCCACGTCACCGCTCGGCCGGCATTAGCCTTTAGGAATTTTGCGATCTCTTTTTCCGACAGGTCCGCGCCATCGACCCGAGAATACTTTTCCAAAACGCTAACGCCGTTATCGAAGACCACGAAGTAAAGATACCGATCCTTGTGATAAAGAGTGGTCACGGTTCCGTCGTCGCGCAGGTGACGCTGGATCAGATTGCCATATGAATCGTCAATTCTGTCACCGCCATCGCCCAGACTGGCGCAGACGGAGTTGACACCCGCCGAAATTGTCAGGAGGAGAACGAGAACTCGCTTCATAATAAGTCCCTCATTGGACGATTTCCGAAAATCCGCATTCTGCAATTCTTCTGTCTTCCCGTTTCTTACTTCTTCCTTCTTAGATTGCGCCCCAGATACTGCATCCTCTTCGTTCCGCCCGGGTCGCTGGAATCCGGTCGCTCCTCGATCAGTTCCTCTGCCGGAACAGTATCAAAAGAAACCACCACCCAATCGGGGCCCTCTGGCACCACAACTTGATGCCAGACGTTTCGAGGAATCGAAATCCATCTCCGTTCAAGTGGCGCGTCCGAGTCGCTCACCAAAAGGTTGGATTGCCACTTCTCCTCTCCCGCGTCCGCCAGTCCGGCTCCGACTTGCAAATCTCCAGCCGCTTCGAACGACATCATCCGTTGATGACTATTCGGATGGCGTTCTGCTCCTGTGGTCGCGCCTCCGCGCAGGATGAAAACCCAACTGGAACGAATCCCCGACGGCAACGCACCAGCGTAAATCGCTAACGGAATCGGCTCCCAGGTCATCTGCGCCTTCTCATCTCGCGCCAGTTTCGTCCGAACGCGCTCGACAATCGGATAAATCTGCGCACGAATTTCCTCTGCTCCCACGATCGCGTCCAGCGCTTCCAGCAATGATCTCTCTTCTGCCGTCATCGCTGCTTCAAAAAGTGACTGTGGCGGCAGGCGTGTCGCCTGCGGTGCAGTTGGCTTCCGTTTTTACTTTGCAATTTCTAATTCCTCCTTCCGTGAGAAAGCATCAAAATTCCAAACGCGTCTTGCAAATTTTTCCCGAACGTCACCAGACCGCCGTGGTGCCCCGCCATCACAAAAATCTTTCTCGTTTTGACATCGGTGATCTCGAAGAGACGCTGCACCGCGTAGGCTATTTCGGGTGTTCCGTATTCAACTCTCTTCGACGTGGTCGGAGCTTTGTCCAGAAGCGCCGCCCACAAGTTTATGTCATGACAATGGATCACCGCACGAGCGGTTGGATCCGATTCGTAAACAGCCGCATGCGTCAGCGATTCGGATGATGCAACTCTGGATCCCTCACAGCGGAGCCAGTTCTTTGCGAAATCGTAAGCAACCACTTTTGCGTAGTCCGCCGGCGTCAGCTCCACGATCCCCGCAGTCGCCGCGCCCGTAATGTAGAACCGCGTGCTCGCGCCGTCGCGGACACTTACATTTCCGAAACCGATCCCCTTCCCGTCCACGCCCATCATTTCAAGATCGAGAAGCTTGCGTCGATATTCGTTTAGTTCGGCAAACCCGGCGAAGCGCGAAATCTCTATCGGCACCTGTTCGCATTTAAACTTTACCGAACCCGTTTCGCTCACGACGCGTGGTCGGGAAAAAGTTCGAGGATGCTCTTTTCATCCGCTTTGCAGACACCCCGCTCGGTAATGAGCCCGGTTACCAAACGTCGCGGCGTCACATCGAATCCAAAGTTCGCCGCCGGACTGCCTTCCGGCGCCACACTCACTTCCAACATTTGGTCGTCGCGCCAGCCGTCTGCTCGCTTGACCTCTTCGGCACCGCGCTCCTCGATCGGAATTTCGGAACCGTCCCGGATCGTCCAGTCAAATGAAGATGAAGGCAACGCCACGTAGAAAGGAATCTCGTTATCCTGCGCAGCCAGCGCCTTTAGATACGTTCCGATTTTGTTGGCCACGTCGCCAGCGCGCGTTGTTCGATCCGATCCCACAATCACAAGATCGACATCGCCGCGCTGCATCAAATGCCCACCGGCGCTGTCCGCGATAATCGTATGCGGCACACCGTGTTGACCGAGCTCCCAGGCGGTAAGCTTCGACCCCTGGCTTCGCGGTCGCGTTTCGTCTACCCAAACATGAACCGGTAACCCGCGATCGTGCGCAGCATAAACTGGTGCCAGGGCGGATCCATAATCCACAAATGCCAGCCATCCCGCGTTGCAATGCGTCAAGACATTGACCGGTTTGCCATCCCTTTTTACGGCAATCTGCTCGATCAAACTCAAACCGTGCTGTCCGATCATCCGGCAATGTTCTTCATCTTCCGCAGCAATGTCTTTGGCTACGGCCAGAGCACGAGCAATCTTTTCCTCCGGGCTATCGTGCCAATCCGGCTCGGACTTTCCTTTGGCGATGTTCGTTAATTGCCGCTCAATCGCCCCGGCCAGATTCACCGCCGTCGGCCTGGTGGCTTTGAGTTGCGCTGCTGCATTAGCCAGATGTTGATCGAATCCCGCGACTGCGGGACTCCGTGCCGCCTCGATTGCCGCCAGGTACATCCCATATCCCGCGCTCGCTCCGATCAAGCCCGCTCCCCGGACATGCATTTCCCGGATTGCGATCACCATTTGCGCGACCGTGCTCACATCTTCGATCACGAAACGGTGCGGTAAAAATCTCTGATCGATCAACTGCACCACCTGTTCGTTTGCCGGGTTAAGCCAGATCGTCCGAAAATGTTGTTTGCCTACCTTCACGAGTTAGTTCGCGTTGTTGTAACCCTTAAACGGTTTAAACATCCAACCTTTTAACAATGGAGCGAATGGGATGACGAACGAGCGCGCCAACATACATGCCTCGACTCCCGGCGCCTAAAACAGAAAAGCCACCGAGGCATTCGTGCGCCCCGGCGGCTTCTCTCAAATATCTGTCTGCTGATCTCTGATCTCTGTCCTCTGGCTTAGCTCATCCCGAGGGAATCGAGCGTCGGCTGGTCGATCGCTGCCGTCTGCGTCAGTCCTTGATCAGCCTGATAGTCGGCAAGCGCCTGCTGGGTCAACGGCCCAAGCAACCCATCCACCTCACCCTGGTAGTACCCCATCTGCTGGAGCTCGGCCTGCACGTCCGCGATCACCTGGTCCGGTGGCTCAGCACGTTGACCCACATAGATCGGGCCATCGTAGGCATAATACGCAGCCGAAGGACTGTAACCCCAAGCCGGAAACCAGTAGCCGGCGTTGAAGAAATAGTAACCGCCGGCGATTAGCGTCACATTGGGGTAATGCGAATGATACCAACCCGAGTCATGCCGTTCCGGATGATACGAGCGAAATGCTTCGTATTGCGGACCCTGCCACCGATCGCTTCCTTCAATCCGACGGTTCTGGTTGAAGGTAACCGCTGGAACCTGTTGCGGTTTTGGCTGCGCTTTGAAACTTGTGTGCTGCGATTTGATCTGGGCCGCCTGAGACTTGACCTGCTGCACCTTCTGCGGCTCCACCTTCTTTGTCCCGGCTGCCGCATTAGCGCCCGTGTTTACCCGGCCTGTCGCACCTGATGGAGGTGCACTTGCAGCTGCCGACGGCGCCGCAGTCGCACCTGCCGCCGTTGCCGGAGTAGCAGATGTCTTCGCAGCACGTCCCCTCATTCCTTTCCTCGGCTGTTCCGCGCCTGGCGACGCACTAGCCGCGGGTTGACCAGCTACGCCTGCTCCCGTCTCGGCGCCAGTTGCAGCTTCCTGGGGTCCTCGTCCCTTTCGGCCTTTTCCGGCACCGCGCTCAGTCGGCGTGCCGCCGGTCGGTTGACCGGAAACGCCCTCTTCCGTTCCCGGGGCGGTCGCAGATTCCTGGCTCGCTCGAGTTTTTCGGCCTTTTCCTGCCCCTGGCTCATTCGGAGCTCCTGGCTGGTTCCTCGCGCCGGTTTGCTTGCCGGGCCTCTCCTGAGGCGCGCCGGGTTGGGCTTGGGCCGGGTGCGTTTTTTCAGCGGCCGGCTTTTTCCTTGGTGTCTGCTGTTGGTCTGGCTGCTGCGCCATCGCGGCTCCAGCCAGCGCTAGCGAACAGCCTATTAGTAAGCTGGTGAATTTTTTCATAGTAATATGTTTGGTCGTTCGACGTGCGCAATCTATTCAAGCATTTTGTGTAATTTCACCCACCCCCGTAAGGCAAACGCCTTTTTACGCGGTCACCCAGTCTGCGCATCGATTGCCTAACAGTACTTCGTGGAATCACTCGGTTTTGGACGGCTCCGCCTTCCATTTCCATCCATTAACCAATAACCATTAACCGAAAGCTCTGCTTTCTCTTTTCTACTTTCTAATTTCTACTTTCGCCTTTCTCTTTTCCTATATTTAGCGTTATGAAACTTGTCCTTGTCATCATCTTCGCGACCACGCTCGCCCACGTCGCGGACGTGCCTATCACCCAGGACGAACTCGTCCGTCGCACACAGGAGCTCTACGACGCCATCGTGCCCGGAAACCAAGCGCCTTGGAAAAAATATTTCGACGACGACTGCATTTTTTCCGACGAGAAAGGCCGGACCCTCGATAAAGCCAAGCTCATCGCCGACATCACCCCAATGCCGGCTGGGTATTCCGGCGCGATTAAGATCGCCAGCGTCCAAAGCCGGATCATCGGCGATACCGCGGTCTTGAGCTACGCCCTGAACGAAACCGAAATCATCTTCGGCCAAAAAGAGACGGCGCGTTATCACGTCACAGACACTTGGCTGCGACGCAACGGCGAATGGAAGATCATTGCCAGTCAGGCGCACCGCTATTACGAAGACCCGACGATCGGCCAGGCGGACCCAAAAAAGTTCGCCGATTATATCGGGACGTATGAGATCGCGCCGGGCCACACCATGGTTGTGTCGGACGACAACAACTGGCTTTTCATCGAGCGCAAAGACGGGACCGCCCAGTCGAAGAAGAAGGAAGGATTGAATAAAAAGGAACAGTTGTTCCCTGAAACGTGCGATCTCTTTTTCCGTAAAGGCGTCGAAGGCCGGGTCCTGTTCCATTACGACGCGAACGGGAAAGTGGACAACCTCATCGACCGCCGCAATAACGAGGACGTTGTCTGGCGAAAAACGAAATAGTTATAGCCGGTGTCGGTGACCCACAGCGATTCTGAAGCGCTCGAAAGACCCTTCTTAATTTTTTCGTTCATAATTCCCATTCCTTCCCGCGATAGGCAACACCTATCGCAACTAGACGCATAAAGTATTTCAATCGGCGTCCCGACTGTGGCCGGTTGATCATATGAAAACTACAATGCCGATTGGCCAGCGCATTTCACGGTTCCTTGAGGAACGATACGTCCACAGGGCGCGACCCCATTATTTGCCTGAGCTGGCCCTCTTTGGAGTAATCGCGATCCTTGCTGTCTGGCCGGTGTTTTTGGTAACAGCAGCGCTGGAGACAATCAGATAGAAAGCTTGCTACACGGCGTTTCGAGCGATCGATGAATCTTTGCATGACAAGGCGGCTGCAGCTTCCTGACGGAACGCTGCGGCCGCTTTGCTCTGGAATCGAAGCGGGTTGTAAAGAAGATTTAGTTCCCGCTCCGGAACCGGCGGAGCGAACGGCAGACTGACGCATCCGGAAATGGCTCGGTGCTTCACCATCATTTGGGGCACAATTGAGACGCCGATCTCGGCCGCGACCAAGTTAGCGATCGTGCCAAGCTGACTCCCGGCCAGCGCTATCTCCGGTCTGAGACGACGGGACTCCAGCAGGTGATGCACCTGTTGCGACAGGCAATGCATCTCGTGGAGGAGCAAAAACTTTTGCGATTTGAGATCGTCCAATTCCACCAGAGTCTTCTTTGCCAGAGGATGTCCTTCGGGCACCAGGGCAAGCAACGGTTCGTTGCCCAGAGATTCGCGTCGCAGCGTGGGACTTTGCTGGCAAGTGGATGCCAGGGCGACATCCAGCTCTCCAGCTTCCACCCGCCGAGTGATGCCGTCGGTCACGTCCTCCACGATTTCCAGCGACACTTCTGGATAATGCTTTTGGAATTTCCCGACCAACTCCGGGAGGATATACGGCGCGATCGTGGGAATTGCGCCCACCGCCAGCCGGCCGGAAACCTCGTCTTTGAGCTCGTCAACAGAACGGCGGGCGTCGCCGATCGAGGCCAGAATTTGCCGCGCATAATCGATCAAACAGCGGCCGGCTTCCGTCAGGACGACTGAGCGCGGCAGACGGTCGAATAACGGTTGACCAACCTCCGCTTCCAGCTTTCGAATCTGTTGACTAAGAGAAGGTTGAGCGACGCGGACCTTGGCGGCCGCGCGGGAAAAGCTTCCTTCGTCGGCCACCGCGACGAAGTAACGCAGTTGGTGAATCTCCATAGACGCCTCAAAGATTAGGAAGTTTAACGAAAAACTAAGAAGTTTCCTTCGATCGCTTTAGGATTGTAACAAAAATCGCGATGAGTTCGCCGCATTCCTTCCGGAGAGGTGAGAGCCTTTCTGGCGCGACGATCTTTCCATCGACGAGCAGTTCAAGCCAGCAGGCGGTCTTCAGCTCATGAATTTTGATCGATTCTTCGTCTGCGCGTGCCACAATTAGCGATTGCGAAAATTATGAAATGCCCGAGACGCAACTCCTTACTCCGCTTGATCAAATACGACGCCGTTCAAATTGATGTCTGTCCAAACTGCAAAGGAGAATGGTTGGACGCGGGAGAGCTGCAAAAGATCGTCCAACATCATGACGAAGTTTTTAGTCCCGAAGAGATCGCTTCATTGGACGCAGTCAACAAACAGATTTTTACCGCTGAAAGGGATCATCATGACGAATTGAATTGTCCTCACTGTGAAGGAGTGCTGATGGAGCACTTCAATTCTGGGGACACAAGTGGAATCATTTTAGACAAATGTCCTAAGTGCGGCGGCATCTGGACCGACAAAGAGGAACTGACGAAGGTGGAAGAAGTCGTTGACGGATGGAAAACACACCTCGGCGAAGACATGGCAAAATACGGCCCGATTCTCCAGAAGATTGAGGTCCAAGAACAGAAGCAGTTGGACCAAGCGGTCTCCATTTCCAGGTTCGGATTCGTCAATTCTGTTTTGCGACGGTTTTGCGAGTAAAATGGCAGAGTTTCGCATTCCGTATTCCGCAATTTTTTTGCCTTCCTAATTCTTACTTCTCAATTTCCTTCTGACCTCTGACTTCTGAGTTCCGACTTTCTGACTTCTGCGCTCGCCGCCCTTCTCATCGGAAACAGCTTTCGGAGTTGAGCTCTAAATTTCCCTTTAGCGTTTAGCCTTTTCGACAACGTTCTCCCGCGTGGGCGTAACTTTTCGTCGAATTTCATACCGAGCCCGGGTCGCGAATGGTAAGTTCAATTCATCGAGGCCGATGCGATCGATCTGAACCGGCTGCAAGAGATCCTCGCACGTCATGGTTTGGCTGGCGTTTGGGAGCAGTTCGAGCGACAATTCCCAAAGCAAAAGTGAAGTTCGAGTTCCGCAACATTGCCGAAAGCAAGGGCGCCTTCCGCAAAAAGCTTGCCGCACGGCCCATCGCCGAGAAATTACGATTGCTGGATGCCTTGCGGGAGCGCACCTTGTCCATCCGCCGAGCATCAAATACTGGCGCGCCAAGGAAAGCTATCGTTCAAGAGACGTCTCCCAAGCGCTGACCTCTGAAACATCCGACTTCTGACTTCCGACATCCGACCTCTGACTTCTGGCATCTGTCTCCTGCCTTCTGCCTTCCTCCTTCTTACTTCTTCGTTTCGAGCGGCATTGTGAACCCGAGGGCGCTGAGTTCCGCGGCGAGCGTCTTTGCCTGCTCGGGTGTGAGTTCGACCAGCGGCGGCCGCACCGTCCGCCATGCCGGATCGTTGGCGTAGATCGCAATGGCCTGTTTCAACGCAGCGATCATGGACGGAAATTTTCTGCTACTGAACACCTGGCGCACGACGTCCAAGTCCGCCTGTTGGCGTTCCATTTTTGATGTTTGATGATCGATGTCTGATTTCTGATATCGGATGTCGGATGTCTGACTTCTGATGCATTGCTGATATAGGTCATAAATCGCGGCCGGGTTGACGTTCGCGGTCGCGGAAATCGTACCGACGCCGTCGTTCCGCATATTGGCGAGGAGAAATGATTCGCTGCCGACGAAAACATCGAAAGTGCGGGCAGCAAACGCATCGAGAAAGGTCTTGGTATTCTTCCAATCACCCGAGCTGTCTTTCATCCCGGCGATTGCATTCGGATAAGCTGCAAGGAGGCGCTCGACCAATCCCGTGGTTATGCCAACCACCGCGACCGGCGGAATGTGGTAGAGATAAATTTTCAGTCGCGCATCACCGACGCGCTGCACCACTTCGCTGAAATAGCGGTAGAGACCTTCTTCGCTCACATCCTTGTAATAGAAGGGCGGCAACATCAGCACGCCCGCGCAGCCGTTTCCGACAGCCTGCTTCGTGAGCTTGACCGTTTCCATGATCGAGCAGCAGCCGGTTCCCGGCATCATGCGCGACGGATCGACCCCGGCCGCGACCAGCTCGTCGAGCAGATTTAAACGCTCTTCCAACGACAGCGAGTTCGCCTCGCTATTTGTGCCGAACACGGCAAGTCCGCAGTTCTGTGACAGCAGCCACTTACAATGCGCGATGAACCGTTGCGGATCAGGCGCGAGATCAGCCTTAAATGGCGTCACTACGGGCGCGAGCACACCGCGCATGCGCTGGGTCATCGTTAACCGTAGCAGCGCGTTTTGCCTTTCCTACATCTTAATTGAAACTCGCTCTTTGCCCACACTCGCTCGCTGTTACGTCACAGCTTTACTTTCTATGTCGCTCCTCCCGGTCGCTCCATTCTTCCTTCCTAATTCTTAAATCCGCGGCAACAAACGCGGCTTTTCACAGAGAGAAATCTTTAATAATTTGTTGCTCAATGCCAAAGCCTTCGACCAAGCTGACGACTGATCAGCTTGGTCAACTCATCTACGAAGTCCGCGGTGAACGCGTGATGTTGGACTCCGATCTGGCGTCGATCTACGGCGTTGAAACAAAGACACTGAAGCGCGCAGTGAAACGCAATCTGGATCGGTTTCCGAAAGATTTCGTGTTCCAACTGTCCAAGAATGAGTGGAAAAACTTAAGGTACCAAATTGGCGCCTCAAGTCTGGGTCGCGCTGCTCCCATGCGTAGCAGTTCCGCTGTCTGACTTTTGACTTGCAAGCTTTTCTTCTGCTCATGTTTCGAGCATTAATTTCTCATGTCGAAGAAGCCGATCACCCGAAGTCTGCCGGAGCTAGAAAGATTAATTTATGAGCTTCGCGGTCAGAAAGTAATGTTAGATTCAGATTTGGCTGCGATTTACAATGTCACTACCAAACGTTTGCTTGAGCAGGTTCGGCGCAACCTTGATCGGTTTCCGAGCGATTTCGTCTTTAAAATTACGCGACAAGAATACGCAGTTCTAAGGTCGCAAATTGCGACCTTAAAGACCGGTCGCGGCCAGCACCGTAAATATCTTGCGTATGTCTTCACAGAGCATGGGCGATCATGGCTGCAAATGTTCTGAACAGTCGACGCGCCGTCCAGATGAGCGTGTTTGTAGTACGTGCATTTCTGAAAATGCGCGCTTTGCTCGGCGACAAGCGCGAGTTAGCTCAAAAACTTGTCGCGCTGGAAAAGGAACTGAAAAAGCGGCTGGACGTTCACGAGGCGGTTATCGTCACGATTTTGCAGCGGGTGATGGACATTATCGACCCACCTGCCCTGCCAGCACCTCCGCCAAAGCCACGCATCGGATTCACGCCCTGATCTCCCCCGCCACATCAAACGTCAAATCCGCCGACGGACGGATTCGCCGTGGCGAACCTCTGACATCGCCGTGGCGGCGGCATAATTCTTCCTTCATCCTTCTTCCTTTCTTTCCCCTTTTCTGATATTTTTTCGCGGTCTCGTGCTGACAAACTGCCGAGCACGGACTAGGTTTTCATCTGTGAGCGCATCCGAGATCATCAAGGAACTTCCAAAGCTAAGCGAAGCTGAGCGGCGCGCCGTCTTTGATAAGCTGTGTGAGCTTGCAGAAGGTGACAGGCGTTGGGAAGAAATCATCGATGACGAGCGTCCGCGCCCTAAGCTTAAGGCTTTCATCGAGAAAGCGCGGGCCGAAGGGAGTAAGCCCCTCGACGTTGACAAATTGTGATTTCGCGGGCAACGCCTTCATTTTGGCGGGCGTATGGCGAGCTCAGGCAATCCGATCGACAATCCGCACGTCGTGTGTTTCGACTATTCTCGGCTAATCCCGCGTACAACTCTCTTCAATTTAAGAAACTCCGCGGCCATGCGAATCTCTGGTCGGTCAGGGTTACGTTAGACGTCCGCGCAGTCGGCTACCGCGAGGGCGATATCATCGAGTGGATCTGGATCGGTACCCATAACGAGTTCGATAAACTTTTCGGCTAAGTTGCCCTCAACACTTTCGCCACAGGACGAATGGGATTTGCCGTGGGCTTCAAGTCAGCATATCAAACCTGAACCGAGGAAAGGGATTTCCGAGATAGAACACGCCGCGATCCGGAATCGCGCGGGTAGACGGCAACGCAGTTAGGGGTAGCTGACACAAGCACGGGCAAGTGCGAGTGATCAACGTAAAGGCGCGATGGTAGCGCCGAGCGGCGGGTAACGAGCGAGTTTCAAACATCAAACATCAAAAATTTCCCAATTTCCGATTTTCGCAGCTTTTACCGGCGTCCAATACGCGTTATCATTGAACCATGAAATTGCGCCTGGTCGTCGAACACGATTCCGAGACAAAGCGTTGGGCGGCGTTTTTCCCGGAATTGCCAGGTTGCGCTTCGGCTGGCGACACTGAGGAAGAGGCGATCCAAAATGCGAAAGAGGCGTTAGAGCTTTGGTTTGAGCCGGCCCCAGTCAATCTCTCTGCGGGAGCAAAGGTTTTGGAAGTCGCGCTCACCTGAGCGAGCGATTCCCGGTTTGCACAGCCAAAGACGTTGTTCTAATCTTGCGTCAGCACGGTTTTGCTCCGGCGAGTCAAAAAGGCAGCCACCAGAAGTGGCGTCACACCAACGGTCGACAAGTGATCGTGCCCATGCACGGCAACAAAGCTCGACTGATTGCTGCCGTACACTATAATAGGAGCAAGATTTATCCCGCAGACGCGGGACCACGTGCCGACTCATCATGAGTACGACACAGGCGAATGGAAGAAATAAGATGTCTGTTGCCGAACTCGAACTGGTAAAAAAGACGTGGGCTCCGGTTTCGCGGGCGGTGCGTGTGCCGCGGACAGAGGCGGATTACCAGCAACTGGTTGAACTGCTCGACCGGATCACCGATCAAGTCGGCGAGGACGAAAATCATCCACTCGCTTCGCTCATGGATGTGTTGGGTGTGCTTATCGAAAAATACGAAGATAAGCATGTCCCTGAGCTAACCGAATAAGAGTCGGTTCCAAACCTCTCATCACCGATCACAAATCACGGATCACTTCTTCGCGGCTTCGCCGCTCCCCCGCCACCACTCGTCACTCATCACTTGTCACCAACAAAACTCAGCCGGAGCTTCGGCAGGCCAAGATGGCAATTGGTAAGGTGACGATCATCACCACAGCAGAGGCGACGAGAGTCGATGATGATTCAACTTCGTAAAGACGATAACGCGGAGCCAGGAGCGGTGCGAATACGGCCGTCGGAATCGCACAGACCAGGATCCCCTCGCAGGCCAGCGGATTCGCAACTCCGAATCCCGCGACCAGCAGAGCCATGAGCAGCGGCTGTGCCACCATCTTGATCACCGTGTTACCTATGACTTCTCCGCTGAACTTGATTTCGTAGGCAGCAATGATCAGCCCAGCCAGGAAGATGGAGGCGCCCGAAGTGGTCGACCCGATCAACATCAACATATTGTCCAAGAGTTGTGGCACGTGCACACCGCTCAGAACGAGCGCAACACCGACCAACGGCACCCATACCATCGGTTTTTTGACGGTGCTGGCCAAACTTTGACCAACAAGCGAACTGACGCGTTGCCCTTCACCGCCTGTCCTTTGCTGGTGATCAATTTCCAGAAGGACGAGGGTGAGCGGCATGATTGTGATCGTCGATAAAGTCGCGGCGAAGGCAATCGACACCAGACTGGACGCACCGAACAAACCCTGAAAAATCGGCGGACCGAAAAAACCGACTGACGGAAAACTGGCGAGGTTCGCCTGAAGCGCCGCTTCACCGAGGGAATGATGCAGAACACGCGTGCTGACAAGCACCATCACCAGGAACAGCCCGTTAAACGCGATAAGCAGCGCGAGAGCATAAGGCCCCTCACTGAGCAAACTTCCTCGCGGAGTCTTTACCGTCGCCACAAACAGCATTGCAGGTAATGCGTAATCCAGCACTAAATCATTGAAACCAGCGACCTGATCAGCGTCGAATTTCTTAGCCAGCCCCGCGAAATAACCCAGTCCCAACACAAAAAATACCGGCAACAGAACAGTGATGGCAGTGACGATCATAGTGTCTGATGTCCTCCGACTCTCAACGATGCTATCATCGACGCCATCATGCGAGGATTAGCTAGTTCAGCCGACCAAGCGATCGGGAAATTGCGAGTCAAATTCCCGACTGCGAAAAGACATAAGCGCCTCGAATTTCTGACATCTGACATCCGATCCTTCCTTGGCTCGCCGTAATTTTAATGAAGGCGGCTGACTTTCTTTTCACTTTCTGCTATTTTTTTGCGCGCTTGTCGCCGTGAGGCCGACACTCAATGCTGGATGTTGAACTGAGCAAATGAAGCTCGCGTTGAAGCCAGA
>DASXNN010000045.1:0-5174 GCA_036495045.1 Candidatus Udaeobacter sp.
TCCCACACCGATGATCGGCAGAAAAAAAGCGCCGAAAACAATAGCGATCAACTTTTCCCGGAGTGGTGGATCCACATCGTCCCGGACATCAGCAAAGAAACCGAGCGTAAGATGCATCTTATCGGGTTCAATCCAGCGTACGCCGTGAATCTGCGGATCGAGATCGACAAGGAGATGTTTGGTTGATTCCGGCAGATCAATCGCAACGAAGAGCCGTTTGCCTGTCATTTCGCTATTCGCGGGGCATTTCGTTATTACGCAAAGTGGCGCGATCGGCGAGCCGCGTCATCCATCCAGGAACCAGACATCGCGTTTCAGATCCCGTGTGCGATTCATCGCCTTCGCCCTTACCAGCCGCTTTGGGTAGAAACCGGTTCACGATTTTCATCATGTAGCCGGTCAGATTTGGACAGAGTGCATTCCCAAGAATGGCTGTCCGCGCGGCATATGTAAGCGTGAGCGAGGGCTGACCACGACGACAGGCAGCGAGAATTTTTCGCGCAGCGCGCTCGGCATTCATGGAGATCAACGGCGCTCCAGCGGAAACAGCGAACCAGGCAAATTCGGAGTCATGCTTGCCCTTGAATTTTGCATTCACATGCGAGCCGGTTCGCATCATTCCTGGAGCGACGGTTGTTACATGGATGTTGTCACGGGCTAGCTCAGCCCGAATACCATCAGACAACCCGGTGAGCGCGAATTTGCTCGCGCAATAGGGCGCCAGGTGGGGCACAGCGATTTTGCCGCTAATAGAGGAGATGTTGACGATGCGACCACCACCCCACACCCGCATTTCAGGAACGACATGCGCGATCAATTCGTAGGGCGCCCAAAAATGCAACGCCATCGAACGCTCAAAATCTTCTCGAGTCATGTGCTCAAGTGGACCGACCTCGATGATGCCGGCGTTGTTAACCAAGATGTCGATCTTGCCGAAGCGATCGATCGTTTGACGGATGGCAGACTGAATTTGCCCGGGATCGAGCAGATCACACTGAATCGTAAGCACCCTACTGCCACGTCCCGCCAGGTCAGTTTTTGCGCGGATCAATTCCTCGTTGTCCCTCGCAAGGAGCGCCACTTTTCCGCCTGCAGCACAAATTTGTCGCGCCAGCAGCAAACCGAGGCCACGCGATCCACCGGTAATAAGCGCAACTTTGTCTCTTAGAGAAAAGCGCTGTGTTCGGATTACGCGCAGAACCAGCCATGCGATGAAGAGGAGGGCTAATGCGAGTAAAAGGACCCGAAGCATGACCTCCAGATTACGCAAATTAAAACAGATTTAAAACTGTAGCGACTGCTCTGTGAGCGTCGCCCAAAATACCAGAAAGAGAAGTGCAACGCTCACAGAGCGCCGCTACAAGTTGAATCAGCCGTGTTTGCGATTGAAGCGCGCAACTTCGCGCGCTGTCTCACGATCAACCGCCCGCTTTTTCAGATCGGCGCGTTTGTCGCGCGCGGCTTTACCCTCCCCGACGCCGAGCTCGGCTTTGAGTTTTCCGTTTTTCCAATAGAGCTTCAGCACAACGAGAGCGCGTCCGGCAACCTGGGTCTCGCCGTAAAGCTTGTCGATCTCTTGTCGATGTAACAGTAATTTGCGGACGCGTTTCGCGATCGGAATTTCGTGGCTGGCCTTTTCGTACGGCTGGATATCGGCGTTATATAGAAATGCTTCGCCGTTTTCGATGCGCGCAAAAGCGTCGCTGATGTTCGCCTTGCCAGCACGGATGGATTTTACCTCGCTGCCCTTGAGTTCAATGCCGGCCTCGTAGCGCTCGCGAATATGAAAATCGCGCAGCGCCTTGCGATTGATGACCGACTCAGCCGACATGTTGAACACAGGCAGGACGCCTGTGCCACGGACTAGGCGCCGTCCGACGAGCCTTCGAGCGATTCGTAAGTAAGCTTGCCCGCAATAATTTCCTTAAGCGCGATATCGGTAAGCGACGCGCGCGGACCAACCTCCACCATCGGTCGATGTCCCAAACCGAGCTGGCGCACACGCTTGGAGACAACATTGATCAGAAGTTGCTGATTCGGGATCACCTGAGCTGCTTCCTGGAGAAGTTGGGTCGTCATATGGCGCAAGGAACGGACGGGGCGGAATGCTTCCGTCGGGAATTGAAGAATGATCGGCACGCTGCCTGTGAGAGCGGATGGAGTGAGCGGCGGTGCGAGCATGGTAAAAATGAGTGTTGATTTTCGAAGTTAAGCGGCGCCTTGTCAACGAATTTATTGGGAACACTACGCGGTCATCATGAGTCGAGGAGCATGTCTTCCCTGGTCGGCGAATTTTCCTCGGCAATCTCGCCTCAATACACGGTCATTTCTGTCGGCATTGCCCGACCCAGGTGCCCCACCCATAATATCCGAACGGAACGAGTCGTCCGGCGGATACGAGTTCGTCAACCTGCGCGCGGAGCGGCGTTGCTTTCATGGCGGGCCCACAATAATCGTCGATCACAACCCAACAATCATTGGAGAGCAGATCGCCATAGCAATCCAAGTCACGGCGTACGTTGCTGTCCGCATCGAAGATAAAGAGACCCACGTCGCGGCCAGCTAGGATTTGCCGGACGGTTGACGTCGTCGTTTCATCGAAAGAGGGGCCGTTGATCAGAGTGACCTCCTCACTCACGCCGAATTGCCCGAGGTTTCTCTTCAAATCTTTAAAAATATTCTTGCTCGGTATTCGGAAATGCTTCAATCGGCCTCCGATTTCGATGCTGATGATTTTCTTGTGCGTGTCGGACTCACGCACTCCAAAGGCAGCCGCGATCGTGGAGCCGCCAATATAAGGGCCAATCTCGAGGACGTCTCCCTTTGCGTTCCTGGCGAAGTGATAGATAAGCAGCAATACGTCGAGATGTAACATTGACGCAGCTCGACCAACTTTTTCCAAACGGTGGCGTATCGCCTGATGCCGATATTCCATTAATCTGAACATCAGTTCGAGGATGCACTCGGTCCGCTCGGAATTGGAACGCGGTGAATCGGGCTGAGAGAGCACCGGCCGATTTTACTGACATGAATATGAGGGCGCAAGCTGCTCATTCCGTTTCCAACCCTCGCCAAAGGTCGCAAAACACGCGACGTAATTACGCGCGTCACGACTGGGCACGCGAGATATTCCCGTCAGTTCGGCGCTGTGGCTCAGCTTAGTGGAGCGCTGCGTTCCGGAGGCCTCGGGTGAGTTTCGCCCTTTTGCGACAAGTAGCTGAAGGGAACCCCGGCTTCGTGGCCGTCCGTCCCCGGTGCTGTTTGTTTTCTTTTGCTGTTTTGTGGTATAATCAAGCGCGTCCCGAAGAAAGACGTAAGCCGTCCGTGAATAACGGTTGTTGGTGGCGACAGTTGAGGGCTTCAGCGAATGCTAGTTTTGCAAAAAGTGAATCTCTCCAGAAAGAGCGACAGCGATCATAGTCAGCAACCGCGCGGGCGGAGCAACTGGAGCAAATGTAAGCGGGCTGCCGCCACGCTCTTCATTCTGCTCTTTACGCCTGTGCTCGCGCGGACGCAATCCATCGCTGCGTCGGCAAAAACATGGATAGAACTTAAAGAGGCCAATAAGGCAGCGGAGGCGCTCGCGAATCCTAACGTAACGGCAAAAGAGCGTTTGCGTGTGGAGCAAATCTACTACCAACTCGTCCGGGATAATCCGCAGTCTTTCCCGGCGCAAAACGCGCTCGCCGAATTTCTCTGGAAAAAGGGGGAGGCGGAAGCAGCCGTCGAACATTGGCGCATCGCGCAAGGGTTGGAGCCGGCCGATGCCGAAACTGCCAACTCGTTAGGAGTGGCGTATCTCGGTCTTGGCCGGGCGCCCGACGCCGCAGAGCAATTCCTCCTCGCGATCCACTCGAAAGCGGCGAATCCTCTTTATCATTTTAATCTCGGGAACGTCGAATTCGTCCTCCGCCATGATCTGACCGGGGCTTGGAAAATTGATTCTGCGGAATTGTTGCAACGCGCCCTGTTTCAATTTCATGAAGCGAGCCGCCTCGCACCGATGAATGTCGAATACGCTCGCGCTTACGCGGAAACGTTTTATGGGATGCCGAACCCCGACTGGAAAGAGGCGCAAGTCGCCTGGCAACATTTTCTCGAAGTCACCCCGAACCGGAACTTCGCCTACTTGCAGCTCGCGCGAGTCAGCGTGAGGCAGCACAAGAAAGCTGAAGCGTTGTCTTTCCTGGATAAAATTACGGACACCTCCCGACCGTATTCCGAGGTAAAAGAAAAACTGCGGAAGCAAGCCGAAGCGCTCTAGAAGACGGGAAGCAAAAGGAGCAACGGCGATTGCCATATACGTGGTTGGAAGCGCTGTCTTGTAGCCCGATAGCCATCCCGACCACTTTTCAAACGCGATCAGCGAGCATCAGCTCGCAGACTTTATTGGAAAGCTTTGCGGTTGACATACGCGTCCTTGCCAGAGGCCGCGAAATACGCGAAGTAAGGGACGCGTGCGCCGCGACTGGCGTACGAGATATTGCGATCAGTTCGGGCTGTGGCTCAGCTTGGTAGAGCGCCTGGTTCGGGACCAGGAGGCCGTGGGTTCAAATCCCACCAGCCCGATAATTTTGTGCGAAGCGGCGACGCGCTTAGGCTCTTCTCGCATTTCTTCCTGACGTGAACGAAGTAATTTTTACGACCATCGCAATCACGGGATTCACGGTGGCTTTTTTTCACGCGGCGATCCCGACACATTGGCTGCCATTTGTCCTGACGGCACGTGCGCAACACTGGAATCATGCAAAGGCGCTCGGAATCACCGCGCTCGCCGGAAGCGGGCATGTTCTGTTCACGGCCGTGCTGGGTTTGCTTCTCACCTTATTTGGGTTCGCATTGCACGAAAAAGTCGGGAACTGGTTTCCCCGAATTGCCGGAGGGGCGCTCCTGCTTTTCGGTTTATTTTATTTGTATCGGCAATTGATCGGCAAAGTTCACGGACACGGTCGCGTGATAGGCGAGAACCCGCAGATACACGCGGCACACCGTCCGCCGGATGATCCCAATCAGTCAGACCCAGCATCAATGCACACACCGATACCGCGGCCGGTTTCCGATCGGATTGCGATCATCAGTTTGTTAGCACTGCTGACTTTCTCGCCGTGCGAAAGTTTTGTCCCATTTTATGTCTATGGGATTCGGTATGGTTGGATGGGATTCGCATTGCTGAC
>DASXNN010000046.1:0-1692 GCA_036495045.1 Candidatus Udaeobacter sp.
GCCGGCATGGAAAAGTGCGCATCATCCAGGGAAACATCCTGCTCGATTTTGTCCACCGCAAATCTTATGCGCGAGTCGCTTCCCTTATCGCCGGTCTCCACCGCAAACGGATAATAAATGCCGTTCACCTGCTCGTAATCGCCGAAGTAGGTCTCCGTATACTGGACGGTTCCGCGAATGTTACTTTGGTTTTCGATTTTGAGTTCCAGGAAGGAATCACTGTCCAGAAAGTAATAGCGCACGTCGCCGTTCTTGAGCGACAGCTTTACTTTGTAACAATCCGTGCCCTCGACGGAATCGTGCCCCACCAGTTCCGCCTTGTGACCTTTCTGTTTGTAGTCCACCAGCGGCCCGTCGATGTCCGCATCGATCACCAAAGTTTTCGTGTCGTCCTGCGACATTAATTCCGGATCCTTACGTCCACCGAACGGCGAAATCTGCCATCCGACTTTTCCGTCGTAAGCTTGCACTTGAGCTAAGCCCTGAATGATCGCTTCTTCGCGGACCCTGTCCGGACGCTTGTTCTCCTGGACATACGCCGCTCGAAAGGATCCCTGCGTCAGTTTCGAGGTCGTACGCACACTGTGGACGGCTTTGATTTTTTCCAAGCCACCTCGCGCTTTGATGTTGCTCGCGATCACGTCATCGACGCTCTGCGCGGCGGCCACTCCCGAAAAGAGGGCGACAACGGCGAAGAAAAGAACTGACTTTCCAAATCGGAACATCGGGGCGGGCTCCTTCCGAAGATGCAAGTAGGAATATCTCAAGGTGCTTCACCGAACCATTTCAGCAGGCGCAGGTTCTGGGTGCGCTTGAAACACAAACGGATTCGCGTTCGGGGTGATTGCGACCCAGTTTGTTATCAGAAATTACGGCAAAGGCCAAGAAGATTCTTCGCTTGAGACGAGCGGCTAGAGCGGACACGCTTGCCAAATTTGCACCGGCCAGCTAATGAAGGAACAGGTGGCCGCTCAAAACTCCAAATGCAGTCGCAAGGTTGGCACCACTAGCGGACCGCGGTCGCGATTGTAGCCTGGGTTGGAAACGTACTGAAAGCCAAACGAAGGATACACACCGCGCCAGGCGTGCAGCGTGTAATAGGTTTCCACGATATTTTCACGACCGTAGTTGAGGCGGCCGTCACCCAGAAGAAAGCCGAGGCCTCCCAGGGCTAGGTATTGCTGGTGATCGCGAGAAATTCCATTCGAGACAAAAGCGACGCCAGCGCGATCGAATTTACGGTTCCAGCGGGTACCATTGGCCCCGAATCCGAATAGTATAGTTTCGTCGACTTCGGTATAGGCATAAGATTCATGTTGCCCCTCATTCCAGCCCCAGCGGCCGAACAAACCGGCCCAACTGTTCAACGATTGCTCGAAATTAACGCCGAAACCGTATTTTATTGTTGTTTGCAGAGGATGCGCCGTGATCTCGGGCGCGGGCGTGAGTCCAACGAGGAAACCATCGATCGCCTGGCGATAGCTGCCCATGTTGGCGTGATTGACAAAGGCAAGGAGGCGCAAAGCGCCTTCCCGTTTGGGGAAGAGCGCGCCGTGAACCTCAAATTCAATGTTTTCCGAGCGAGCCCGACCAAGATCGGCATCGAGATGGATGCCGTTCGCGACCTTCGGCATGAGCGCTTCCGCGAAACGCGCGGCCCAGTGCCGGTCGTGATATTCGAGCATGGCGGCG
>DASXNN010000047.1:0-27360 GCA_036495045.1 Candidatus Udaeobacter sp.
AATGCCGTCATTAAACTGGCGGCGGGTTCCCTCAGGTGAGGACAACTCAGTGTGAAAACACTTATTCATCATTGGCGGGTGTAGGTTCCAAACCCGCATCCGCCAACCCTTACATGTCATCCAATCGAGGAAGCCAACGGCAGGCCGCTGCGGAGCAAGGATGAAGGATCAATTATGAAGTATAAAATCGGAGCACAGATCCGCTTCGCCTGCCGTGGCTTATCTCCGTCTCGTTAGGCTATGGCACGCACATCTCGCGATCGAATTGAGCCAGTGGTGCTCATCGTCATCGCGGTGGCACTTTTCGTCGCGGCTTTCTTGTCTTACACGGATTATCCGGTTCGCGATTCGAATCTTTATTCACCGCATGCTCCGGGCTGGATTGCTGTTTTCCTGTTCTTTTTGATCGGCATCGTTGGCAGACTCATTCACATTCATGATCAGCGCCGAGCTGCGAAACGTAAGCGTGATGCACCAACGAAGACCTAACCAAACACTGCAGCCGACCGCGAGATGCTGCTACGCCTTGGGCCATAGCCACGGCGGTGGCTCAGCTCCTGTTCGTTAGACAACGGGCACGCGCCGGGGATTACGGCCGTCGGAACAACCGGCCGGTGTCAACGTCGCGAGTGAGCCCTCCGGGCGGAACTCCGCGAAGGTCGTAAACGCGTCCAGTGTACGGGCTATAGTAAAACCCGGGTGTTCCGGCCCAGCGCGCAAATGGAAAGCCACCCGGAGGCGGTGGGCCATACTGCGCAGCCTGATTCTCCTGGATGATCTTACCAGTTAACGCGCCAGCCGCGGCTCCTGCGGCTGCGCCAATCGACGCGGCACGAACATTACCTGTCGCCGCGCCGCCGATGATTGCGCCGGTGGCAGCGCCCCATGCTGCGCCCTGGCCAACTGGCGTGTCACATGAGCTCAGAACAAAAGAGCTCAGCGCAATACACGAAATAATCGCGAGAAAGTTCTTTTTCATAGATTGTTTGTGTCGGTCAATTCAACTTCGCCTATTGAGCAAGGTTGCGCTTTCTACTGAGGCGACGTCTCCAAAGGCCGGGTTTTAATGTTCGCTATTATGGTTTGGCAACTGAAAAGTTGAGTGGATGCCGAGCGCCGTAAATTCAAAAACGCCTGACTAGCTGCGCCGCGATCCGGCTCGCTTTCTCCAATTTGCTAAGGCGGTATTCTTTTTCGAAAACGTGAAATTTGTCCAGCTCCATTCGGCGAAGCAAGCCGCGATAAACCGAGCCCATGATCTCGGCGGCGACCATCGATCGTCGATCTTCAGGCGGAAGAGACGCTGCCGCGCTTGAGAAAAACTGCCGCGCCCGCTGTGCTTCGAACTCCATCAGGCGAACGAAACGCTCGTTATATTGCCGATCTTTCAGTTCCGCCGCGGAGTATTCATACCGAGCCAAATCCTCGTGCGGGAGATAGATCCGGCCATTGCGTAAATCTTTCCCGACGTCACGTATGATGTTCGTCATTTGCAAAGCCAGCCCAAGTTGAAGCGCATACTCTTTGCAGGCAGGATTTCGATATCCAAAAATCTCGATGCTGACGAGGCCGACTACACTGGCGACCCGGTAACAATAAACGCGCAGCTCCTCGAACGTAGCATACCGTGAAATGCTCAGATCCATCTCTACGCCGGAAATAATTTCCTCAACCATTTCAATGGACAGCGAGTATTTGTCGATCAAGCATCGGACCTCATGCGCAAGGGCCGGCTCACCTGGCATCGCGGAGCGGAGCATCTCGCGCCATGCTATCAAGCGCTGTCCCTTTTCTGCGACATCGAGCTTCGAAGAATCGGCAATGTCGTCAACTACGCGGCAAAACGCGTAGAAAATGTTGATGTCTCGCTTGCGTTCGCGCCCCAACGAAATAAATGCCAGCGCCAGATTCGATTTACTTTGACGAGTGATGTTCGCTGCCTCCATCTGGGTGCCTCTCGCAATCGGGCTTATTTTTGAATCCATTTCTCTTGATGAAGGCGGAGCGTCTCACGTTGGCGAAACAAACAGACCCATGAAGCCAAAAGCCAGGCGGTGACAACTCCGCGAAGACAGGCAAAAATAGATTTCCAAAGAAAGAGCGCGCCCAACCGCTCGGCGATCGCGCCGCGCACAACGGCGTCGCAAATCATGATGCCAAAGAAGTGGATTCCGCAAATAAGCAGGAACCAACCGAGGGAACCTGTGTTTTGCCAGATGAACCGGCGATGCGCGCGGATCGCATCGCCCAAGCTTTCATTGTGTAGAGCGAGCGAGATTTGGACCGAGCAAAAAGCAATGATTAAGCCGCTCATCACGCAGCGCTGAATTGGCAGGTAGTCGAGCACACCGGGAACATTCGTGAAGTAGGCCAGCAGAAGCGGCAGCCGTACCAGCAACGTACTGAACAACACGACAATACCGGCCCACTTCAAAACATAACTGAAGCGGCGCATGGCGAAGCGGAACAGTTCCCCTTCTTCAAAACTGACGCCTTTGACCCATGCCAGGCAAACTGTGATCAGGTATACCTGGATATAGACGCCGAAGAGATATTCGAAAATGAATGCCACGGCATCGACAGTGGCAGAAATTTGCAGCACTCCCGACGCCGGCAGCAGCCCACCCCACTCCGGCAAACGCCAGAACACGATCGGTTTGAAGAGCGATGCCAACCCGCTTAGCAGCAGAATTGCGTAGATGAAATAGCTCCAAAAGCGATACCGCTTCCACAAAGAACGAAGCAACGCGCCATGCAGACCACGCCAGTTAATGATCATGAGGACAGCAGCCAGAACTGAAAGCGGATAAGTGGTGGTCGCATTGTCAAAAATTCCCGCGACTCCCTCCAGAGCAGGCAATGGCGTCTCCCTCCATATCTCGATAAACGTCGGCCAACGCCAGCTCGGCAATGAGGTGACTTGATTCAAGTCGAGATCGGCCGAATTACGGATGGGAGTGAAAGTCGCGAATTGAAAAATGAAATAACCAAATCCAAGAAGGGCAAACGTGAGCCAGATCCGTTTGAAGCGCGTGATGCACCGAAAACCGTCGCCGAGCGCTCGCCGGATCGGATTAAAAAACATCAACAAGGCATATCCGCCGCAGAGCCCAAGCAGAGGATATAGTCGCGGGAGGCTTGAGACCATGCCGGACAAATATCCGCCTAACGAATTAAACCCCAGTGCCAGCTGAACGGCCAGTAAACAAACAAACCGCGGCCGACGAGGTTTTCTTCCGGCACTGGTCCCCAGTAACGGCTGTCGTAACTGTTGTAGCTGTTATCGCCCAATGCAAAATAGCCATGCGCTGGCACAACGAACGACTGATTTGGCTGCGTCAGATAATCACGACCCAAAGCGTATCCCCGATACGGTGGTTTCGCCGCCATTATCCGCGCAAAGCCAAAACCCTCCGCGAGTTTTCTATTTATGTAGAGAAGTGGCGGATCGATCCGCAACTCATCCCCTGGCAGGCCGCCCAATCGTTTGATGTAAAAGGGCGACCCGGTTTCTGGATCCTCCCGAATCCCCGAAATGTGATTTGTCCGGAAAACGAAAACGTCTCCCCGGTGCGGCTTAACGAAGTTGTAGCTAAACTTGTCGACAAAGACCTGATCCCCCGTATCCACTGCGCCCCTGGCAATAATTTCACCACGATGGTAGGTCCGCCCGGGGAAAACGTTGAAGTCATGACTGAGCGTCTCGGGCGGCGCATAAACCAGAAAGTTCTGCCGCGCACAGATCAAGCGCGATAATGTGAAAAAGAAGAGAAATTTTCTCGGCTGGATCTCAGAAATTTGATCATCTTCACGCGAGACAACGTCGATATAATTGCGGCCGAGTATAACGAAGTCCCCGATCTGTCGCAGAATGTTTGGGGCCGGCGCTGTCCTGGGATGACCAATAATGCCGTTCAAAGTGGGTTGCATCGAGCCAGTCGGGATTTTGAACGGTTGCAAAAAATAGGAGCGGATGCCGACCGCAACCACAATCGCAACCAAAATTACCTCACAGTTTTCGCGCCAGTGCGATTCCCAGTTTACCGGAGTCAGTCTGTGTAATGTCTTGTCGAGCACTTCTGCTGCGCCGTGCGTCCTTTCGTGATCACGGTCACGCAACGCGATGCGCAGGTTTTCTATTCCAGCAAGGATCTCTTCCCGGTTCGAAGCGCTCAGGAGATCGTTCTTGTAGCGCAAATATTTTTGAGCATGCCGCAAGAGCAATCGGCTGTGCTTAACGTAACGGGGCGTAAACATTGCTGCGCGCTCGTGAACGCTAAATAGACGCTGGTTGGGCGCTTCCGCTTTGCATCCTTACTGTGCCTTTAACACTTCGATGAATGCTTCCTGAGGAATATTGATCTTGCCGATGCTCTTCATTCGTTTTTTCCCTTCTTTTTGTTTCTCTAGCAATTTCCGTTTTCGCGTGATATCGCCTCCGTAGCATTTCGCGGTTACATTTTTTCGTAATGCCGAAACGCTCTCCCGCGCAATAATTTTTCCACCAATCGCCGCCTGGATGGCGACTTGGTAGAGCTGCCGCGGAATGACTTCTTTCAATTTGGCTGCGAGCTGGCGCCCTCTCGCCTCCGCGCGATCTTTGTGAACAATCGTCGAAAAGGCATCGACTGGTTCGCCATTCACGAGCAAGTCGAGTTTTACCAGTTTGGATGGGCGATAACCAGCGTGCTCGTAATCCATTGATCCATAGCCCCGGCTAATGCTTTTGATCTTGTCATTAAAATCGACAAGAATTTCGTTGAGGGGCAGTTCGCAATGCAACATCACGCGGCGGGTGTCAAGCGACTCGGTGTGGTCCATTTGGCCGCGCTTCTCAAGGATCAATTGTAAGATGTCACCGATATTTTCATTCGGGCAAAGGATGTACGCCTTTACTATCGGCTCCCGAATTTCACCGATCACGCTCGGATTGGGTAAGTGCGCCGGATTATCGATCAACAGTTTCTCGCCGCGCGTTGTCACCACTTCATATACTACGCTTGGGCTCGTCGCGATGATATCCATGTGGTACTCGCGCCGGAGTCGTTCCTGGATGATTTCCATGTGGAGCAGACCAAGAAACCCGCAGCGAAACCCGAATCCGAGCGCGACGGAGCTCTCCGGTGTGTAAATGAACGCAGCATCGTTTAAGCGCAGCTTTGCGATCGCCGCCTTCAAATGTTCGAAGTCGCCGGTGTTAATTGGATAGATTCCGCTGAAGACCATCGGATGAATTTCCTGAAAACCCGGCAGCGGCTCGCCTGCGGGATGCCGTTGGTCCGTAATCGTGTCGCCGATCTTCATGTCGGCAGTGGTTTTGATGTTCGCGATGAAATAACCGACGTCCCCGGGGCTAAGCTGCGCCTGTACGAGCATCTTCGGCGTAAATACGCCGACCTCCTTGATCTCATAACGCGCACTGTTGCTCATCAGCGTGACCGCGTGATTGGCTTCCATCGTTCCGGACACGACGCGCACGTACCCAACCACACCGCGGTAGACGTCGAAAACCGAATCGAAAACGAGCGCCCGCAAGGTTTCATCCGCCGGTTTTTGCGGCGGCGGGACTCGCTTCACAATCGCTTCAAGAATTTCTTCGATACCGATGCCCAGCTTCGCGCTTGCATCGATTGCTTCCTCCGAAGGAATCGCCAGGATTTCCTCCAATTGCCGACGTACGGCAGGCACATCGGCGTTTGGCAGATCGATCTTGTTAATGATCGGCACAATCGTGAGCCCCTGTTTATGCGCCAGATGAACGTTCGCCACCGTTTGCGCTTCAACTCCCTGTGCGGCATCGACAACCAACAATGCGCCTTCACACGCCGCCAGTGACCTTGAAACCTCATATGCAAAATCGACATGGCCGGGGGTGTCGAGAAGGTTTAGCCGGTACGTTTTGCGCGATTCACTTGAGTAATGCATCGTCACCGGATGCGCTTTGATTGTGATCCCGCGCTCGCGCTCCAAGTCCATCGAGTCGAGTAACTGGTCTTGCTTGTCGCGCTCGTGAATTGTGCCCGTGCGTTCGAGCAATCGATCCGACAATGTGGTCTTGCCATGATCGATGTGCGCGATGATGCAAAAATTACGCGTTAACTCAATGGCCATGGAAGCGCCACTATGCGGGCAGAGCAGAAGCAGCACAAGCGTCCCGCTTGTGCCTTAGGGGGTCGCAAGCCAGACGCTTGCGCTATCTTGCGCTCCTTCGCTATGTTTAGGATAACAATATGCCGAAGCTAGTCATCAAAGGAGTCACGCACGAACTCGTCGAAGATTTGATCACGATCGGACGCGGCCCGGATAATATGATTGTTATTGCCGATCCGTCGGTCTCGAGTCATCACGCGCAGTTGCAGCTTGCCGGTGAAACTTACCGCTTGAAAGATCTCGATTCGACCAATGGCACACGCGTCAACGGTATCCCGGCCACGGAAACAGCGCTGCGCTTTGACGACCGAATTCGCTTCGGAGGAATCGAAGCGCGCTACGAACCGGATACGCGCGGATCGCAACCGCTGCCGCAGTTTAAGGAAATTGAAGCTAAACCCGCGGACTTGAGCGCGGCGCCCGTCGATTTTGCCAACGCGTCGCCCTTCCCACGCCAGCAAGAGCGGAATGACCCAACTCACACCGCAATTTTTGTCGGCTCGGCAATCGTACTATTTGTATTTCTCGTGAGCATGATCGCCGTGCTCATGATGCACGCGCCCGCACTTTAGCCGAAGTCGCGGTCTATGACCGACGCAGTAATCCCCTTCATTCCACGTTTACTCGAGCCCAGTAAGAGATGTCTTGACCCATTCGCTTCGCTCCCGCCACGGCGGGCAGACAAGGGCAACACCTTCACTAGACATGACAGAGCCGCACAAGCGCCTGGTGCTTTTCGATATCGATGGCACGCTCATCCATTCGGGCGGCGCGGGTATACAGGCACTCAAATTGACCCTCGTTGAGCGCTTCGATATCGCCGATGACTTGCACGACATCGAAATCGCGGGCATGACCGATTCCGGCATCGTCGTCAGCATCCTAAAAAAGCATAAGATTCCCGCAACGAATGAAAACATCAGCGCATTTCTCGACAGCTACGTGCATTTTCTCTCGCTCGAATTGCCGCGGCGCGAGGGCAAACTGCTCCCCGGCGTGCTCGAACTGCTCAAGAAGCTGAAATCGCGGCCGCACGTCGTGCTCGGGCTTCTTACCGGGAATGTCTCACGTGGAGCACAACTAAAGCTTGAACACTATGGTGTCTGGCATTTTTTTGAGTTCGGCGCGTTTGCCGACGATCATCAAGATCGAAATCGGCTCGGACCATTCGCTCGGGCTCGCGCAAAAGAAAAGCACGGCCGCGAATTCTCCGCGTCCGAAATCGACGTCATCGGCGATACCCCGCGCGATATCGCCTGCGGTAAGGCGTTCGGTGCGCGCACCATCGCCGTCGCGACCGGCACTTGGAGTCGCGAACAGCTTGCAAAATATTGGCCCGATTTTCTGATTGATGATCTTTCGAACGTAGATGCTATTATCGATACGCTCGGATGGTAATCGATTGACGATTGAAGGGGTGAATGAAAAAATCCGTTTCCCCAGCGTTTCCAATGCCTCGTAAAGACCGTCCCAATGTGCTGCCCCTCGAAGGCGAGATCGATCTGCACGTCTCGCCTACCGTCACAGCGTCACTCAACACGATGATCGAGAAAAAACCGAAGCTGCTCGTTGTCGATCTTTCCCACGTAACTTACATCGACAGCGCGGGTCTGGCGGCATTTATCGAAGGGATGCAAAAGGTCGAATCCTACGGCGGTAAGTTCGCGCTGGCCGGTTTGCAGGAAACGGTGCGCTCGATTTTCGAAATCTCTCGACTCGATCAGGTATTTCGGATTTTCCCGGACGCGGACGCGGCGCTGACCGCAGCTTGAACCACAATTTCCAGAGTTCGCGCAACGTTTTTTGAAATGTCGAGCTGCGCTGCGTACTGCATGTTTGTCGATCTCACTGCAGCGCGGCGTGCTCCATCCGACCAAAATCGGATGGCATCGCCCAAACCTACTATATCGCTCGCAGAATCGACAATTGATCCGTGCACCCCCTCCTCAATGATTTCACTGAAACCATTATTACGGCTGGTAACCACCGGAAGGCCGCAAGCCAGTGCTTCCAAGCAGGCATTCGAAAACGGATCGTAAATCGTAGGGAGAATGAAAATGTCTGCCGCCGTGTAAACCGGCGAAAGATCGACAACCGTGCCAAGAAATTGGACGCGTGAGGACTTGTAGCGGCCGCGATGGCCGCGGCCGGCAACAAGTAATCGCAGTTTCGGGTCGGGACAGGCTTCAACGGCCTTGATCGCGAAGCGTAAACCTTTCCGCTCCCAACCTGAACCGACGAAGAGAACGATGATTTCATCGTCAGCCAGCCCAAGCGCCGCACGACTCTGTTTCCGCTCTGCGCCTGCTTCCCGAAATTCGGAAACTGGAATCCCGTTACGGACGATGTCGATTTTGGCCGCGGGATACCCGTAAAGAGCCACAATTTCGTTTTTGACCATTTGTGAATTGACAATGATCCGTCCGGCACGCCGATCGCGCAGAAGCGATTCTTCCAGACGGAGAATGTGGTTGTGCTTAAGGCGGAAGTGGCGAAAAAAATTCGAGAGCGGCGATGCAAGACTTTGGCGACGATTAAGCCAGGCGCGATGAACACCGTCACCAGCGCGATAAACGTCACAATTCCACACGCGCTCGAGGCTTATCAGGACATCGCAGGGAATGCCCAGCCGCACTTGTTCCAGCTCGTTGGCGAACGCCATAGCCGATTGGCTCGGAATGCGATGAAGCGCCCCAAAGGGCCACTCGTTTTGCGGCCAATCCTTCGTTGTCACAAGTTGCGCGTTATGCCCAGCATCAACGACTCCGCGCGCGAGTCGCTTCAAATACGCTTCCGCGCCACCAGTCTGGGAATAGCCGCGGCGGACAAAAACGATCGTCAGTGGTTTGTCAGGCATCAGGAGTGAGTTACAACTTTACTTGCTCCGTGTTCGCCAGAATAGTTCTAAGCCAATGCCGGGTGAAACTTTAAACGCCCCGCCTCCAGCACGCTCCGCATCGCCAGCGACGCGACTGTTGCCGAGGAATTTGCTCTACTCGATTTTTGCTCGCATCGGCGGCTCAGGTCTGGACACGGATGCCTTTGAAACCCTGCGTGCGTCGTATCGAGGGGGGTTTCTAGGGCGAGCAATCGCCTATGACAACCGGCAGAATGAAATTCCCGCATCCCGAATCCATTCTTTACGCTGGCATCCTGTGCGCCTCATCTCCTTTTTCGATCGGCCTTACTATTACGGCGCGAAAAAGAAATATCTTGATTGGATCGCCTCGCGCCATCTGGCAACCGGACGCTACGACCTGTTTCACAGCTGGTCTGGGGATTGTTTGCGCTCGCTTCAGATAGCGAAACAGCGCCGTATCCCGTCAATTGTCGAGATTCCAACCTGGCATCGCGATGGCGGGAAAGCGAAAGTCGCCCGGCAGGAGGTTCCCGAATCGACAAGCACTGCCCGTGGGTTTCAAAGATGGAAAGCCGGATTGTTGCTCGAGCGCAAGCGCTTCGTCAAAGAGTACAAACTCGCCGATCTGCTGCTCGTCTTATCAGAGACGGCAGCCGACACCTTTCGTGCGCGAGGTTTCCCGGAGGAAAAACTTTTTTATCTGCCGCGCGGTGTAGATGTCGAGCGCTTCAAGCCCGGCCACCGTCCGGCAAAATTTCGCGCAGTTTTCTCCGGCGCTTTGATTAAGCGAAAGGGCATTCACCATTTGCTCGAGGCGTGGTCTCGCCTCAATCTGACGGAAGCCGAGTTATGGCTTGTCGGCACTGTGCATGACGAAGCGAAGCCGTATCTCAAGCAATTCTGGCGCGACAACATTCGCCTTGTGGGATTCGTGCGCGATCCGGAGAATTATCTTAGCCAAAGCACGGTACATGTTTTTCCCTCGCAATGGGAAGGTAGCGCCAAAGTCACCTATGAAGCGGCCGCCTGCGCGTTGCCGCAAATCACCACACGTGAAGCTGGCGATGTCGTGCGCGACGGCGTCGAAGGAATTATTGTGCCGCCGGGAGACGTCGAGGCGATCACGGCGGCGCTGGAGCATTTACATCGCCATCCCGAAGTGGTAGAACGCATGGGCAGTGCGGCCCGGCAACGGGTCGTTGACAATTTTACCTGGGATCATTTTCGCGCGCGGTTGCTGGACGCCTACGAAATCGCGATGCAGAAGGTAGTGTAACTACCCCGTAGCAGCGGTTCAGGGCCGCCGACGGGAACACAAAAAAATGCGACGTGCAGAGAGCGCCGCTACAATTGCTCAGTTCTTGAATATTCTGCTCCTTCAACTCAAACGGGTTGGCGATCTGATTTTAACGATGCCAACTATGGTAGCTTTGCGCGAAAACTTTCCTGACGCGCGGATCACGCTCCTTATTTCCAGCGAATGCGCCGACATGTCCCCAGCGATACCGAATGTCGATCGGATTTTAATCACACAGCGTAATCTGAGAGATATTGCTGGGTTCATCGCCCTGGCGCGTGAGAGATTCGATTACTGCATCGACTTCACACGGAATGATCGCTCGGCTTTTCTTGCCTTTTTATCCGGCGCGCGGAGACGGGTCGTGTCTTACCGTGTCCGCGATCAATCAAAAACCCGGGCACGAATCTACAACCAGTTCGTGGACAATCGCATGCGGGACATGCACACAGTTGATTACAATCTCGCCTTAGCGGAGCCACTCGGAGTTCGCAACGCTTCCCGCGCGGTACGTCTTGAGTTGCCGATCCTAGTCCGTGAAAAAGCAAAGAGGCTTCGCCGCGATTCAGAGATCGGCAGTCACTTCATCATCTTCCATCCCGGTTCGGCGCGCGTCGAAAAATTCTGGGATCCGGCGCGTTGGGCGCAAGTCATTAACCACGCTGGCCAAAATACCGATGTCGATCTTGTTTTGACGAGCGGAGCTTCGCGCATTGAGCAGCTCCACATTGCCGAGATCAAGGCGAAAACGCGGCGGCGAATCGTCGACCTTTCTGGAAGAACGGATTTACTCACCCTGGCGGCGCTCATCGAGCAGGCACGCCTTCTTGTGACAGTGGACTCCGCGCCGATGCACCTCGCGGCGGCAATGCAGACGCCGCAAGTGGTGCTATTCGGTCCAACCAATCCGTTTCACTGGCGACCGCGCGAGAGTCCCTCCCTGATTTTACAAGGAAAATCAGCCATTCCATTGACCGAGTTTACACCTGTTCAGCCGCGGTTCCCGATGAGCCAAATCTCGACGGATGCGGTGATCGGTGCTATGAACTCACCGCTGCTGTTTGCAGCAACGCAAAGTTCATGAAGAACCGTAAAGCCCCAAGAAAGAGACCCTCATTTTGGCAGACCCTAAAAGCAGCATCGGGTCCGTACCGGCGGCTCTATGGCTACGTCAAGCCTTATAAGGCGCGTTTTATACTTGGCCTGTCGTTGGGAGTTGCCTTCGGCATGATCAATTCGCTTCTCCCGCTCGTCGTTGCCCGGGTAACCAGCACTATCTTCCACGGAGCCGCTCCCAACCCAATGGCCTTACGTTCGAATCTGGAAATTCTGAACACCGGCCCAAAAATCAATTCGATCGTTCTTATCTGCCTTGCCATTCCAGCCATTATGACCGCGCGCAGCCTCTGCTCGTATGGAAATTCTTACTACATGAATTGGGTGAGCAATAAGGTCGTCACCGATATTCGGGGCCAGCTTTTCGGCAAGATGGTTCGCCATTCGATGGATTTCTTTAACAAGATGCGCTCGGGTTTTTTAATGTCGCGTATCACCAACGACACCCGCGCCATGCAAATGGCTTTGACCAGTGTTAGCAGCGATCTTTTTAAGCAACCAATCGCGGTTGTTGGGGGAATTAGCGTCCTTCTCATGATGGATTGGAAATTCACCGTGGTCACTCTAATTCTTTTTCCGACCTGTTTGCTGCCGCTTCGCATTTATGGTCGCCGTGCACGAAAGGCCGTGCAAAGCGGCCAGGAAGGCATGGGGGAAATGGTTGTAACGATGCAAGAAACATTCGCCGGTATTCGGGTCGTCAAATCCTTCGGCCGTGAAGTGCACCAGGAGAAATTGTTTCGTCGCAGCAACCAATTGCAGTTCTCACAAATGATGCGCCTGATCAGATCGATGGAAGCGGTCGGGCCGCTGGTGGAGACAATCGCGGCTATCGGAGTGGGCATGGCGTTGCTTTACGTTTACGCCGCGAATCTGAGCGCCGGCCGGTTTTTTGGACTGATCTCTGGAATTTTCATTCTTTACGACCCAATCAAAACGCTGAGCAAGATCCACATTGTGATGCAGCAATCGGTTGCTGCGACCACCGAAATTTTTTCAATTCTTGATTCCGAGCCGACAGTGCAAGATGCGCCCAACGCTATCGAGCTGACCGCCTCAGAAGGCCGCATTGATTTTGAGAACGTAACATTTCGTTATTCAAATACCGTCACTGACGCGGTCAGTAATCTGAACTTGCGGATCGAGCCCGGCAAAACCTACGCGCTCGTCGGTGCCAGCGGGGCCGGGAAAAGCACGATTTTATCGCTGATCCTGCGCTTGTACGATCCGACTTCCGGGGCTGTGAAAATTGACGGCCGAGATTTGCGTTCCATCACACAAAAGTCGTTGCGCGAACAGATCGGCCTTGTGACTCAGGAGACTTTTTTATTTCATGATACCATCTTCAAAAACATCCAGTTCGGACGGCTCAATGCCACAGCGGAAGAAATTTATGAAGCGGCGCGCACCGCCTTCGCCCACGATTTCATTATGGCACAGCCGCAGGGCTACGAAACAATCATCGGTGACAAAGGCTGCCTGCTTTCCGGCGGTCAACAGCAGCGTCTCGCGATCGCGCGCGCCGTCCTGAAAAACGCACCGATTCTTCTGCTTGACGAAGCGACGTCGTCGCTCGATTCCGAATCGGAACAGCAAATTCAAAAGGCGCTCGAAAAGCTCACTGCCGGACGCACCGTCATCGCAATTGCCCATCGGCTCTCCACGGTTTTGTCGGCTGATCAAATCGTCGTGATGGATTATGGCCGCATCAAGGAAATCGGCACCCACGCCGAGTTGTTGGAAAAATCCGGGTACTATCGCCGGCTTTACGACCATCAATTCAATCGCTTTCAAAGAGGAAGCGAGGCCGAACAGGGCATTCTTGTTGAAGCGCTTCTCTAGGTTACAGTAGCAATCGATTCGTTAACGGCACCTGGTGCCCCGGTTCCAACCATTTCAACTTTTGCCATGTCGCGCACTGCAAACTGGCCCTAGGAGATGCCGTTCAATATCGACCTGCATACGCATTCGTTCTTTTCCGGGGACGGTATTTCCAGCCCGGAAGATATGGTCGCAGCGGCGCGCGCAAAAGGTTTGCATGGCATCGCGATTACCGATCACAACACGTGCGACGCTGTCAATTACCTGCTCGATAAAGGGTCGATGCGGCTGGATGGTCTTCCGGTCGATGATTTCCTGATCCTGCCCGGCGTGGAAGTGACCACAGCCGACGGTCACCTTCTTTGCATCGGCGCAACGCTTCCCTATCTCAAAGGAAAACCCGCCCGCGAGGTCTGCGACATGATTCATGAACGCGGCGGCCTCGCGATCCCTCCGCATCCTTACGATTTGTTTCGCGCGGGAATCCGTTTTTCAACATTGGAAACGCTGCCGGTCGACGCCATCGAAGTCTTCAACGCCGCGACTACGTTACGTCGCTACAATCGTTATGCCTTCAAGTACGCGCAGATTCGCGGCTTGCCCATGACCGCCGCGAGCGACGCGCATCATGCCGCCACGGTCGGTACGGCTTACACAATCGTGAACACGGAGGATTTTTCCGTGAAAGGAATCCTCGCACAGATATTGAAGAGTAACGAGCTAAACCAAAAATATCTAACGCCGCGCGATAGCCTTCGTAAAACCTGGAATAATTGGCTGCGACTCCGACGCCGGAAAAAAATTCCAGAACTGGCGGCAAAAGATAGCCAAAGCGGACGCTGACTTTCTCACCTCTGCCTTCTGCCGATGTGCGCTTACGTGATCGTTGAAATCGATATTGTCGATCCGGCTGGTTACGAAGAATACAAGCAGCTCGCCAGCGCGACCGTGGAAAAGTATGGCGGCAAATACATCATTCGCGGCGGCGCAGTGGAGACGCTCGAAGGCGACTGGAACCCGAAACGCATCGTCGTGCTGCAATTCGACTCGATCCAGCGCGCCAAAGAATGGCTCAATTCCGAGGATTACCGCGAACCGCGCAAAATGCGGCACCGCACCGCGAGAACGAGAATGGTCGTCGTTGAAGGTGTTTAACTCGAATCGATAGGGCACCATCGGTGGGCGCCGGCAAAATCTCAAAAAAGTCAGCCACGGACCGAGGTGGTACGACTCATTGCGAACGCTGCAGCCGTGTTCGTTGATCGCGATCTGCTATCAGCGACGCTGATGACAGGATTTATGCAAGCTGTGCCGATCTTTTAGCTGAAACTTCCTCGTCTTTCTTAGCTGAAATGCTATGAACTCACCAAAGCATTGATGAAACCGCCTGAACCAGATGCCGCTTTCGAAATCTCGCTCCGGCCCCCGGCGTTCAGCGAGTTCACCGGCCAGGGGAAAGTGCGCGAGCGCCTTGAATTGATGGTGGAAGCCGCCAAGAAACGTGGCGATGTGCTCGAACACATACTGCTAAGCGGCCCGTCGGGTCTCGGCAAGACCACGCTCGCTTACATCATTGCCAACGCGATGAGTGTGAACATCAAAAATACAAGCGGGCCCGTGATTGAAAAGGCCGGCGAGTTGGCCGGACTTCTCACCAGTCTTGAAAAAGGCGATGTCCTTTTCATCGACGAAATTCATCGGCTTCAACCGACGATTGAGGAATATCTTTACCCGGCAATGGAAGATTACCGGCTCGACATCATTATCGATCAGGGGCCACAGGCGCGCAGTCTCCGCCTCAATTTACCAAAGTTCACGCTCATTGGCGCGACCACGCGCGCCGGAATGGTGAGCGCGCCGCTCCGGTCGCGCTTCGGGATGACCGCGCGGCTCGATTATTATAATGCCGAGGAAATGCAGAAGATCATCCTGCGCAGCGCGCGATTGCTCGGGGTTGAGATTGATCCTGCGGGCGCTGCTGAGATCGCGACTCGCACGCGCGGCACACCGCGCACCGCGAACAATCTCCTGCGCTGGGTACGCGACTATGTCCAGGTGAAAGCCGAAGGAAAAATCACCGCCGAGTTAGCCGATCGTGCGCTCACCATGCTCGAAATCGATCGCGACGGCTTTGATCAATGGGACAAGCGCATCATCGAAACTTTGATCCACAAATTCAACGGCGGACCAGTCGGTTTGAATTCACTCGCCGTCGCGATCGGCGAAGAAGCTGGCACGTTGGAGGAGGTGAACGAGCCGTATCTGATCATGGAAGGCTATATCAAACGCACGCCACAAGGCCGCGTCGCAACACCAAACGCGTATCGCAAGCTCGGCTTGAAACCGCCGGCGGGCGCGCAAGCAGAGTTGTTGTAGGGCGTTTGACTCACTCGCTCCCGCTTGTTCGGTCTTCGGCCCGCCGTCCATGTCGCTCGGCTCCCGCCGGCTCCACTCTGTGAACCGCGAAGGCTTTCGGGGCTGATACAGACGCCCCACAAATCCCGCGGCAGCTACCCGCGCACCACGCGGAGAAACGAATTCGAACCCACAAGAAATTCGAAATCGGTTTTTATTTCCGTGAACTCAAAGCGTTTGAGCGCCGGATCGGATCGCAGCATCGGAACATACTCGCTTGGCTGTGCTTCGAATGTCACTGTTGGATAAATGCGTGCTTCATCACGTGTCACGCGCATGATTTCAAGAATCGAATCGCGGTGGAACTCGTAGCTTAGCCGGTCCTGGTATGCGAAAAGAAAATAAGAGACCAGAGTCAGATCAAACGAACCGTCCGCAAACGACAGCCTCGGCAGCTCTCCCGCCACGTAACGTTCGGGATGCGCCTTGTAATCCAAGAGAAAGATCGTGGAAGCGCGTTTGCGCAATTCGCGCATATACTCGGGATTTTTGGAATAGCTCCCGCGATAGGTCGGCACCTTCCAATGGCGCGATAAACCGATTCCAGATCTGGCTCGGAACGCTCCGCGATTTTTTCCGGGCGCAGCGAATAGATCGGATCGAACGAAGTGACACATATGTCGCGTGTGTTGGCCTCCGCGCAAAATGAACTGACCCCGCCCGCCACGTCCAGCACGGTTTTTCCGGCCAATTTGTCCGGCTCAAGCAGGAAATACCGGCGATATTCCTCAAACGTGCGTCCCAGCAGGACAACGCGACCAAGTTGAAGCCCGCGTTTTTTCTGCATCATGAAACGTGATTCGTTAAAAAGGTTACATCGTTACAACGGAAGACTCACGTTTGTAACCTTTTAGCTTTTTTAACGCCTCAGAAGACCGTCAGCGAGCCGTTGCTGTACATTCCCACCCGGACCCAGTCGTAGCTTCCATTCTCCAGCCGGACCGCCCAGAAATCGAAGTCACCGTTGAGCCGATCTCCAGCAGAATCCAGGGCGGTCGAACCCGACGGCAATACAGCAGAAAGCGCAACGCCGTCGCTGCCGTACCACGCCGTACTCGAAGCGCGTCGTTCGTCTGCGCACTGTGAAACACGTCCACAACTTCATCGAACGCGGCAAGATAAACCGCAATTGTAGAAGGGTCGGAGCAGCCGCCTGTCAAACTCGCGATCTGTGACGCGACAGCCGTGGTCGCGTAAAAGTCAGTCGTCGTCGGTTCATAGCGGAAGCCTGGAGTAACCGCTCCCCCAAGACTTTGAAATGCCGCCTGAACAGAATCATGCAGACCATTGTTACCCGCATCGTTTCGCCATAGTGGAACGATCGTCTGGATTTCATCGTGCCACATCAGGGCGACGATCGCCTCTGCTTCGCGCAGATCGTTTGGGCAGAAACGGAAGATATTATCTCCGGCGATCGCGAGCGAAGAAGCGTGCTGCCCTGGCTGATCACGAGTATGTCGTGTGCGTCTGCGTACGGCTTGATCATCGCCACCTCCGCACTCGATTGCGGACCGATCATGATCTTAACGCCGCGTTTGTCGAGGTCCTTGATTGCTTCGAGCGCCAGCGATGGATCGACCTGCGCGTCGCGAACAAAAAATTGAAACTGATTTCCGCCGTGTTGGCTGATCGCTTCTGATTCGAGTTGCTCTTCGGCAATCTAAAACGCTGCAACCGTGTTTTGTCCGAGAGAAGACCATGATCCCGTTAAGGAAACCAACACGCCGATCTTGAACTCTCGTTGAGAATGGAACGGACCAGATTGGGCTCCCGACGCCTGCCTACCAAGAGAAACCGCGAGCGCATAAATGAACAGCTGAAAAATCGCGCGACCCTTCACGAGCGCCGACCATCTTTGCTGCGGAACGACTGTCAAGGATTCGATGTTTGATGTTCGACGTTTGATGTCCAACGTTATTGAACCGACGATTCGATAGCACAGATGCAGCTGACCAGCGAACTATTCAAAACATCAAAGGTTCTCACGGTCTCCGAGCTGACCCGAAGTATTCGCGGTACGCTGGAGACGAAGTTCCGCGCCGTCTGGGTGCAGGGTGAAATCTCGAATTACAAACTGCATCCGAGCGGGCATCAGTATTTTACACTCAAAGATGCCCGGGCACAGATCGCGTGCGTAATTTTTCGTCACACGATGCCGCCGCTCCGGCAATCGCTGGCCGATGGAGCACAGGTACAAGTTTACGGGCAGGTTTCAGTGTTCGAAGTGCGCGGACAATACCAGCTCAGCGTCCAGATTTTGCAACCGCGTGGACTCGGCCTCCTCCAAGCAAAGTTTGAGGCGCTCAAACGCAAACTTGAAGCTGAAGGTTTATTTGCTGTCGAGCGCAAACGTCCCTTGCCGAAATTCCCGCGTCGCATCGGCATCGTCACTTCCCCGAGCGGCGCAGCGATCCGAGATATTCTCAACGTTTTAAAACGGCGCGCACCGTGGTTGCAAATTTTGATTAATCCAGTCCGCGTTCAGGGAAGCGGCGCGGCCGCCGAAATCGCAGTTGCCATTCGCGAGCTGGCTACGCCGAACGAACATTGGCGGCCTCTCGACCTTATCGTCGTCGCGCGCGGTGGCGGCAGCATGGAAGATTTGTGGGAATTCAACGAGGAAATTGTCGCCCGCACCATTGTCGATATCTCTGTGCCGATCGTCTCCGCGGTCGGACACGAAATCGATTTCACTATATGTGATTTCACGGCTGATTTGCGCGCACCGACTCCAAGTGCCGCTGCGGAATTGATCGTGCCGGACATTCTCGATCTTCGGCGGCAGATCAATGCCTGCGCGCGGGGCCTCGGACGAGAGTTGCTAAACCGGGTGCGCGACGCGCAACAACGGCTCGATTATGCGCGCGAGACCTTGTACCGGTGTCTCACGCATAAGATCGACAGTTACAAACACGGTCTTTTGCACATCGCGGCCGCGCTGCAAGCACGTAGCCCAGCCCGCGAACTCATGATGCGTTGTAATCGTCTTGTCGAGTTGCGGCGACGATTGGTCGCGTCGCCTGTGCGCGCTGTGCAAAACACAAAACAACGTTTTGCTCGAATTGAAGGAATCATGCGCGTACTCGGCCCCGACGCAACCCTGCGCCGCGGGTACAGCATCACTACAGACGATCGCGGAGAGGTTATTCGAACCGTCGCGGTGCTCCATCCTCGCATGAAAATTCGCACCCGCGTCAATGACGGCGAGTTTGAATCTGATGTAGCGGCCCTTGTGCCAAGAGCCGAATCGCATAAAGCCGGTGCTTAGTCCGCGTTCGCTCCGCTCCGGCGGGCACAACCTCTACATTTTTTCCAACTTAAACGCCACGGTTGCCAGCGGTGGCAGATGGATCAGAATCGAATGCTGTCGGCCCATCCACTGTCGATCTTCGCTCTGCACGCCGCCGTAATTGCCAACGTTGCTGCCGCCATAAGTCTTGGCGTCGGTGTTGATGATCTCGCGCCAGAATCCGCCCTCGGGAACGCCGAGCCGGTAATTATGATGCACCATGGGCGTCGCGTTTACGACAAACGCAATCACATCGCCGGCGCGCGATTTCCTCAGGAACGCAACGACGCTGTTGTCGGCATCGTGAAAATCGATCCACTCAAAGCCTGCGTAACTGTCGTCCTGGTCCCATAACGCCGGCTCATTTTTGTAAACGTAATTGAGATGCTGCACAAGACGGCGCAGGCCATCGTGGCGGGGCAACTGGGTTAAATCCCAGTCGAGACTGGTGTCGTGGTTCCATTCGTTTACCTGGCCAAACTCGCCGCCCATGAACAAAAGCTTTTTGCCGGGATGGCCGTACATCCACGCCAGGAACATCCGGAGATTAGCAAACTTTTGCCATTCGTCGCCGGGCATCTTAGACATCAGCGAACGCTTGCCGTACACCACTTCGTCGTGGCTAAGGACGAGAATAAAATTTTCCTGAAAAGCGTAGAGCAGCGAGAACGTGATGTTGCCGTGATGAAAGCGGCGATAGATCGGATCGAGACTCATGTATTGGAGGAAGTCGTGCATCCAGCCCATGTTCCATTTGAAGCCGAACCCGAGCCCGCCCAAGTAAGTCGGACGAGACACGCCGGGCCATGCGGTTGATTCTTCGGCGATGGTGATGATGCCCGGAAAACGCTCGTAACAAACTTCGTTGACGCGTTTCAAAAAATAGATCGCGTCGAGATTTTCGCGGCCACCGTAAACGTTCGGAATCCACTGACCCGGTTTTCTCGAATAATCGAGATAAAGCATCGAGGCCACCGCATCGACGCGCAGCCCGTCGATGTGATATTTGTCGAGCCAGAAGAGCGCGTTGCCGATGAGGAAATTGCGTACTTCGTTCCGGCCGAAATTAAAAATGAGCGTACCCCAATCCTGTTGCTCGCCCTGGCGCGGGTCCATGTGCTCGTAGAGATGTGTGCCGTCGAACTCCGCGAGGGCGTGCGCATCTTTCGGGAAATGTGCTGGCACCCAATCCATAATTACGCCAATGCCGGCCTGATGGCATGCGTCGATGAAATGACGCAGTTCATCGGGCGTGCCAAAGCGGCTGGTGGGCGCATAATAATTGGTAACTTGATAACCCCATGAGCCTTCGAACGGATGTTCCGTGATCGGCAGCAACTCGATGTGGGTATAACCCATCTCCAGCACATAAGGCAGCAACGTCTCGGAAAATTCCAGATAGCTTAGATGCCGGTTTCCTTCATCGGCGCGGCGACGCCATGAACCCAGATGCACTTCATAAATGCTGACTGGACTTTTCGGCCAATCTCTCGTGCGGCGTGCTTCCATCCATTGAGCGTCGTTCCATTTGTAGCGCTCGAGGTTGTAAATGAGCGAGCTGGTCGATATGCCGTGCTGATTGAAAAAGGCGAATGGATCGCTCTTAAGCAAGAGCTCGCCGGCTTGGGTGCGAATTTCGAATTTGTAATGCGCGGCTTCTTTGACGCCGGGCAAGAATAATTCCCACACGCCGCTGCCGAGCAACTTGCGCATCGGATTGACGCGTCCATCCCAGCCGTTGAAGTCCCCCACGATGCTGACGCGCTGCGCGTTCGGCGCCCAGACTGCAAAGTAAACACCCGCTTCCCCGCCGATAGTGCGCAGCTGCGCACCGAGTTTCTCATAAATTTTCCAATGCTGTCCCTCCGCAAACAAATGCAGGTCGACCTCGCCCATGAGCGGTCCGTACTGATAGGGATCGCGCGTCAGCTGCTTCGATCCATCTCTACTCTGGAGGCAAAGGCGATAATCGAGATCGCGGGTCGCGCCGGGCACGATTGCGCAAAAAAAACCGTCGCGATGAATTCTCTCGGCCGCGATTGGCTCGTTTGACTGTCGATCTACGATGATGTCAATGTTTTGCGCGTCCGGCCTGAAAACGCGGATAGCCAAATCGTCACCGACGCGGTGTGGACCTAGAATCCGGAATGGATCCGAATGTGTGCCGGAGAGAAAGCTGTTCAATTCGTCGGGTGGCAATCCCGTAATTTCAAAAGGTCGCATGGGCAAGCTTCAACCTAGAAGTTGCCGCGCGCTTTTCAATTGTGCTCTACTTCGAACTGGCCTGCCCGTGGTCAGCGAGCTCGGCTAAAGTGAGAGGATCCAAATGGATCCGACAGATATTACACAGCGGAGCCGCATTGCGGTTCACATCGCCCGCCCAACTGCCAATCCGCCTTTTCGCTAAGGTCGCGCGATGGAACGTCACCCTAGTTTATTTCTTCGGTCGAAGCAGCGGGAACAAGATAACATCCCGGATTGATTCCGCGGCCGTGAGTAACATGGTAAGCCGATCGATGCCGATTCCAAAGCCGCCCGCCGGTGGCATGCCGTGTTCGAGCGCGACCAGAAATTCCTCGTCGATCTTTTGCGTTTCTTCGCCGGCCTGCTCAAGCAAACGCTGACGTTGCAAGAGCGGATCGTTTAGCTCGCTGTAGCCGGGGGCAATCTCCGTGCCATTAATGATCAGTTCGAAAACATCGACAACTGAATTGTCCTCGCTGTTCTGTTTGGCCAGCGGCACGAGCTCTTTCGGGCAATACGTGACAAAGAGCGGATCAATCGTTCTCTCTTCGATCAGTTTTTCAAATACATGCTGGGTCACTTCGAAATCGGCGAGCTGTGGTGAAATCTCTACCTCAAGCTTATCTGTGGCGTGCTTCCGCCGTTCTCCGCTCGTAAGCTCAAACCAATCTGGTCCGGCAACTTCACGCATTAAATCGCGATAACGGGCACGTCGCCACGGCCTTTTCAAATTGATCGCGCGTGTGATTTTTCCCTCGGAATCTCGATGCTCGATTTGGAGGGAACCGGAAATAACTTCGGCCAGATGGCAAATCAATTCCTCGACCAGGTCCGCCATTTTTTCGAAATCAGCATACGCGCAATAGGCTTCGAGCATGGTGAATTCCGGATTGTGCTTTCGGGAAATGCCTTCGTTGCGAAAATTCCGATTGATTTCGAAAACCTTGTTAAATCCGCCCACGAGCAGGCGCTTGAGATACAGTTCGGGGGCAATGCGCAGATAAAGATCTAGACCGAGCGCCTTGTGATGCGTGCTAAATGGTTCGGCCGCCGCGCCACCGGCGATGGTCTGTAAAATCGGCGTCTCCACTTCCAGAAAACCGCGCTCCTCGAAAAAGCGTCGGCTCTCGCGAATAAGCGCAATGCGTTTTTCGAACACGGCGCGAGAATGCTCGTTCGTGAGAAGATCGAGATAACGCTGCCGGTAGCGAGCCTCAACGTCCTGCAATCCGTGCCACTTTTCTGGAAGCGGCCGCAAGGCTTTGGCCAAAAGCCGGAACGTGCGCACCTTCAGCGTCGGCTCGCCACTTTTGGTGAGGAAACATGTTCCTTCGACGCCAATGAAATCGCCAATATCAAGCAAACGAAAAAGATCGATTAGATCCGCGCCAACTTCTTTCGCGTGAATGTAAATTTGAATGCGGCCGGTGGCATCGCGAAGATCAAGAAAGTGGCTCTTGCCCATGTCGCGATGCGCGGTGATGCGGCCAGCCGCACGAATGGTCTCACCCTCTGTAAATTTTTCGCGCACCTCCGCGATTGACCCATCCGGCTCGAAGGCAGTGCCGAACGGCTCGGCACCTTGCGCACGGAGCGCGTCGAGTTTTCTTCGCCGCAATGCAATCAGTTCATTCTCTTCGTCCATCTTTGGCGAGCGAATGTAAGGCGCCGCCGAAAAATGAACAGCCTGAATCCCGGCAAAACGGACTCCATCCAAGCCTGTAGGGCAAGCCGTCGTCTTCCCACGGGACGACAGCGTCATCCCCTACAATATTGGGTTTGCCAAGAAAAGATCGACGATGAGATACTATCTCGTGGCCCAGCCTACCCGACTGTGAACAATTGCCGTTTCGCAAGCAAAACGCCTGCGCCACAAACCACTCAAATGCCAATCGATCTACCGGAAACAACTTCAAAGATGGGAGGACCACTCGTCAAGCAGTTCTCGGTTTTCCTGCCGAACAAGGTGGGAGCCATGCTCGACATTGTGAAGCTGCTTAACACAAAGAACACTCACGTGGTGGCGCTGAGCGTGTCGGAATCGACTGACTCAGCCATTGCGCGGATTGTGGTGAGCGACCCTGAGCGCGTGGAAAAATTATTTCGGCAAAATAACGTGGCCTTTGGCGTCTGCGAGGTAGTAGTGGTGGAAATGCGAGAAGTCGCCACACAACTGGTGAAACTGCTCGCGGCATTGTTCATGGCAGAGGTTAATGTTCATTTCACTTATCCGTTGCTGACGCGGCCACGCGGCTTTGCCGCCCTCGCTCTCCACGTTGATGATACCGAATGCGCTTCATCGGTTCTGCTGGGCGAAGGATTCAAGATTCTGAGCCAGAGCGATATTTCCCGATAGGAGACGCCGATCCATGATTTGCAGTGACACACGTTACTTCCAAAGACTTGGCGAGTTGACAGTTTTGTAAAAGCGCGTTTACAGGAATGGGTCTATCGCCCCATGCGTATTCTTCTTTCAGGCGCCATACATTCCGATAGAAACTTCAGTGTTGGACTACGCTTGATTGTGATTTTAGCAGCGGCGGAAATCTTCGGCGCAAGCTTCTACTATATTAGCCGAATTCGCGGCGGCGGAACATCGGTGCAATCCGTTGCAGCGACCATCGGAAGGCGTTCCGCCACGTCCGTGACACCGACTTCCATCGGTCGAACGGTTTCGCAGGCCGGCGTGGCTCCATCTCCCATCCCATCTCTGGTTGATCGGCTCCTCAGAGAAGCCACCGAGTTGCGTGATCGGGGGGATACGACGAACGCGCTCGCCCGTTTGCAAGAGGCGTTGGAACACGATCCGAAAAACCCCAGCGTGCTCGAGGAAATGGCGAAGACCTACGACTCAATGCAGCTCTTCGACCGCTCGAATGAAACCTGGCGCAAACTGCAGGAGCTAGGCCCTTCGGCTGGCGCCGCATATGAATTGGCAGATCGACGCCTCAAGCTCGGGGGGGCGAATCCGGCCGTGACGGGCGCAGCTGGAGCCGGTATCGCCAGCGCGTCATTCGAGGCCGTATCCTCACACAATGAGGTGGGTGGTATTCCGGAGGGTTCGACCTTCGGTATAACGGAAGTGAAAACTACGGAAACGCCCGATCCGGACGCGGAAACAAATCTAATGCTTCGAATCGGTATAAAAAAGCAGCCCAACATTACAATTGATCACACCAAAGTGAAAATTCAGGTGTTCTTTTACGATACCGTGGATGATAGGGACGTTAAGCTGACTGACGCTGACGTGAATTATGAATGGCTGACGCCGAAGCACGATTGGACGGACACAAATCCGGAGATACTCTCAGTGAGCTACCTGCGTCCCAAAAACAAGGCGATCTCATCCGACACGGCACTGTCTGCAGCGGCGGCAACGGTCAAGGTCGGGCAGAAAGGTCGAGCAGTGAAAGCCAGTTCCTCCGCAGAAGGCGGTGAGCGAAGATATCTCGGTTACAGGGTTTTAGTTTATTACAATGACAAATTGCAAGCCGTTCAGGCGGAACCCGCACGGCTGTTGCAGCTTTTTCCTCCTTCCGAGAGCATCTCGTCCCCCTGATATAATTGCTCATCATGCACCGCGACGCGATATGAGCGACCAACTGGTGCAATGGTGACAGCGTACAACTGCGAACGACCGTAACCTCGTGGGAAGATGCGGCGAACCGACCAGGCCCAAACGGGAGCAGATTTTTTTATGCGACGAATTGCGTTAGTTTACGGCGTGATAAAACGCGCACTGCCGTTTGTCTGCCTTTTCCTCGCCGCAGTTAAAGGAGAAGGGCAAATTCAGGTGGATTTGAAATTCAAGCGTTTGCAATACATCGCTTACGAACCTGTGGTGGCGACACTTGGCATCACGAATCTCGCCGGACGCGATGTCGATCTTCGTGATGCAGATGGTCAGTCGTGGTTTGGATTCGAGGTGACCGGAAACGAAAGTCAACCGATTCCGGCCATTCCCCCAAACAGCGCTCAGCCGCCCTTGCAGATAAAGGCTGGGGAGAAGGTCACTCAACGGATCAATCTCACTCCGCTTTATCCGGTGCAGGACTTCGGTACTTATCACGTTCGTGCGCATATTTATTTCGCCGATCTGGGGAAATTTTTTTACTCGGGAACAAAGGTTTTCGAGGTGACCGATGCGCGGCCAATCTGGGAAAAAACAGTTGGGATCCCAGAGGGTGTTTCCGCTCCCGGCAATGTGCGCACCTACTCGCTGCTTACGAACCGGTTTCCCGACCACACGTCCCTGTATGTGCGGGTGCAGGATAAGGACACCGGAATTGTTTATGCGACTTATTCGTTGGGCCGCATCATCGCTTTCGAAGAACCGCAGGCGGAAATCGACCACGCAAATCAATTGCATGTTCTGCACTGTGCAGCTCCGCGCAGTTGGGCTTATTCCCAGATCGGACTAAATGGCGAGTTGCTTGCGCATTCCTCTTTCATGGAAACGAAAACACGTCCACGTCTTTTCCATGCTGCTGATGGTGAAGTGGCGGTGCGCGGCGGCATGATCGAAGCGCCGGCCGCCCAAACAGCAGGCGAAAAGGCGCCGAAGCTCTCGGAGCGCCCGACGGGGATGCCGAAGGACAACCAATAATGCCACGAAAGCTTTCTCATCTCTGTTTCATTATCCCGGCTTTATCGATTGCGACCGTGGCGTGCGGCGCTTCCCCGACAGCAGAGAGGAATCGTGACTCATTCACGACCGTCGTAATTGATGCGGGTCACGGCGGTTCTGACCGCGGCGGTATTCCTGGTCAGAGGATCCCAGAAAAAGAGATGACGCTCGATGTCGCGCAGCGCCTCAAGGGGCTTCTCGCTGCGAGCGAATATCACGTAGTAATGACCCGGGACAGCGATGTCTTTGTTCCCTTGGCGACGCGCGTTGCAATCGCGAATTCGTATCGCAACGCCATTTTCGTCTGCATCCATTTCAACTCTGCCAGACGAATGGGCGCGAACGGAATCGAAACATATTTTTATAGCCGCGACAGCCTGCCGCTCGCCTCCGCCGTCCATTACTTTGTCGCGGGCGGCGCGCCGACGCCGAATCGCGGAGTGCGTCGTCGCGGTTTCTACGTTCTGCGAAAAACGAACGTCCCGGCAGTCCTCGTGGAATGTGGATTCCTTACCAACCCGAACGAAGGAGAGTACGCGCAAACTGCTTCCTACCGTCAAAAACTCGCGGAAGAGATCGCAGCCGGAGTTCGTGGACGTTTTTCCGTTACAAGTAGCTTGAGCTCGACCCAAATGGCAACTGGCGAAAGCATTCCGCTGCAGTCGTACACCGACCAAACCAACGTGAGCAGTTCCGGTCGTTCCCGATCCAAGCACTCGAACAAACGAAGCTCACGGAACAAATCCTCGAAGAAGAAGAAAAGGTCCTCGGAATCACCTGGGTCGGAAGCGAGCGCAACTCCAAAAGAGCCGGAGGGCTGATTGGACTCGCCGATTTTCACTTCGGCGCAGATGCGAGACGCGGAAGAAGCGGCTTTCGCGCGCGGCGTTGAAGTCGAAAAATTGATGGATCAGGCAGGTGCGGGCGTTGCACGGGCAATCACTAAATTTTTCCCGCAGCCCGGTAAATGTATGGTTTTCGCCGGAAAAGGTCATAACGCGGGCGATGCCTTGGTTGCCGCGGAATGCTTGCGACGACGCGGATGGAAGATCGAAGTCCGGCTGGCCTTTAAAGAGAGCGATTGCAGTGAGCTCATGCGCAAAAAGCTCGATGCCTTACGCCGCGCGCCATCTGAAATTCGGGATATGACGGCATCGGAGAGCAGTGACATTGGCGTCACTCTTGTCGAACTTTGGGCCGAGGTCGGCGATTACTTGAGTACGGAACAGGATGCGATTGCTGCCGAAGCGTATTTGGGCAGCCCTTCCCGAACAATCATCCTCGACGGCTTACTCGGATTGGGCGCGAAACCGCCACTGCGTGATCCGGTGCGCCGGGCCTGTCGCCATATCAACGAGCTGCGCCGGGAAAAACATGCTTATGTTTTTGCAGTCGATCTCCCGACCGGTCTCGACGGCGACTCCGGCGAAACCGATCCCGATTGCGTCGTTTCGGATTTCACTGTGACGATTGGTTTCGCAAAGCAAGGATTGCTTGTCGACAACGCGCTCGACCTGGTTGGCCGTCTCGAAGTTGTTCCA
>DASXNN010000048.1:0-4310 GCA_036495045.1 Candidatus Udaeobacter sp.
CGCCTCACCTTGAAAAGAGGGGAGAGGCCCATCCGCAGCTACCCGGTATCGACTTCCCGGTTCGGGACCGGTACCGAGGAGGGGAGCATGAAAACACCAACCGGCCGCTTTCGCGTGGCGGAAAAGATCGGCGCTGAACTGTCGCTTGACACGGTTTTTCAAAGTCGTGTCCCGCTCCAGCCGGGCGATCCGCTTCCTCCGACGGAAGATTTGGTCATGTCGCGAATTTTATGGCTCGATGGCGTGGAGGAGCACAACGCCAACACGCGCGGCCGTTTCATCTATATTCACGGGACAAAACATGAAAACAAAATTGGCACCCCAGACAGCCACGGTTGTGTGCGGATGCGAAATGCTGATGTCGCTGAGTTATTTACGCTCGTCGATGAGGGCACGCACGTATTAATAGAAGAATAATTTCGCAACTCAGATACACCTGAAAAATGGAGAAAAAGCGTTGCGCCCGCGAACTTCCCGCCTAGAACATGACAGCAACCTGCTCGGAAAGGAGGCGAGATAGAGTGAAATTTATGAAAACGATCATGATTGTGGCCTTATTGGTCACGGCTTTGGGTCTGGGGGCTTGTGCTCAACACAAGGAGGCGGTGACCACCACTGCTGGCACGACCGGTTACGCCAAATAAATCCGGCGGGTGAGTTTAATGTCAGCCGATGGAAAAAAGGGTTGCGTCCGCGAACTTCCCCACCTAGAAGAGGGCAGCAACCTGCTCGGAAAGGAGGCGAGATAGAGTGAAATTTGTAAAAATGATCATGATTGTGGCCTTACTGACCACTGCTTTGGGGCTAGGTGCCTGTGCGCAAAAGAAGGAGGTAGTGGCCCCACCTCCGACCACGTACGGGAAATAGATTTGGCGGCCGAACTTGCTGGCTGCGGTTAATTTTTGCGCAAAGAGGCCAGGTCGTGCTCGACCTGGCCTTTCCCTTTTTCTGTAGCGAAGGTCTGTGACCATCGCAAGAATTCGGGTTGAACGTTGAACGTTGGAAATTGAGCGTTCGACGTTTAACTTGACCGCGATGGAATTGAACGGCCAGCGGTTGACGCTATCCGAGATCGCCAGGGTGGCGCTCGAAAACGTGCCCGTTGAAGTCTCGCCATCCGCGCATCCGCGGGTTGTTGCTTCGCGCAAGGTTATTGAAGAGATCATCGTACGGGACACGGTCGTTTATGGTGTGAGCACCGGTTTTGGCAAACTATCGGATGTTCGCATCCCGCACGATGCTTTGGCTGAACTCCAGCTCAATCTTGTTCGCAGTCACGCTTGCGGAATTGGCAATCCACTTTCGGAGCCGGAGGCGCGCGCGATGATGTTGCTGCGGGCCAACGTGCTTGCGCTCGGATTCAGTGGGATCCGCCTCGAAATCATTCAGATGCTTTGCGAAATGCTCAACCGGCGCGTCTACCCACTCATTCCGGAGAAAGGCTCGGTCGGCGCCAGCGGCGATCTCGCGCCGCTCGCGCATCTCGCTCTGACCTTGATTGGCGAAGGCGAGGCATTTTTTCAGGGCGAACGAATGGAAAGCCGGAAAGCGCTGTCGCGCGCTGGACTTGAGCCTCAGCGTCTCGAAGCAAAAGAGGGACTCGCCTTGCTCAATGGCACGCAGGCGATGCATGCTGTGGGTGGACTCGCTCTTCTACGTGCTACACGACTCGCTCGCGTCGCAGACGTTGCCGGCGCAATGAGCCTCGAAGCGCTCAAAGGAACTCCTGCCGCGTTTGATTTGCGTTTGCAAGAGGCGCGGCCACACCCCGGGCAAAAGGCAGTAGCCAAACATCTGTTGTCGATCTTAGAGGGAAGTGAGATTCGAGAATCGCATCTCAAAGACGATCCGCGAATTCAGGATGCCTACAGTCTGCGTTGCATACCGCAGGTGCACGGCGCAGTGCGCGGCGCGCTGTCGCATTGTGAGGAGGTGCTCCTGATTGAATCCGGTTCGGCGACCGATAATCCGCTGGTTTTTTCCGAAAGTGGGGATGTCATTTCAGGCGGCAATTTTCATGGCGCACCGCTCGCTCTGGCGCTTGATTACGCCGCAATCGCGCTCACGGATTTAATGAGCATCAGTGAGCGAAGGATCGAGCGCCTGATGAATCCAGACATGAACGAAGGTTTGCCCGCGTTTCTCGCTCGGCGTCCCGGGATAGAGTCCGGCTTTATGATCGCGCACGTCTCGGCGGCTGCTTTACTCAACGAAGCAAAAGTACTCGCCCACCCCTCGAGCATCGATAATGTGCCTACATCTGGCGGAAAAGAAGATCACGTTTCGATGGGAATGACCGGCGCATTGAAATTTCGAGCGATTATCGATCTCGCGGAAAACTTGCTGGCGATCGAACTGCTCGCGGGTGCTGAAGGTTTGGAGCAGCGGCGTCCGCTCAAAGGTGGCGTTGGCGTAGAGCACGCTTATGCCGCTGTCAGGAAAATCGCGCGCCCGCTTATGCAGGACCGTCCGCTGTCCGGTGATATTGCGGGCGTGGCCGAAGCAATTCGCCGGGGCGCTTTCGATACCGGCTACGAAGAATTATGAGCGGCAAACGAATCATTCACGCGCCACGCGGCAATGAGCGAGCCTGCAAGGGCTGGCATCAGGAAGGGGCCATGCGGATGCTCATGAACAATCTCGATCCGAACGTGGCCGAAGATCCTGATCGGCTTGTGGTTTACGGCGGAACAGGTCGCGCCGCAAGAAGTTGGGAAGCGTTCGACGCGATTGTCCGGTCTTTGCGCGAGCTTGGAAATGACGAGACGCTCCTTGTGCAATCAGGAAAACCGGTCGGGAAATTCCGGACACACGATGAAGCGCCGCGCGTTTTGATTGCGAATTCAAACCTCGTCGGCCAGTGGTCGAACTACACGGAATTTAATCGACTCGAGCGTCTCGGTCTTACGATGTACGGGCAGATGACCGCCGGGTCGTGGATTTACATCGGCAGTCAGGGGATCGTCCAAGGCACGTTCGAAACCTTCGCCGCGGCTGGGCGAAAACACTTTGGCGGATCGCTTGAAGGAAAATTTGTTCTCACTGGCGGACTTGGCGGAATGGGTGGCGCGCAACCGCTTGCCGCTACCATGAATGGCGCATTATTCTTGGGTGTCGATGTCGATCCGGCGCGAATCGAGAAAAGATTAAAGAGCGGTTACTGCGATAAGATCGCGTGGTCGCTCGACGAAGCACTCAAATTGATCGATAAAGCGCGCAAAGAGCGACAGGCGATTTCAATTGGTCTCGTCGGCAACTGCGCCGATGTTCTGCCGGAGATCGTAAAGCTCGGCATCGTTCCGGATCTTCTCACCGATCAAACCAGCGCGCACGACGCGTTGAACGGCTACATTCCAAACGGAATGACGTTCGAGGACGCGCTCGCGCTCCGAACGAAAAATCCAGACGAATATATCGAGTGCTCCACGCGTTCGATGGGCATTCATGTCGAGGCGATGCTCGCGCTGCAAAGAAAAGGCGCAGTAACTTTTGATTATGGAAACAACATTCGCGCTCAGGCAAAGAAGGCCGGTATCGAAAACGCATTTGATATTCCCGGCTTCGTTCCAGAATACATCCGGCCGCTCTTTTGCGAAGGACGCGGCCCGTTCCGATGGGTTGCACTGAGCGGAGACCCCGAGGACATCGCGCGCACCGATCAGCTCGCACTCGACTTGTTTCCGAAAAATCAAACTCTCGCGCGCTGGATGAAACTCGCGAAAGAGCGAATTCAATTCCAAGGGCTGCCCGCGCGTATCTGCTGGCTCGGTTACGGAGAGCGGGCAGAGTTCGGCGTCGCAATCAACCAGCTAGTGAAACGCGGTGAAATTAAAGCGCCGATTGTTATCGGCCGCGATCACCTTGATGCCGGCTCAGTCGCATCGCCCAATCGGGAAACGGAAGGCATGGTCGACGGCAGCGACGCAATTGCCGATTGGGCATTACTCAATGCTTTGATCAATACGGCGGCTGGCGCATCCTGGGTTTCCATCCACAACGGCGGCGGTGTGGGTATCGGTTTTTCGCAACATGCCGGCATGGTTGTCGTCGCGGACGGCAGTGAGAGTTCCAAGCGGCGACTCGAACGCGTTCTCACGAGCGATCCGGGAATGGGGGTCCTTCGCCATGCCGACGCCGGTTATTCGAAAGCAATTGAGTTTGCCGCCACGCACAAGATCGACATCCCAATGCAACCGCGAGTGCGGGATTGACATAAAGCTGCAAACAGTGAGGCAGCGAAGGTATCGAGCGCTTGCTCATCAAAGCGCAACCTCTTACAGTGGCGTTCGTGGCCACAATTACTGAAGTCG
>DASXNN010000049.1:0-8323 GCA_036495045.1 Candidatus Udaeobacter sp.
TTTTCGATGGCGGCAATGTTCCCTTGGAAGCGGTTTTGCCGCGATGCCTCGAGCGATTTTTGGAACGCGCGCAGGGCCAAATCCCGGCTGACATATATCTGACCGCTTAGAACATCCCGAATGGCGGCCAGCATCTCTTCCTTGGCTGCCTTTTTCATGAGATAACCATTTGCGCCGGCGCGCAGGGCCCGCTCGGCGAAAATGGTTTCCTCAAACGCGGAGTAAACGATGATCGGCAACCCGGGGTATTGCGCCTTGACCGCTTTGACAAATTCCAAGCTGTCCCCCGTGCCCAGCCGTAACCCAATCACGAGCAGGTGAGGCTTGCAGTCCGCGAGCTTGGTTCTTGCGCTCGGAATGCAGCCGGCTTCGCCGCAGACAACGATGTCTGGCTGGCAATTGATGAAAGCGATGATTCCGTGGCGAAGCAGTGGATGCTCGTCCACGACGAGGATTCGTGTCTTTGCGGGCTGCCTTCCTGGCGGAACGATCATGTGTGCGGTGCGCGCGGTTGCGTTGTTGTAATCAGCATTCATGCCAGTTTTACAAGTCCCGAGCACAGTAAAGACGGCACCCGCGTTTGTTCTTAGACGAAAGGCGTTTACGAAATGCTTTTTTTACCAAAATGATAATTGCAACTACGAAGGATTGGAACGCATGGATTTATTGTAAGGCCGCATTGGCTTAGTTTTGGACCAGCCGGGTTCTAATTTCTGGCTACCCTGCAAGAGGGGCGGCTACACCTACGAAAGGCGATGGGTGAATGGAGCCGACGGGAGTCGAGCGACTTAGACGGGAAGCCCGAGCGGCGAGCGAGCGGGCGCGAACGAGTCTATCGCCCCTCCTCCTCCTGTCATTTTAATTCGACGCTTGAGACAAGCGCCTCTTACAACTTGCTTTGCAAATCTGCGAACATCTGTCTCAATCTGTACCTGACTCAAATCTCCTTTTTCTCAATGAATTTTTCTGTACCGATTGTTGGCGCGCTCATTGGCGCGGTGGTTTTATTCTTTGGCCGCAAGTTATTCTGGCTGTGCGTGGCCGCGATCGGCTTTGCGGCGGGGGTGGAACTTGCGCCGCATTTGGTCCACGAACCATCCGCGCTCCTGTCGCTGACAATTGCGCTGCTGCTGGGCATCATCGGTGCATTGCTCGCCGTGTTTCTGCAAAAAATTGCAATCGCGGTACTCGGCTTTCTCGCCGGCGGTAAGCTCGCAGGCGCAATCGCTGCGGCATTTTTCGTTCATTACGCGCAGCACTCGACAATCATCTTTGTGGTCGGTGGAATCATAGGCGCCATTCTTCTGCTCGTTTTATTTGATTGGGCCCTGATCGTCGTCTCCGCTCTCATCGGCGCGCACTTGATCCAAAGCGCGATTGTCCTTCCGGCATCAGGGTCGACAATTGTGTTTATCGGCCTGGCCGTGATTGGCATCCTCGTCCAAGCGGCATCTCTGCGCGGGAGCCGCGCGATCACGTAGTTGATTGGCTTCAGGGTCCGTCAGAGAATCGCGGCTCCAACACTACAATCCTGCTCCGTTGATTTTTGCTGACAAATCGAGCTCCGACAGCAAGAATCGGCTCCATGAATTCACAAACAACTGGATTGCGCGTTGCCAGCGTAATTTTCGCGCTTTTTACCCTCGGTCACCTTTTGCGATTATTAAAGCATACCCCAGTGACGATTGGGAGCCATCATATCTCCATGGCCGCGAGCGTGGTCGCGCTTATCATTGCCGCCGGATTAAGTATCTGGATGTGGCGACTCTCGTCCAAAACATGAACGACAGATAAATCGTTTGCACTGGCAATGCCCGGAGCGAGCCGCGTGAATGGAAGCGAATCAAAATCACTTCTCTTTTGGCTTCAAGTTGCTTTCGAGCAATCGCGGCACCGATTGACCAGCCCGTGATGCTCGTTTGCGCACCCGACGGGTCCGCTCGAGCCAATCTGCTGGGACATCTACAAATGATTTGTCCAGCTCAACGGTTGAGCCGCAGCCGAGGAGCTTAAGAGTGCGAATGAGATCGGTCCGCAGAATCTCGATCGCTCGCGTGACACCGGCGCCGCCGCTGGCGCCAAGTCCATAGGCATACGCGCGTCCTATTAGCACAGCCCGCGCGCCGAGACACAGCGCCTTTGCGATGTCGCTGCCTCGCCGGATTCCACCATCCAGCAGTACCTCGATGCGATTCCCCACGCTGCCCAAAACTTCAGGCAGCACGCGTAACGTCGGTGCGACTCCGTCAAGCTGCCGGCCACCGTGATTCGACACCACCAACGCGTCTCCCCCCACGTCCACTGCACGACGGGCATCCTCTCCGGTGTGAACGCCTTTGATAACGATGGGTCCCTTCCAAGCTTCGCGAATCCAGCCGAGATCGTGCCAACTCACCATTGCCTGCTCAAGAGCGGTGGCGACATCGGTGTACAACATCGGTCCCTTTCCGGGTATGACGACGTTGGAAAACGTCATCAGCCCGCCATCCGCGAAGAAGCTCGCCAGCCAGCGCGGTTTTGATAGAAGCTGACTTACAAAAGGCAACATCAAACCAAATTTTCGGCTTAGAAGTTCCTTGACGCCGTTTCGGAGGTCGCGTTCTCGCAGGCCGGCCACCGGCGTATCGATAGTGACGACAAGTGCGGAAAACCCGGCGGCTCGCGCGCGTTCGATGGCCGAAAGCGCGCAGTCTCGACCTCCGATCAGGTAGAGTTGATACCAGAGGGGCCCCTTCGACGCGGCGGCCACATCCTCCAGAGCGCAGCCCGAAAGAGTTGAGAGTGTGTATGCGATTCCGGCCGTCCCAGCAGCACGTGCCGCGACTTCCTCACCGCGCGGATAAAAGAGTCGGCTACTGCCGACCGGTGCGAGAACCAGCGGCATGGAGAGAGATGTGCCGAGCACCGTCGTGCGAAGATCGCACATCGATGTCGCGACGGCGCAACGGGGCCTGAATGTCACGTCCTCAAACGCGCGGCAATTTGCGCGCAAAGTCAGTTCGGACTCCGCGCCGCCGTCGATATAATCGAATACGACACGGGGAAGTCGCCGTTTGGCGATACGGCGCAAATCTTCAATGTTGATCACGCGCGGCGGTTGAACGCACTCCTGCATCATGCGCCTGTAATGGACATCACAGAGGACGAAAGTCAGTGGCGAAAATGACGGATGCCAGTGAAAATCATCGCCATATTTCGCTCATTGGCAGCAGCAATTACTTTTTCATCGCGAACCGAGCCGCCCGGCTGGACCGCGCACGTCGCACCGGCGTCAGCGGCTGCGATCAATCCATCTGGAAACGGGAAGAAAGCGTCGCTTGCGACGGCGCTGCCTTTGAGTGAGAGCCCGGCTGCTTCTGCTTTCCAAACTGCAATCCGCGAGGCATCGACACGCGACATCTGTCCGGCGCCAATCCCGAGCGTACGATCAGCTTTCGCGTAAACGATCGCATTGGATTTCACATGCTTGACGACACGCCATCCGAATAGCATGGCGTTCAGCTCGGTTTTTGTCGGTCGCCTTTTCGTCACCACGTTTTGCGGCACTTGATTTGCAGTGTCCGGATCTTGGACCAGCACCCCGCCGCAAACCGATCGGACATCGATTGTCGATCTTGCTTCAACTGCTGGGGTAATCAGCCGGATGAGACGCAAATTCTTTTTCTTCTGTAAAACGCTGCGCGCCTCCGCGTCAAAATCTGGCGCAATGATCACCTCGCTGAAAATTTCGCTGATTGCCCTGGCCAGTGATTCGTCGGCCGGACGGTTACAAATAATGATCCCGCCAAAGGGCGCTTGTTTGTCGGTCGCAAATGCCTTGTCCCATGCTTTGCGAAGATCGACATCGGAACCGACGCCGCACGGATTTGTATGCTTGAGAATTGCGACGGTTGGTTGTTCGAATTCGCCGATCAAGTTTGTCGCCGCGCTAATATCGAGAATGTTATTAAAAGAAAGCTCTTTGCCGTGAAGTTTTTCAAAATGTTTGTCAAAATCGCCGTAGAGCGCGGCCGTTTGATGCGGATTTTCGCCGTAACGAAGACGAGCAACCAGCGGCAGAGACAGCGAAAACGACGCATCGGTCGCTTGCTTTGTATTCAAGAAACTGCCGATGGCCCGATCGTATGCTGAAGTTTTTATGAACGCTTTGATGGCAAGGCGTTCGCGCAACTTCAGAGTGGTCTCGCCATTGTTGTCTCGCATATTTTCAAGCACTGCGTCGTAATCCGCCGGATCGACAACGACGGTGACCGATTCGTAATTTTTTGCAGCGCTGCGGATCATCGATGGCCCACCGATGTCGATGTTTTCGATCGCTTCTCCGAGGGTTACCTCCGGTTTAACAATGGTCGCCTCGAAGGGATAAAGATTGACCGCGACCAGATCGATTGGCTCGAATCCGCACTCGCGCGCTTCGGCTTCATGTTTCGGATTGCCACGTTTATAAAGAAGCCCGCCGTGCACGCGCGGATGGAGAGTTTTTACACGCCCTTCCAGGACCTCGGGAAAGGCAGTGAAACTCGAAATCTCACGCACGGGAATTTTTTCCTTTCGCAGCAACTCGGCAGTGCCGCCAGTGGAAATAACGTCGATCCCTTGTCGCTCAAGCGCGCGCGCGAATGAGGCGATGCCGGTTTTATCGGACACGGAGATGAGGGCGCGGCTGATTTTCATTGGAGTTAAAGGCTTACAAAAGTTACAGGGTTACAGCGGTGCAACAATGTAACGATGAGCGACGTAACGTTTTAAGGATTTACCGATCGCATCAGCGATCGAGAATGACGTTTTTCGCCGCTGGATAAAGCACCGGGCAGCACCCAATCGTTTCGCAAAATGCTTTGCTGAAATGACTGAGACTGGAATATCCCACTTCGGTCGCAGCTTCGGTCACATTGTAGCGGCCCGTGCGCAGCAACTCCGCCGCACGCTCCATCCTTAAATTGCGCAAATACTGGGGAATGGTGAGGCCGACCTCGCGCGAAAAAATACGGCTAAGATAAAACGGGCTGCAACCGACTTGCTGACCCAGCATTTCGAGCGTTGGCGGATTCGCCAAATCACGCTTCAGCAGTTCCTTGGTTCGCTCGACACGTTCCCGCGCCACCCGCTTTTGCCGCATGCAGAAAAACTCAGGATCTTTAGGCGCAAAAAGAAAATGTGCCATCAACTCGAGCGCTTTGCTTTGATACCAGAGGATCTGCGCTGCCTTCGCGACTGGCGGCTCGGCCAGACCGGCGACCACATTGCGTTGTTGGATCGACATCGGACGCGCCGGTGCGACTACGCTCTCATCCTTTCCACCGAAGATCACCCGACGAATCTCCGGTTCGAGATCGACTTCGTTCTGCACGAATTGCCTCTGCAAATGATTTCTCGAAAATTCGAGCGTCACAAACTGGTGATGATCATGTGCGTGACGCGATGCCGGGAGCGGTTCATCCGCAACACCATAATAGCCAGAATTGCCTGGGAGATAATCGCTCCGCGCCTGACCCTCCGCTCCCACCGCTCCGCGACCGTCGAGATTTAAACAAAACTCCAGACTATGCGGGTGAAAACTGCGGCCCCAGTCGAGTGCGCGTTCCGTTCGGAAATCATGCCATTCGATGCTTACGCCCACCCGATCAAAATTTCCATAAAGTTGGCGCCAACCGGGGGCGAGACCTTTCCAAGCGCCTTGTTCGGCATGCGCGGCGTCATTCGAGACCATGGCGTGTAATTTACGGATGCGGCTTCGCGGAATGCAAGGAAGGCTTAATTTCTTCCAGCGCTGCGCGGTTCCATTTCCCAAGTTTTGATGCGGCGTCGTAAACGCTCTGCGCAAGATCGAGCAGAGCATTATCGGGCGAATCGGCGGTGCGCACTGCATCGTAAGGTAAAATGAATTCGCGCAGTTGCGTGTTGTAAGACGCGGCATCCGGCAGCACTTTTACCTCCGCGAACCCTGCCGGTTCCGGATATGCGTACGAATAAAATACCGGCATCGGCACTGCGCCGCCCCCTGGCCAAAAGCCGAGACTGCTCACTTCTTGCGAATAAGCTTCCCGCGTGATCGCATCCGGAAGATGCGGGACGCCGCCGGGATGTGGCGGGGCCGGGCGGCCCGAGAAACGCGTGACTGCGAGATCAAAACTTCCCCAGAAAAAATGCACCGGGCTGCATTTTCCACAGAAACGCGAGCGAAAATCCTTAAACACGCGATCGGCCTGCACAAGAACGCGCCAGAAGCGATTTGCATATTCTCGGTCGTATGAGCGGTGCTTTTCATCGCGTTCGAACGGAATCGCATCCTGGATTTCGTTTGGCGTGGTGTTGATGGTCACTGGCAGCGCAAGTGCGCCCAGCGCGTTCATCACCTCATGGTAAAATTTGGCCACGGATTGCGGACGCAACTTTAATACGTGCGCCGCGCCGTCGTCTTTTACGATGCGCAGTTCGTGATCGATAAAATCGAAACTGATCTCGAAGGTGTAGAGCCCGTGCGGAATCGGCGAAGTAGTCAGGCCGCGCGAAGTGACATAGAGCGTGACGTGCCACGAGTGATTAGTCCAGGGACTTTGCGTGAGGCGGACCTTGCCGATGATTTGTGTCCACATGTGCAGCGTCGCCGCCGTTTCCTCCCACTCCGCAAAAGGCAAAGCTGGCCAAAACTCATCGCGTCTATCATTCTTAATGCTCATCGATAAAGCTCGTCCATTGGTAGGCCCTTGTTCCGCTAGTCCCGATTAATAAAATCGGTAAACGAGTGTCGAACTCTTTCGAACATGTCCCGCGCTTCATCCTGCGCCCGATGGAAAGCTCCTTTGATGCGCGCTTCGGCCGCACTAATGATCCCGCCTTCACTTTCATCGCGGTCGGTTTCCACCTCCTCCATGCTCGCACCGGCAAACATTCCTTCCGTTCGCCTCACCGTACCGCGACTCGCACCGATGTAAATCGTGCCGACCGGACGCGACGACTTGTTTGTAAGCGTCACGATCCACAGAGGCTCGCCGCTTTCATCCGTGCGCAGAGTGTAACTGGCGGTCGAAAAGCGAGTGTGCGAATTTCCCGCCGTATGACTCGCCACCGCGTACGCGCCGCTGGAATCGAGATTCAGGCGCGCGGTGTTAATCGTTGCCCCTTCAGTAGAACCGGCGATTGAGCGCGAAGGTGTCCGTTCGGAAGCAACGCGCCCATCAGCAACCTCAACTTCACGGACACGATTCGGTACGCTCGGATCTTCCAGCATGATTTTCCACTTCTCCGGCTGCGGATTGCCTTCGACACCGGTAATCGATACAACATGATTGAGAGCGCCGCGGCCAAATTGGGTGCCGACCACGCGCAAGGCTTCATAAGCGGTGCCTTGCTCTTCCGCCCACGCCAGCGCCGGCACGACGAAAAGCAAGAGCGCAGCAACCAATTTCGACATGGGTAAAATTGAACAGTGGTTTCGTCTCCTGTCCACGCGTTTTCAACAAGAGCCGTTGTCGATCTTGCAAACGTTTAGCTTCCGACTTGAATGAGTAGCAGGTCTGTTCAGCTTGTTTATGAGTCGATGAAGAAAAAGACCGTCGAGTTCAGCAGCCATACCGGCAACCTTGCCCTGATGCGCAACTGCGTTCGCGAATTTCTAGATGGCTATCCATTTTCAGAAAAGGAGCGGCTCCTGATGGTGCTCGGCGTGGATGAAGCATGCACGAACATTATTCGCTACGCTTACCGGTTGCGGGACGATCAACTAATCGCATTGTCGATGGAAGGGCTGCGTAAGTGCGTGCGCATGCGTTTGCGCGATTATGGCGAACAGGTCAGGCCGCACGAAATGAAGGGCCGCTCCCACGGTATGATCAAGCCGGGCGGCCTTGGTTTGTATCTCATTCGCAACGCCTTTGACGAAATCGATTATGTGCTCAGGCGCCGCGGTACCGAGCTGGTCTTGACCAAGAATCTAGAATGAAATCATAACCGGGCTGCGAAGGCATTCGCGACGGGTTTCTTAAATTACTCTGCGAGCGGCTCCGCAAGCTGATTTGAACCGGTTACGGTAATCAGCCGCCACGCGATGAAGCGTGACCGGTGTAGTAACTGTGTTGATTTCAAGCTGGGTTTAGTGTTGGAGCAAGAGCGCTGTTGAGCGCGACGAGGAGTTTTCGCATCACGGCGGTAAGAGCGAGCTTGGGCGGTTTACCTGCAAGGCCGGAGGCGTTGGTAAAAGGGAGCCAGGATATGGTTGTGGCGTGCGGCAGCGACGGCAGCCATGTAGAGCCCGGTGCGCACAGCGCGTCGGCCACCGAAGATGGTGCGTTTGCCACGCATCGAGCCGCTGTCGCGGTTAAAT
>DASXNN010000050.1:0-13806 GCA_036495045.1 Candidatus Udaeobacter sp.
TCAGAACAGCTGGAGAAAATGCCGGACATGCCTCCCACTCTACCGACTTCGGCGTCGCGGAACAAACCGAAATTATTGGATCAGCGCGTAAAAGCTGTGCTCACGCGCCAGGGGTGACATTCAGTTGATGCATTACGTCTATGTACTTCAGTCGGTGCGCGATCACGGATTTTACATCGGCTACTCATCGAATCTCCGAAGGCGATTGCGACAACATTCGGAAGGAAATTCATTGGCGACGTCGCACCGCGGTCCTTGGAAGTTGATCTACTACGAAGCTTACTTGAACCGACACGATACCCTTGGTCGCGAAAGATGTCTGAAAAGCGGCGCTGGTCGCGGATTTCTCAAAGCACAATTGAGGAACTGCTTTGCAGAAATGACCGTTAACTCAACCGCGTAGCGAAGCCGCGCAGAACGCGGCGAGTTTTACGCGGTGTCGGCGTGAAAAGCCACTTGGATTGAGGCGCCCCTCCGGGTCGGCGGTCATCGACCGTCGCTCGAGTTCAGTTTGCGATTGTCGATCTTCAATTCGGGGCGTACGTTCCCGGAGAATCGGAGGATGAAATTATGAGTATTGCTGTTGCAGACGAGAAAAAGACAAAGTTAAACCAGCTCGATCAGCTGAAGAAGTTCACGAAAGTTGTTGCTGACACGGCCGACTTCGAATCGATCAAGGATTTCAAGCCGCAGGACGCGACGACAAACCCGAGCTTGGTTTACGCCGCTACGCAGAAGAAAGAATATGGGCATCTACTCGACGAGGTGCTGGCCGATCGGAAGAAGTCGGGTCTAAGCGGGCACAAGCAGATCGAGGACATTTGCGATCATCTCCTCGTCCAATTTGGGTGCGACATTTTGGAAATTGTGCCGGGACGCGTATCGACCGAAACCGATGCGCGATTGTCGTACGATGTCGAGGGTTCCATCAAGAAAGCGCGGACGCTGATCAAGCTTTACGAAGAGCGCAAAATTCCCCGCGAACGGGTCTTGATCAAAATCGCGTCAACTTGGGAAGGACTTCTTGCCGCGGAACAACTGCAAAAAGAAGGGATCCGCTGCAATCTCACCTTGATGTTCTCATTGCCGCAGGCGGTGCGCGCGGGCGAAGCGAAGGTGCAGCTGATCTCTCCCTTCGTCGGCCGGATTTACGATTGGTACAAAAAAGAAAACACACGCGATTATCAAGGCGCGGAAGATCCGGGCGTGCAATCGGTGGCGGAGATTTACACCTACTACAAAAAATTCGGCATCCCGACCGAAGTGATGGGTGCGAGTTTCCGCAACATTGGCCAGATTCAGGAATTGGCCGGCTGCGATTGCCTGACAATCAGTCCCGAGTTGATGAAAGAACTTTCCGAATCGACGGAACCGCTCGAACGCAAACTCGATCCCGAAAAAGCGAAGTCGGCGAAAGTCGAGAAGCTTGAGCTGGATGAGAAGAAGTTCCGCTGGATGCTGAACGACAACGCGATGGCGTACGAAAAAACTGGCGAGGGAATTCGCAAATTCGCGGCTGACGTGGTGAAGCTGGAGAACTTCGTCGCGAGCAAGCTCAAATGATGGCCGGATTGCGCGGTAACGCAGATTTATTTTAGAAGAACATCTCGTGGGAATCTGCGAAATCTGTGGATCCGCCCGGATTTAACGTCGTTTTGGTGGAGCCGGAGATTCCGCCGAATACCGGCAACATCGGGCGGCTTTGTCTGGCGACGCGTTCGAGGCTGCATTTGGTAAAACCACTTGGCTTCTCGTTGGAGGATCGACAATTAAAACGCGCCGGTCTCGATTATTGGGATGAGGTGGACGTATTGACTTGGGATTCGTTCGGAGAATTGCAGCGTGGACAAGCAGCTAGCGCCCGTTATTTCTTTCTAACAACAAAGTCTCACCGCCCTTATTACGATGTGAAATTCCGTGACCGTGATTTCCTCGTTTTTGGCCGGGAGACGAAAGGGCTGCCTGAGGACTTATTGGCGAGTAACATCGACAATTGCATCGCTATCCCAATGTACAGCACACGTAGCCTGAACCTTGCGACCGCAGTTGCGATCGTGCTATTCGAGGCGGTGCGACAACAGACGTGATGGCGCTTTACAGAAATGCTGGCAATGGTGCATGAGGCATCCAAACGACATCGCATCGACGTTGAATAAAAAAGGACACGGCCGTGTCCAACAACCCAGAAGGAAAAAACTCATGAGAATATTTCTTGTTGTAATTTGTAGCCTTGCGCTCGCGTGTGTTGCAGGTGCGCAAGAGCAAAATCAACCAAATAAACCCGGACAGAAGAAAAAGGCTACCCAGGCCAGGCAAGTTTCACAGCCGCCCAGAAAAGCAGTGGGCAAGCCGGCGACAGCAGGCAAGCCAACAACCACGGGAAAACCCACCGCTACGGGAAAACCAACCACGACCGGCAAGCCAACCGAATTTGGCAAACCAACCCGAGTAGCTAAAGGGAAAGCGACAGGCAAGCCGACCGAAGTTGGCAAAGCAACGGGAGCAGGCAAGGCGAAAGCGACGGGGGGACCAACCGAAGTGAGTAAGCCAGCGAAAGTCGGTAAAGCGGCGGGAGCAGGCAAGGCTGAGGCAACAGCGAAACCAACCGAAGTTACCAAAGCAGCGGGTGCAGCCAAAAGGACGACAGCGGGCAAGGCAACGGCAACGGGCAAGCCGTTCAAGGCGCAGAAGTTCAATCTGCCAACGAAGACTACTCCGACAAAAGTTGCATCCGTCAATTTCCAGCAAGGCAAACGCATCCAAGGAAGCCAAAACTGGCAGGGCCAAAGATATACGGTTTTCCGGAATTATACGCCGCAATGGCACGACCAAGGTTGGTGGAGAGGCCATTATAACCGCGTAGTTTTCGCATATGGCGGATGGTATTATTGGAACGCGGGCTTCTGGTTCCCAGCATGGGGTTATGCTCCCAACGCATATTACGCTTATGACGGGCCGATCTACGGGTATAACAACTTGCCGCCCGATCAGGTGATCGCAAATGTCCAATCCGCATTGCAACAGCAAGGTTATTATCAGGGTGAAGTGGATGGTCTGCTAGGACCGCAAACGCGCGAGGCAATTGCGGGTTATCAACGCGACCACGGACTTTATGAGACGGCAGCGGTCGACCAACCGACACTGCAATCGCTGGGAATGGCATAACAAGCACCTTGTCTTAGCGAGAAGCCGCCGCGAAGCAGTTTCGACGGCGGCTTTTGGTGTACGGAAAGTGTCGGTTGCCGCGGCCAGAGATACGCTCTTGCGCTCGTATTGTGTTTGCGACAGATAAAAGGCAAGCTATTGCCAATGGAGACGGGAACGCCTCAATTGATCGCTCGAGATCTGTTTCAATCATTTCGAATGGGCGCTCGACGGATCGAAGTACTGCGTGGGATTTCGATGGAAATTTGCCGTGCGGAAGCGGTCTTCCTCTCGGGTGCGTCTGGTGCAGGCAAGACGACGCTGCTATATACGCTTGCCGGCTTGGAACGGCCGAAATCCGGAACGGTTGAATTCGAAGGGCGGCAGCTCTACAACGGTAGCTCGAGTGTGCAGGCGCGTGTTCGAAACAGGAAAATGGGCTTTGTTTTCCAAGGTTACTTTCTACTGCCTGAACTCACAGCACTCGAAAATGTGCTGCTTCCGGGGATGATTGGGCGAAGAGCAGCAAAAAGAAGTGCGGAAGAAAGTTTGGTCGCCGTCGGTCTGGGCGATCGCATGCATCATTTGCCTGCGGAACTTTCCGGCGGCGAACAGCAACGCGTGGCGATTGCCCGGGCGTTGACGAACGATCCGGACATCATTTTCGCTGATGAACCGACTGGTAATCTCGATTCCAAAACTGGAGATGAAATTATCGATCTGCTTCTGAACCTGGTGCGCGAGCGAAAGAAAACGCTGCTCGTGGTGACCCATGATGCGCGGCTTGCCGCGCGCGGCGACCGGCAATTGCACATTAAAGACGGCGTATTATCGAAGAGTTAAATTGCTAGAGGGTTACAACTTTCAAGGGGACAGACGTCCCGCCTTTGTAACCATTTAACTTTTTCAACGTTTTAACGGTGCACACTTGCATTGCGCATTAAACGCCGGACATTTTTGTCGGCATTATGAAGACTACTGATACGACGGTGTTAGACGAACCGAAAATCCACGAGCCGACAGATCAAGCAGTCATCGAGCCTGCGATTGAAAGCCGCCCACGTCCAGCGACGGGCGTCAAGGACGCGAAAATTTACATCGATGGAAAATTTTATCCGGAAGCGAGTGCCAAGGTTTCCGTGCTCGACCACGGGCTGCTTTACGGCGACGGCATTTTTGAAGGCATTCGTTTTTATAATGGACGCGTCTTCCGGCTCGAGGAACATCTCGATCGACTGTGGGATTCGGCGCGCTCGATCTGTCTCGAAATCCCCATGACGATGGGGGAAGTGACGGAGGCGGTGCTGGAGACGATCCGGCAAAATCATTTGCGCGATGGATACATTCGCTTGCTGGTAACGCGCGGGGTTGGCAACCTGGGTTTAAATCCCGTGCAATGTAAACATCCAAGCGTGATTATCATCGCCGCGACGATCGCCCTTTATCACGAGAACATTTATCGAACGGGATTGACGATCGTGACGTGCGCGACGCGTCGCACTAGCCTAGCCGCGCTTAATCCCGCGGTTAAATCGCTCAATTATCTAAATAATGTGATGGCGAGGATCGAAGCGAATCTGGCGGGAGCGGACGAAGCGCTTATGCTAAATGACGCGGGAAACGTCGCCGAATGCACTGCCGATAACGTTTTCATTATTAAGCGCGGTCAGATATTTACCCCGCCCATCACAGCCGGGGCTCTGCGCGGAATTACTCGATCGATTGTGTTTGAGATTGCGGCGGAACTCGGGATCAAAATTACGGAAGCCGACATCACCCGGCATGATGTTTTCATCGCCGACGAATGCTTTCTCACTGGTACGGCTGCGGAGATTGTTCCTGTGGTCAAAGCCGACGGGCGTTTGATTGGGAACGGCAAGCCGGGACCAATCACTGTGCGCACGATCGCGCGTTTTCATGCAATGACGCACGAGACGGGTACGCCGATTTTTGTCTAAAATTGAGCGCCTCCAGTTCGGAGTGGAAACCGGTCGGGAAAGATTTGGGGTTGAATGTTTCCCGAATTTCGGGGTCTAATTAAGCGAAATGTTGTGCGACGTTTGTAAATGCAATGATGCGACAGTCTTCCTGACACAGATACTGGAAGGCAAAATGCAGAAGGTGAATCTCTGCGATGCTTGCTCGAAGGAAAAAGGTGTGCAGGATCCGACCGGCTTTGCACTTGCCGATTTACTTCTCGGCATCGGAGCTGCCGAGGAAATCGAGAAAGGAGCAGCGACCCAGAAGTGTCCTGTGTGCGGATTTAGCCAGGCGGATTTTAAGAAGACCGGCCGGCTCGGGTGCAGCGCGTGCTATGTCACATTCGGGGAAGGTTTGAACACCCTGTTGAAAGCCATGCACAAAGGCACCGAGCATGTAGGCAAATTGCCGCAGCGCGCATACCGCGCCATGGAGATCAACCACCGGATGCGCACGCTAGCTGAGAACTTACAGAAAGCGGTCGCGGAAGAAAATTACGAAACGGCCGCTTCGCTCCGCGATCAAATTAAACAACTGGAAAGCGAGCTCGCGAGTTAGCGATGAAATTTTCCAATGTCATGGCCACCGCCGGAGAATGGCTGCGCGGTGAAGGGCCTCATCACCAAATCGTCATTAGCAGCCGTGTTCGGCTCGCGCGCAATTTGCGCAACCGTGCTTTTCCGGGTTGGGCCAAGAAAGCGGAACGCACTTCTATCCTTGAGCTAATCAGACCGCGTGTGGAAGAGCTGACCGAGATGCAGGATTCATTTTCGGAAAGTCTGCAAGAACTTTCTGCCTTGGAGAGGCAGGTTCTTGTCGAACGCCATCTGATCAGCCGGGAGCATGCTGCCAAGGGTGTCGGCAGCGCGGTGGTGATGAATCGCCGGCAAACCCTCAGTATCATGATCAATGAAGAAGATCATCTGCGCATGCAATCGATCCGCTCCGGTTTGCAGTTGAAACAGGCCTTCAAACTCGTCGATAAGATCGACAGTGCGCTCGAGAGCAAGCTGGAATTCGCCTACGATCAGCGCATTGGATACCTGACCGCGTGCCCTACGAATGTGGGCACGGGCATGCGCGCGTCCGCGATGTTGCATTTGCCGGGGCTTGTGCTGAGTGAACTGATTAATCAGGTCATTCAGGCTGTGGGCAAAATCGGTCTTGCTGTGCGCGGTCTGTACGGTGAAGGGACCGAGGCAATGGGAAACCTCTTCCAGATTTCAAATCAGACCACCCTCGGTGAAAAGGAAGACGAGATCATCAATCGTCTTAGCAAAGTGATTGAAACAATCATCGAGAAGGAACATGACGCGCGACAGGTTTTGCTCCAGAAAAGATCAAATACGCTGTGGGACCAGATCGGGCGAGCCTACGGGGTCTTGACCTATGCGCACGCGATGGCTTCCAAGGAAGCACTCAACTTATTGTCGATCATCAAACTCGGCGTCGATCTGGGCGCATTCCCGGAAGATCGACGTCTGCCTATCGACGAATTGTTCATCGACACACAGCCGGCGCATTTGCAGAAAAGCTCTCAACAAAAACTAAATGCCGAAGAGCGTGATCATTTGCGCGCTCAAATTATTCGCGAACGTTTGAAACTCTTCCCCAAACCTGATATTAGTAAGATGGCGAGGGAATCGGGCAATGGCTCGATTGCCGGGCCGTCGAACAATGAATAATTTCACGCCCCGCGCTCAACAGGTCCTGGCGCTTGCTCGCAAGGAGGCCGATCGCTTTAATCACAACTACGTCGGCACCGAGCACCTCCTTTTGGGGCTCATTAAACTGGGGCAGGGGGTTGCGGTGAACGTTTTGCAAAAGATGGGTCTCGACCTTGAGACTGTGCGCGTAGAAGTGGAGAAGCAGGTGGGCTCTGGCCCGGAAACCAAGATGGTTGGGAATGTCCCATACACGCCACGCGTGAAAAAAGTGCTGGCGCTCGCCGGTAAGGAAGCCAAAGCGCTCAATCACTCCTACGTCGGGACGGAACACATTTTACTCGGGCTTTTGCGGGAAGGAGAGGGCGTGGCGGCGCGGGTGCTCAAGAGTCTGGAAGTCGATATCGAACGCACCCGCAATGAAATTCTTAAAGAGCTTGATCCAAATTTCATGCCATCTGAGGCAGACCAGGAAGGCGGCGAACCAACAAAGAAAGATGTCAAGACTCCCGCCCTCCGCGCATTTGGCCGCGATCTTACCGATCTTGCCAAAAAAGATGAGCTCGATCCCGTAATTGGCCGACGCAATGAAATTGAGCGCGTCATTCAAGTGCTTTGCCGAAGGACTAAAAACAATCCGGTCCTCATCGGGGAAGCCGGTGTCGGCAAAACGGCCATCGCCGAGGGGCTGGCGCAAGAGATTGCGAACGGTAACGTGCCAGAACTGCTTCGCGACAAACGAGTGATCACGCTCGATTTGGCTTTAATGGTTGCGGGAACAAAATACCGCGGTCAATTCGAGGAACGCATCAAAGCGGTCATGGACGAAATTCGCCGCTCTAAAAACGTCATCCTGTTTATCGATGAGCTGCACACGATCGTCGGCGCCGGTTCAGCCGAGGGCGCGATGGACGCCTCGAATATCATTAAGCCGGCGTTGAGTCGTGGGGAGTTGCAGTGTGTTGGAGCCACGACCATGAACGAATATCGCAAGTACATCGAGAAAGACGCCGCGCTGGAACGCCGTTTCCAGACAGTGAAGGTCGATGCGCCGACGGTCGATGAAGCGATCCTAATCCTGAAAGGTTTGCGTCCGAAATACGAGGCGCATCACAAAGCGAAACTCACCGACGAAGCGCTCGAGACTGCGGTTAGATTTTCCGACCGTTACATCACTGGCCGTTTTCTGCCCGATAAAGCAATCGACGTGATGGATGAAGCCGGGGCCCGGGCGCGCATCAACGCGATGACGCGGCCACCGAATGTTAAGGAAATCGAGAGGGAAATCGAAGATATCCGGCTGGAAAAAGAAGCGGCGATTAAAGCGCAGGACTTTGAAAAGGCCGCAGCACTTCGCGACAGCGAGAAGCAAACCAAAGAGAAGCTCGATGCAATTTTGAACAAGTGGCGCGAAGAGCGCGAAGAGAAAGAAGTGGTCGTCACGGGCGACGACATGATGCACATCATTTCAAAAGTCACCGGCGTTCCCCTCCAGCGCATGGAACAGGAGGAGACGCAGAAACTGCTGCTGATGGAAGGGGAGCTGATGCAGCGCGTCATCGGTCAGGAAGAAGCCGTCACCGCTATCAGCAAAGCGTTGCGCCGTTCGCGCGCCGACTTGAAGGATCCGAGGCGTCCGATCGGTTCGTTTGTCTTTCTCGGCCCAACCGGCGTGGGCAAAACCTATCTCGCTCGCACGCTGGCCGAATTCATGTTTGGCGATTCCGACGCGCTCATTCAGATCGACATGTCTGAGTACATGGAAAAATTCACCGCCTCGCGCTTGATTGGTTCGCCCCCGGGTTACGTCGGCTATGAGGAAGGTGGACAACTCTCCGAAGCGGTGCGCCGCCGCCCATATTCGGTGGTCCTTTTTGATGAAATTGAGAAAGCGCATCCGGATGTGATGCATTTGCTTCTGCAGATCCTCGAGGAAGGGAAAATCACTGATTCGTTAGGTCGGAAGATCGATTTTCGCAATACAATCATTATCATGACCTCGAACGTAGGCGCCGAATTGCTTAAAAAACAGACGGTGATGGGCTTCGGCGCGCCACGGGAAGGACATGATTACGAATCGATGCGTGACAAGATCATGGAAGAAACCAAGCGCGTCTTTAAGCCCGAATTTCTCAATCGTCTGGATGAAACCATTGTCTTCCATTCGCTCGATAAACCGCACCTGATGCGCATTGTCGATCTTGAGGTGGCGAAGGTGAAGGCGCGGATCAAGATGAAAGAGATCGAAATCGTGCTCGACACCGCAGCGCACGAATTCGTGATCGAGAAGGGTTATGATCCTAATTACGGCGCGCGGCCAATGCGCCGCGCGGTCGAGCGTTATCTCGAAGACCCACTTGCCGAAGAATTGCTCCGGGGCAATATCAAGGCGGGTGACCGTGTCGAGGTGACAGCCGCGGATGGAAAACTGGCGTTCCACGTCGTGGAACCGCATGGGAGCGCCGTAGCGCCCGCGAGTTAGCTGAAACTCCTCTCGGCTCGGCCAAACGGTCGAGCCCTACCAGCTAGGCCCGCGGATGGGCGTCCGCGTAAGCCTTCTTCAGTCTCTCGACAGTGACGTGCGTATAAATTTGCGTGGTCGAAAGGCTGGCATGGCCGAGCAACGCCTGCACGCTGCGCAAGTCGGCGCCGCGATCGAGCATGTGCGTCGCAAAGCTGTGCCGAAGTTTGTGCGGGCTGACTGAAATTGGGATAGACGTGTGCCGCAAATAGCGTTTCAAGACGAGCCAGATCGACCTCGTGGACATTCGTTTGCGTAGCTTGTTTGTGAAGAGCGCTCCCGAATGCACGTTGGCCGCGGCGCGATATCGTGAGATGGCCTCCAGCGCGGGAAATCCCACGGGGCAGATGCGTTCCTTTCGGCCTTTGCCAAAGACTCGCACTGACTCAGTGTAAAGATCGACATCCGCTACATCGAGAGCGGCCAGCTCGCTTAAACGCAAGCCGCTGCTGTAAAAAAGTTCCATGATTGCAATATCCCGGAGTGGCATCCAGAGGGGCGCGGCTCGATTCTTCATGAGACGCGCTGGCGCACCGAGCAGCTCTTCAACCTGTTGACGCGTGAGCACGAGCGGAAGTTTCTTCTCTATCTTTGGCAGTTGCAGTTCACGCACGGGATCGCGCGGAAGTCTTTTTCGATCCACCAGAAAACGATAAAACGTGCGGAAGGCGGAAAATTGCAACCGCACGTAAGAGCGTGCCTGCCCGCGCTTCATCAACCCGAACAGATAATCGCGGAAATCATTCGCCGTGCACTTCTTCCACGGCGTCTTATTTTTCGCCCGAAACGCAGCCAGCGCCTCGCGATACGCTTTAAGCGTGCGGGGGGAGGCATTCCGCTCGACCGCCAGATAGCGAATGAATTCCCCGGCAAGCGGATCCACTTTTAAGTCAGATAGCCGATCGGAAATAACAGTGGAAAATTCTTCGATTTCGCTCGGAATGACAACAGCAAATTTACTCCGGCTTCTCAACTGTGTAACGCAGATCCTCTGGGGCCTTGCCGCGAAATTGACTCTTAAAAATCGGTGCCGGATTGGTCGAGATTAACTCGTAACCTTTTAAAACGAATTCGGGATAAATGCTGTTGCTCGCCGGCTCGTAGACTTTGTCGCCGCTAAAGTTACCGTAAAGCTTGTATTCGTAATTATTGTCGCTTCCGAAATTAAGGGGCTCGCGGTCTGGCGCGAGTTTCTGCTTTTCATTCAGCATCACCAATTGTGCGCTGCTCCAGGGCTCACCTGGCCGCCGCACGTAACCCCAAAACTTGAAATCGGGTTTGTAGTAGCGGCGGCCAATAAAATAATCCCCCGCCGGTTCGGCAGCGATGCGCTGCGCCATTTGGATTTTGGCGTCCTGAATTCCTTGCGGGAGGGTTTCGCATCCTCCGAAAAACAGAACACTGAGCAGAAAATTGCTTGCGAGCAGAAGTTGAACCGTGCGACTCATACTTAGGCTGGCCCCCTTCTTATCGCAGCTTTGCGTGCTGCGCAAACCTGCCAATCTGCCGAACGTTGAAAGCATTGCATGGTGCGGGACGCTCGCTAAACTTCCGCCGCAATGATGGAGCTGGAAGTCTCTGCGGCGGGCTTGGAATTGAAGTCTACACACGCTTTATCGCTGCGGTCCCCCCAGAACTTCGGCCGAAATCAAAAACGGAGCCGCTTGGCGTTTAAGAGGCTGTGACATAATTTGTCGCTGCCTGTCTGATGATTGCTCGATTGTTTAATGCACTTGGGGCGCCGCTACTTCGGCTTGTTCAATATCTGGGCGAGGTCGTGTTGCTGGCGGCGGACACATTCCGTTCTATTTTCACGCACAAGCTCCGCTGGAAATTATTTCTTAACCAAATCGTTGAGATTGGATTGCTTTCGCAACTTGTTGTCGTGACCACGGGTGCATTTACTGGCGCGGTCTTTTCAGCGCAGACCTTCTTTCAGTTTAACAAAATCGGAATGGGATCGGCCACCGGCGCAGTGGTATCGGTTGCAATCTGTCGCGAACTTGGTCCGGTGCTCGCCGCATTGATGGTAGCGGGTCGCGTCGGCGCGGCCATGTCGGCGGAAATCGGCACGATGAAGGTAACCGAGCAAATCGACGCGTTGCGTGCGCTCGCGGTTTACCCGACCGATTATCTGGTCGTGCCCCGCGCGCTCGCCATGATGGTGTCGATGCCGCTCCTGGTCGCCGAATGCATCGCGGTCGGCATCGCTGCAGGCTATTTCATCGCGATTTTTCTGCTTGAGATTAACGGCACTTATTACATGGCCAACATGGTGCGCTGGACGCGCAACCGCGACATCATCATGGGCTTGTCGAAAGCGTTCTGTTTCGGGATTTTGATTGTGTTTATCAGTTGCCAGAAAGGATTAAGCGCGCGCGAAGGTGCGGTCGGCGTCGGCCGCGCGACAACTGAAGCAGTGGTGAACGCGTCGCTTGCGGTCCTGATTTGCAATTTCTTTCTCACAATGTTGCTCAACATCATTTATCCGGCCGGCTATCAATGATCGAAACGTCGCGTCAGATGTCGGCAACATCCTCGTCAGATCGAGACAATGGTTCGATGCTGGTGGTGCGCGATTTAAAGAAGAGAATCGGCGCCCAGGATATTTTGCGCGGCGTTGATCTCAACGTCGCACACGGTGAAACGCTGGCCATCATTGGTCGCAGCGGTGGAGGTAAGAGCGTTTTGCTCAAGCACCTGGTTGGATTGATGCAGCCCGATGCGGGCGAAATTTGGATCGAAGGCCAGAATATTACCCGCTTGAACGAGCGTCAGCTCGGCGCCATCCGGCAAAAAATTGGCATTTTATTTCAAGGCGCCGCGCTTTTTGATTCGATGACGGTGGCGGAAAACATCGCCTTTCCGTTGCGAGAAGCGGGCGAGCGGGAGCCAAAAGTCTTGCGCGAAAAGGTTCGCGAGATGCTCGACGTCGTGGAGCTGGAAGGGCAGGAAGAAAAAATGCCGGTCAGTCTCAGCGGGGGAATGAAGAAGCGGGTCGGTCTTGCGCGCTCGATTATTCGCCGACCGAAATGCGTGCTATATGACGAACCGACTTCCGGCCTGGATCCGGTAGTCTCGGACAGTATCAATCGGTTGATTCGCCGATTACAGGAGCGGTTCGGAATGACGAGCATCGTGGTCACGCACGACATGAAAAGCGCATTCGCCGTCGCCGATCACATTGCCTACTTGCACGAAGGTCGAATTTATTTTTACGGCACGCCCATTCAGCTTCAGCAGACAAACGATCCGATTTTGCAGGGTTTCTTGCTTGGCCGTTCTGCTGAAGAGCGCGGGGAACAAAGTTGAGAGTTGAAGCTTGAGAGATGAGAGTTGGAAACTAATGAACCAGCACGAGCGAGGTTTGGAATTTAAGGTCGGCGCGTTCGTTTTCGTCGGATTAGCGATGTTAGGTGCGCTGGTCGTGCAATTCGGCCGACTGGGTGAAGGCCTCAAAACGTATTACGGTCTCACCGTTCGCTTCAACGACGCGAGCGGCCTGTTGAAAGGTTCCGATGTTCTGCTCGCGGGCGCGAAAATCGGAAAAGTTTCGGGTGGTCCACGAATGGTGCGCGAAGGCCAGGGCGTGGATGTACCGCTAAAGATTTACGATTACATTAAGGTCCCTGAAGGGAGCAAATTTACCGTTGGAAGTTCCGGGTTGCTCGGCGATCGGTTCGTAAACGTGACGATGCCGCCCGGCCAGCCGAAGGCTTTCCTGGCGCCAAATACCTACATCAGCGGCGCGCGTGAAACTGGCATTGACGACCTCACGCGTGAAGGCGGCGCGCTCGTGAGCGACCTCCGCGGGACAGTGCGAAAGATCGACACGGCCGCGACGCGGTTAAGTCAGGATACCCTGTCCTCCGAGAATATGGGGAATCTAAAAGCAAGCATGGAACATTTGAACGTAGCAACCGGTGCGCTTGCAGAATCTTCAAAGAAATTGGATGGCGTGATCGAGAAGGCCGATTCAACGATGGAGTCGGCAAAAAAGGCGGCTGACGATTTGCAGAATGCGATCGGCGACACCCGTAAATTGCTTCGCACGGCAACGCAGGGGAAAGGTCTGCTGCCTTCGCTTTTGACCAATCAACAATTGGCTGACGACTTGCATGCACTGATCACCAATTTACGAGCCCACGGCATTTTGTTTTATCGTGATACTGCCGCGACAAGCGAGACGAAAACTCCCGAGCAAAGTAAACCGACCCGTCAAACTCGAGGGCGTTGATGTGATACGAAATGGATTGCAGAATGCAGTCCACTTCTGGTTATATCGCGTTTTGTGATACGGCGATCATTCCTGAGGCAGCTGGCAGCCGTTCCCTTTTTCGCAGCTGCGGGATCCTCCACTGCCACCGCGGCCGCAGTCAAACTGAAGATCCTCATGAAAAGCGCCTGGGGATCAGATGACCCGACAAAGGCTGCTTTTCCTTTCCTTCACAGCGACGCACTTTCGGACGCAGGTCATGAGGTCCAGATATTTCTTCT